>PMDS01000121.1 GCA_003155655.1 Melioribacter sp.
CCAATGCCCTTGGAAAGGTAATTCGTCTTTGTCTTCTTCATAAAATTACTCCGGTATTTATTCCAATAAGAGAACCGTGGAGAAATGGAGTAATCGAACACTTCAACAACAAAATGCAAAGTGCTGTTCTAAACTCCGATAAATTTGAAACCATAGAACAAGTTCAGAAAGCTGCCGATCATTTTTGTCAAGTTCATAATCAACATCATTATTACAGTAGCCAAGAAGGGATGACACCGGAACAAAGAAGAATACACCTAAATTATCCATTGGTTACTCTGGACAATGATTATTCTCTTCCAACAGGACGACTTCCCTTAGTTGATGGTCAAATACATGTAATCAGATTTGTTAGAAGTGATCTTAAGTTCCACATATTTGGTTTATCATTTAAGCTTCCTCAAGAAGCAATCTATGAATATATCAAAGGTGTCATAATAACTGAGAAACATCTTCTGAGAATTTTCAAAGAACAAAAATGTTAACAGAATTTCAATTTTATCTTTATTAAATAAAATGTGCACGATCATATGCACATAATTTTTAACTAATCATCGTTCACATCCCCATGGGGATGTTTGTGCACGATCTTTTGATTCATTAGCCATATTGGAAAGTGTGCACGATGTTGTGCTATTTATGAACTAGATACTAAATAATGAGTACCAAATATTCATCCTCCTCTGTTGGATTTGCAAACTAATTTTACAATGCTTTAATTACAACATGAAAATCACCAACAATATCGTAATCGAAAAAGCCCACGAACTAGGATTTGAACTGATCGGATTTACACGCGCGGATATTCTCGAAGATGAAACTGCAAAATTAAAACAGTGGCTCAGCAATGGTTACCATGCCTCAATGGATTACATGGCGCGCAACACCGAAAAACGGAATGACGTAAAAAATATTCTGCCGAATGCGCAAAGTGTAATTTCCCTCGCTATAAACTACAACACTAATTATCAGTACAGTAATAAAGAAGATTCTGGCAAAGTATCACGTTATGCATGGGGAAAAGATTATCATCTTGTCATCTGGGAAAAACTTGAACTACTTGAAGAATATCTGAAAGCGATTGACCCCACATTTGAATGTTTTAGCTATGTGGATACAGGACCTGTTATGGATAAAGCCTGGGCTGTACGTGCGGGTATTGGCTGGCTGGGCAAGCACACTAATGTAATTAACCGCAATTATGGCAGCTGGATTTTCCTTGCCACCATTATTACAAACAGGGAATTTGAGTACAATGAACTTGAACTGGATTTATGCGGCACCTGTACCGCGTGTATCGATGCCTGTCCAACAAAAGCAATTGTAAACGAGTATCAGGTTGACGCGAATAAATGTATCTCATTCTTAACTATTGAAAACAAAAATGAAATTCCCGGGGAATTTAAAAACCAATTTGATAATTGGTTGTTCGGATGTGATATTTGTCAAGATGTATGCCCCTGGAATAAAAAATTCTCTGTCTACACAAACATAAAAGAATTTGAACCGGCAGGTAACAAAGAAATTGCATTGAACCAAATTTTAGAAATGAACCCGGAAGAATTTAAAAAAAGATTTGAAACAAGTTCTATCAAAAGGGCAAAATTAAACGGGTTAAAAAGGAATGCGTTATTTCTAAAAAATAATATTCTTAAAGGGGCTTCCGGTAGTTTGTGAAGTTTTATTATTAACCACGTTCTTTTGAGGCTGTGTGATAATTCGGTTTTTTTAGAAAAATGTTTTGATTTCATTCTAAAAACGAACCTAAAATGTGCTTGACACTCTATTTTCACACAGCCTCTTTAGAACGTGGATTACTTTATGAACTCAATTCCTGTTTCCCCTTCTGTTATGTAAAAAGTCAAGGGGATAAGCATCCATTTCTAAAAAAATATTTTCCTATAAATTTAAACAATCTGTTATAAACAGTCTCGATTGTATCCGAGCTGCAAGATCTAATTAATGTTTTTTAATGTGTGCCGCACTCTCTTAAAAACAAAAGGTACATAACCTTTGCAGAAGGGGAAAAACGGTCAACACAAACTACTTTTCATATTTTTCATTTATAGGTATTACCTCAATTATGCCACCAAAGAAAAGCTGTATGGTATATTATTCTTCCATACAAACCGTATCCTATTAAGCAGTTTTTTTGCTATTCTTATTATGGCTTCTTGCTTACTCATCCTCCTAATTAACTCTGAGTATTTAAGCGTTAATGCCGGATCTTTCCTTATAGCTACCCATGCTGATTCTATCAACATATATCTTAAGTATTGATTATGTCGTACTGACAGACCCAATACTTTTTCTTTTTCTCCTGATGAATAAACTGCCGGTACTAGTCCAACAAAACTTGCCAGTTCATCCAATCCCTGGAATCTATTGATGTTCATTATTTCACTATATATTGTCATTGCTGTAATCATACTTACTCCCGGAACGCTGGTCAGATTTTTTATTGTTGTATCGTAACCGTATTGCTTTGAGTACAACGCCATCTGTTTCAACACTTCTTTTATTCGTGCTTGATTGTCTCTAAGTTCTGCAATCAAAAAATTCAAACTTACTTTTGAGATAGTTTTACTATTTAAAGCCTTGTTACTTAGATACTCTATAAATCTCTTCGACCAATTCTTTAACTCATAATTCTCTGGTATCCTCTCGCCATAATAATTTAGTAAACCCTTTATCCTGTTCTTTAGGGCAGCTCCATGATTTGCCAACTGGTATCTTAATCTACTTAATGTTCTTATTTGTTCTTCTATTTCTTCCGGTATATAAATCCCTTTTAATGTTCCATTTTCTAACTCTCTTGCCAATTTGCGTGAATCAACTACATCACTCTTGGTTATCTTCTCCTTGCTCTTTGTAGGAACATCTGATGCATTTACTATTATGCATTTTACTCCTCCTTTTGTTAAGGCTTTGTTTATCCAGTATCCACAAAATCCTGATTCATATACGATGTTGTATTCTCCTCCCGGATAATTTTCAGTAAGAAATTTTATCAGTTCTTCAGGTGATGGATTCATTGAAAATGTTTTTAACTCCGTATGATTTACTCGTATTGTTACCTTCCAATTCTTCTTGTGTACGTCTATACTTATAAAAAATTTTTGACCATTAAATTTCGGCTTTGTATTTTGTGTTTGCATTTTGAGCATCCTTTACTGTTGGTAATTTTTTTAATTAGATATTTCTAATTTGCAGAAAGGATGCTTTTTTTTCACCTTTTTTTTTATTCCCACTTTTTAACATATGTTCTCTTAATAAGAGAAGGGGACTAAGGGGATGAGTTATTTTTGTTAACCTGATAGCATTGATGCCAAGCCCAACTCTTTGTTCAAAGGACAGATAACTTCCTCTTTTTAGTTCGCCAGAATTCACCGTAGATGCAGGAAATACGTTTAAAGGCGCTTCTGGCAGTTTGTGAATCCTTAAATATCTATTTCCATCTAACAATTATAAAAAATGGTTTTGTTTAAGTAATTTTGAATAGAAAATTTTGGAGATCTTGAAATGTCTGATAATCATTATAAAATATTAATCATTGGTTCCGGTCCTGCCGGGTTGACTGCTGCATTATATGCATCACGCGCAAATTTACATCCTGTTGTGTTGGAAGGATTGCAGCCCGGAGGTCAATTAACTATTACAACCGAAGTTGAAAATTTCCCCGGCTTTGAACATGGAATTCAGGGACCCGAATTAATGGACGTAATGCGCAAGCAGGTGCAGCGGTTTGGTGCAAATTGTTTATTCAAAATTGTTACCGAAGTTGATTTCTCTAAACGTCCTTTTGTTGTTAAAGCTGAAAATGAAATTTACACTGCCGATTCTGTAATTATTTCAACAGGCGCATCTGCAAAACTTCTTAACATCGATAGTGAAAAGAAATTTATGGGTTATGGAGTTTCTGCCTGCGCAACATGCGACGGATTTTTTTATAAGGGATTGAAAGTTCTTGTAGTAGGAGGTGGCGATACTGCTTTTGAAGAAGCAAGTTATTTAACAAAGTTTGCAATAGAAGTTACAATGGTTCATAGACGGGATGAATTCCGCGCTTCAAAGATTATGATAGACCGCGCCAAAAAGAATCCTAAAATTAAATTTATTACAAATGCTGTTATACAGGAAGTATTGGGTAAAGAAGAGAATGGTGTAAAAATTACAACCGGCGCGCTTCTTAAAAATACAAAAGATGGTTCAACATGGCAGGTGCCAGCAGATGGCATTTTTATGGCAATCGGGCATCAGCCAAATACATCATTGTTCAAAGGTATACTTGATATGGATGAAACAGGTTACTTAAAAGTTATCCCTGGTACTACACGAACAAATATCGAAGGTGTTTTTGCTGCTGGTGATGTTGCAGATAAAACATACCGGCAGGCAATCACCGCCGCCGGATCTGGCTGTATGGCTGCCATTGACGCCCAGCACTGGCTCGAAGAACACGAACTAGCTTAATAATAAAAAGTGCCCCCTCCTTTTTTAGTGAAACCTCCGAGGTCTTATCATTACCTCGGAGGTTTAGTTTTTTAGATGTGGAAAGTTTACCTGCCTTGTCGGGCTTATGGCTTGATGCTTATAGCTAATTTTCTGTTTCACGTCTCGCAGAAGAGCAGCGATTCAAAAAAAAGCTGCCCTTTTGAGGCAGCCTCTTTGCTTTACTTATTTTTTGTTAGCGGTCATCGAGTTCTCTGAACGTAGTGAAGAGAGTATCGAGATGACCAGTAGTTTAATGATTACCATTTCCATTTTTTAGCTTTCTGGAAACCAAAAATCCTACGATGAATCCCAGACCGGTCATAGTAACAACCCAGAACGCGATCCATTGATCATAGGTGGTCCAGTGCTCAAAAAGGAAACCAAGCCCAAGTCCGAACCCGACAAATAAGGTTAAGAACCCGAGTTTTAACGATAAGAACTGATCGCGCTTGGTTCTCAATAGCTCAACCATTTGTTCGTATGAAAGACCTTTTTCTATCATCATCTGTTTTTCTTTGGAATGGAAGTATATGTAAGTTACAAATACAATTCCGGTCGTCAGAAAGAAAACCATTGATACAATTTCAGGACCAATCATTTTATGTCTCCTTTGTTTATTTGATACTTTTGACTAATAACCTTTCTCTAAGGTTACAAATAATTTTATTTTTCTTTGAATCAGGTTCATGTATTTTGCATCTGTAATTTGATTCACTTCTTTTGACTATATTCATTATAGGAAAGGTTACAAAAATTTTATTTTGTGGTGATGTAACCATTTTGAAAAATTATTGTCTAAAGAACTGATGAGACACTTAAACGATCTGGAAATAATTGATTCAATTAACCGCGGAAACGTTTCCGATTTTTCGCTGTTGGTTGACCGTTATAAAGACAGGGCATATTCACTTCTGAAAAGATTGCTGAAAAATGAAATGGATGCCGAGGAAGCTCTTCAGGATAGTTTCTTGAAGGCTTATAATTCGCTGCATGGTTTTAGACAAGACTCACAATTTTCTACATGGTTTTATAAAATTGTGTATAACACAGGGCTGACGGTTATTTCATCTAAAAAAAGAAAAATTGAACAGGAAATGAGTTCGATTGATAATGAGTTTGATATTGGTGTCTTTGATGATGAAGTTTACAGCACAACAGATAATGTTACGGACTATATCCTTAAAATTGTTGATAAGCTTCCTGTACGCGGTGCTCTTGTTGTAATTTTATTCTATATGGATGGTATGTCTTTAAATGAAATTAGCCAGGTGATGGGTATATCCTTGGTCAATGCAAAAGTTTTATTACATCGTTCTCGTAATGCTTTGAAAAATCTTCTTCTCAAGCATAACTATCAGGAGGAAATGTTATGATTAATCTGAATGACGAAATATTGAATAAATATATTGATAATGAATTAAGTTCAGTAGAGCTTGCGGAAGTAAAAGCAGAATTGAATAAAAATGAAGAGGCTTTGATACGCTTAAGAGCTTTACGCCTTGTTGACAGTTCATTAAGAAAAATGGAACATGAAACTGCTCCTGAAAATTTTACCGAAAAAATTATGCAGGCTCTTGCTAACGTTCCTAAGACATTAAAACCAAAAGGCAGCTACTTTTTTGCTTTAATTATAACAATTTTTTCAATTGGTATTCTAGCAATTTTTATTGCCGGATTTAGAATGACTGATACTGCAAATAATGAAACATTACCTGCTGTAACTTCTCTCAACCAGGCTAAAAATTATATTGATAAAAATATAAATGTTCTGCTTGCTTTTTTAACAAATCAAAATGTGCTTTTTGTCCTTTCTATGCTCTCTCTAATTTTACTTGTTGCTGTTTATTTTTCTATTGAGTCGTATAAGAGTTTTAAAAACAAGCTCAACAGCATCCCAAACTAATATTGCGCCCTCCTCATTGATGAGGGGGAATTAAAGAGTTTACCTGGCGCAGATTTATTGCAGGCACGGCCTGTCCAGCTTGTCCCGTTCTCCGTTCGCTAACGGATTGCGGGGAAGGGCTCAATTAACCATTCTCAATTCGCCATTCTCAATTCTCCATTCTCACATTGGCGTATCTCTATTAGTTTCGATATTTTCACATCCACAATAACAGAATAACTTATGCCGGTCAAATCAGGATTTATTTCAATTATTGGCAAGCCTAATGTTGGCAAATCGACATTAATGAATGCCTTAATTGGCGAAAAACTTTCAATTACAACTAATAAACCTCAAACAACAAGAAAAAAAATTCTTGGGATTCTTTCCACTGATGAATATCAGATTATTTTTCAGGATACTCCCGGAATCTTGAACCCTGAATATCTTCTGCAGGAAAGAATGCTTAATTATGTTTTTGCTTCAGTTAAAGATGTTGATGCTATTCTTTTTATTATTGATATTGTGGCTGATCCCAATGGTTCCCATACTTTATCTGATGGTAACGTTCTGAAAATCCTTAATGATATAAGCACTAAAAAGATTTTGCTGATCAATAAAATTGATTTATCTAACCAGGACATTGTGGATGCTTTAATTAATAGCATTTCAGAAAAAAAGATTTTCGACAAAATAATACCAATATCTGCTGCCGAAAAATTTAATCTTTCTTATGTCGTAGAATCAATAATTGAGATTCTGCCCGAACATCCCAAATTTTATCCCGATGACCAGTTAAGTGACGAGAATGAAAGATTTTTTGTTTCTGAAATAATCCGAGAAAAAATATTTGAAAGATATCGCGATGAGATCCCTTACAGCACTGAAGTTTTAATTGCAGAATATAAGGAACGCGAGAACGCAAAAGATTTTATAAGTGCCGAAATTGTCGTTGAAAAAGATTCCCAAAAACCAATTATACTTGGCGCCAAAGGTGATGCAATAAAGAGATTAGGACAGGATGCCAGGGAAGCTATCGAAAAATTTTTGCAGCATGAAGTATATCTTGAATTGCGAGTTAAAGTCCGCGATAAATGGCGCTCAAACAATACAATGCTTAATTCTTTCGGATACCGGCCGGATGATGAATAATACAATCACTAATAATTCTCCTCTTAATCTTGCCCGTTCTGCGCTTGTTTTTATGACCCTTCTTTGGGGCGCTACTTTTGTGATCGTTAAGGAATCATTGAATGATGTCTCGTCAATGTTATTTCTTACATTACGTTTTGGGCTGGCGTCTGTTGTTCTTGTTGTCATAATGGTTGCCTGTAAAATAAAATTTGATAAAAAAACAATTGCGCCTGGTTTGTTCCTTGGCGTTTTCCTGTATTTGATTTTTGTTACTCAAACAATTGGATTGAAATATACAACTGCAACAAATTCAGGTTTTATTACAGGGTCATCTGTTGTAATGGTTCCTTTTGTACAAAAAATAGTTCAGAAAAAAAATCCATCTAAAAGTGCAGTTTTTGGCTGCGTGCTTGTATTTATTGGAATATTATTTCTTTCAAGCGGTGGTAATTCTATATCTGGTTTCTTGAGCCGGTTTGGAACAAATTTCAATTTGGGGGACGCATTAACCCTTTTATGCGCAATTTTTTGCGCAATACACATTGTCTACATTGGAATTCTTTCGCGTGATTACAATAATTGGTATCTTCTTTTAATACAGCTAGTTGTTGTTGCTGTTTTATCATTATTGGGTTCATTTATTTTCTCTGGTTTTAATATTGAACAAGTACACATTAATTTTTCTAACTATCTGATATTTGGAATTTTATATACTGCAATTTTTACTACGCTTATTACAATAGGACTGCAGTTAAAATATCAGAAGTATGTATCTCCTACACAGGCTGGAATTATTTATGCTCTTGAACCGCTTTTTGCTGCAATTTTCGCTTTCTTTTTACTCAGCGAAAAAATTGCTATGTTTGGTTTGATAGGATGTGTTTTGATATTTTTAGGCTTGGTCTTTTCTGAAGCATTTAATTCTCCGCAATTGGAGGAGGCTAGACTGCATGGAGAGAGCGGAAATCCTGGTTAATGGTTTTGTGCAAGGAGTTGGATTTAGATATTTTATTGTCAGGCATGCGGAAAAACTTGGTCTGCATGGTTATACACAAAATTTAAACACCGGTGAAGTTTTAACTGTCGTTGAGGGGGAACATTATTTAATTGAGGAATTCTTTAACCAATTAAAAATTGGTCCGCTTCATGCTGATGTTAAAAACGCATCGATTAAATGGAGCGAATCAAAAAATGAATTCAAACGGTTTGAGGTAAGATATTGAGCGCACAATTTAAAATTGGCTTTGGCTATGACGTGCATGAATTTGCACTCGACAGAAAATTTATTTTAGGTGGAGTTCAAATTCCTTTTGATAAAGGACTAACAGGTCATTCCGATGCCGATGTTTTGCTTCATGCAATTTGTGATGCAATTCTTGGAGCTCTTGCCCTTGGAGATATTGGTATGCATTTCCCAAACACAGATTCTAAATACAAAGATGCCGACAGTAAGAAACTGCTTAACGATGTTTTTTACCTTATGAAAGATTTCCACTACGAAGTAGGAAATATTGATTCAACTATTTTACTTGAGGAACCTAAACTTGTTCCTTTCATTCCGGGAATGAGAAAAGTAATTGCTAATATTTTGAATATAACTGTTGACCAGGTTTCTGTTAAAGCAACAACCTCGGAGGGATTGGGATTTGTTGGCCGCAATGAAGGGTGTGCTGCTTACTCTGTAGTTCTTCTAAATAAAAAGGACTGATAATGCTGGAACAAATAATTTCTTATATCGGTACGCTGAGCCCAATTTTAATTTACCTGGTTCTTTTCTTTTTTTCATTCCTTGAAAATATTTTCCCGCCATCTCCAAGTGATGTTGTTGTTATAGTAGGCTCAACTCTTATTGCTCAATCAGCTATAGGTTTTATTCCTATTCTGATATTAACTAGTATTAGTAGCGCGCTGGGCTTTATTATAATGTATTACGTTGGTGAGTACTTTGGTGAAAAACACATTCGGAAAGGCAGATTTAAGTTTATCACAAATGAACTGCTGGATAAAGCAGATGCATTTTTCCATAAATATGGCTACAATATTATTATTATAAACAGGTTTCTGCCCGGCACAAGGGCTGTGGTCAGCTTTTTTTGCGGTGTTCACCGTTTGAAACCCATGCGTACATTTATCTATGCAGGTGTAAGTTCATTTTTATGGAATGCTATTTTAATTTTCCTTGGAGTACAATTAGGAAAGAATCTTGATCTTGTTGATAAATATCTTTCAAAGTATTCTCAGGTTATTCTTTGTTTAACTGCTTTTTTTATAGTTTTTATTCTAATTAAATTTTGGTTTAAGAAGAAGAAAGCAAATGAAACTGTTTAGAAAAAGAAAATCCGTTTTAACTCATGAAGAAAAGAAACAAAGAAAAAAAAAGATTTTGCTTGGATTATTTAGCGGAATGTTTCTGGGTCTGTCTTTTCCCCCGTTTCCGTTTCCATACTTAAGTTTTATTGCCTTTATTCCTTTCTTATTTGTTCTTGATAAAAAGGAAACACTTTCGTCTATAAACAGGTTTTCTTATTTCACCTTCTTTATATTCAACCTGATAACTTTGTATTGGGTCGGCAGCTGGACAAAAGGAGCTGATAAATTTTTAATGCTCTCCGGTACTACACTTTTATTTATTAATCCCTTACTTTATTTAATAGTAACTACTTTATATTATTTCTCAAGAAAATCATTCAATAAAAAAATTGCACTATATCTTTTCCCGCTTTACTGGGTTTCTTTTGAATATCTCTATAGCTTAACAGATTTACGTTTCCCCTGGCTCACTCTTGGAAACGCATTGCCGTATTTCAATAAGTTCATTCAAATTGCAGATGTTATAGGAGTTTATGGTCTATCTCTTATAATCATTTATATTAACATTTTTATTTATCTGGCAGTAAAAGATTTTAGGGAAAGAAGAAAAGTTAGGTATACTTTTGCAGCAGCTGCATTTGTAATTTTTATTGCAGTTATTGTTTATGGAATTATCAGAATAAATTCATTCAAGCTTGATGATAAAAAGATCAAAGTTGGGTTAATACAGCCAAACATAAATCCTTGGGATAAATGGCAAGTAGGTAATCTTAACGTACAGCTCGATCTTTATTTAGATTTATCAAAAAAAGCTGCCCAGAGCGGCGCAAAGCTTATTATCTGGCCCGAATCTGCGTTGCCTGTTTACCTTCTTTCAGGGAATAATGATGTACAGGTGGCAAAGATCCAAAATTTAGTCTCCGCTTATAATATTTTTTTAATGACCGGCATGCCTGACATAAATTTATTCTTTGATAAAAATGATGTGCCTGCAGATGCTAAACCGACCCGTTTTGGTACTTTCTATACATCTTATAATTCCATTTTACTTTTCTCTCCTTATTCACCGGTAGTTCAAAAGTACAAAAAGATTAAACTTGTTCCTTTTGGTGAGCATGTTCCTTTTGTTGAGAACCTTCCCTTCCTTGGTGATTTTATTAAATGGGAAGTGGGAATCTCAAGCTGGAATGTTGGAAATGATCAAACCTTATTTGAGTTTAATAATGATTCTGGTTCAATAATAAAAGCTGCTGGTGTAGTTTGCATTGAATCCATCTATCCGGATTTTGTAGCCGGGTTTATTCAGCAGGGTGCCGATTTAATTATAGTTGTTACCAACGATAGCTGGTATGGATATTCAAGCGGACCTTTTCAGCATAAAGAAATTTCCATATTACGGGCTGTAGAAAACAGGAAAACTGTTGTACGTGCAGCCAATGGTGGAATCAGTTGTATTATTGATCCCCTCGGTAATACAATTTCTGAAACAAAATTATTTACCCGTGACGTACTTATTGGAGAAGCGGGCATTCAAAGCGGATTAACTTTTTATTCTCAATATCCTCTTATCATTCCGCTTTTTGTTTCTCTTATTTCTATTTTGACAATTATTATTTTTGTATATAAAAAAATATTAACTAAGATGAAGAAAAAATCATGAAAAAAATTATTGACTTAAGAAGCGATACAGTAACTAAACCATCGGATGCAATGCGTAAAGCTATGTTTGAAGCTGAGGTTGGTGATGATGTTTACAAAGAAGACCCTACTGTTAACCGGCTTGAAAAATATACTGCTGAATTATTGGGTAAAGAAGCCGCTCTTTTTGTACCAAGCGGTGTTATGGGTAATCAGATCTGCTTGAATGTTTTAACCCAGCCCGGTGATGAGGTTATTTGTGAAAAAGATGCTCACATTTTTCAATATGAGTCTGGCACTCCAGCTGCTTTGAGCGGATTGCAGTTAAGTTTAGTGGACGGCGGACCTCTCGGAATTTTTACCGCTGAACAGGTTAAACCGTTAATTAGACCGTTAAGCGCTTATTACATGGCACGTACAAGAGTTATTGAAATTGAAAATACTCATAACCGCGCCGGGGGTACAATTAATTCAATTGAAAATATTAAATCCATTGCTGCATTGGCTAAAAAGAATAATTTGTTAATGCATCTCGATGGCGCAAGAATTTGGAATGCATCAGTTGCAAAAGGAATTCCACCGTCTCAATATGCCAAATATTTTGACTCAATTTCATGCTGCCTTTCAAAAGGGTTGGGCGCTCCGGTTGGTTCTATTATTGCTGGTTCAAAAGATTTTATTACTGAAGCTTTCCGTATTCGTAAAAGATGGGGCGGTGGTATGCGCCAGATTGGCATCCTTGGTGCTGCCGGTCTTTTTGCTCTACAAAATAATATACCAAGATTGAAAGAGGATCATGAGAAAGCAAAAATTCTAGCTGATAGGCTATCAAAAATTCCCGGTATTACTATTAATAAAGAACTTGTCCAAACAAATATTGTAATGTTCTCACCGGTCAAAATTTCTGCAGAGAAATTTTTGGCTAAGTGCGTAAAAAATAATTTATTGCTTGGTACCGGTAAAGTCGGAGTTATACGCGCAGTCACTCACCTGGACGTTTCGTTTGAAGAAATTGAGCAGGCAGCAAAAATTATGGAACAAATAATGGAATAAAATTATTCCTTCCATTGAGTAAAAATGTTGAAAAGAAATTTGTTTTAATATTTTCTTAGAATAAAAGCTATAAATCCTATTATTAAAACTAATAATACTAGCCTGGAAGCAGTCCATGGATCATTCTTTTTGACCCGGCCCCAGACCATGGCTGTGAATATCATTAATATGCAGAGCGCAAGTGTAAAAATTGTTGACTGAAGCAGGGTCAGCGAGTTACCAAATAAATCAACCAGACTTTTCCCATCAAAAATTTTCCTGTATATTAACTGCAAATGAAGCCAGTAAACAAGTAGAGATTCGCGGCTTACATCAAGAATTACTGATTTATAATTTTCTTTATTATGAACATAGTACCAGCACCCTGCTAGCATAATAAAAATAACTCCCAGTCTTTCCAAAAAGAAAAACGGATGAGGGCGCAATACGTTAATAGGGGGAGAAATTATTACTTCAAGATAAAAAGTACTTACGATGTAAAACCCAATTCCGATAAATAATATTTTTCTTATAAAGGTTTTTTCAGTATTACTTTCCCTTGCCTTTATAAAATATTTTGAAATGAATGCTCCGGCAAATAGAAAATTAAACCATGGAAAGACCGGGAATAGAGAACCATTATCCTGGTTGAAAAAATTTGCAAGTGGTATTGGTAATAATTTATTAAAATCCATCTTCCATGCTATCGGGCTGAAAAACAGAACAAATAAAAGAAATGAACCAATAAAAATATTATACCCTTTATCGCTGGAAAAGATCATTCGTGCAATAAGCAGTATCAATAATCCTATTGAGATAACCTGCAGTATGTCTACATTGAACAACTGTTTAATTATCTCAGGATCTTGACTCGCTAAAATTTTTCTTAAAGAAAAAAACGGGGTGTGAAGTGCATACCCGGCAATTAATATAAGTAGTATCCTGTTAATCTTTCTCCAGAATACTTTCCCGAATTTTCTTAATTCCTGTGTGCTGTTTTGAAGGGATAATACAAAAACCAGCCCGGAAACAAAAAGAAATGACGGGGCTACTAGTCCATTAATAAAATGAACCCAGTGAAACCAGGAAGCCTCTTTTACCTGGTGAACCAGCAGTTCATTAAAAATATGTACTTCTATCATTACTAAGAGTGCAAGCCCTCTTAGCATGTCGATGAATAACGCGCGGTTTTTGGATTTCATTATTTTCCACCAATGATTCAAATGAAAAATAAGAAATTATATTTTTTTTACAATAAGTATAAATAGTTTTTTTTGAACTCAATTATTTATATGAACTGAAAGAAAAATTAGTTAGATTTTATTCCCAACATGCGGCGGGGTTAAATGAATCTTGTATTTGATATCGAAACAGTCGGCGTTGATTTTGAAACGCTTTCCGGTTCTCAAAAAGAATTTTTACTGCGCTATGCGGAATCCGAAAAAGATCCTGTTAAGAAAGAGGAATTGATTGATGAAGCTAAGCGTTATCTAAGCCTGTATCCCTTTACAGCAAAAATGGTAGCTATTGGTATGCTGAATACGGATACCGGCAAGGCAATGGTTCTTTATGAAGGTCAAGAAGAAGAGGAATGGACCTCTGAAGAAAAAATTGTAAAGTACAAACCGTTGAATGAAGAGCAGATGCTTAAATACTTTTGGAAGTATTCTGCAAAAGCGGAAAAAATAATATCATTTAACGGCAGAAATTTCGACCTGCCTTTTTTAATGATGCGTTCTGCGGTTAATAAAGTCAAACCGTCAAAAAATTATATGAAAAATCGTTATGATTCTTCTAATCACGTCGACCTTTTGGAACAATTCACTTTTTATGGCGCTACTAAAAAATTCAATCTCGATTTTTACTGCCATGCTTTCGGCATCACTTCGCCAAAATCAAAAGGTGTGACTGGTATGGATGTTAAAGAACTTTATCTTGCGGGAAGGATTAAAGAAATTGCCATTTATTGTGGGGAAGATGTAAAAGCAACTTTTGAGCTTTATAAAATATGGGATAAGTATCTAAATATTTGAATAATCTTAAATATCGTTCTTATCAATGTTGAACATTTGATAAGAGTCTTTTAGAATATAATGATCTATAAATTTATCCAATATTGAATTGCGTACTACACATAAAATATTTGTTTTTAAACTTTCCCTTTTAGATAATATTTCAGCAACTGCCGGCTCCAGTCCAAGACCTCTTAATTCCAATGGTCCGACTTCATCAACTATAAGCCAGTCCAGGTCTTTTTGAGAAGCCTGGAGCAGCACTTTTTTAGCCCACAAAAAAGTCTCGTTGCTGAAATTAAATTTTCCTATTTCGGTAACGTCTTTTTCCTGGTCGGTTTGAAGCATTTTCAGGGTCCTTGAAGATATATGGTAAATAAATCTTTTCTCGTCAACCACCGGCTGAAAAATTCCATCAATATTTTTTTGAGCCATCGACCATTGCATCAGTCTTGTTGTTTTCCCGGTATGTACGGCGCCGCTCATAATAAATATTTTACACATTCATTTAACCTGAACAATTCTGTACCAAAATTAAATTAATTGGGTTTATCGGGCAATTTATTATCATATAATTCTTAAACGCAAAGATTTTTTGTATTTTTAGAATGCAAAACAGGAGAGAATTTATTGAAGGTTCTTGTAACCGGTGGAGCTGGTTATATTGGCTCTCATTTCGTTAAAATGTTATTGGAGCATGGCCATCAGCCAATCGTGATTGATAACCTGTCACGGGGGCACAGGGAAGCCGTCCCGCCGAATGTTCATTTTGAAGATATTGACCTTTTGGACACAAAAGATCTTGCATATATAATCCAATCTCAATTGCCGGATGCAGTAGTTCACTTTGCTGCATTTGCATATGTGGGCGAGTCTGTTGAACATCCTGAAAGATATTATCAGAATAATGTTGTCGGAAGTTTTAACTTAATTCGTTTGTGTTCGGATAATGGTGTCAAGAAATTTGTATTTTCATCTACCTGCTCTATTTATGGAAATCCTGTTAAAGTGCCAATTTCGGAAGAACAGGGTTCCAATCCAATTAATCCATATGCAAATACAAAATTAATGATTGAAATGATACTCAAAGATTTTGAGAATGCTTTTGGAATGAAATATGTCGCTTTAAGATATTTCAACGCTGCGGGTGCAGATCCGGGCGGTATTATTGGTGAAAGTCATAATCCGGAACCCCATTTAATTCCAATTGTTTTTGAAACTGCATTGGGCAAAAGAGAAAAAGTTCGTGTTTTTGGAAATGACTATAATACTCCTGACGGTACTTGTATTCGCGACTACATTCACGTTAACGACCTTGCCAATGCACATCTTAAAGCTTTAGAATACCTTAATAGTAAAAATGAATCAACTATAATTAATCTTGGAACTGGTACTGGAAATTCGGTTCTTGAGATAATTGAGAAAGCTAAAGCAATTACTAAAAGAGAGATCCCTTTGGAAATAATTCAAAGACGGTCTGGTGATCCGGCTATACTTGTTGCTGATAATAAAAAAGCTAAAGAAGCCCTGGGATGGTCACCAAAGTTTTCTATAGAAAATATTTTAGAAACTGCCTGGCTGTGGCATCAAAATCCTAAATACTGAGGTCAATTTGCAATTTGAAAAAACTTTTATTGAGGGATTAATTTTAGTTAAACCCGATATCCAGACTGATGAAAGAGGTTTCTTTCTTGAATCCTTCAATAAAAAAAAATATGAAGAAGGGGGAATTGATCAAATCTTTGTTCAGGATAATATCTCAAAGTCTGTAAAGGGAACAATTAGAGGGCTGCATTATCAAGTAGGAGAGTTTGCCCAGGGGAAGTTATGCACTGTTGTAGTTGGTAAAGTGCTTGATGTTGCTGTAGATATTCGTTTTGGTTCACCTACGTTTGGGGAACATTTTTTTATTGTACTTGATGATATTATTAAAAATCAATTATGGATTCCCAATGGTTTTGCTCATGGTTTTTCAGTCCTTTCGGAAACTGCAATTTTCAGCTATAAGTGTACGGCATTATACAATAAACAAAGCGAGCGTGCTATTCGTTTTAATGACCCCGGCTTAAACATAAATTGGCAGACTGAAAAACAAATTGTTTCTGAAAAAGATATGAATGCAAAACTATTAAAAGAAATAGAAAAAGATTTCATTTATAATTCTTAAAGGAGTATGGAATGAACCTTGCTGTTATTGGGACTGGATATGTTGGTCTGGTCAGTGGTACGTGTTTTGCTGAAATGGGAAACCATGTAATTTGCGTTGATAACGATATTCAGAAACTGGAAAAGTTAAAAAAGGGGATAGTTCCATTTTACGAGCCCGGATTGGAAATTATATTTAGCAGGAACATTAAAAAGAAACGTTTGCATTTTACGGATGATCTAAAATTGGCTGTCCTTGAATCTGAAATAATTATGATATGTCTGCCAACCCCACAAGGCGAAGATGGCTATGCAGATTTGAACTATGTATATAAAGCAGCTGAAGAAATTGCACAAATAATGAAGTTGGAAAAAATTCATGAATTCAAAATTATAGTTAATAAAAGTACTGTTCCTGTTGGCACATCTTCTGCCGTAACAAAAATTATCGAAAAGTATGGTTTGCAAAACTTTGAAGTTGCTTCTAATCCTGAATTCTTACGTGAAGGCTTTGCTGTGGAAGATTTTATGAAACCGGACAGGATTGTCATTGGCGCTAATGAATCTAGTGTTTTTGAAAAGCTTAGAGCATTATATGAACCTTTTGTCCGGCAGGGTAATCCAATTTATGAAATGAATCCGGAAAGTGCCGAGGTTACTAAATACGCGGCAAATTCTTATTTAGCAATGCGCATTACTTACATGAATGAACTTGCAAATTTTTGTGAAAACGTTGGCGCTAATGTTGACTTAGTGCGCAAAGGTATGGGCGCAGATGCTAGAATTGGAAAAAGATTCTTATTCCCGGGCATCGGTTATGGAGGGTCCTGTTTCCCTAAAGATGTTAAAGCATTTATAAAAACCTCCGATGACTTTAACTCTCCGATTCAGATTCTTAAGATTGTTGATAAAGTAAATAAGGAGCAAAAACTTATTCTTGTGAAAAAAATTCTTAGTCATTTTAACAATAACATTAAAAATAAAAAATTCGCTGTTTGGGGTCTTGCATTTAAGCCTAATACTGACGATATGCGCGAAGCGCCCTCTATTACTATAATTAACGAATTAGTCCGTCTTGGTGCCGTTATTTCTGCGTATGATCCTGCAGCTATGAAAAATGCTGAATTTTATTTGAACAACATTCTTGAATATTCACAAGAACAATATGATTCTTTGAAAAATGCTGAAGCTCTTTTAGTTTTAACCGAATGGAACGAATTTAGAAATCCGGAGTTTGATAAGATAAAAGCAGAACTAAAATCTCCGGTCATTTTTGACGGGCGCAATATTTTTGACCCTGGTAAAATGGAACAGATGGGTTTTGTTTATTACAGCATAGGAAGAAAAACTACTGTTATTTAATACTCTTAACTGAATTATAATTATTATGAGTTCAGCACTTTCTCATAATAAGCTACATATTGCGGCACAATTAAATTTTTATCAAAATTTTTAACTGCGCGGTCTCGTGCATTTTTTGAAAATGATTTGTATCTTTTTTCATTGGTGAGTAATTCAATTGTATATTTCGCCATCCTGTCGGTATCTCCGAACTCTGCAATATATCCGGTCTCATTATGAATATTTAATTCCGGTAATCCTCCGACTGAAGAACTTACAACAGGAATGCTGCAAGCCATTGCCTCAAGTGCCGACAATCCAAAACTTTCTGATTGGGAAGGCATAAGAAAAATATCCGACGCGCTTAATATTTCTGTAAGACCGTCTTGTTTGCCCAGAAACAAAACATCTTTTTGTAAATCAAGTTCTCGCGCAAGCCTTTCACATTCGGAACGGTCAGGACCGTCTCCTACCAAAACTAATTTTGTGGGAATCTCTTTTTTTACTTTTTCTAAAATTTTAATTGTATCTGTTACCCTTTTAACTACTCTGAAATTTGATATGTGCACTAATACCTTTTCCCCGTTTGGTGCAATGTGCTTTCTAAAAGTGTCACTTTCCTGACGGCTGAATCTTTCTATATCTATAAAATTGTATATAACTTCAATATCTTTAACTATGTTAAAATTAGTTAATGTCTTCTCCTTCAGGAAGCGTGATACTGTTGTAACTCCGTCACTTTCTTCTATGCTGAATTTTACTAGCGGCATAAATGACGGCTCCAATCCCATTAGTGTTATATCAGTTCCATGTAAAGTTGTTATAAATTTTAAATTTTTATGCGATCTCCGCAGAACCTGCCTGGCTAGGTAAGCGCTTACTGCGTGGGGTATTGCATAATGTACGTGCATTAGATCCAGATCTTCAAATTCAAACACTTCTAGCATTTTGCTGGTTAGAGCAAGATCGTACAGGGAATGTTCAAAAAGTGGATATGTACTCATTTCAACTTCGTGAAAAAAGACATTTTCAAAAAATTTGTTTAACCTGTGCGGAATTGCATAACTGATGAAATGAACCTGGTGTCCGAGAGCTGCCAATGCCAAACCAAGTTCAGTTGCTACAACGCCGCTGCCGCCGTAGGTAGGATAACATGTAATTCCGATTCTCATCTTTTTCTCAATTTTTTTTTGATCAGGATTTAATTAGCTATTTTAGTAGTAAACAAAATTAAAAATGGTATTGTTCAAAATACATCTTTTTATGAACCGATGAAAATCTTACTTATAGGTCACTCAATTATAGATCATTTTGCCGAAGAGGCAAATGATGTTGCAAAACCCGGTGGAATTTTTTATTCCGCACTGGCAATGTGTTCTGTCATTAAACCTGAAGATGAATTATTTCTTCTAACAAGTTTTAGTAAAAAATCATTTCATCTTTTCGAGGGAGTCTATTCACAAACAAATATGGAATTTTCAAGCCCGCTTGATGAGATGCCTGAAGTAATATTGAAAACATCAATTCAGGGTGAAAGAGAGGAGATTTATAAAAATATTTCTTCCAGCATGTCTTTTGGAAAAATAAAAGACTGGAATATGTTTGATGCAATATTAATTAATATGATTACCGGTTTTGATATTACGGCTGAACAATTAAACGATATTAGAAAAAATTTTTCCGGTAAAATTTATTTTGATGTTCATACACTTTCCCGGGGCGTGGATGAATCAATGCAGCGCATTTTTCGTCCGGTTCCAAATATTGAAAAATGGCTTGCAAACATCGATATACTGCAATGTAATGAATTGGAGCTTAAAACAATCTCTAAATCTAATGATGAATTTAATTCTGCTCAGGAAATTTTGGCGGGCGGCTCTAAAATACTTATTATTACAAAAGGTGATAAAGGTTCTTCTGTTTATTTTTTAAAGGATGGCATAATACAACTGCTGAACTGCAAAGCAGAAAAAATAATTGCAGTAAATAAAATAGGCTGCGGTGATATTTTTGGGGCAGTCTTCTTTTATTCTTATATTTCAAAAAATGATGTTAATTATTCTTTAAGGCTTGCAAATAAAGCAGGTGCCTCAGCTGCTGCAAATAGTAATATGATAAATTTAACCAGGATGGATTTCGATGATTAGTAGTGAATTAATTAGAAAAAGAATTTTGGTAATTGGTTCAAACGGAATGCTTGGACAGCGGCTTACTGAATATTTTCTAAATGATAGTAATGTGGAACTGCTTACAGTTTCAGCAGAAGAAGAATCATTCATTAAAAACGCTGCATATAAACGGCTCGACATTGTCCAAAAAAACAATGTCAGGGAAATTATTATGGATTTCTTCCCCGATTTTGTAATTAATACAGCTGCGTATACAAATGTTGATAAATCTGAAACTGAAAGGGAAATTGCATGGAAAATAAATGTGACCGGTGTTGAAAATATTGCGCTTTATTCCTGGACTGTTGATGCACATTTAATTCATATTTCCAGCGATTATATTTTTGACGGTAAGAACGGACCATATTCCGAAGAGGATAAACCAAACCCCATTGGGTACTATGGTAGAACTAAACTTGCCGGTGAGAATTCAATTAAAACTAGCGGTGTTAGAGCAACTATATTGCGGACGAATATTGTTTACGGTCCTGCAAAGTACGGGCGCCAGGATTTTGTTAAGTGGGTTGTTAATTCTTTACGGGCTAATCAAACAATTAAAATTGTAACCGATCAAATCGGCAATCCTACTTTTATTGATGACATTGTTAATGCAATAAATTCTATAATTGAATTCAAAAAAGAAGGTGTTTATAATATCGCAGGGAAGGAAATTCTCACGCGGTATGATTTTACCCTGCGCATTGCTGATTATTTTAAGCTCGATAAAAAATTAATTCTGCCAATTATTACAAAAGAATTAAACCAGCCTGCGCCCCGCCCTTTAAAATCCGGGCTAATCATTTTAAAAGCCGAAACTGAAATTGGATATATTCCCCGGTCACTGGAAGAAACTTTTGAAATTATGAAAAAAGAAATCGGATTGTAATTATACCATAAATTAATCCATTTATTCTTTCTCTTTTTTTAGATAAATTATTACAAAGAATTTTAGCGGGGTTTGTATGAAAAAGACAATTTCCGGTTTATTCGTATTGCTCCTTTCTTTTACTTCTTCTTTTGCACAGTCAACTAACTTCAGCCTTAGCGAGTACAGTAATTATTTAAAAGCTCATGAAAACATTTCTGCCCAAGACTTGCTTTCACAATATGATGCAGGGAAATTTGCCCCCAAGATTAAAAATTTCCCTTCAAATATTTTATATCTTGATTCTGTCAATCTGAAATTTAAACTGACCGGTTATGAAAATGGATTGCTTAACCAAAATGGATTTTTTGTTACAGAAAGAATTGCGAATGTCGATTTTTTAAGTTTGTACAATGAAGTCTATAATAATGATTTACCGCTATTTATTTCTACTGATGCAATCCTTAATGCATTCCACAGATCATATGACTTAATTCTGAAAGGGACCGAAATCAATTATCTGATTCCAAAAGTTGGTGAATTTTTAGAATCGCTGCAATCAAAGATACCTGAACTTGACAGCAAGTATTCAACATACCCTGAACTGGCAACAATGCTGAAAGATATTGATGTTTATCTTACTGTACCAAGAAAACTTTTAAACTCTTCTGCACAGCCTTATTATTACGAGAATAATGCTGTAATCAATCATTATTTAGATAATATCCAGGGATTAGGTTTTGTTAAGGAACCAGTTTTTAGTACAAATTCAAGAAAAGTCGATTACAGTCAATTCACTCCCAGGGGGCACTATACTGATTCAAATTACCCGCAGCTTGCAAAATATTTTAAGGCAATGATTTGGCTTGGCAGAATGGAATTATATCTTATCGCACCTTCCTCGGCAGATCAAGATAATCTCAGCAAAGCAGATATACAAAGACAAATAATTGATTCTTATTTGATTTCAGAACTTGTTAATATTTCTGCCGAAACTAACTTATATGATGAAATAGAAAAAACTATTGCATCTTTTGTTGGCGAGCAGGATAATGTTACTTTGCCTCAATTTAATCTGGTTAAAGATGCTGTGGGTATTAACTCAGCGAATAATCTTATTGATACTTTAGTTATAAATAAATTTAAAGACACTCTTACTGTTAAACCATTTGCGGGGCAAAAAATACTTTCCCAGCTGCTGGAAAGCAATCCAATGGATCCTGAACAAATTAAACCTGCTTCTGCATTTTTGTTGTTCGGGCAGCGCTTTGTTGTGGATTCTTATGTAACAGGCAATGTTGTATATGACAGGATAACATTTAATAATGTTAAAATAAAAAGAATGCTGCCGTCCACTCTGGATGTTTTATTTACTTTGGGAAATTCTTCTGTAGCTCAAATTCTTCAACCCGAAATTGAGAATTATAAATATGCCTCAAATCTAACGTCTCTCAGGTATTTGATCGACTCATATTCGCAGGATTTTTGGAATAGTTCAATCTATAATCAATGGTTAAGCTCTTTACGCACCTTAAACCCCCCAAATGATAGGACTGTTTTACCCCAATATATGCAGACAGCCGCATGGTGGCAGCAAAAGATGAATACGCAGCTTGCTTCCTGGGCCGAACTCCGGCATGATAACATACTTTACGCTAAGCAATCCTATACAGGAACAGTAATACAAGCGTGCTCTTATCCCTATGTATATGTTGAACCAATACCGCAATTTTTTAATGAAATGAAAAACCTGGTTTTAGTGACTGCTTATAAATTCAATTCACTGTCAATTAATTTATCACAGGAAATAAATTATCTAAATAGATTTGCTTTTATTATGGATACTCTTAAATCCATTTCTGAAAAGGAACTTAATAAAATTGAATTATCGGAAATTGAGAAGAAATTTCTAAAAAATATTCTTTATTCAAATCCTCATATTTGTGGTGGGGTCAATTTAAATGGATGGTATAAAACCAACTTGTTATATCAAAATTCGGCAATCGGTACAGCTTCGCAGAATTTTGTAGTTGCCGATTATCATACATCGCCTTCAGACGAAGATGGTAATATGGTTGGATGGGTTAAACATGCCGGAACAGGATCCACAAATTTATGTGTTGTTGTTGCCGAAATACCGAATGTTGGTAATGTTGCCTTTGCCGGACCTGTTTCATCTTATTATGAATACACAACAACTAATTTTCTAAGATTGACTGATGATGACTGGAGTAATACATATTTAGCTAAATCTTTCCGCCCGGACTGGGTTAATGTTTATTTGGCAAATAACCTGGGTGAAACACGCGGCAATGGTTCTATGTTGATGACAGGTATAAAAGAGGAAAAAAATGGACCTCAATTAATTCCTGCTGAAAAAATTTCAATACAGAATTATCCGAATCCTTTTAACATGCAGACACTTATATGTTTTAATATTCCTGTTTCGTTAAGTAATTCTTTTACAGAATTATTGATCTATAACATAAATGGTGAAATTGTTAAAAAGTTAATTTCTAAGGAGCTTCCTGCCGGTAATTATTTAACAAAGTGGGATGGAACTAATAATTCGAATAATGTTGTTGCAAGTGGAATTTATTTTTATAATCTAAAAGTGAGCGGCCGTCAAATAACGGGTAAGATGAATTTACTGAAGTAAAAAAAGGGTCCCGCTTGCGGGGCCCTTTTCTGTTAAGTTCACTATTTTCTTTATTTACCTTTTCCATCCATATAGCATTTACATGTGCTGTTAAGATAACGTATATGCTATCATGATCCTTCTTAGATACTTTTATTAAATTGGATTTATTCCCCGGTAACTGGAAGAAACTTTTGAGATTATGAAAAATGAAATTGGATCGTAATTAACCCATAAATTAATCCATTTATTCTTTCTCTTTTTTTATATAAATTATTTAGTATAAAATCAGCGGGGTATGTATGAAAAAAAATGTTGCCGGTTTATTCGTATTGCTCATTTCTTTTACTTCTTCTTTTGCCCAGTCAACTAACTTCAGCCTTAGCGAGTACAGTAATTATTTAAAAGCTCACGAAAACATTTCTGCCCAGGACTTGCTTTCACAATATGATGCAGGAAAATTTGCCCCCAATGTTAAAAATTTCCCTTCCAACATTTTATATCTTGATTCTGTCAATCTGAAATTTAAACTGACCGGTTATGAAAATGGATTACTTAGCCAAAATGGATTTTTTGTTACTGAGAGAATTTCTGATACCGATTTTTTAAGTATGTACAAGAGAGTTTGGAATAATGATCTTCCGCTTTTTATTTCAACTGACGCAATCCTTAATGCATTCCACCGGTCTTATGATTTGATTTTAAAAGGGATCGAAATAACCTATCTTATTCCAAAGATCGAAGAGTTTTTAAATTTATTACATTCAAAATTGCCTGACCTTGAGAGTAAATATTCCCAATATCCCGAATTAGCTGCCATGCTGAAAGATGTTGATGTTTATCTTACTGTGCCAATAAAACTTTTAAACTCTTCAGCTCTGCCTTATTATCCTGATAATAATTCAGTAATCAATCATTATTTAGATAATATCCAGGGATTAAGTTTTGTTGAGGAACCAGTTTTTAGTACAAATTCAAGAAAAGTCGATTACAGTCAATTCACTCCAAGGGGGCACTATACTGATTCAAATTATCCGCAGCTTGCTAAATACTTTAAAGCTATGATATGGCTTGGCAGAATGGAATTATATCTTATAGGGCCTTCCTCGGCAGATCAGGATAAACCAAGCAAAGCAGATATACAAAGACAAATAATTGATTCCTATTTGATCTCCGAACTCGTTAATATTTCAGCTCAATCTAGCTTATATGACGAAATAGAAAAAACTATTGCGTCGTTTGTTGGCGAGCAGGATAATGTAACTTTGCCTCAATTTAACCTGGTTAAAAATGTCGTGGGAATTAACTCAGCGAATAATCTTATTGATACTTTAGTTGTAAATAAATTTAAAGACACTCTTGCTGTTAAACCATTTGCGGGGCAAAAAATACTTTCGCAGCTGCTGGAAAGCAATCCAATGGATCCTGAACAAATTATGCCGGCTTCTGCATTTTTAATATTTGGGCAGCGCTTTGTTGTTGATTCCTATGTAACAGGCAATGTTGTATATGACAGAATAAAATTTAATAATGTTAAAATAAAAAGAATGCTGCCGTCCACTCTTGATGTTTTATTTGCATTGGGAAATTCTGCTGCTGCTCAAATTCAGAGACCTGAAATTGAGAATTATAAATATGCTTCCAATTTGACTGCTTTAAGGTATTTAATTGATTCCTATCCACAGGATTTTTGGGATAGCTCAATTTATAATCTTTGGCTGTGTTCTTTGCGTACTCTTAATCCGCCGGCTTTAAGAACTAATTTACCGCAGTATATGCAAACGGCGGCATGGTGGCAGCAAAAAATGAATACGCAGCTTGCTTCATGGGCTGAACTGCGGCATGATAATCTCCTTTATGCTAAGCAATCATATACAGGAGGACCTCAATGCTCTTATCCTTATGCATATGTTGAACCTATTCCGCAATTTTACAGCTCAATGAAAAACTTGGTCCTAAAAACTGCTGATAAGTTCAACTCTCTTTCTATCAATTTAACGATAGAAATAAATTTTCTAAATGGATTTGCCACTATTATGGATTCTCTTGAATCTATTGCCGTAAAAGAATTAAATAAAGTTGATTTATTGGAAAATGAAAAAAGATTTCTCAAAAACATTCTTTACTCAATTCCTGTGTGCGGTATTAGATGGACCGGATGGTACATAACAGATCTAATATATTATTCTTCAATAGCTTCGTATGTTCAAAATTATATTGTTGCAGATTATCATACATCGCCTTCAGACGAAGGTGGTAATTTGGTTGGATGGGTTAAACATGCAGGAACAGGATCAGCAAATTTATGTGTTGTTGTTGCCGAAATTCCGAATGTTGGTAATGTTGCCTTTGCCGGACCAGTTTCATCTTATTATGAATACACAACAACTAATTTTCTAAGATTGACTGATGATGACTGGACCAATACTTATCTAAATAAATCTTTTCGTCCGGACTGGGTTAATGTTTATTTAGCAAATAACAATGGTGAAACACGCGGCAATGGATCAGTGTTAATTACAAGCATAAATGAGAAAAAAGCAGATACACAACTAATTCCTGCTGAAAAAATTTCAGTTCAGAATTATCCAAATCCTTTTAACATGCAGACACTTATATGTTTTAATATTCCTGTTTCGTTAAGTAATTCTTTTACAGAATTATTGATCTATAACATAAATGGTGAAATTGTTAAAAAGTTAATTTCTAAGGAGCTTCCTGCCGGTAATTATTTAACAAAGTGGGACGGAACTAATAATTCTAATAATGTTGTGGCAAGCGGAATTTATTTTTATAATCTAAAAGTGAGCGGTCGTCAAATAACAGGCAAGATGAATTTATTGAAATAAAAAAAGGGCCCCGTAAATCGGGACCCTTTTCAATTAAGTTCACTAGTTTATTTCTTTACCTTTTCCATCCATTTAGCGCTAATTTCTGTTCTTCTATTTTTTGCTCTGCCTTTTGCTGTTTTGTTGGATTCAACAGGGTTTCTCTTTCCAAATCCTTCTGCTTTAATTTGAGCTTCATTTATACCTTTCTTAACCAAAGATTTGGTAACAACATCAGCTCTCTTTTCAGAAAGTTTTTGATTGTATTTATCGCTGCCAATCCAATCTGTATGACCAGCAAGACTTATTTTAGCGTCTGCATGGGCTGTTAATACAGCGTATACACTGTCCAAATCCTTCTTCGATAATTTTGTCAAATTTGAATGATTGAATCCAAAATAAACGTTATCAAATGTCTTTGTTACTTCTACTTCAGTAATTGGTATATCATCTGATGGATCAAGAGGATTTGTTCCGCGCTTTACTTCAACTCCATCAGGAACAGTGCCGCCGTCAGTGTCGGCTTTCAATGGATCTGTATGATATTTCAATACTTCTTCACCATCGGTTAAGCCGTCGCCATCTGTATCAGCTTTCAACGGATCGGTTTTGTATTTCATGATTTCATCACCGTCATTTAAACCGTCACCATCTGTATCAGCTTTTAATGGATCAGTTTTGAATTTTAAAATTTCATCGCCATCGGTTAAGCCGTCACCATCTGTATCGGCTTTCAATGGGTCTGTATGGTATTTAAAAATTTCATCATAATCACTTAAGCCGTCTCCATCAGTATCAGCTTTCAAAGGATTTGTATGATACTTATGAACTTCATCTCCATCATTTATGCCGTCAGCATCAGTATCAGGATTATTTGGATCTGTACCAAGCGCTAATTCATCTCTCAGGGTTAATCCGTCTTTGTCTTTATCACTATTTAAGCTTTCTTTAGAAAAGGAAATGCCAATACCAAAATGTATATAACCGTCATTAGTTGTATTTGGTATTTTATAATTGTTTATATCATCTGAAAGAGAATAACTGTAACCGAGACTTAAATCAACGGCAACTTCATCGGATACTCTAATTTCAGTGCCGATTCCAAAAGGTATTACTCCTGTAGTGCCACTGCCATTAACCGGACTTGGGGAAACACTAACAGGTTTTGTAGTAACATTATAATTTAGTAAACCAAATCCCGCAAAGAAATAAGGATTCCATCCGTCGATGTCGAATGGAGTATAGAGTAATCTTGCTTCAACGGGAATTATTGTAGTTGTATACCGGGAACTAGGTTTGTAATACGAACCGCCGTCACCGGAGAGTCTCCCAAAACCAGCATTTATTTCAGCCTGGAAATTGTTATTTAATTCAAATCTAAAAAAACCTCTAAACAAAAATGACGATAGAGCCAATCCATTATCATCTTCAAATTCAGTGGTTGCCATCACCTCATTGAACTGAATACCTCCCTTATAACCAAAATCCTTAAAAGTATTAAAAGATGTTTGGGCTGATGTTGTTGCTGCACTGAGTGCGATAAAAAGGAGAATATAGAATAAGTTAATTAATAGTGATTTTTGCTTCATTAGTTTACCTCACTTTAATTTGTTGAATTTTTTTTTATAACAAAAAACTATTTACTGAATTTTTTAACTCCTCTTGATTTAGCCGTTAAAACTTTTACGCCAGCTTCTCATTAGGAAACCGGTAATTATTAATGCCAGCCCTATTATTGCTACTTTGATGTATTGATCTGTGTAATAATAATATCCGCCGATGGCTACGGGAACATTTTGCATTTCTAATTGTGTTAATCCTTCCCCGCGGGCAATTTCTACTTTGTAGGTTATATGTAGTAACGCATAAGCGCTAATTATACTTCCTTGTAAAAAGCAAACTACGTCAACAAATGCAAAAACTATTGTTGATAACATTTTACTCATAAAGCCCTCTTCTTTATTATCATAAAAGAAAATCAAATTTTGCAATTGATGAATTCAATAAACATAAATTTCTGATAATTTTCATCAAAAATCGCTTTGCAAGATACTTTATTTTTACACTTTCGTGCATTTCAAAGTACCCCGGAGAGGAATCGAACCTCCGACCAACAGTTTAGGAAACTGCTGCTCTATCCTTCTGAGCTACCGGGGCGGTTAAATTCGACTTCATCTCCCGTTAATATAGAGGAAGTTCAGCCTGGTTTTTTATCAAAATTTGAAATCCAATTACTAAATATAAAAAATCATTATTTTATTCAAAACTATTAGTTATTATATTTTCTTTTGATTCACTAAATTGAATTTGCCTGTCATTTTTGATAATTTCTATATTAAATTATTCATTATACTTTAGGAGAATAAAAGTGACTACAATAGTTGATGTTTGGGGAAGAGAAATCCTTGATTCGCGCGGTAATCCTACAATTGAAGTTGAGGTGACTTTAGAATGCGGTGTAGTTGGACGTGCTGCTGTTCCCAGCGGTGCTTCTACAGGTGAAAATGAAGCTTGTGAGTTGCGTGATGGTGACAAATCCCGTTATAATGGCTTGGGTACTCTTAAGGCTGTTGAAAACGTTAATAACAAAATTGCCGATGAACTGATCGACTTTGACGCTACTGACCAGGCTGGAATTGACAATTTTCTTATTGAGCTTGACGGTACACCAAATAAATCAGCATTGGGCGCAAATGCTATTTTAGGCGTTTCTTTAGCTTGTGCAAAAGCTTCTGCCGAAGCTTTGGAAATTCCTTTGTACCGTTACATTGGCGGGGTTAATGCCAGAACTTTGCCGGTTCCTATGATGAATATTTTAAATGGCGGCAAACATGCGGATAACAATGTTGATTTTCAGGAATTCATGGCTATGCCTGTCGGCGCTCCAACTTTTGCAGAAGCTTTAAGAATGGGCGCAGAAACATTTCATGCTCTTAAATCTGTTTTGAAAAAGAAAGGTTACAACACTGCTGTTGGTGACGAAGGTGGATTTGCTCCAAATTTAAAATCTAATGAAGAAGCAATTACTGTTATTCTTGAAGCAATTGAAAAAACAGGCTACAAAGCAGGCAAGGATATTTTTATTGCTCTTGACCCGGCGGCTAGTGAAATGTGGGATAAAGAAAAAAAAGCGTATTATTTCTTTAAGTCGGATAAATCTTATATGGCTCCTGAAAAGATGGTTGATTATTGGGTTAACTGGATTAAACAATATCCAATTATTTCATTGGAAGACGGTATGGCAGAATTTGACTGGGACGGCTGGAAATTATTGACTGATAAAGTTGGAAATAAGATCCAGCTTGTTGGCGATGATCTCTTTGTTACTAATACAGATTATTTGGCAAAAGGAATTGAAAAGGGTGTGGCAAATTCAATACTAATTAAAGTAAACCAGATCGGAACATTGACAGAGACACTTGATGCAATTGAAATGGCAAAACGCGCAAGTTATACTGCCGTTATAAGCCACCGTTCAGGTGAAACTGAAGATACTACTATTGCAGATATTGCAGTTGCTACCAATGTTGGTCAAATTAAATCCGGTTCTGCCAGCAGAACAGACAGGATTGCAAAGTACAATCAATTGATCAGGATTGAAGAAGAATTAGATACCACCGCAATCTTCCCCGGTATTGCTGCAATAAATTATTCGGAAAAATAAAGATGAAAGTCATCTGACAAAAGGCGCCTCATAGTAGGCGCTTTTTTGTCTTTGCACTCTTGAAAATATTTTAGAGGAAAAAATGTCTGAGCAAAATATTAAATCAATCAACAGCATTATTAAAAAAAATAAAATTGAAGTGATTGATTTGAAATGTATCGACCTTTCAGGAAGGCTTCATCATATCTCGCTGCCGGTTTATGATAATATCATTTCAAAACTGACAGGTGAAGGAGTAGGATTTGACGGCTCCAACTTCGGCTTCCGTAAGGTTGAAAACAGCGACATGATATTAATTCCGGATTTGGATACTGCTGTAATTGATCTTTTCCGTGATGCGCCGACTTTAAGTTTTTATTCGAACATTATTCTTACGGACGGAAAAAGAACAAGATTTTCTCAGGATGGAAGATTTCTTGCACGCCAGGCAGAGGCTTTACTTAAAAAAATTACCGGTGCGGATAAAAGCTGGTGGGGACCCGAATTTGAGTTTTACATATTCTCAAAAGTTGAATACGATACCCGCACCGCAACTTCATATTATACAGTTGAACATGCGGAAGAATTTTACAAACGCGCCTATCATGCAATAAACCCGTTTGACCTTTATGATGATTTTAGAGATGAAGCTAGCAAACTTTTGCAAAAATTTGGAATCAAAGTTAAATACCATCATCATGAAGCGGGCGAGCGCGGTCAGCAGGAAATTGAAACTTATTTTAATGATCTGCTAACAACTGCGGATAATATTATTACTGCAAAATACGTCCTGTTCAATTTTGCGCGGCAGAAAAATTTATCAATTACATTTATGCCAAAACCAATGTACCAGCAGCCGGGTAATGGATTGCATTTGCACCTTTTTCTTACTAAGAATGGAAAAAATGTTTTTTATAAAAAAGGTGCATATGGAAACATGAGCGAGCTTGGTAATTATTTTATAGGCGGTATGTTAAAACATGCCCCGGCTCTTTCTGCGTTAACAAGTCCAAGCACAAATTCTTATAAACGTTTAGTGCCGGGCTTTGAAGCCCCGGTAGTTTTAACATTTGGACAGGGTAACAGGGCGTCGGCAATTAGAATTCCAAAGTATGTTACCAATCCCGAAGAGACACGGTTTGAATACAGACCACCTGATGCTACAATGAATCCTTATCTTTGTCTTACAGCGCTGCTTCTAGCGGGAATTGACGGAGTAGTAAATAAAATTGATCCTGTTAAAGAAGGCTTTGGACCTTGCGACAAAAAATTTGAAGATGACGACAGGCACAAATATAAAATGCTGCCGCGCGATCTTGAAGAAGCAATTGATGAGCTAAAAGTTGATAGTGACTTCCTAAAACGCGGTAATATATTTACCGATGAATTACTTGAACAATGGATTAAAATAAAAAGAGAAGAAATTCATTCAATCGGCACAATGCCCCACCCATTTGAATATAAGATGTATTTTACGTTATAAATTTTTAACCTCACCCGATCTTCGATCGCCCTCTCCTTACTAAGGAGAGGGCCAGGGCTTGTCCCGCGTTTTTTGCGCGGGTGAGGTCAAAATAAAAAGCATTTAAGAAATGAATCCTGACTGCAAAGAAATTATTATTCTTATTATTATAACTATACTAATAATTTTTTTACAGAAACATATTTCTCAATTTCTTCAATTAAATTCCAGTCGATATCTTTTTTATAATCAAGCTTTTTAGCAAAACTAGGCCAATTTTGTGGCGGGATACCCCAAATACAGATAATTGAAAAATATGCACTATCTTTTATATACCAACTTTCATTCTTATCCATAAAAAGTGAAATCAAAAGGTTTAAATATTTTTTATTCTTTGTTCCTATAAAGATAGAACTAATACAACTTGCAGCCATAGATCTATTATCTTCGTCTTCTTTTTTGTCCAATAATACAGATTCATAAATTTGCAAATATTCTTTTGAATTCCAGTGAACTCCAAGTACATTAAGAGCAATTTTACGCAGTTCGGAATCTTCGTTATCCAGATATTTCACAATTTCTATTTCTGCTTCCTTATAACGTGCTTCACCAAATATGTGAATTGCAGTGTAGACTGCGTCTTTTTCAATATTGCCGTCACGTAAATCTTCTAATAAAGTTGGCAGTTTCCACTTAAAATCGTTTTCCAAATCCTTATTATAGCCTAGATAGTAATTTTTGATTTCGGATAAAAATTCAAGAAGTTCTTTTCTGTTTCTCATTATTGTATCCATTGCTGTCAAAAATCATTTCCTGAGGTTTGTGAAAATTACCCCAACTTCAAATCTCTTATTAATCTGTCAAAAGCTTTTTGGTAGTCATCATAATTTTTCCAATTACTGAAATCACCAATATGCCTTGTGTTTTTAATAGTTTCTGCCCAGCCAATATTTGATTCCATAATATTATTATCAATTCTAATTGGAAATAACATTTTGGGTTTATTCCCTTTTTCTTTTGACAATGCAGATTCCACTTCATCCCCTACCCAATTTGATTCTATTGAATCCTTTGATAACACTAATAATAATTTATCATACAGCTTTATACTCTCGTGAATCCTTGGTCTTATCTTATCACCAATCTTTAAACTCTCTGGAGCATAAAAGCACCTTATATTCTTTTGCTGTAAATCTGTAAAAAGTCTTTTCGCAAATTTTTCATCTTTGCTAGAATAACTTATAAAACAGGAATAATAATCAACAATATTCTGTGGAATCCCGATTTTCCTAAGAAATTCTTTTGAAATAGTTCTCCTTGTTGACTTGTGAATAGAGTTTTTACCATTTGGTTTGACGTGAGTAATTAGGCTCTTGTAAGTGAGCTTGTAAAGATGAGATTCTGAAATATTAAGATATTTACAAGCCTCTCGAAATGTTAATGGCTTTTCATCTTGCTGAAATAATTGTTCAAGGTTTGTGAGCCTTTCAAGGATGGAATCTTGTTTCATTTTTTGCCTCAGATTAATTTAAATATATCTGATGCAAAAAAACTAAATAAATGAAGAAATATGAAGGAAGGTTATTTCCCTAAAAATGGAAAGTTACTTCCTCTTTTTAAGATTATTTGAATAACATTTCCTATAGGAATCCTCATATACTGGACTAAATCCGAATTTGATTAGTGTTTCGCCACAAGCAACATATTTTTTTTTACCAGCTAATAAAAGTGAGTCAGTATATTTATACATATCACTAGTATATTTTATGTTTGATCTATAATCAGGTTTGGAATTCAGTGTTCTATATGCGATATCAAATATCATATCAGTAAACTGTTCAAAAAAGAGTTTATCAAGTTCAAAAGCTTTATACGCATTATGATCCAATGTAACACCTTTTATAATTCCATAACTGCTTTCAACTACTGAATCAATAATTGAATCATAGAATTCTTTCTTCTCTTTTTCATTGAGATTTTTTCTATCAGCAAAATAATCAATAAAATCGACCATCTTCTTTAGAGTATAATCAACAAATAATTCTTGAATCATTGGTATCGAGCTGTTTTCTGAATAAGTATATTTCAATTTTAGAATTAATTTACTTTTTCCTTCTAAAATCAAATCAATGAGAATTTTTGATAATTCATCATTTTCTCCCCCCACATAATATTTATCAATAAGTTCTTGACTAATGTTTACAATACAATTTTTATCATTTAATTGTATCGCTTTTCTCAGTTCGTCGAACCTTCTAACCTTTTCAGATAACAACTGCTGATCTTTGGGGGCTGCATTATTTCTAGTTTCTTCTTTCTTTTCCATAAACTCACCTTAAATACCCAAATCCAAATATTAAGAGTAATATAAATTTTAACTCTTAAAAAAAAGAACCACTTCTTTTTATTTATTCTTTTCCAATAATCTAGCTGACTACATTCGCATTTTGATATAAAAACGGTATTGCTTAGAATAAGATTCTTCCTTTAACGGATCAAGTCCAAATTTCTCTAATGTCTTTCTACAGGCAACATAATCTTTAATGCCATCAAGTTTTAATTTACTTGTATATTCAAACATCTCTTTTGTGTAAAGTCTATTTGGTGAAAGCTTCCATTCTGAGTTCATAAATAAATCTGCAAATAAAAAGTAATATTCAAAAGCTCCTTCAAAATCATGTAGTGAAAGGTAAAATTCCTCTTCCCCTCCAAACAAAATACCATGTTTAATGATACCAAGGTGTTCAAGTAAGGCGCCTTCCCATTCACTAAAAATATTCTGTTCACTTTTCCCAACTGTTTTTTTGAGAAGCCAAGGAATAATCTCTTTCTTAACTTTTTGAGTTACCATATAATAAAAAATATTTGCATCCAGCGTATCTACATATCTTAGACAATATTCTTTAATTAAATATTCTCGTTCTGAATCAAAATAAACATCTTTTACTATCTCAATAAGGGTTTCATAACAATTATGTGCCTCTTCTTGTGGGATTCCATTTCTAAAATAATTTACCAATTTGCAAAATTCATCAGTGTTTTTTTCATAAGCATATTTTTTCAATAATTCAAAATCTTTATTTGTTATTGGTTGTTTTATCTTTTTGCTCATAAACTCACCTCAAAAAATTCAAAAATAGATATCCAAATATTCAGAGCAATACTAATGATAACAATTAACAAAAAGAGGCATTTTCTTCTGATGTAGTCGATGATTGATTTCATAATCTTTACATATTTATTTACTGATTAAATACTAACTTCAATTATTTCATTGCTGTCAAGAATCATTTTTTGTTGGTTTGTGAAAATTAACCCAACTTCAAATCTCTTATTAATCTGTTAAAAGCTTTTAGGGATCCCGCATTGCGGGAAAAAACTAATTACCCCGAACTTGTTTTGGTGCTGTCTGTGTTAAATTGTATATTATACAAAACACTATTTTAATGCTACAGTTCTAAAACGATTTGAGAGGAATTCTTCAATTTTTGCAAATGATGAAATACTAAGTTGACTTAACAAACTAATAAGATCTTCATCAACAACTGGTATTATAGCACCTCGGTCATCTTTAAATGTATCTGTACATCTTTTTAAAAATAAATCTATGTCTTCAATTTCACGACAGACAACAAGACCAAACTTTCCACGATTGGGAGAAAAACGTCCAGAAATTTGATCTAATTCAGGATTGGCTAAATCTCTCGAATAATTTTTACATTCAACTAAAATGAAAGTGGAAGGAATATTATAACTTTTGTGTAATCTACTAAAGAATCCATCCTCAGCCGCATTATCAAAAGTAATATCAATTCTTTTTCTACCTTCATGAATTTCTTTTTCAACTTGTGGGCAAAGTAATTTTGGGAAGAATAATAATTCCAAAATACCAACTACAGTTTTATGGTATAAAGATGCTTCTTCGTTACCAGGTTTTATTGATTTTAGTTTGTTTATTAAAAAATCGATCAGTTCATCTAAATCAGTATCACACAATTCATAATTGTTTACTGATTTATCAGTTTTTTGAATTTGAGTTTTAAAATCAGCAAATACTTCGGGATGATGATTTGTAAAATCTGTCAGGAACTCTTTAGAAAAAGGAGCTTCTTTTTCTTTCAAACTTTTCTTTGTTACAAATTTCTTCTCACTACCATCTTTGTATTTATGTGTTTGGACAAGTAACGTATTTAATCGAAGATGTTCTTGTTGTAGGAAATTAAGAACAAAGTGTTGATAATATTTTTGAGGTGTGTGACTTTGAGAATATGAAACAACGCCTTTTGGTAATAACAATATTCTTTTGTTATCAACGATCAACATCTCTGTTAAATAATTATCCCAGATTCTCTTATCCCGTCGCCAGACAAAACCAGAAGGCACACCACTCTGAATTGGAATATTCCATAATCTACATTGTTGTTGAGTATATTCAATTAGATGAAGACGAATAATATTTGTGGCCATATCTGATGTTTTATCCTTATCAATATTTACAACAAATACTCTCACATCTTCTAAATGTTCAACTATTCCGGTTTTTATTGCTTTACTTTCTAAAATACTGTCAAATATTTGCTCGGCTTGAATATGACCGATACCACGACCTTGTGGATTACCACGTGATAATCCCAAACAAGTTTCATTCGGTTCATTCAAATGATCAAAAAGTTCTTTTGCTTCATTTCTTTTTCTTGACCTAACAAGACGAATAAATTCTTCAAAAAAGCTTCGGATTGTTCTACTAGAATTAATAGAAAAAGAATCATTACGATGAGCAAGAAAATATGGATCAAGAAAAAGTGGAATATCAGTCAAAGGATCAATATCCACAAAATCAAGTTCATATTGTGTTTTCTGTAGATTATACTTTTGGCTTATTCTCATTTTTTATTTGTTTTAAATAACGTTGATGTTATTAAGCCGCCGTTCTATGAAAAACTTTTTTGTTGTTTCATTTATGTTTTATTATCTATTGACTATATCCTTATTAAAACGGTTATGTGTAATCTATTTTTTTAAACCATATATGAATTCAAGTCTCTCAGTAGATTCTCTTAACATAATATTTATTATAGATTTTATTTCTTTACCAAAAGACAAAATATTTTGAGAAATATTTTCATATACTTGTTGGCCGAAAATTTCAGCTTTTTTTCCTTCTATTAATCCAAGCCATACAGCTTTATTTATTGCTAAATTAATATTGATATTATCCATTTTAGTATGTAAATCATTATATACTTCAATTTCAAGATAATAATCTATTTTGAGTAATATTTTCGAAGATAATTCAAAAAGCGAATTACAAGTTATTGCTAGAGTATCAAAATATTCGCTATGCTTTTTAGAATTTATTCTGGTTAGGTTTAATTCTATAATATCATTATTTAGTGATTCAAGTTTTTTAAGCTTATCGGTCAGATATTCTGCAACTTTTTCATTTTTTCTTAGTAATGTCGACTGACGTGAAATAAAAAATGAGACTATAGATGATACTACAGCTCCAAAAATTGAAGAACTAGCCGCAATAATTGCAATAAATAATTTATCTTCCATTTAATTTTCCTATTGATAATTAGTGAGAACTGGAAGGAAATAATATTTTGGATTTGATCACCCATTGAAGATTTATCTTTGTTCTAATTGCAACTTAAATCAAAAATTTATACCAGTCAAATAGTGATTCCCCTCAAAGCCGGGCAAGCTTGCCTACCCTGGTAATTTTTTTATAACCTAACCCAGCCTTCGGCACACCTCTCCTAAATTAGGAGAAGGGCAGGGCTTGTCCCGCGTTCGTTTCCGTCAGCTGACGGATAACGGATCGAAGGGTGAGGTCGGGGTGGTGCGTTACCCCAACTTCAAATCTTTAATTAACCCATTAAAAGTAATTTGAAAGGTGATAACCTTCGAGGTCACTTCTTTGCGACCTCGAAGGTTATGCTTTCAATATAAAAAGTGGTGAGATCAGGGGTAGTGCGTCAACCCAACTTTAAATCTCTAATTAGTCTATCAAAAGCTTTTCAGGATCTCGCATTGCGAGAAAATACAGTTTACCACACTATGGCGTGGCTGTACGTGTTAAGCGGTTTGATAGAATGCATTCGAAATTGCAAGTTTATATTTAGTTCACTTATAGTTATCGTATAAATTAATGTTTGGCCAGGATGTTATCTTTTCAAATGATTTAGGAAAAAGTCCGACTAACTCACGAGCATATTTTTTCATAACTTCGTACTTTTCTTCTTCAGTTCCATTTATCGTAGGCAGAGTATTGCATGCTATGGCAAAACAAACATTTTTTGCAGTCTTAAACCATAACGCAGACGTTCCCCAGGTTTCCTCTCCTTCATGAAACCAGTTGTTATTTGTAACATACATTCCCATACCATAATGAGTTTTTATATTAGCAGGCACTGTTGTCATTAAGTCAATAGTCTCTTTTTTAAGAATATTGGGAGGATTATTTAAGCCGTCAATTGATAATATAATTTTTACCATATCGATCGGTCTTGATATCCATCCGCCGCTTGAAATCATTGGCTTCATATAATAACTATAAGACATAGGAACCATTTTCGAAGTATCAAAAACAGAAGGCGATAGTTCGCTATTATAATCATAATAAATTACCTCGTTAGGCAATCTTTCCTCTAATTTTGATCTTCCGGGAATAGTTGTATTAATGCCAATTGGATGCAGAATCTCTGATAATATATATTCCTCATGATCCATTTTTGAAACTTTGCTAATTATTTCTCCCAGAATCAAATAATTAAAATCGCTATACCTAAATCCGGTTGAAAGAGGAAATTCAAGTTCTTTCTGCAATAAGTACTTTATATTGTCCGATGCCTCTGAAGGAATAGGTGTGTGTAAAGCATATGAAGCGTCGTTTCCCCCAATGATATCCAGTTGAGGCCAACCTATTGTCTGGTTTAAAAGATTTCTAACTGTTATGTCATAAACTCTTTTATCGAAAATGTTTTTGTAAAGAGTATCATCCAATATTCCTTTTTCACCAAATACTATATCATCCAGATGTAATTTATTATTTTCAATAAGTTTCATAATTCCCAATGCAGTAATTGTTTTAGAACAACTAGCTATTCTGAATAAACTATTTGTTGTAACAAGTTCCTTTTTAGATGTGTCGGCATATCCAAATCCTTTGGCATAAATTAATCTTCCATCTTTTGCGATAGCAACTGAAATACCCGGAATATTCCATTTTTGTCTAAAAGTATTTATCGTCGAATCAATGAATTTATCATTGAAAGCAAAGTCCTGTGGGTAACAAATAGATTCAGCAGTGAGTAATAGGATAAATATTATAAATGCTTTCATCGTTTTCCATTTTTTTTATTAGAATCGAGCTATACTTTATGTAATTCAGAAATTTTCTGCAATTCTTCTTTTGTTATTTTTTTCATATTGTTTAATAGGGAGGTTTAAGTTGTTATTAATATATTAAATATTATTGCAGGAATAAACCACCTAACCCAATGTTCAATCTCCCTCTCCTAAATTAGGAGAAGGGCAGGGCTTGTCCCGCGTTCGTTTACTAACGGATTTGCGGGGGTGAAGTCAGGTTGATCAATCTTCGATAGCCTTCGAGGTCACTTCTTTGCGACCTCGAAGGTTATGCCTTCTTACGCAATATAAAAAGGGATGGGGTCAGTGAGCACTATTAACTCAACTTCAAATCTCTAATTAGTCTATTAAAAGCTTTTTTGTAATCATCATAATTTTTTCAGTTACTATCAAAGATCTTTTACAATTCTAAAACTAATTCCAGCACCCCTGTTTCCCGGAGGAACACCAACACGGCTGGCTGACCGGCATTCCTGCACAGATACCCACCACCCACCACCACGTAGAACTTTTTCTCCGCCGGTTTCCGGCCCCTTAGGATTTGATGTATCTTTTAAATTGTATTCGCCATACCAATCACTGCACAATTCGCCCATATTGCCGTGCATATCGTACAAACCAAAAGCGTTGGGAGGAAAACTTCCAACGGGCTTAGCTTCCATTCCTGATTTGTTATTAAAAAAAGCCTGATCTAAAGTAAGGCTATCACCGGTGTAAAAAGGAGTGGCGGTATTTGCTCGCGCTGCATATTCCCGTTCAGCTTCTGTTGGCAGCCTGCAACCCATCCACTCAGCAAATGCCTGGGCATCGTACCATGTTATTTGTGATACCGGCATTTTTCCACGTTTAAATCCCCACGGCTTTTTTCTGCCTGTTGCCTCACAAAATAAATCGTATTGCTCAAAGGTGATAGCATATTTACTCATTTTAAAAGCGCTCAGTGTAACTTGGTGTTGTATCTCTTCATCTTTTCTTCCCTTCTCGGTAACCGGGCTTCCCATTAAAAAGGTTCCTCCCGGGATATCAACAAATTCAATTACCGGTTTTTTTGTTGAAGATAGTTTTTCAGTATCCGGTTTATTTAATGAGACAGCTAATTTATTGAGATCGAATATAAATGTCTTTGTAATTTGAATTTGAGGTGTATTGTTATAAATTTCTTGTAATTTCGAAAGATTATCAGCATTGAGCGATTTCATTAATTCGCTGATTCTGTTTAAGATTTCTATTTGGTCCGCTTGCAATTGATTGTTGTTTTGAGAAGCATAATCCGATATTGGTGCGTATTGATATATAGTATATTCGTTTCCTAATAACGATGCCAAATCTAAACAAACCATAGTTGCTATCGGAACCAATCCGTTATTTTTGCTATATTCACCGGGTACACCATAAAGGCTAGGATCAATTTCTTTTTTTTGCATTTTTAACCAGGAATCATAGCCAAAGGCAAACTTTTCTCTGCTAAAATCAATCAGGTTAGCGCCAACATCCACAAGCATCCAACGCTTATCATTTTTATTCAGTACTTCACAGATGACATGGTTAGAATAATAACCAGGAATTAAATACGGGGCGAATCCATATCGAACCCTGGCTGGAATTCCCCGATATTTTAGTATTGATGCAAGTAAAATTGCATATTCCCTGCAACCCAAAACTAACCGGTCTTGCGGTTTCCGGTCTTTTACAAATCCCCTGGAGTCATAAGTTACCAGACCCTTTAAAATCGATTTAACTGTTGTATACTTTTCTGTCTCATTCCATCTCTCTTTAGGTATTTGGTCACGATACATTGGCAATTCTGCAACGGGATGAATAAACTGGGATTTTATTAAAATGCAAAGCTGCGGTAAAGAATCAGGAAGGTTTTTATACAAATATGCATATTCACCCGGATCTGTGTATGAACTATACTTACTGTAGAAGTCTAATACCGAAATGCTGTCTTTGTTGAATGCATTTTTCATAATCTGCTCATTAGACTTTTGCGGGCTGTTTTGAGCGGAACTAATTCCCATCAAGAGGGAAATCATCAAGATACAAATTGTTGCTTTCATATTTAATCCTATTAAGTAGTTAAATTTATTAACTAAATTGACAAAAAAAATTATTTTTTGGGATTTATATATTTCTTAAGATTTTTAACATAATCCTCAAATGCTTTTATCCCTTTACTTGTTATTGATACAGTAGTATTCGGATAATTATTCTTGAAAGTTTTTTCAACTTTGACATAACCTGCGTCCTGTAAATTTTTTATCTGTATACTTATATTGCCGGCAGCAGCTTTAGTAGTTTCTTGTATAAAAGTAAAATTGGCTTCATCTACAGTCATCAAAATAGAGACTATTGACAAACGAAGCTGCGAGTGTAATATGGGATCTAAATCGTTATACATTTTCTTTTCTAGATTTATTTAGTAATATACCGGGAATTATTAATCCTACCACCGATCCTATCATCATGCTAAGCCCATAATAATCCGTATTAATTAAGAAAGTACCAAATCCAATTAAATTCAGTAAGATACCGCCAATTGTAAGAGGTTTAAATTTCAGGGATATTCCAGTCATAATTATAAACAAAGCAAAAAGAATTAAAACTATTGGGGCCATGACTTTATCAAGTTGATGCCCAAAAACAGAACCTAATATCATAAGATTCACACCAAACACCCATCCCATTGTTCCTATTGTCCTTCCAATGATAGTCATGGGTATATTCTTCTTTTCTATTTTTCTCCTAACATAAATAAATGTATAGATCCCCCCAAGTGGGAATAAAATACAAGTCCACATTATGTCAAATATCTTGTATAATCCCAAAAATACAAGAACATACTGACTTAAAAATACGGTGAACGTTATTGCTCCCCACAAAATAATTATGTGACCATTTTCTTTAAATCTTTCTTTTGTCTCTTCTATTGTCTTCGAAATTAACAACAGACTTTCTTCGGGTGTTATTTGTTCGTCCATTTTCAGCCTTTAGATAATTTTAAGTACACATAAATATAAACTAATTAATATTATTAACCAAATACATTTTAAAATTATCTAAAAATTAATTTTAGGTTATTTTATAACTGTTACAGCTTGTCCTGCCTCCGTCAGCTGACGGATTGTTGGGCATGGCTTGCATGCCGAAATGTTGAGAGTTTACCCTGAGTTTATCGAAGGGTAGGCAGGTAGTATGGTTATAGTAGTGTCTTTGAGTCTTAGTAGCAAAGAACTACCCGCCACAATGACACAACCTGCCCTGAGTCCGTAAGCTAACGGATTTGTGGGAAAGTGGAGTAGTTGTAGTTCCGCAAAATATTCTCATTGCTGTCACTGACCATTTTTAGCCCGCCTTACTTCTTTCTACTTACTCCTTCTTCAACATTAACCTTTTTTCTTCAATACTTCTTCCGCAAATTATATATTTTGCGTTCCCAATTTAATGATACAAAATAATGGCAATTGATCCCGTATCGGTAAATAAGATTTTAGTTGTTGCTACAAAATTTCTTGGTGATTTAATTATTTCTTCACCCGGATTGAAAGCTCTGCGCAAGAAATATCCCACAGCAAAAATAGTTGTGCTTGTAAGAAAAGAATATGAGAATGTTCTCAAGTATAACCCGGACATAGATCAAATAATAAGTTTTGATTTTGGAATTAGAAAGAAAAAAATATTTGAAAGAATTTCAGAAGAAATGTCATTCTGGATAAAGATCAGGAAGGAAAAATTCGACATGGTCATTTCTTTACAGCCGGGAGACAGAATTGCGTTTTTGAGCCGGATAAGCGGGGCAAAATATCGCGTGGCGCCGCGCAAACAAAGCTTCAATTATTTGTTCAACCTTCTTGTTGATGTTGAAGAAGATTCAATCAGCTATCTGGAATATTATAATAAAATAATATCTGCTGTTACAGGTGAACCAATTACCTCAAAACCGGAATTTTTTGTTACTGAAGAAAATGAGAAGTATATAAAAGAATATTTACATTGTAACAATTATAAGATTGATGAAACATTAATTGCAGTTCATCCGGGTGCGAGTGAACCAACAAAAATTTGGAAAGCGGAAAATTTTGCAAAGCTTATTAATAATATTTTGCAAAAGCACAATGTAAACGTGGTAATAATTCAAGGTCCCAAAGAAGAAAAGATAGTTGAAAATGTTTTTCAAAAAGTTAAAAATGGCAGGGTAATAACATTTAAATCTGAGGATATAAATCTTACGGCAGCGCTTTTAAAAAAATGCAAATTGCTTGTAGCCAATGATACCGGCACGCGTCATTTGGCGGTTGCGTTAAAAATTCCTGTTATTGTACTGATGCCTGATGACAACCAGAAATGCTGGAATTTTTATGATGACTCTGACAGGCATTATGTTATTCAGGGCAAACGTGTTACTTCAAAGACAAATTCCTTGGATGAATCCTTTCTAGATGGAATTTATGTAGAGACTGTTTTCAAAAAAATAAAGGAAGTTTTGAGCAAATGAATTTTCCGGATGTAAAAAGTGTTTTAATTCTTAAGTGGGGCGCATTGGGTGATTTAATAATGTCCACTTCTACAATTAAAAATATAAGGGAAAATTTTCCGGACGCAAGAATTACTATGCTTACAAATCATTTGATGAAAGAGATCCTGCCGGAGGGTTTTCTTGTGGATGAGTATCTCTTCATCAAAAAAAGCGGCAGACATGTTGATGAACCATTCTTTCACCAGCTGCACTTAATAAGAGAAATAAGAAAAAGAAAATTTGATATAGCAATTGATCTTAAATGGAAATCTGAAAGAGCTTCTGTGCTTACTTGGTTAAGCGGGGCAAAAATCCGGGCAGGGTACTGGGAAAAATATTTAAATAAATTTTACACGCATATAATTAAACATCCTCTTGGCGGGTACCATGAGTTGTATAGAAATTTGGATGTGATTAAGGCAATTAAATTAAAAATTAATGTTGAGAACCCGTTAATTTTTATTTCGGAAGATGATAAAAAATTTGCCGCAGATTTCCTTGTTGAAAATTCCTTAAAAAAGAAAAATTTAATTTGTATTCATCCCGGGGCAAGCAAACCAAACCGTGCCTGGGCAATTGAAAGATTTATTGAAATTGCAAAAAGACTGGTTGAAAAATATGGCGTTAAAATCCTGGTAACCTGGGGTCCAAATGAATTGCAACTTGCTCAAAAATTGGTTGATGCTTTAAAAGGTAATGCAATTCTTTCCCCGCCAACAAAATCAATCAGCCGGCTTGGGGCTGTAATACAAAATTGTAGTATGTTTATTTCGGTTTGCACTGGTCCAATGAATGTTGCTAACGCGGTGCAAACACCAATAGTCGCGCTTCTTGGTTCAACCGACCCGTTAGACTGGTCTCCATTTGGAGATATTCATAGGGTAATAAAGTCTCCTCTTGTTCTTGAGTGCTACACTATTGAAGATGAGAAAAAAGCTCTGGAACAAATTTCAGTAGAAAGTGTTTGGAATGTGGTAGATAAACGCTGTAAAGAATTAAAGATAAGTTCAACAAAAAGTTAGGAATAATTTTATGCCCTTTATTGGTGAGATTTGTGCTCTTGCAACTGCTGTGTTATGGTCTGTAACGTCAATTGTCTTTACGGAGGCTACTTTACGTGTTGGCCCTATTTATGTCAATGTAACAAGAATGACGCTGGCTCTAGGTTTTCTTTTGTTGACTCTTCTGGTTATTAATGTAAATATAAATCTTTCGTTTAACCAGATTTATAATTTAATGATTAGTGGTTTTGTAGGACTTGTAATAGGCGATACATTTTTATTTAAGGCATTCAAAAGTATTGGAGCAAGGTTAAGCATGCTGCTTATGGCGTTGGTTCCGCCAATTTCTGCTGTACTTGCTTTTTTCTTTCTTGGTGAGAGTATTTCTTTTGTAGGCGTATTAGGTATAATGATAACAATTTCCGGAATTGCTCTTGTTGTTTTGAAAAGGGAAGAGAAACCAGCATCAAATTATAAAATTGAATATGCAGGAATATTTTATGCTATTATTGGCGCTGCAGGACAGGCTGTAGGGTTAATTTTTGCTAAACATGCTATGAATGAAGGAGAAATTAATGGATTTCTTGCAAGCTTTATTAGAATTGTTTCTGCTGTAATAATTATTTATCCTATTGCTCATATGACATCACGCTTCAAAGGCCCTATTAAAATTTTCAAGAACGATAGACGCGCTTTTATTTTAACTTTAATTGGAGCAATTGTTGGACCTTACCTTGGTATTACATTCAGCATGATCTCAATTACATACACAAAAGTTGGAATTGCTTCAACGCTTATGGCAACCGTTCCTATTATTATGCTGCCTATGGTGAGGTATTATTATAAAGAAAAGCTTTCATGGGTTTCAATAACAGGGGCTGTAATCGCTGTTGCCGGTATAGCTATTTTATTCCTGTATTAATTTACCTGACAAATTTTTGTAAGTATCAAATGCTGTTTTGCCGAAACATACAAAGATAACTTTTTCAATTGATCTTTCTTTATCAAGAAATTCAGTTACAGTTTCAATGGCAATTTTAGCAGCCCTTTCAAAAGGAAAGGAATATATCCCTGTACTTATTGAAGGAAAGGCAATTGACGTAATGTTATTTTCCAATGCAACCGTTAAAGAATTTTTATAACAATTTGCAAGTAATTTATCTTCATTATTATTTCCGCCCCGCCAGATTGGTCCCGCTGTATGGATTACAAATTTTGCAGGCAGATTATAACCCTTAGTGATTTTTGCTTCGCCTGTTTTACATCCTACCAAAGTTCTGCACTCAGCAAGTAAATTTGGTCCCGCGGCTTTGTGAATTGCTCCGTCCACACCGCCGCCGCCAAGAAGGGATGAGTTTGCAGCATTTACAATTGCATCAACGTTTAGTTTTGTAATGTCGCCTTCAATAATATCAATTCGTTTCATTGTGTTTATTTATCATTTGTGAATTTGATTATTAAATCTTTATGTGAAGGATATTTATTCAGCAGCTCCTTTCTTGAGGCAAGTATTAAATCCTCAAAATTAAATCCGGGCGCAACAGTACAGCCGACCAAAGAAAAATTATTTTTGTCTTCAACTTCTGCTGCAAACAATGTTTCTGCTTTGATTATAAATTGCGGCTGTTCGCCATGTTCAATTCCGTTTCCAACTATTGTTTTAGAATATCCATCATTATTGAGGCAATGAATAATTGCCGGGGAGCCCAAATAAAAGTGCCAGATTTCATCGGACTTTAATTTATGAAAATAAGAGACCTGGTTCCCATGCAGCATATAATATATTGACGTTGAAAAATTTCTTGATCCGGTATAACGGTTGGGAAGTGCCGATCCGTCAATTATTTCTTCAGAACGGTAAATCTCTTTATAATATCCTCCTTCTGGATGCGGTAAAAGTCCCATTTTTTTTATAATTATATCAGGGTCAACCATATTCTATTCCTCCTTATTATTGCTAGAAGAAATTTTTACATTATTGAATTATAAGAGAAAAATTAATGATTTCTTATAACTAATTAAATCTTATCAAATTTACGAATCCACTTATTATTAGGATCAAGCCTCTAAAATCTATTCTAACTGTCTTAGTTTAGCGTTTAGTCTCATATTGACACGAATAAATTGAAATAAATTGATACTAACGCAAAAAATAGGAGTATTCTGTGGCATTCTAATTGTTAGAAATACCGTGTATGAATTAATAGAAAGTTATGGAACTTATACAGATTATATATGATGTACTTTTGTTTGGTATTTTACTTCTAATATTTGTGGTTGTAATTTCCTTTGTATTATCAAAGAAATCGAACGAAGATGCAATTTCTCATAATGCAAACGTTGTTGAACCATTACTTCGAAAGACAGTGGATAAACAAAATTCAATTATGGAACAACAATTACAGAGAACGAACCAGACGAATGCAAATCTGCAAATCTTTAGGATAGACCAGCACAGACCAAAAGAAGTAAAAGTTGTTCGTAAGCCTACGATAATTGATAGAGCCTCCCAGGAAAAAATTAGAAATGAAGAAAGCCCTCTTAAAAAAACAAATGGCGACAAGAAACGTTATACAATTGTCAATGATGAAATGAAAAAAACGCGTTCCAGTGTAGCAAATTTTTACTTATAAAAAATCCTTCTAATTTAAATTACTGCACCTATTATTAATAAATATTAGTATATCTTAGTAGAACTACTAACCTTTTTCACCGAAAACATACCAAAATTGTCATAACCATTAGTATAACTACTAAAGTTTTTGTCAATTCTATCTTTAAATTTTCACTTGTAAAATCAAGATTTATTTGTTCTTTGAAGAATTAAAAATGGTTTAGAATATTAAATCGGGGGGTTCTTAAATTTTCTAATTATTAGTTCTATCCATTTTTTATGAATTGGTCTTGCATTTCGTGGTATTATGATTATTGTTGAATAATCTTGGCCACTCACTGATAATACAATCTTATCTCGGAAAAGATTCAGTGGGGGGGTGAATCTTTTCTGATACTTTCACTTGATTGATAAATGCAATTCGGATTCTTAATCTATTTTCTCCTTCTAAAAAGTAATTTAGTCATCAAAAATCCCGCTCCGTTAGCCAACAGATGCGGGATTTCTTTTTATTAGAAATAAGATTCAAAATTATTATGCCTTCATCCTTTCACCTTTTTCTTCCTTTATAAATAACCACCCAACAACCTTGCCTATATCAATAGTCTCAAAATTGTTCCAATATTTCTTTGTTCTTACATACATTGAACTTGTATCTGATGAAGGTATCTGGTTTGTTTCTTCAATTAATTTATTTATTCTTTCCTGCCAGGCTTTCATATTGGTTTCGCGCAAGTCTATCCAGCCGTCATGTGTCCACATCTCTATATTTGCAGATGTAATATCCAGTTCATTATCTCCATGGAATGGTGGAATTTTTATTTCATTTCCACGAAGTAACGATTTACCATCTGGAAATAAGATAGGTATTCCGATAGAAATGATTTCATTACGTAGTTTTGAATTCGTTTTTATAATCTCAAAAGCTTTTTTGGATAATTCCATTGGTGTTTCTTTTAAAATTGCCGGAAAATTTCCATGGATCAGTTTTAGTATATTAATTTCATGAAGTAGTTTTGACAATCGCGGAGGACCCAACAGTTCAAACGCGATGCTGTTCGTCTTATTAATTTCTTCTAGTTCTTCAAGTTTTTCCACTGCCGTATGCTGCATAAATCCGGCGCGGTATGTTGGTTCTAAAGTTGCATTATCAAGAGCATTTATTATATCATGCCCCGTATTGCCTCCTTTAATCTCATAAATTGCGTCAACGGCAATTTCCTCAGGAGTTACGTATTCCATTTGACCTTGAGTGGTAATTGCCTCAAACTCCCCGCGCGAAAAAGTCCCATTTTCACCGGTGTCAATAAATACCGATTTCAGCGTGTTTCCGCTCGTTTTATACTTTTTATCAGATCTAATCTGAAATTTTTCATTCAATGTAACAGCTTCTTCTATACCTACATCAAGAATTTCTATTGGTTTACCTTGTTTTTTAATTTCGCCGAATTCTATTCTCTTCCAGGCTATTGCAGCGGTTGGTTTTATTTCCTTTGTGATTGGTGCATCTGGAGTTCTGCCCATTAAAAATAATAGTAATGTATGGGCTCCTGCTACCGATGATTTGCTCAGTAACACTCTTGATGGCTTTTCTTCGCTATGTGTATATGGAATGTTCAACCCCATTCCTCCCGTACCGCTTGTTCCAATTTTTACATAGATCTTTGTCTTGAATTCATTCATTGAATTATAAAGTATCTGAACATGTCTGATTAATTGCGGAGTGTAAAGTGTGCATAATAGCTTTTCAGTCTCTGCTGTTAACTCTTCAAGAGGGGATTTATTCTCGATTGTTTTTTTAATTTTATGGTAAGTTGTATATACATCCTGGTAAGCAATGCCTGTCGCAGAATTAATACAGTCAATAATTATATCCGGTTTATACTCACTCAACAATTTGTATATTGATGATGCATGAAGAACTTCATCGGATAATTCCTCCATTGTATCTTTCATAAGAACTTTTCTTGTATCATAGTTGTCAAGCAGGTCATAACGGTTCATGTCCTTGAATTTATGACGCACAAAAATATTTCCCCACCATGGAACAAAATAATCTTTAGGCTGACCTGGAAATTCTTTATGAAGACGCACAACTTCATCTTCTGCTTCTTCTTTTTTTAATGATGTAACAATTATTTGCTTTGGTTTCTCCGGGATAAGCTTTCTAATAACTGCATTACCAACTAAGCCCCAGCCTCCAAGAACCAAAACTGATTTATTTTGAATATCCATAAATGTACTTTCTTCATTATTGAAAATATCTTTGTTGAAAACTTACTCTTTGCCTTTAAGCCCTGCAAGAAAATTAGGTTAATCATTCTTTAACTTTATTTTGATAAAACAGTACCGCTTTGTTAAATTGCCCTCGCAAAAAATAGCGAGATTGATAACAGATGAAAATTTGTGACATTTTAAGAGTCGACAAAATTATTCCTTCTTTAAAGGGGAAAGAAAAAAATGAAGTTATTGATGAACTGGTTAATCTTTTCAAAAATGATTCACGTGTAAAAGATGTTGACGACCTGAGAATTGCCGTGCAGGAAAGAGAAAAAATTATGTCTACCGGGGTTGGTAAAGGCTTTGGCATTCCTCACGCAAAGACTAACAGCGTCAACGACATTATTGCTGCATTTGGCAAACTGGATGTTCCAATTGATTTTCAAGCTCTTGATGAGCAGTCGGTTAACCTGGTTTTTCTTCTTGTTGGTAAAGAAAATATGGTTGGTCCGCATATTAAACTGCTCAGCCGCATTTCTAGAATGATGAACAAGGATGAATTCCGCCAAAATTTATCTAAGGCTAAGACGGCTCAAGAAATTTATTCCCTTTTTGAAGAAGAAGAAAAACAATACTTTGAAACTACATAACTAACCTAATGATTAAAGCCGTTACAGGTACTCGGGATATTCTGCCGAATGATATTTCAAGGTGGAATTACCTTCAGGCAATAGTTGAATCCGTTTTTTCAAGATTTAATTATAAAGAAATCCGCACACCAATTTTTGAAACAACCTCTCTTTTTGCAAGGGGTATTGGTGAAGCTACTGACATTGTAAGCAAAGAGATGTATACTTTCCTCGATAGAAGTGCAGAAAGTATTACTCTAAGACCGGAAATGACTGCCGGTGTAGTTCGTGCGTTTATTGAGCATTCACTTGATAAGAAACAAAATTTGAATAAGCTGTTTTATTTTGGACCTATGTTCCGCCAGGAAAGACCCCAGGCCGGTAGATTTAGACAGTTTCATCAGTTTGGTGCGGAAGCATTAGGCAGCAGCGACCCCATGCTTGATGCTGAAATGATTATTATGGCTTACGATATTTTTGCTAATCTTGGTCTTAAAAATTTGCTTGTAAAAATTAATTCTTTGGGAATTCCATCATCCCGTGAAAATTATAAGAGCATTCTAAAAAATTATATAAGTCCGCATTTTGAAAAACTTACCTCGGAAAGCAAGAAAAGATTTGAAACCAATATTTTAAGATTGTTTGACAGCAAGGAAGAAAATGACCGGGGAGTAATGGCAAACGCTCCGTTGTTGATTGATTATCTTGATGATGATAGTTTGCAGCATTTTGAAAAAGTTAAACAAGTGCTTAGTAGTTCAAATATTCCTTTCGAAGTTGATCCAAAGCTGGTTAGAGGTCTTGACTATTATACCCATACAACGTTTGAAGTTATAAGCGGAAGCGTTGGCTCGCAGAGCGCTTTGTGCGGAGGCGGCAGGTACAATTTATTGGTTAAAGAACTTGGTGGAAACGAGACTCCGGGTATTGGTTTTGCCGCCGGTATTGAAAGAATTTTGTTAGCATGCGAAAATGAAAAATCATTTGCTGTTAATGATGATGAACTGGATCTGTTTATTATTACTTTAGATAAAGGGTTGGAAAATTTTTCATATAAAACTTCTGTTGAGTTTAGAAGAAAAGGTGTGACTGTTGAACTGGATTATCTTAGCCGCAGTGTAAAGGCGCAGATGAGGGAAGCTAATAGGGTTAATGCTAAGTTTGCTCTACTTGTTGGCGGAGAAGAATATGCTAAGGGAGAAATTGTGCTTAAAAATATGAAGAATGGTGAACAGAATAATTTTCCGGCTAATGAACTTGAGAAAGTACTTTCCATTATAAGGGGATAAACTTGTCACTTAGAAGACCTAAAACAATTCCAAAAATTCCTAAGACAAGAAAGAAGAAAGCTCATACTTCTCTTACTGCTATTCCGGTAAAAAAACCTGATAAACTGGAATACGTATGTAAAGCATTTTATGGATATGATGTTATTAAGGGAAAACAATTTTGTGTCTTTGCAATTGAGACTATAGTTGAATTCACAAGCTTCGCTTACGAAATTTCTGTTGAGGTTATTAAAGAAAAAAACGTAATCAATTTAATTCTTATGGGTCTTAGCGCAAAAACTAATGTTGTTCCCTTAGTTCAACCGGCAAGAACTGAAGTTTTGTTTCAGGATTTGGTTGGAGACTATACGGTAAATGTTGTTAAACAGGATGGCGCCATCAATACTGCGGAATATCATTTCAACATCTTTAAAAAAGAAATTTTGCTGACCAAACATTACAAACCTAAAAAGAAAAATAACAGGCTCTTCTGCAGATTTGAAGTCGCATTAGATGAATTCTCTTTTCCGGATAATAAGTAAAACCGCTCTTTATGAATTTTTATTGTGATAAAGTAAAGGAGTATTCTTGAGTAAAATATTTGGCAGGAAACCGGTTCTTGAAGCGCTAAAATCTAATGTGCAGATTGAGGTGATATATATTTCATTCGGGCAGCATGGTGAAGCAATAAATCAAATCTTCGCTGCGGCAAAAAAACAGGGAATCAAGATCAGCCAGCTCTCAGTTTCAAGATTTGATAATATTGCCGAAGGTCAAAGTACTCAGGGTGTAATTGCTCTTAAAAGCGCGCAAAAATATTTTGATTTTGATGAATTAATCGGGTACTCAAAAAAATCTTCTCTACCATTGTTACTACTTCTTGATTCAATTCAGGATACTCATAATCTAGGTGCAATTCTTAGAACTGCCGAATGTGCCGGTGTGGATGGCGTAATTATTACAACAAATCAAAGTGCGCCTGTTAATGAAACTGTAGAAAAAATTTCTGCGGGCGCTGTTTCACATATAAAGATTTGCAAAGTAAATAATCTTGTTCAGGCTATTCAGCAATTGAAAAAAGAAGGATTTTGGATAATTGGTTCTCACCTTGGAGAACAATCGAAAAATTATACTACGGTCGATTACAAAATGCCTGTTGCTTTGGTACTTGGCAATGAAGAAAAAGGTATACGCAAACTTGTAGCGGAGAATTGCGATTTTATTGTCAAAATTCCTATGAAAGGCAAAATTAATTCACTTAATGTTTCCGTCTCCTCAGGCATCCTGCTCTTCGAAATATTGAGAAATAGAAATATATAATTAAATAGTAAGGGGATAATATGGGGTATTTGGTAAAACAGGAAGAGATCTTCGGAAAAATTTATTTCCTGAGAGGTGAGAAGGTCATACTCGATCAAGATATAGCAATGCTTTATGGTGTTGAACTTAAAGTATTAAATCAAGCCGTTAAAAGAAATCTAAATAGATTTCCATCTGACTTCATGTTCAAACTATCTGATATGGAATTTAAAAACTTGAGGTCACAATTTGTGACCTCAAGTTGGGGTGGAAGAAGGTACTTACCCTATGCTTTCACAGAACAAGGAGTTGCTATGCTTTCCGGTTTATTAAATTCAGATAGGGCTGTTAAAGTCAATATAGAAATTATGCGCGCATTTGTTCAATTGAGAAGATTAATAGATACCAATAAAGAACTTGCAAAGAAAATAGAGAAACTCGAAGCAAAATATGATAAGCAATTTAAAATTGTTTTTGATGCAATTAGAGAATTAATTAGAGTGGACGTTAAACCAAAAAGAAAAATCGGTTTTTGAATTAGCTTTTGTATGGTGCTGAGATAGGAATGACATGATTTGCATAACATTGAAGGTTGCTTTGAAGACCTTCCAGGTTGCTTAGAAACAAAACTAACTTCACAGAAATCTTTAGGATCACTTTAAAGACCTTGAATGTTACACTGAATGAGAAAACCTTGAAGGTTGCTTTGAAGACCTTCGAGGTTGCTAAGAGACTTTGTGACCTTAAAAAAGGGAAAGCCCCTTTCCTGTGCATTCATGTAATAACGTGTGGTGTCCTTATCGTAGTGTCTTAGTGCCTTTGTGGCAAAGAATTAACTGCCTCAAGGACACAAAGTCATTAAACCACGTTGTCATTCTCTTTTGGAACGTTTTTGCTCTAAAATTCGTTATATTTTTAATCTTGACAAAAAATTCAAGATTGCCTAATTTTGTATAGAATAAAATAATGAATGATCTAAAATGGCCAAAATAGAAGAAAACGTACCCAGCCAGGTCGAAGAAACCAGCGACGATATGAAGATGCTTGACGATCTCACAAACTCAGAATACAAGTGGGGTTTTATTACCGATATTGATTCTGATACCGTGGCTAAAGGGCTGAATGAAAAAGTTGTAATTTTTATTTCTCAAAAGAAAAATGAACCGGAATGGATGACCGAATGGCGTTTAAAGGCATTCCGTTACTGGCAAAAAATGGAAGAACCAAAATGGGCTAATGTTAAATATCCGCCAATAGATTTCCAGAATATAAGCTACTACTCAGCGCCAAAACAAAAACCGCAATTAAATAGTCTCGAAGAAGTTGACCCCGAATTACTGAAGACATTCGAGAAACTTGGTATTCCCCTTGAAGAACAAAAAATTCTTTCTGGTGTTGCCGTTGATGCTGTCTTTGACTCTGTTTCTGTAGCTACAACATTTAAGGAAGCCCTAAAAGAAAAAGGAATTATTTTTTCGTCTGTTTCTGAGGCTGTTAAAGAGCATCCTGATCTGGTAAAAAAATATTTAGGTTCAGTTGTTCCTTATACAGATAATTATTATGCGGCATTGAACGCTGCTGTTTTCAGCGATGGCTCTTTCGTTTACATCCCCAAGGGTGTCAGATGCCCGATGGAGCTCTCTACTTATTTCAGGATCAATTCCCAGGAGACAGGACAGTTTGAACGTACTCTCATTATTGCCGAAGAAGGTGCTTACGTAAGCTATCTTGAAGGCTGCACAGCGCCTATAAGGGATAACAACCAATTACATGCGGCAGTTGTGGAACTGGTTGTTCTGGATAATGCTCAAATAAAATATTCAACTGTACAGAATTGGTATCCGGGTGATAAAGAGGGAAAAGGGGGTATATATAATTTTGTAACTAAACGCGGTGCTTGCAGGGGAAAAAATTCTAAAATTTCTTGGACTCAAGTTGAAACAGGTTCTTCAATTACCTGGAAATATCCGGGCTGCATATTGCAGGGTGATAATTCAGTTGGAGAATTCTATTCGGTAGCTGTTACAAATAATTATCAACAGGCTGATACCGGCACAAAAATGATTCACATTGGTAAGAACACAAGAAGTACTGTTGTCTCTAAAGGAATTTCTGCAGGACACGGAAATAATTCCTACCGTGGTTTAATTAGGGTTGGAAAAAATGCTGAAGGAGCCCGCAATTTTACTCAATGCGATTCTATGCTTATGGGCGATAAATGCGGTGCGCATACTTTTCCGTATATCGAAGTTGAAAACGAATCAGCTAAAGTTGAACATGAAGCCACAACATCTAAAATTGGCGAAGATCAAATTTTTTATCTTAACCAGCGCGGCATTGCAACAGAAGACGCGGTTAATATGATTGTTAATGGATTCTGCAAAGAAGTATTCAAAGAATTGCCGATGGAATTTGCAGTTGAAGCTCAAAAACTTTTGGCTATCTCACTGGAAGGAAGCGTTGGATAAAGCAATTGAGAATTGAGCCCTTCGACAGGCTCAGGTTAAAAATTGAGAATTTAGAATAATTTTTTTTAAATGCTAACAGCTAACCGCTAATAGCTAGTAGCTAAAGTCCGGGAGTAACAATGTTATCTATAAAAAATCTTAAAGCAAATATTGATGGAAAAGAAATTCTTAATGGAATTGATCTTGAAATTAAAACCGGTGAAGTTCACGCTATCATGGGTCCTAATGGCTCCGGTAAAAGCACTCTTGCCAATGTTTTAACAGGCAATAAAAGTTATGAAGTAACAGAAGGCGAAATTTTATTCGAAGGGAAAAATCTTTTAGAGATGGATCCTGAAACACGCGCACGTGAAGGTATGTTTTTGGCTTTCCAGTATCCGATTGAAATTCCCGGAATCAGTAATGCAACGTTTCTAAAAACCGCTTTGAATGAAATAAGAAAATATAATAATCAGCCGGAACTTACACCTAAGGAATTTTTGGAGCGAATTAAAGAAAAAGCTAAAATTTTAGGATTGGACGATACTCTTATTAGCCGCGCGGTTAATGTAGGGTTTTCCGGCGGTGAAAAAAAACGCAATGAGATTTTTCAAATGCTGATGTTAGAGCCCAAATTTGTTCTGCTGGATGAAACTGATTCAGGTCTTGATATTGATGCATTGAAGATCGTTTCCAGTGGTGTGAACGTTTACCGCAAACCAACTAATGCTGTCCTTGTCATTACTCACTATCAGCGTCTTCTTGATTATATCGTACCGGACTATGTTCATGTTCTTTCTAAAGGAAGGATAATTAAATCCGGCGGCAAAGAATTGGCGCTTGAGCTTGAAGATAAAGGTTATGATTGGATTAAGACTGAAGAATTAGAAGCAGAAAATGCTTAATTGGAGAAATGATGAACAATCTTGAATTTAAAAATATAAAAGACTGGTACCTGTCGGGATTTGATTTATTCGAAAAAAAACTTAACGGTGAATCAAAATCTTTTTTGCATGAAATTCGCAAAGATGCTTTGCTAACATTGTCGAGTCTCGACTTTCCTGCCAATCATAACGAAGAATGGAAGTATACAAACGTATCGCCAATTCTTAAATATAATTTTATTCCGGCTGTAAATTCAATTCTGCCAAAGTTTTCCAAAAAAGAAATTGAAAAGTTTTTATTCAGCAATTTTGATTGCCATTTAATTGTTTTTATTAATGGAATCTTTTCAGAAGAATTAAGTGAGATTGGCGCTCTGCCGGATGGAGTTATAGCAGGCAGCCTTCGCAATATTGTTAAAGAAAATCCCCAATTAGTAAATAATTATTTAACACGGCTCTCCAAAATTGATAATGCCTTTAATGCTCTGAATACAGCTTATTCTTTTGACGGACTTGCAGTAATCGTTCCGGACGGAAAAGTTGTCGATAAACCTATTCAGGTTTTATATCTGAACTCAAGTGGTGATGAATTAATCCTATCCCAACCCAGAAATTTAATAATTGCCGGTAAAAATTCTCAGGTTAATATTATTACGAATTATTGCGGATTCGATCAGAATTTATATTTCAGCAATATTGTTACTGAACTTTATGCAGATGAGAACGCTGTTATTAGTTTATGTAAAGTACAGGATGAAAGTCACGATGCATTCCATATTGAAAAACTTCAAGCCAGTCAAAAAAGTAACAGTCTGTTTAACCATTATAGTATTGGTTTTGGTGGCAGTATAGTGCGTAATGACATTAATACACTGCTTGACGGTGAAAATACCGAAACTCACTATTATGGTTTGTACCTTGCAAATGGAAAGCAGCATGTCGATAATCATACATTTATCGACCATGCAAAACCAAACTGCATGAGTAATGAACTTTATAAAGGAATTCTTGACGGCAATTCTCATGGAGTTTTTAACGGTAAAATTATTGTCAGGCATGATGCGCAAAAGACTAACGCATATCAGCAGAATAAAACTATCTTACTTTCCAAAACTGCTAAGATTGATACTAAACCGCAGCTTGAAATCTTTGCAAACGACGTTAAATGCTCTCACGGTGCTACTGTTGGAAAACTTGATGAGAGTTCTGAGTTTTACATCCGTTCCCGCGGGGTTCCGCAGGAATTGGCAAAATCAATGCTGATTCGCGCATTTGCTAACGACGTAATTGAAACAATTAAAATTGATCAGTTACGCGAACAATTGAACCACATGATATTTGAACATTTGCACAGGGTTGAAATTCATAATCAATAATTTTTTGTGATTTATCAAATTCAAATATATAAACAGGCGCACTAATGTTGAGAAATGAAATTGAGGTCATTGCTAAGAAGGGCTTTGATGTTAAGAGCGTTCGAAATGATTTTCCGCTTTTAAAAAGAATGGTTAATGGTGTTCCGTTAGTCTATCTTGATAATGCGGCAACTTCTCAAAAACCCCAGACTGTTATTGATTCTTTGATACAATATTATACTTTTGATAACGCTAACATTCACCGCGGACTTTATTTTTTGAGTGAACTTGCTACTGATCAATATGAAACTGCTCGCCTGAAGGTTAAAGAATTCATCAATGCAATGAGTACTTCTGAAATTATTTTTGTGCGCGGTACAACAGAGGCAATTAATCTTGTTGCTTCGAGTATGTGTAGGGCAAAACATTTTAAAGATGGCGATGAAGTAATTATTTCAAATATGGAACATCACTCCAACATTGTACCCTGGCAGCTTATGGGTGACAGGAAAAAAATTGGATTGAAAGTAATCCCTATTACTGATGAAGGCGAGCTTGATCTTGATGCTTATGAAAAAATGATTAACCCAAAAACCAAATTGGTCTCTGTTGTTCACATTTCTAATACACTGGGAACTGTTAATCCTGTAAAAAAAATAATAGAAATTGCTCACTCTCACGGGGTTCCAGTTCTTTTAGATGGTGCGCAGGCTATTCCTCATATAAAAATTGATGTTCAGGATTTGGATGCAGACTTCTATGCATTTTCCGGGCATAAGGTTTTTGGTCCAACCGGTATTGGTGTTCTTTACGGTAAGACTGAGTTTTTAGATATGATGCCTCCATACCAGGGCGGGGGCGACATGATCCGTACCGTTACCTTTGAGAAAACTACTTTTGATGATCTTCCTAGAAAGTTTGAAGCTGGCACGCCTAACATTGCCGGAGGTATTGGGCTTGGCGCTGCAATAGATTACGTGAACCAGTTTGATAGAAAAGATTTAGTAATTCACGAAAATAGTCTTCTTGAATATGCAACTAGTGAATTACTGAAAATTGAAGGACTGAAAATTATTGGAACCGCAAAAGAGAAAGCATCGGTTATCTCCTTTGTTATTGATGGAATTCATCCTTACGATATAGGGACAATTATTGACACCGACGGTATAGCTATAAGAACTGGGCACCATTGTACACAGCCGATTATGAAACGTTATAATATTACAGCGGCAGCCAGGGCTTCTTTCACTTTTTACAACACTTTGGAAGAAGTTGATCTGCTTGTACGTGGAATTTTAAAAGTTAAAAAAATGTTTGCATAAAATATCCCCCCTTAGAACTCCCCCTCCTTTTTTTAAGGAGGGGGAATCGAAGGGGGTGGTGAGTCGAGGAATGTATGATTGACAAAGGAAAATTAGAACAAGAAATAATTCAAAAACTTAAGACGTGTTTTGATCCTGAAATACCTGTTGATATTTGGGAATTAGGATTGATCTATGAAATCAAAATTGACGATGATGGAAATACATATATTAAAATGACGCTTACTTCACCCCATTGTCCTGTTGCAGGCATTTTACCTCCCGAAGTCAAAGAGAAGGTAAAAAAAGTCACTGGCGTAAAAGACGTTTATCTTGATTTAGTTTGGGAACCTGCCTGGAGTATGGAAAAAATGAGTGAAGAAGCGAAACTGGAATTGGGCTTTTTATAAAAGCCAGGTTAACAGGTTTGTTAAAAAATGAAATAATCTTTAAATAATAATATCCATCATCAAGTATTCCCTTACTGTAAAGAGAAACAAAGAGATGGACTGAAAGGAAGCAATATGTTTAACGTTAATATAAAAGCACCGGTCTATGATCCTGAAGCAGTTCAGCCAATGCGAGATGAACTTACTTATGTAGGATTTCGGGAAGCAACCACACCGCAGATGGTTGATGAATTTATTTCTCAAAATAATAATGAAACTGTTTTTGTCTTTATCAACTCTGTTTGCGGTTGCGCTGCAGGAAGTGCCCGTCCAGCGGCTGCATTAGCTCTGCAAAATAAAATTATACCTGATAAGTTAATTACTGCTTTTGCCGGGCAGGATCGCGATGCTGTTGATCATTTAAGAAATAAATTTCTCGGAGATATTCCGCCTTCGTCTCCATTCATGGCTTTATTCAAAAATGGTAAATTGTTATACTCAATGCCACGTTTGAAGATAGAAGGAAGATACGCAGAAGAAATTGCTGAAGAATTACGCGAAGTATTCAATCAGAATTGCAAAACTGAAGGTCCTTCAATTTCTAAAGAAATGTTTGATAAACTTATAAATGCAAAAATGTGCGGCTCAAAAATACCGCTTAACAATTAAACCCCACCTCTTCCCTCCCCTTTACAAAAGGGGAGGGTCAGGGAGGGGTTCGTAGGGTTGAAACATATATGAAATTTAGTGCACAGGAAGAATACGGTATAAGATGCCTGCTTAGAATTGCAAAATTTTATGCTGTTGAAAAACCTCTTACAATTCCCGAAATTAGCCGTGCGGAAGGAATTTCCGAACATAATACGGGAAAAATTTTGCGTGTGCTGCGTTTAGGTGGATTTTTGGAAAGTTCTCGCGGTCAAATTGGCGGTTACACCTTAACGCGTCCGCCTGAGCAAATTAATGTTAAAGATATTCTTAAAATTTTAGGGGGTCGCCTGTTTGATGATGAGTTTTGTAATACCCATACCGGCGCTATGGATATATGCACTAACTCAATTGACTGCTCTGTAAGATCGCTTTGGAAATTGATTCAGGATTCTGTTGACTCGGTAGTCTCTAATATGACTTTACGCGACCTAATGGGCAGGGAAAGTTTTATAATTGATGAAACAATCAGTAATTCCAAATTTTCAAACTCTAATTTTTAAATAACCATAATCTAATAGGTCTTAATTATCTTGTTTGCTGTATCACATTAATCACTCCATATTAATCTCCACTTTACATTATGGTAATGATTTATTTATTTTGTTATGAACACAATGAAAAAAAATAAAATGAATCATAAAAAAATATTATTACTTCTCTTTCTGATTTTGATTTCTTTCTTGCAGTTTGCATGCAGCTGCGGATGCGGTAAAAATTCTTCGGAAGAAAAATATATAAAAGGCTATATTACAGTTGTAGGCAATGAACCTTTTATTCATCTTGCAGTTAAAACTGATGAAGGGGAAAATATTATTCTTCAATGCAGTAAAGAGCTTGAAAATGATTTGATGAAAAAACAAGGAACATACTATTATATTATTTATGGCAGTATAAAAAAAGAAAACAATGTCTCAACTGTTATTGTTGAAAAAGTAATTCCATTTATTAAAGAAAATAAAACAAATTAAGAGAGCTTTATGACTAAGTTAAATCTTTATATCCTTTTAATGCTGTTGTCTGGTCTTTTATTGGCACAGAATAGGTCGGTAATGAAAGAAATTGCAGATGAAAAATCTTTCAGCGATAAAAGTTACCCGGCTGATGCTAGGGAATATCTTGAGAGGTATTATCAGTTCAATGGCATCGACCCGGCTAAATTTCAAATACCAGCTAACCAGCTGAAAAAAACGGCTGCATGGGGTTTTAATGCTGGTGATAAAAAATCTTTTTATGTCCCTGATCTGACTCCCGGATCAACTTATCTTACTTCATTTACTTGCAAAGCTGTGGGTGTCAATTGTTATGTTTTTGTTGAAGATACTTCCTGGACAAAATATGTCGATCAAAAGGCTGTGGATAGTCTCAGAACTTATTTTGATTCAAAAACTCCTGCAAATTCAAACAAAGGAATTTATCAGACCGATGTTGATACATTCGGAGATGCGCCCGATGTTGACAACGATCCTAGAATAATTATACTTGTTCTAAATATTAGAGACGGCTGGACGCCAGGCAATGGTTATGTAGCTGGTTTTTTTAGTCCGGGTAATGAAACAGGCAACGTTGGTATTGGCTCTAATCATAACCAACCTGCGGAAATATATCACGTTGACTGCTATCCCACTAATCTAAAAACTTCAAGCGGTCTTGCTACAGGTTTAAGTACAACCGCACATGAGTTTCAGCATATGATTCATTGGAAATCTCACCAAAGCAACGAGCAATCTTTCTTTGACGAAGGTTGCTCTATGGTTGCTGAATGGATAAACGGTTTCCGCGTCGATGATTATCTTTCGTTTTATTCTCAAACGCCAAATAGGTATCTTTTATACTGGCATGGTGGTGATGCTAACGACGTTTTAAACGACTACGGGCGCGCTACCAGCTTTTTCCTTTATCTTAAAGAACAATTTTATGATTCAAATAATCTATTCTTTAAAAAGTTTGTTCAATCGGCGTATCTCGGGATAAATGCTTTTGATGTTGATGTACTTCCTTCTATTGGCTCTCAGCGCAGATTTGCTGATATATTAATCGACTGGTGGATTGCAAATTATTTGAACGACAGAACAATAGATCCTAAGTGGGGATTTAAGTATTCAAATGTTCCCCGCGTAACATCAACTTCAATTACTAACCCCAATGTATCTTCCGGCAGCGGCGGTGTTAATAAACAAGCCGCTACATTTTTAAGCTATATATCAGGAAAAAATTTAAGCATTAACTTCAACACAAATGGTAAAACAGGAATTAAATTAAAAGCAATAAAAATTGGTGCTGCCTCAAAGCAGGTTGTTGATGTAACGCCAAGTACTAATTTTACTGTCCCGGATTTTGGTTCAACATACTCAAATGTTACATTCCTTGTCTGCCATAATGATAATAATGATTTCACTAATCCATCTAATCCAACTCTATTTCCATTCACTTATACTTCAAGTGGTAATGCGACAAAAACAATACAATTAATCTCCAACGATAATAATTCAGAACCATCTGCGGTTTGGGCTGGAAATATTGGAGATACTGTTGCAGTTGCTTTTACTGGCATTCAAGGGGCTAAACTGGACTCTATTAAAGTTGCTTTGAGACAGGCAGGTTCAATGAATGGTGGAATCTGGAAGTATAATTCTTCATGGTCTCCTTCTCCGTTTGGTCAGAAATTAGCTGTGCCTATAACAGTAACTTCTACAATTTCTACTAGACCACCAAGTCCATATCCTGTTCCATGGCCAAATTGGGTTAAAGTAGATCTAACTTCGAAAAATATTGATGCAAGCAGTGATTTTGCAGTTGGAATTTTTATACAAGGCACGTATTCTAGCGATGGAAGTGGTGCAAATGGATTAATGTTTGGCTTACTTGATGGAACAACATTTTCTAATAGCATGACTTATGATACTAAACCTTCCAGTGGTGCTGCAAGATGGCTATGGTATGTGAATAACTCTAATCAGACTTATGTTTATTTAATTCGAGCCTATGTAAGTTATGGTACAACAGGTGTAAAAGATATAGTTGAACTGCTACCTTCCCACTTTAAACTAGAACAGAATTATCCGAACCCGTTTAACCCTAGCACCACAATAAAATATTCAATACCTATATCATCAGTAGTAACACTAAAAGTTTTTGATTTGCTGGGCAGGGAAGTTGCAACTCTTGTTGATGAATTTAAAACCGCTGGAACTTATAATTCTCAATTCTCAATTCTCCATTCTCAATTCAGCAGCGGTGTTTATTTCTATACCATTAAAGCAGATAATTACTTCGAAACAAAGAAAATGGTATTGCTTAAGTGATAATTATAAATTATTAACTGTAATAATTATAAGGCGGGTTTTCAGATCCGCCTTTTTTTGTCTTAAAAAAAATAGAAGTAGGGGACGGGTCTCCCAATGTTGTCAGGTTAAGAGATTAATTTTTGGCAACTTTTTTATTAAATCCATTTATGATGTTGTTTTTATTTCTATGCAATAAAGAATCTGTCATGTAACTGTCATAACTCCGTCATTTAGAGGCTGTGTGAAAATAGGGTGTCAAGCACATTTTGGGTTCGTTTTTAGAATGAAATCAAAACATTTTTCTAAAAAAACCGAATTATCACACAGCCTCNNACAGCCTCTGAACGGCGGAGTTATTATATTATTAAACTGACAACATTGGCTCGTGACCCAATGTTGTCACAGAATTATACTATAGCAGTGTCTTTGAGTCTTAGAGGCAAAGAACTATCCGCCGCAAGATTACTTTTATTTACACAATTATGCGCTGACCTTTTCCTTAAAAAATAATTTTTGAAATTCCCTTTTAATCCTATTCTTCCATCCGCCTTTATGATATGCATATCCGGCAACAAGAGGCATTGCAATAGTTGCTTCTGAATAAACCATTTGCTCATATGTCGTTTCAACTTTTCCCCACGAACTTGCTTCTTTTAGTGTTGAGCTTGATAATGCCCCGTCTCTTACATCAGCAACTGTAATTTGAATGGCGTACTTGTGCATAGGTGCGTTTTCTGTTAATATATCTGCTGCAACAACAATATCCTGTGTAAAATTTTTAGGAACGCCCCCTCCGATCATAAATATTCCGGTCTCTTTGCTGTTTAATTTTATTTGCGTTAATTCAAGAAAATCTTTACCTGAATCAATTGATACATGTTTCTCAGGGTTATTTGTTTGATGAACAAGGATCCCAAAACCCGCAGAACAATCGGAAAATGCCGGAACAAAAATTGGAACATTATTTTTATATGCTGAATAAATTACACTGTCTTCAACTTTGGGTCCTCCGTACTCATCAAGGTATTTCCCAAAATTCCAGAGCAGCTCTCTTGACGAATATGGCCGTGTTTCTAGTGAGTCAAATATCTTTTGTGTTGTTTCATCACAGATGCGTAATTCATCTTCATCAATAAATGTATCATAAATTCTGTCAATGTGAAGGTCGCGCATAACATTGTCGTCAACAAAAGGACTTCCAATGTAATGTTTGAAACCAAGTGCCTCAAAAAAGTCCTGGTCAACCATTATTGCGCCTGTTGATACTATAGCATCAACCATATTGTTGGAAACTAGGTCATACACAACCCGTTTTAATCCGGCGCTGAATAAACTTCCTGCAAGTGTTAGTATTACAGAGCAATCTTTGTCGCGTAACATTCTATCATAAATCTGCGCTGCACGGTTTAGATCCCGTGCGCTGAAAGCCATCTTTTCCATTGAATCAACAAGCTTTATAACATTGTGATCTTTTATATCGAAATGTTGAACTACTTCTTTAAGAAAATCCTTTTTGTCTGGCATTTTATTTCCCTTTAAAGTTTAATTTTTCCGGCTGCAAATATAAAAAACAATTCACTATTCTATTAATAGCAACTACTTAATTCACTAAAATAATTTGAAAATGATTTCAATTCAGCCAACTTCTTACCAGGTTTAATAAGATTAAATACATTAACATATAAAACCCTAGGTTCTTTAAAGTTTAAATCCATGAATCTACTCACTAAAAAAATCGTTTTTGACGTAAACATTATACTCAAAAAATATTCCGATATGTTAATTAAATCTATTGAGTTATTAATGTATCTATTAGAATTATTTTTTTCGTCATTATCCACTATTTTTTTAATATACTCATAATAATATGAACTTAAATTGGGAAGGGATGTATCTAAATACTTCATGTAGTCATCATCAATTAACATCATTAATTCATTCTCGTCCATTTTGTGGGTAAATTTTTTATTAAGTGGTATATTATTAAGTTCCTCAATTAAAGAATTAAATTTCTTTGATGTATTTAAAGAAAAATTTTCCAAAACATCAAAAGAATAATTAAAAAGGTTATTAATTTCAGTCTTATCGAATTTTCTTATCCCGAATTCTTCTGCGATTTTATCAAGTATTTCTTTAAACTTACTTCTGAGAAAATAATCTTCAAATTTCTCCTTTGTTATATAATAATTCGTAATTGAATTTTGTTTTTTAATCAAATCAATTTGCTCTTGAGTTTGCTCCATACGTTTTAATGTTAAAAATATGGTCAATAATACTAAGAACGCCCCGAATGATTTAATTGAAAAAGAATATAAGTTAAGAAAATACTCATACCCATTATTGGTCCAATCAAAAGAAGAATTTTTATTGTCACTAATGCTAGATAAAAAAGTAATTGTTGATATTGAAAGGCATATTATCGAAAGAATATAAATGAAATTTTTAAAAGATATATAAGGAGAATATTTTTGATAGGGAGTTTTTATTTTCATGACTCCACGGCGAATCAATTCTTTGTATTTCATTCTCAATTCTCCATTCTAAATTCTCAATTTAATTTCGCTAGAAAAATTTCTTAGCCAGTGAAAGAATTCCCTGCTTCCACGGCACACGGTGACTGATACCGGATTGATTCTGAAAATATTCAAGATTATCCATGTACCATTTATAGTTTCTTATTAAAGCATCTTTATTTGAAAATTTTGGTTTAAAGCCAAGCACTTTTTCCGCTTTTTCTATTGAAACAAATGAATCTTTAGAAGCTGTTTCATAAACCCATTTGTAAAGTGGCGAAAGTTTCATTGCTTCCAATATTTTAAGAGTATAAATAATTGGCTTTTCAGGAAGAGGAATTATTTTTTTCCCAAATCCGGCATAATCAAGAACTGCGTGGTAATCTTCTTTCATTGTTGTAAATTCTTTAGCGCCTACGTTGAATGTATCATTAACAACTTTTTCAGGCAATGTTAAACAGCTATAAATTGAATCGCATAAATCTTCAACATCAAGAAGCTGGTACCTGTTATTGCCGCTGCCAATCATTGGAAAACCTCTTCCATCTTTTGCCCAATCATAAAACAGGGCAAAAACTCCAAGTCTTTCCGGGCCAATAAATGATTTTGGTCTTATAATTGGCACACACATCCCTTTTTGCCGAAATTCAATGCAAACATTTTCCGCTTCAATCTTTGCCTTGCCGTATGGACCAACTCCGTCCAGTTTATCTGATTCATAAAGCGGGTGATGGTCAGGTATTCCATAAACTGCGGTCGAGGAAATATGTACAAATCGTTTAATCTTTTGCTTAAATGCTTCGTGAATTAAAAGACGGGTTCCTTTTACTTCTGTTGAATAAATTTCTTCTGCTTTGTATAGTGGAAGCGCTGCTGCGGAATGTACAACTGCATCAATACCCCTCATCGCATTTTCTACTGTAATGTAACTTCGTATATCTCCTTTAATAATTTTGATTTTGTCTATTACATCAGCATAATCAAAATCAGCAATGTCTAACGAAATTACCTCATGTTGTTTTTCAACCAAATATCTTATAAGATTGATACCCAAAAAGCCTGCACCGCCTGTAACAAGAATTTTCATCCCTCTTTTCCTTATCTTTTATTAATCAAAATATAGAATTGTAACATATACTTATAAATATATGTTAAAATCCTTAATCGGCACTCATAAATACTATTGAAATTTTAAATATAACCATTCTTGACATTCTAAGCGTATAGAAATATATTTACAACCTTTGAATAATAGAATTTTGGCTTTGGAGGTTGTTTTGAAGCAGGAAAGAATTACAAGATTTATCAAACCCGAGGACGCTAACCAGAAATGGTATATAGTTGATGCTAAAGATCAAATTCTTGGCAGACTGGCAGCTAAAGTTGCAATGGTTATCCGCGGCAAGAATAAAGCAATTTTTACACCAAATATGGATACTGGTGATTTTGTTGTTATTATCAATGCAGATAAAATTCGCATGACCGGTAAAAGAGAAACCCAGAAAACCTATTTCTCGCACTCGATGTACCCGGGCGGTGTTAGAATTAAAAGCTTTGCCGAAGTGATGAGCAAGAAACCCGAATTTGTTTTTGAGACCGCTGTTAGAGGTATGTTGCCTAAAACCAAGCTTGGTAAAAAATTAATTAAGAAGTTAAAAGTGTATGCTGGCGAATCTCATCCGCACAGTGCACAAAAACCAGAAGTTTTAAGTTTTTAACGGAGAGAGTTAATGGCAGATAAAATTTTTGTTGGTAGAAGAAAAAACGCCGTTGCCAGAGTTTACTTAAGAAACGGTTCGGGTAAAATTACTGTTAACGATCAGGTTATTGAAAAGTATTTTCCGATTAAAGATCATAGAGATAATCTTTTGCTTCCTTTTGTTGCTACTGAGACTTTAGGCAAATATGATGTTTTTGCTAATACCAATGGCGGCGGAATTTCAGGTCAGTCTGATGCAATTCGCCTTGGTATTTCTAGGGCTTTAGAAGAAATTAACGGAGATTTTAGAGTACCGCTAAAATCGGAAGGCCTTCTTAAAAGAGATCCTAGAATGGTTGAAAGAAAGAAGTACGGTCAAAAGAAAGCTAGAAAGAGATTCCAATTCTCTAAGAGATAATAATTTAATTAACATTATTCATATTCTCGGATTTACCACCTGTGTCCCACTTTAAAAAGGGATGGAAGGTAAAGTAGATGAGAATAGAAGTCAAACAGGAGAAATTATGTCAAAAGTAGAGTTAACTCAACTCATCGAAGCAGGTGCGCATTTCGGTCACCTTACACGCCGTTGGAATCCAAAAATGAAGAAATACATTTTTATGGAAAAGAATGGCATCCATATTATAGATTTAAAGAAAACTCAGGAAGCAATTGATTTTGCCGCTAATGCAATTACAAACATTGTTTCTCAAGGCAGGCGCGTGCTTTTTGTTGGTACAAAAAAACAAGCTAAAGGTACTATTGCTGTAGAAGCTAGACGTTCCGATAGCAACTGGGTGAGTGAGCGCTGGCTTGGTGGTATGCTTACTAACTTTGCTACTATTAGAAAAAGCATTAAGCATCTTCAAAATATTGAAAAAATGGAAAGCGACGGCACGTTTGAAAAAATTACTAAGAAAGAAAGATTAGTGCTTACCAGGGAAAAAGATAAACTTAGAAAAGTTCTTGACGGCGTTGAAACTTTACAAAAAATGCCCGGTGCATTATTTATTGTTGATATCAAAAAAGAATCTATTGCTGTTAATGAAGCTTTGAAACTCAATATACCGATCTTTGCTATTGTTGATACTAATTGCGACCCTGACCCGATTGATTTTGTTATTCCTGCTAATGATGATGCTTCCCGGGCTATTGATACTATTTCTAAAGTTATGGCTGATGCTATTATTGAAGGTAATGCTAAAGCTAAAGAATTGAGAGCTCATGAAACTGCTGAGAAGGAAAAAGAGAAAAAGGATGAGCCCGAACAAGATTCTGAAAAGAAAGATTCAAGGGGTAAGGTTAGAAGAGTTAAAATAGATGGTAGCGGTGAGAAGAGACAGCAACATAGAGGAGGAGATAATAGAGGTGGTGATAGAAGAGACCGGGGTGATAGGCCACAGGGGCCTAGAAGAGATAATAGAGATAATAAACCTGATGAGAAGAAAGATGAAGGTAAGCTTGAATAGACAAATTAATTGTGAAAAATTTGAAATTAATGAGGTAAAATAAATCATGGCAATTAGTGCTAACCAGGTAAAAGAATTGAGAGAAAAAACCGGCGCCGGGATGATGGATTGCAAAAAGGCAATGGAAGAAGCTAACGGCGATTTTGAAAAAGCTATTGAGATTTTAAGAAAGAAAGGCGCTGCTGTTGCTGCCAAAAGAGCTGAACGCACAGCTAACGAAGGTATAGTTTTAACTAGCGTTTTTAATAATGGAAAATCCGGCGCTATCCTCGAATTAAACTGCGAAACCGATTTTGTTGCAAAAAGCGAGGACTTTGTAAAATTTGCAAATCTTGCTATGGAATTGGTTGTTAAAAATAACCCTGCAGACGTAACTGCTTTACTTGCTCTTTCTAAGAATGGTGTAAAAGTATCTGATGAATTAAACACTTTGATCGGAAAGATCGGTGAGAAAATTGAAATTTCCCGTTTTGCAGTTGATAATACAAAAACCGGAGAAATTGTTGATTACGTCCATGCAGGTTCAAAGCTTGCAGTTTTAATGGAAGCTGATAATGTTCCTGCTGATAAATCAGAAGCATTCCTTCCCATTCTTAAGGATATTGCTATGCAGGTTGCGGCAATGAGACCAATTTCTGTATACAGGGAAGAAATTGATAAATCTCTTATTGAAAAAGAAGTTGAAATTTATAAAGAGCTTGCACGCAAAGAAGGTAAACCTGAACAAATTCTTGAAAAAATTGCTTTAGGCAAACTCGGTAAATTTTATGAAGAAAACTGTTTGAATGAACAGGCATTTGTTAAAGACAATACCAAAAAAATCAGTACTCTTATTGATGAATTTAACAAAGCGAATTCAGCCCAGGTTAAACTGGTCAAGTTTAGAAGATTTCATCTAAGCGATGAAAAAAAATGATTCTTAAAAAGGTCTTATTTCTTAATAAGGCCTTTTTTTTTATATTGGAAACATATTATGAATGAAAAACTCAAATACAATAGAATATTACTAAAACTTAGCGGCGAATCTCTTGCCGGGTCTAACGATACTGGAATTGATCCTAAGATCCTTGATTTTTTTTCAAGCGAAATAAAAAAGGTTCATGAGCTTGGCGTTCAGGTTGGTATTGTAATTGGCGGCGGGAATATTTACCGCGGGCTGAATGCTAGCGGTCAGGGTATTGACCGTGTCACCGGGGACCAGATGGGAATGCTTGCTACTATGATTAATTCCCTTGCGCTTCAAAGCGCTTGTGAAAATAAGGGCATGTTTACACGGTTAATGACCGCGATTAATATGGAAGCAATTGCAGAACCTTACATACGCCGCAGGGCTATTCGTCATTTAGAAAAGGGTAGAGTTGTAATTTTTGGTGCCGGAACGGGTCATCCGTATTTTAGTACCGATACTGCCGCTTCTTTACGCGCTGTTGAAATTGAAGCCGATGCTATTCTTAAAGGAACTCGTGTTGACGGTGTATTTGATTCAGACCCTGAAAAAAATCCGGGCGCGTTCCGCTTTGAAGAAATTTCTTATATAGACGTTCTGCAGAAAAATCTGCGTGTAATGGATTTGACTGCAATTAGTCTTTGCAAAGAAAATAATCTGCCGATAATAATTTTCAATATGGATAAACCGGATAACCTGTTAAAACTTGTTACAGGTGCAAACATCGGCACTTCAGTTAGAAATTTAGAAGAAGTAAAATAGAATTATAAAATAATTTAGAGGATTCTATGGATAATCCACAAATCAAAGATGCAAAACAAAGAATGGATAAAAGCATTGAAGCATTCAGAGTTGAGATATCTAAGATTAGAACAGGTAAAGCAACTACTGCGCTTTTAGACGGAATTAAAGTTGATTATTATGGAACGCCGACCCCGCTTAACCAGGTTGGAAATGTATCGGTTCTTGATGTTCATACTATCTCAATTACTCCATGGGATAAAACCATGGTACAGCCAATTGATAAAGCTATTCTTGCCTCTGATCTTGGCTTGAATCCGATTAGTGATGGTACTAATCTAAAAATTCCCATTCCGCCGTTAACAGAAGAAAGAAGAAAAGATTATGTTAAGCTTGTAAAGAAATTTGGCGAGGAATCAAAAGTTGCCTTAAGAAATGTGCGCCGCGATGCAAATGAGCATCTTAAAAAATTAGAGAAAGATAAAAAGCTGACAGAAGATGAATTGAAAGAAGCCGAAAAAGAAACTCAGAAACTTACCGATGAACACATCACTAAGATTGACGAAATGATAAAGCATAAAGAAAAAGAGATAATGGAAGTGTGAATTTAGTTTAAAGTATAAGGTATAAAGTTTAAAGTCCCGCCTTGCGGGATTTTTTTCCCCAAAAAACATTTGATAACCATAAATGCAGTAGGGGACGGGTTTCCCGTCCCAAACTTCCCCTGCGAAATATACTGGTATTTTAATTTTTATTAATAAATAACTATGCCGGATATGAAAAATGAAATTCAACATCGTAAATCCACACGACTTAAAGAGTATGACTACAGCAATGCTGGTTATTACTTTGTAACAATTTGTTCTGCACAAATGAAACATCAATTCGGCGAAATTAGATACAATAAAATGATTTTTAATAATACCGGTAATATTATTAATAATTTCTGGCCGAAAATTCCGGAACATTTTAATAATGTTGAATTGGATTATTATCAGTTAATGCCAAATCATTTACACGGTATAATAATAATTGATTCAATAGATATCGTAGGGGACGGGTCTCCCGTCCCCAAAAGTAAAAGTGGGGAAGGGGAACCCTTCCCCTACGAAAAGAAAAATTCACTATGCGATATAATAGGTTATTTCAAATATCAAACCACAAAGGCAATAAATAATTTGTATAATACGCCGAGAAATAAAATATGGCAGCGTTCATTTTACGATAGAATTATACGCAATGAAAAAGAATTGTATAGCATAAGAAAATATATTCAGCAAAACCCCCTTAAATGGGAAATTGAAAAAAATACATCTGAAAATTTAATGATGTAGGGGACGGGTCTCCCGTCCCAAATAATAAAACGAAAAATAAAAATAGGGAAGGGAAACCCTTCCCCCTACGAAAAAAAAATTACTATGCGGTATAATCGGTTATTTCAAATATCAAACAATAAAACAATTTGTCGGGAACCAATACTTAATGAAACATTAAAGTATAACGTATAATTGTGTGGAGCAGAGTAAAATGAAATCAACAATAAAAATCATTACTGTAATTATCTTTATTATATTTTTTCAAGGAATTCTATCAGCTCAATCACTGCAAGTTGATACGACATACACAAATATTTCAAAACCTGATACTTCTACTTTTTATATCAGAATTGCTGGTGGATTAGGTATATCATCACTAGGCTATGGAGGAGTTGCTTACTGTAGTTTTGATCTAGGGAGTATATTATTTTCCTTTAGAACCTGTGACGCAGTTGAACCTTTTCCGGATCATCCCCCTGCAAAAGAATCTTTTGATTATAGTCTTCTTGTTGGGCAGTCCTATATCTCAAAAATATTTTATGCATCAATTAGTGCAGGTATTAGTAAAGTTACTACTATTAACCCAGGATTATATTATCCTAATGGTTCAGTTAAAGCTGTATTTTATGAAATAAAAAATTCATCATTAGGGGTACCATTTCAGGTCGATTTATTTTTGACACCGTTTAATAAAATGGGTTTTGGTTTAGTCCTATTCGCCAATATTAATAATGCTCGATCTTTCGCCAGCTGTGTATTTTGTATTCAATTCGGAAAGTTGAGATGATAGGAAGGAAAGGAAGTAAAAGGAAAGATCGAAAGAAGAAAAGATATAAAAATGTAAAGATTTAAAGAAGAAAAAAAATAAATATAATTAGGCGGTCTTAAACAACCGCCTTTTTATTCCCCCAAATTATTCCACAAGACATCCTTAACTTTTAATAGTTTTTACTTTAAGAGATAATCCCTATTTTCCATACGAAAGGAAATTCTAATTGGTTATTATATCCACTTAACTAATTAAAAGGGAAAATATTTTATGAAAACAAACAGGGAAGAGGCGCTTCGCTACCACAGCGAAGGTAGAAAAGGAAAGATAGAAGTTGTTCCTACCAAGCCTTGCTTTACTGCCAGAGATTTATCACTTGCCTACACACCGGGAGTTGCCGAACCGTGTAGAGAAATCGAGAAGAATGATGACGACGTTTATAAATACACTGCTAAAGGAAATCTGGTTGCAGTGGTTTCAAATGGAACTGCTGTATTAGGGCTGGGGGATATTGGACCGCACGCAGGCAAACCTGTTATGGAAGGCAAAGGAGTTTTGTTCAAACGTTTTGCGGATATTGACGTTTTTGATCTTGAATTAAAAACACACGATCCAAAAGAAGTAATACGTGCTGTTCAATTGCTTGAACCTACCTTTGGCGGAATCAATCTCGAAGACATCAAAGCACCTGAATGTTTTGAAGTGGAAGAAGAACTAATTAAAACTATGGATATTCCGGTATTTCATGATGACCAGCATGGTACTGCAATAATTTCCTGCGCTGCAATAATTAACGCCTGCGAAATTGCCGGAAAAAAATTGAAAGATATTCGTCTTGTTGTAAACGGCGCAGGCGCTTCTGCTGTTGCCTGCTGCAACATGTACATTGCTGCCGGAGTAAAATTAGAAAATATTGCAATGTTCGATACAAAGGGGCACGTTAATAAAAGCAGAACCGATTTAAACAAATACAAAGCCAAATTTGCCACTGATGTAAAATATAATGACCTTGCCGATGGAATGAAAGGTGCAGATGTATTTGTCGGACTTTCTAAAGGAAATGTTGTTTCCAAAGATATGGTAAAAGGTATGGGTAAATATCCCGTTGTATTTGCAATGGCAAATCCCGACCCGGAAATAACTTATGAAGATGCAGTTGATGCCCGCAAAGATATAATTATGGCAACCGGCAGAAGTGATTATCCAAACCAGGTGAATAATGTTTTAGGCTTTCCGTTTATTTTCCGAGGCGCTCTTGATGTACGCGCAAGAAAGATTAACGAGGAAATGAAAATGGCTGCAACACTTGCGCTTGCACAGCTTGCACGCGAAAAAGTGCCTGAGGTTGTTATTAATGCTTACGGAGGTAAAGAATTTTCTTTTGGTCCTGAATACATAATCCCAAAACCGTTTGACCCAAGGGTGTTATGGACAGTTGCCCCGGCTGTTGCAAAAGCGGCTATGGATACCGGTGTAGCCAGAGTTCAAATAACAGATTGGGATGCATATAAAATTCAGCTCCAGGAACGCCTCGGTTATTCTACCGAGATAGTAAGAGTAATGTATCACAAAGCCCAAAAGAATCCTAAAAAGGTTGTATACCCCGAAGGAGAAGAAGAAAAAATTATTCGCGCTGCTAATTCAGCCTACGATGAAAAAATTGCACAGCCTATCCTGCTGGGGAATGAAAAAACTATCAAATCCAAAATTGCTGATTTAGGATATGATCTGAATAGATTTGAAGTTATTGATTTGGAGACTTCTTCCCAAGCGGCTGTTTATGCAGAAGAGTTTTATAAAAAACGTCAGCGTAAAGGCATTACTCCAAGAGAGGCAAAATACTTAATGCACGATCCCAATTATTATGCTGCTATGATGGTACAAATGGGTGATGCAGATGCTATGGTTGGCGGGTTGACCTATCACTATCCTAGAGCTATTAGGCCCGCACTGCAATGTATTGGAGTGAAGGAAGGGCTTAAGGTTGTTTCCGGTATGTATATTGTCATTATCAAAAGAAAGGTTTATTTCTTTGCAGATTGCACTATCAATGTGGATCCTACTCCGGATCAGTTAGCTGAAATTGCAATTAGCTCTGCTGAAACTGTCAAAGAATTTGATATTGTACCAAAAATTGCAATGCTGTCATTCAGCAATTTTGGCAGTGCGCCTTATCCTCAATCTATTAAAGTTGCGGACGCTGTAAAAATTGTGAAACAGAAAAGACCGGATTTAATTGTTGAAGGTGAAATGCAGGCAGATACCGCCGTGGTTGCCGAAAAATTGGAAGAGGAATTTCCATTTTCAACCCTTAAAGGCGGCGCTAACATTTTAATATTCCCCACTTTAGAGGCAGGTAATATTGCCTATAAATTATTGCAAAGATTGACCGATGCAACTGTTATTGGTCCAATTGTTATGGGTATGAATAAGCCGGTTCACGTTATTCAGAAAGGTGATACGGTTAACGATATTATTAATATTACGGCAATTGCTGTTGTTGGGGCTAAAAATCAATAGTAACTTAAATAATATAAATCTTCCCCGGTTTGAAGGGGAGGATTTGTTAATAAGTTTTTACATTTCGTCTTTTTATTTAACATACCGCTAATTTATATTTCGGTTGAATAATTTTATCTTACCAGTTGAATTATTGATAAAATTTAATGCTCAAAAATATTTTATATATCTCCGGCAGTGTTGCATTTTTTTTTGCGGGTGTTATCCTGTATGGTGTAATTTTAAATCTGCGGGAAGAGACTCTGCAAGAGGCTATGGCAGATAAAGGGATAAAAAAGTTGAATGATGTTTACTTGATTGTTGATAGAAGAAATTTCCATATTGAATTATATTCTGATAAGTTTTTGGTTAAGACTTACAAAGCAGCTTTTGGAAAAAACAACAGCACTGTTAAAACTTCTTCTACTGATAATGTTACGCCAGTTGGAGAATATAAAATATGCTCTATTGATACAAATGCTAAGTATCATAAATATCTGCGTCTTGATTATCCTAATGATCTTGATGCAGGAGAAGCTTTAAAAAGAGGCTATATCAATAAAGATGAGTTTGATGCAATTATGCTGGCTGTTAAGAAAAATGAGTGCCCTCCTAAAGAAACCAGCCTTGGAGGTGATATTAGCATTCATGGAATTGGTACTTATAATGCTATATTTAAGAATCTTCCTTTTGTATTTAATTGGACAAATGGCTCTATTGCAGTTAGTGATGAAAATATTGATGAACTTTACAGTGTTGTTAAAATTGGCACCCCGGTAAAAATAACTTATTGATGAGCTAAATTTTGAGAATCAAATATACATACATAATCCTGCTGATATTCACAATAAGTTTATTTGCAAATGAAAAGAATAAATTTGAATTAACAACAATTGAATTTAGCGGTAATAAATCAATTTCTACTTCACAACTTTTATCAGTTATTTATTCTAAAGAATCTCCAAATTGGCTTTCGAAATTCGCAAATAAATTTACTTCTCTTGGCAGTAAAGCTATTTATTTTGATTCTCTTTTTATTCCGGCAGATATTGAAGTTATGAAAGGTCTTTATCAATCTAAAGGATTTTTCAAAATAAAAATTTCAGCACATTATAGTCTGGATACCTCCAACGGTAATGCAAAACTGTTTTATGATATTAAAGAAGGCAGTCCCGCTTATTTTAGATCCTTTATTGTGAACGGACTGAGTATAATAGAGCCGGAATTCCAGGAACAGATTTATAATTACGCTAAGGTTGATTCGTCTACTATTTATGAAGATGTCATAGTGAAGGAAAAGAAAAATTTTGCCCTGACTTTTCTTAAAGATCATGGATACATGCTTGTGCAGATTGAAAAACCAAGTGTTGTTGTTGATACTGTTAAAAATAAGGTTGATGTAGTCCTGAAATTTACTACCGGCAGGCGTTACCAGATAAGCGATATTTTTACAAAACGTACCGGGCAGGGGTTTAACCTGGTTGATGAAAACCTCCTTAAAGAAATTGTTAATATTGAACCGGGCAGCTGGTACAGTTATTATGATATTCAAAGCGCACAGGTTCGTCTTTACCGCACTAATCTTTTTACTAATGTTACTGTTAATAGCATTTACGCTGATACGGTTGGTTATAAAGTTCCACTGCAGATCACTGCTGATATTGGAATGATGCGCGAGCTGTCGCCGGATGTTATCATGAATTCGGAAGACAATACTTTCAATTTTGGTTTGGGTCTAAACTTTATAAAGAAAAATTTATTTGGTGGAGCAAGAAAGTTTACAATTGGTGTATCTGCTGTTGCGCAAAATATTCCTGAGTTTATTAAGAATCCTTCATTTGCAGATTCTACATTTTATGGTTATGCCGATCTGCGCGCCTCAATTGAACAGCCGTTTCTTTTAGGCAAGTCAATCAATACAAAAATTGAAACTTACTTTACTGCCCAGAAAAGAAAAGACCAGTATAATTCAAAAATATTTGGCGCTAAACTTTCTCTTGAGTTTGAATTGCCTCAATTTACTTACATGAATTCCCTTAATACTTATTTCTACATTGAACATACTGAATTCCAATATAAACGTGATTATATTATTGGATTAGCAAGCCAGTTTTACCAGCTTAAGAATTTGTCAAAACCTGCGGCTGATTCTGCAGCTGCTAAATATTTTGATAATATCCTCCTTGGCAAATTAGTTTCCCAGGCAACTAATGCTGTCATTGGTGCAAATATCGGTGCCAACAAAACAAATGATGTTTTCTTTCCCACCGAGGGATATGCTCTTTATCTGCTATTGGAAGATGGTAATTCAATTCCATTTTTGTTCAGTAAAATTTTTAATGTCGATTTTCAAAAACCTTTATTCTTGAAAACTGTATTTACATCCTCAGTTTATTTCCCTGTTTATGATTCAAAAGTAAATGCGTTTGGTATGAAATTTAAAATTGGTCAAATATTTACATACCGGGGGGATAAAGCAAACATTTCATTAAACCAAAGGTTATATGCGGGCGGTAGTAATTCGGTTAGGGGATGGGCTACCCGCCAGCTTGTTCCAACAAATGAACAATTCAATTTGGTTGAGAATCTGACCCAGGAAGATCTTGAAGCTGCGCTTTCCAAAGAGGCTGCTACCGGTGGATTCTTTTTAATGGAAGGCTCTATTGAAACCCGTAATAGACTTGTCGGACAGCTAGGTTCTGCTTTATTTCTTGATTATGGAAATACCTGGAATGGTTTCCATGATTTCAGATTTGATGAAATTGCTGTTGCTGCCGGTTTTGGCTTGCGTTATTATTCAGCGGTAATACCCTTAAGAATTGACTTCGGATTTAAGGTTTATGACCCCAATGACCACAGAAGTATGTTAAAAAAAGGATTCTGGAGCCAACTTTTCCAATTTCAAATTGGCATTGGTGAAGCATTTTAATAAGGAAAAACAAATTATTGATAATTTACCTTACGTATAAAAGTATTTCTGAGTTTATTTTAGAATTTTATATCCAAGCAAGCCTTCATATTTTCGAGTTCATTTAATGGCCCCGATTAGCTGAAAGATGTAAGCTAATAACGAAATTATGTACCCATGAACAAAGGGTTGGGCTAAAGCCCGGAATTTTTTTACTTGGTTAGACTTCACGTCCTGAAGAGAGTGTGTGATAATTAAGATTTTTTGAAAAAATGTTTCGATTTCTTTTTTCTGGATGCCCATGTTCGATGATGAGGTAATAAGAAATCAAAAAATGTTATGGACAAAGATAAAATATATTCACAACAATCCAGTTGAAGCTGGTATTGTAATGAAACCGAAAGATTTTAAATACTCAAGTGCGAGAAATTATATTCTTGATGAACAATCAGTTTAATATGTAGAAAAAAGCTGGGCGGGAATAGAAATAGTATAATTCCGTCAGGGAATGGTCCCTGACAGCCAAGTTAAATTTATAACCACGTCCTTTCAAGACAATGAACGGCGGAGTTATGGAGTTTTATTGCTAACCACGTCCTGAAGAGAGTGTGTGATAATTAAGATTTTTTGAAAAAATGTTTCGATTTCTTTTTAAAAACAAAACAAAAATTCTCTTAACCCCCTATTTTCACACAGGCTCTGAAGGACGTGGTTAATAATAAGGGAATTTGGCTATAAATTGAATTAATTTAAGAAAATACGCACTTTGTTAACAAATCATTTTTAGCTAAATTTACATTCTATATTTAAGGAAGACCGATGATATCCAGCATGACGGGATATGGTAAAGCGATTATACAAAGGGATGATATTACTGTTGAAGCGGAATTAAAAAGCCTGAACAGCAGATATCTTGATCTTTCTCTGCGCATTCCAAAATTTTTAATGAACAAAGAATTTGAAATACGCGAAAAAGTTAAAGGCCGTGTAAAAAGAGGTAAGGTCTATCTCGGCATCACAATTCGCAAAGGTGAAGTTGAAGAAAAATTTAATGAGATTGATCCGGTAGGTGTTAAATTTGCTGTCGGTCTTTTAAAAGATATTAAAAAAGCAGCCAAATTAAAGGCACAGCTTAAACTTAGCGATCTTTTATTGTTTCAAAATTTGTTATTTAAGGATGACTATGAACAAGCCGGCGAGGAGTTTGAAATTGTAGTTGAAGCTCTTGACAGCGCTGTTGATGAATTGAATAAAATGAGGGAAGCTGAAGGTAAAGAACTTGATAAAGATTTAAGAAAACGTGTTCAGACTATTGAAGAGTCTCTATCATTTATCGAAAATTCTTCAGACCCAAGCATTAAGAACTATTTCGAAAAAATTAAGGAAAAAGCGATTCAACTTACTTCCGATTTCGCAAATAATCAGGATCGTTTAAACATGGAGCTGGCTTTGCTTGCAGAACGCGCCGATGTTACGGAAGAATGTGTACGCCTGCACAGCCATATAAAGATGTTTCTAGATACTATTACAAACTCTGAAGATGCCGGACGCAGGCTTAATTTTATTATTCAGGAAATGAATCGCGAAGCTAATACAATTAACAGCAAAACTGTTTCATCTGATATTTCGCATTGTGGTATTTTGATAAAGGAAGAAATAGAAAAAATCCGGGAACAAATCCAAAATATTGAGTAAAACTTGGCAAAAAACTGTGCAAAATTATACGTTTTTTCCGCACCAAGCGGCTCGGGTAAAACAACAATAGTTCGCGATGTTTTAAAAAGTCATCCTGATTTTGTTTTTTCTATTTCTGCTACTACTAGAAAAAAAAGAGCAGATGAAAAAGAAGGCGTTGATTATTTTTTTTTAAGTGAAAATGAATTCCTTGAAAAAGTTAGTAAAGGCGATTTCGTTGAGTGGGAAAAATTTTATGATTATTATTACGGTACTTTGAAAAATTTGGTGGATGATAATCTTGATAAAGGATTATCATCGGTATTTGAAGTAGATGTTAAAGGCGCACTGAATATTAAAAAACATTATCCAAATTCTGTTCTCATTTTTATTGCGCCCCCTAGCATTCAGGAATTGAAAGAACGGTTAATAAATAGAAATACTGAGACAGACGATGACTTGAATAAAAGAATTGAACGGGCAGAGATGGAATTGAGTTTTAAAGACCGGTTTGATTATGTTGTTTCAAATATTAATCTTGAAGAAGCAAAAATAGAAGTTAAAAAAATTATTGAAATGGAAATATTAAAGGAGAATATATAATGGCAGTTAAACCTATCAGCTTAACTAAAATAAAAAGCGGTATTCCTAATCTTTATGAAGCAGTTACTGTTGCCGCAAAACGCGCTAGAAAAATAAATGATGATATTAAGACAGATTTTAATTCCTTGCTTAGTACAATCGTTTCAGGTCATGAAGATGAATTTGAAGAAAGAGAAAATCCGGAGCAGATGAAACTCTCTCTCGAATTTGAAAAACGGGAAAAACCGCATATCCAGGCCCTTAAAGAATTGGTAGATGGTCAAATTGAGTACCGTTATAAATCTGATAAATAATTCTTATTCTTTTTGATTTGTTTAACGGAGGTATAATAAGTATCTCCGTTTTTATTTTAAATAAAAATCATTCTTCAAATTAGGTCTGGATTTTATTAAATTCTATCCGGAGTCGGCATCTAAATTGTTAATCACAGGGATTCTTTAATAAAATTTGAATTCACACGATAAAAAATTACTAATAGAAGCTGTTAAAGATCAGCAGGAAATTTTCGGTAACCTGTTTTATGAAAATGTTGAAAAGTTTAAAATAGTAATACCTGAGTCTGACATAGTTGATACTATTACTGAAAAAATTGATAAGGAAATGAACAATAATCTGTTTCAGGAAGATTTTGAAAAATCAAATTCGCTTGATGAACTCAATTCCAAAATTTGCAATTGCCAGAAATGCGCACTTGGAAAAACACGGACAAAATTTGTCTTTGGCGTCGGCAATCCAAATGCTGACGCTATGCTGATTGGGGAAGCGCCGGGGCGTGATGAGGATATTCAAGGCGAACCATTCGTAGGCCGTGCCGGTAAATTGCTGGATAATATTTTAAAGGCTGTTAATTTTACCCGCGGGGAAGTCTATATTGCTAACATTTTAAAATGCCGTCCGCCTAATAACCGTGACCCTCTTCCCGGTGAAATGGAAACATGTATTCCTTATCTTCAAAAGCAGATTGCTCTGATCAAACCAAAGGTTATTTTGTGCCTTGGAAGAGTTGCTGCAAATGGATTATTAAATAAAAAATTATCTTTAGGTCAGCTTCGCGAATCAACTTATGAATTTGAAGGAGTTAAAGTTTTAGTTACATATCATCCGGCGGCATTATTAAGAAATCCAAACTGGAAACGCGGCTGCTGGGAAGATGTTCAGAAATTCAGAAAATATTATGATGAATTAACTGCGAAATAAAATGGCTAAAAAATTTATTAAAAATAAGGATGGTAGACCACGTCCGGATATTGAAAAACTAAAATCTGCATCAATGCAGCCGCCGGCAGCAACTGAAGTTGAAATGAATGTATTGGGCGCAATGTTGATTGACAACGACGCTGTGCCAAAAGCTGTTGAGATTCTTAAACCGGATTCTTTTTTTGATAAAAGAAACAGAACTGTGTTTGAAGCAATGTCTTCACTTTATGAAGCGAACGAGCCCATTGATACGGTTTCAATTTATGAGGAATTAAAGAAAGCCGGTAAATCAGATGAAGCAGGGGGAGCCGCTTATTTAAGTAAATTAACCCAGGATATTACTTCTGCTGCAAATATAGATTATCATGCAAGAGTTGTTAAAGAGAAATGGATTTTACGGCAGCTGATTACTTCCTCTATGGAAATTGCTCATTCCGCTTACCAGGGAAATGAAGATGTTTTTGATTTGCTGGATGCAGCTGAAGCAAAAATATTCCAGATTAGTGAAGAAGGAATTAAAGAATCTTTCAAGTCGATGGATAAAGCTGTAAAAGAAGCGCTTGAATTAATTGAAGCAATTCATTCAAAAAATATTTCTACATTCTCGGTGCCGTCAGGATTTTTTGAACTGGATGATTTACTTGGCGGATTTCAAAAATCGGATTTAATTATTGTTGCTGCGCGTCCTTCAATGGGCAAGACTGCATTTGCAATGTCGGCGGCTCGCAATGCTGCAATAGATCACCAGGTTCCAATTGCAGTTTTTAGTCTGGAAATGGCTACAATTCAGCTTGCTACAAGATTAATTTCCGCAGAAGCGCGCATTAACGCGCACAATGTTAGAACGGGAAAATTTAAAGCTGAAGAAGGTGCTAAGATCAGCCGTACAGTGCATAAGTTAAGTAAAGCGCCTATTTACATTGATGATACACCCGCTATATCAATTCTCGAATTACGCGCAAAAGCAAGACGATTAAAAAATGAAAAGAATATAGGAATGATTATTATTGATTACCTGCAGCTTGTCAGCCCCTCATATAATATGGAAAGCCGTGAAAGAGAAATTTCAACTATATCCCGTTCGTTAAAATCTCTCGCTAAAGAATTAAATCTTCCCGTGGTTGCTCTTTCGCAGTTGAACAGGCAGGTTGAATCAAGAACCGATAAGAAACCTATGCTTTCAGATTTACGCGAGTCTGGTTCAATTGAGCAGGATGCTGATGTTGTTTTGTTTTTATACCGTCCCGAAGTTTATCAAATAACTCAATACTCTAGCGGAGATATGCAGGGCGAATCCACAGAAGGTATTGCTGAAGTTATAGTGGGTAAACAGAGAAATGGTCCCATTGGTGAAGTAAAGTTACGGTTCATAAAAGATTATGCTAAATTTGAAAATCTTGACCGATTTAGGCAGCAGCTTCCGGCAGGGGTTGAACCTGCGGCAATTGGCTCCGGTTCCGGACCCGAGGATTTTCCAATATGAGAAGACTCTTTCTCAAACCTTTGCCCATTCCCAAATCCAAACTCTTAATCTTACTCTTAATCTCCGGTGTTCAACATGCCCAGTCAATATATACCCAACAAGATGTTGACATTTGCAAAGCAAAATTTCAACTAGCTTTTGAAAAAGATATTGCCAAACTGCCTATCAACGAAATAATTATTGAAATTGGAAAAAGTTTTATAGGTACAGGATACTCCGCAAACACCCTTGAAAAAGGGGATCAGGAGAAACTTGTTGTTAATCTTTCAGGATTGGATTGTTACACATTTCTTGAGGCGTCTCTTGTATTTGCCCGCTGTATAAAAAATGGAAAAACATCTTTTGAAGATTTTCAAAATGAACTTACCAATGTACGTTACAGGGATGGAATGCTTAATGAATATCCTTCCAGGCTTCATTACTTCTCCGATTGGATATATGATATGAACAAAAGGAAAATTGGGAAGGATATCACCAAGGAAATAGGTGGAGTGTTGTATAAAAAGAAAATCAATTTTATGAGCACTCATATTGATTCCTACAGCCAGTTAAAAAATAATCCAAAGTTTGTAAAAGAAATTGCAGGATTTGAAAAGCAGATTAACTCACGAAAATATTATTATATCCCGCAGGATAATATTGCAAATATTGAGCAGAAAATTCAAAGCGGGGACATATTAGGAATTACTACAAACATTGACGGACTTGATATTTCGCACACAGGTATTGCAATTAGAATGGATGACGGACGCATTCATTTAATGCACGCGCCAAATGTAGGCTACAAAGTTCAGATCACCGAAAAACCCCTTGCAGACTATATCAAAGGCAATAAAAAACAAACCGGTATAATGGTTTTAAGACCCATATAAATGTAATTCTCATTTATCACTCTACATTCTGTACTCTTCATTCTCAATTTTTGCCCTGAGTCCGTCAGCTGACGGATCGAAGGTCTCCATCCCATCTGGACAGGGTAAATCTGAATTTGCAATTCTCCATTCTCAATTCTTAATTAAAACATGATTAAGATTATGAGTAAGATTAAGAGAAAGAGTAAGATTATGATTAAGAGAAAGAGTAAGATTATGAGTAAGATTAAGAGAAAGAGTAAGATTATGATTAAGATTATGAGTAAGATTAGGATATTAAATTTATAAATGGAATTAAACTGATGAAAATCTTTATTACCGGCGGCAGCGGAATACTGGGGCAGTATATAAATTTAGAGCTTAGCAAGAAACATGAAATACTTACGCAGTATCAATCAAATGTTGGTAACTGCAATAAGTTCAATAATGTAAAAATGTCCATTACTGATTATGATAAACTTTCAGAAATATTTTCATCCTTCAAACCGGATGTTATAATTCATACTGCCGCAATTTCTAAACCGGAATTAGCCGATCAAATTCCTGCAAAAGAAGTATTCGAAATTAATGTTAACGCTACAAAAAAAATAGCCGAACTGTGCAATATTCATAATGCCATGATGATATACATGTCTACAGATCTTGTTTATGCTGGTTACCGCGGATCTATGCTTTCAGAAGACTCAAGACTTATTCCCATTTCTATTTATGCGGAAACCAAATTAATGGGGGAGGCAAAGATTCAGGAAACTTTTGATAATTATATAATACTCCGTGAATCACTACTTATTGGTTTTGGATTAAATCATTCCCGCAACAATTTTCATCTTATGTATGATTATCTTTCTAATGGAAAACCGGTAAAACTTTATATTGATCAATACCGTACACCGCTTGCGTTATACGATGCTGCAAGAATGATTGGAGAGCTTGTTGAGAAAGACGTTAAGAATGTAGTCTTGAATTTTGGTGGAAATGAAAGAGTCTCCAGATATGAATTGGGTGAAATTGTGTGTGAGGAAACGGGTTTTGATAAAAGTCTTTTAATTAAAACAACTATGGAAGAAGCTAATCTGTCTTACATAGTGGCAGATGTATCTTTAAGCACCGATAGGTTAAAATCTTTTGGAATCACTCCTACAGAATTGAGAGAATCCATTCAAAAAATCAATACAAAATAGAATTGTAGCAATTATTGGAAAACCGGTTCAATCATAATATTTTTTAAATTCTCAATTCCTATTTTTTACCCTTAGCATTGCCGTAAGTCCAGCAAAGCGAGATTGAAGAGTTGAGAGCTTGCCTGCCAATGTGTAATTCTTCAGCATTCAGGTAACACAGGAGTTAAATTTTATTAATAACTTGGTGTTACTAGGAACATCTCCACTCTTTGGGTTACTTAACTAGCAATGTACAACCATATTTCAAGAATATGAAAAAATCAAAGCCGGTAAATCTCACTATAAAAAAATTTGGAAAATTATTTTGAAATGTTCAAAATTATTTATTAAAGGAGTTTTGCATATTTGCAAAGGACCTCACCCCGGCCCTCTCCTTAAAAAAAGGAGAGGGAGAAAATGTGAAAATGTCTGGTCCTGAAAGAAGTTCTTTGACATACTGACTTTTCATAAATGCTTTAAAGCATTGAAAAAAACGCGGCAAAACCAGGGTAAAACCGGGATAAAAACATGGTGAAACCGGGATAAAAACAGGGTGAAAACCGGGATAAAAACAGAGTAAAACCGGGATGAAAATGGATGAAACTGGGATGAAAATTTAAGACTAGCAGTAAAAGAAGACTTGTTATATTCTGAGGAAAAAGATTCTGAAAAAAAATAAAAGATTGATAAAAAATCTTGGTGTTTATCTGCCTGATGTAGGCAGGTCTGCGCTCTCAATTCTACATTCTCAATAACTCTAATTTACTTTTAAGAATATCATTTACAATCTGCGGATTAGCTTTGCCTTTTGTCTCTTTCATAATCTGTCCTACAAAGAAGCCAAGCACTTTCTCCTTACCGCTAAGGTATTCCTGAATTTGAGCCTGGTTAGCTGATAGGATCTTGTCAACCGCACTTTCTATCGCACCTGTATCGCTTATCTGCACAAGATTTTTCTCTTTTACGATCTCGTTGGGATCTTTATTGCTTTTAAGCAATTCCGGGAAAATATCTTTAGCAATCTTTCCGCTTATTACTTTATCATTTATAAGTTTTATCAGCTTGCCCAGGTTTTCAGAAGAAATTGGAAAATTAGCAACATTTATTTTTTCATCATTGAGCACTTTAAGAACATCAGTCATTACCCAGTTGCTGGCAGATTTGTAATCATCAGTAATTGTTAGGATGTTTTCGTAATAATCTGCAAGCTCACGCGATGATGTAAGCACTTCTGCATCATATTTTGGAAGTGAATATTGAGAGACAAATCTTTGTTTTCTTTTTTCAGGCAATTCCGGCATTTTGGAAGCAATTTCGTTTCTCCAGGTCTCTTCAACAACTACAGGCATTAAATCAGGGTCGGGAAAATATCTGTAATCATGTGCTTCTTCTTTACTGCGCATGGGTACAATTTTATTTTGATCTGCATTCCATAAAAGTGTCTGCTGAATTACTTTCCCGCCGTCTTCAATAATATCTATTTGTCTATCTATCTCGCTTGTAATGGCATTTTCCACGTTTCGGAAGGAGTTCATGTTTTTAACTTCTGCTCTGGTGCCAAGTTTTGTTTCACCTTTTAAGCGGATTGATACGTTCGCATCGCAGCGCAGCGATCCTTCTTCCATGTTCCCGTCGCAGATATTAAGGTAAGTTAAAATTTGCTTTAGTTTGGTTAAATAAAGATAAGCTTCCTCAGGAGTCCGCATGTCAGGCTCGCTTACAATCTCCATAAGCGGGGTGCCACACCGGTTGACATCTATCATCGTATCAAAACCCATATCATGTATCGATTTCCCGGCGTCCTCTTCCATGTGGATTCTTGTAATACCTATATCTTTTGTAGAACCATCCTTAAATTCAATTGATATATTCCCATGTTCGCAAATTGGTTCTTCGTATTGCGAAATTTGGTAACCTTTTGGCAGATCGGGATAAAAATAATTCTTACGGGCAAATACCGAGCGTTCATTAATTGTACATTCTGTTGCAAGTCCAATTAGTACTGTAAATTCAACTACTTTTTTGTTTAAAACGGGCAGCACACCCGGGTGACCAAGACAAATCGGGCAGACGTTAGTATTTGGCGGCACACCAAATTTGGTTGAACATTTGCAGAATATTTTAGTATCCGTTAATAATTGTGCGTGAACTTCAAGTCCAATTACTGCTTCATATTTTGAGTTCATAATTGTGTAATAAGAGATTTTTGATTGGCGAATATAATTAAAACTTTGGTAGTTCTGAAAAAGCTTATTTAAGGATTTTATAAAACTTTTCGTTTTATACCGCTAACACATCTGTCCAAAACGATAAAAAA
>PMDS01000010.1 GCA_003155655.1 Melioribacter sp.
CTCTGATTGCCTCCTACTCGATTGTACTAATTGCTTTTAAAGATTTCCTGATATAATAATCATAAGGAGAAATGCATGAAATTTAAGTCTACTATTCTTGTTACTATCATGTTGATCTGTGGAATTTGTCTTGCTCAGACCAACACAACAGTTGTTGAAGATTTTAAACCATCATCAGTTAATCAACCAGGAAAACAATATCCACAGGTAAATTCCGAAAGAAGAGTGCGAACAAGTATTTCTGCACCACAAGCTTTAAAAGTTCAGCTTGATATTGGTGGGGTAAAATATGATATGAAAAAAGATGAGAAAGGAGTTTGGACCGGCGAATCAAATCCACAGGATGAAGGATTTCATTACTACCAACTAAATATTGATGGTGCTTCAGTTCCCGATCCGGGAAGTATTTACTTTTACGGTGCTAGCCGTTGGGGTAGTGGAATTGAAATTCCAGCTAAAGATCAGGATTTTTATGCTTTGAAAAATGTACCTCAAGGAAAAATAAGTCAGCACAACTATTTTTCAAAGATTACAAATGCCTGGCGCAGATGCTTTGTCTACACTCCTGCCGAATATGAAAAAAATACTTCCGCCCGTTATCCGGTTCTTTATCTTCAACATGGTATGGGTGAAGATGAAACCGGCTGGCCGGATCAAGGGAAAGCCGGGATAATTCTGGATAACTTAATTGCAGAGAAGAAAGCCGTTCCAATGATTATTGTGATGGATAATGGATATGCCTCGAAGCCATCGCAAAACGCAGCACCAGCAAGAGGACCTGCCGGAGGGATGCAAACTTTTGAAGAAGTTTTGATAAAAGAAATAATTCCGATGATTGACGAAAATTACAGAACATTTTCAGATCGTGAACATAGAGCAATGGCTGGACTTTCAATGGGTGCTAACCAAACAATTCAGATTACAATGAACAACCTTGATAAGTTTTCATACATTGGAGGATTTAGTGGTACATCTAATTTTCCCCGCACAGATGAAATTGATCCTGCAACATTCATGACTGGAAAATTCAACGATGGCGCAGCCCTTAACAAACAGATAAAACTTTTTTGGCTGGGATTGGGAACCAAAGAACCAAATCCTTTTCCTGGTTCTGTAGGTGCGTTCAAAGCAATGCTGGATAAAAAAGGTGTTAAGTACAAGTTTTATGAATCGCAAGGAACAGCACATGAATGGCTAACATGGAGAAGGGACTTGTTTCAGTTTGCGCCACTGTTGTTCAGATAAGATGCAAAACAAAATTTATGAGTCAAGAAAAATCTTAGAAATAAATTCACTAGAAAATTTAAAAAAGAAATTAGAAATGAAAACCAAAAAACTATTTACGTTGCTTTTTCCAATGTTGTTGTTCTTTATCAACAACGTTAATGCGCAAATTCCTGAAGGATCAAAACCAGCACCAACAAACATTCGCCAAAATGATTGCCCTTGCATTACCCCAGATTTAAAAGTCATGTTTAAAGTGAATGCACCAAATGCTGGAAAAGTTCAGATCGATTTAGGCAAAATATATGATCTGCAAAAAGATGAAAAAGGTAATTGGACTGTTACAACCGAATCTCAAGTACCTGGGTTTCATTATTACTCACTTGTTATCAATGGGGTAAAAGTTTCTGATCCTGCGAGCGAGACATTTTATGGAACAGGAAGAATGTCCAGCGCAATTGATATTCCTGAAACAGAGACAGACTTCTATTTAATTAAAGATGTTCCTCATGGTGACATAAGATCCAAATCATATTTTTCTAAAACTACAGGAACATGGAGAAATGTAAATATCTATACTCCTCCTGGATATGATAAGGACACGAAGAAAACTTATCCTGTTCTTTATATTCAACATGGTGGAGGTGAAGATGAACGTGGCTGGGCTGTTCAAGGAAAAACGAATATTATTCTTGATAATTTGATTGCTGAAGGAAAAGCAAAACCGATGATTGTTGTTATTCCAAATGGAAATGTTACAAAACCGGGAAGTGCTGCTGCAGGTTATACAGATGAAGCAATGGCTAATTTCAAAGAAGAAATTTTTCAAAACGTAATTCCGTTTATCGAAAAATATTATCGTGTTAAACCAGGTGCAGCAAATAGGGCGATTTCAGGTTTATCAATGGGCGGTGGCCAAGCATTTTATACGGGGCTTCGCAACCTTGAAATGTTTGCAAATGTTGGCGTTTTTAGTTCTGGGTTATTTGGCGGAATTGCCCTTACACCTGGAGCTGCGGAGTTTGACCCAGAAAAGGCAATTCCAGGAATACTTACTAAACCCGAAATGTTCAATAAAAAATTAAAGCTTTTTTATATCTCAGTTGGTGAGCAAGACCCAAGAATTGAATCAACAAAAAAGATTGTTGAAAATTTCCGAAGCAAAGGATTAAAAGTTGAGTTTGCGTCTTTCCAAGGAGGTCATGAATGGCAGGTGTGGAGAAAGTCTCTTCATGATTTTGCACAAAGAATTTTCAAATAAATTTTACTTGATGTCTCAAATGACAGAGTTGAGTAACTAATTTATTCTTTAGAAGATTGAGGAGTGTGTTGGACTATGAAAAACTTAATTGTTGTTTTGATGTCTTTATCTATTATGTTAAATGTAGGATTTGCACAACCAAATGGAAAAAACACTAAGTTTGATTTTAGCGGTGCAAAAGATCCTTCACTAATCCGGGGTTTCAATTATACACCTGCAAATGTTGCTGCACCGAGGCATCATGTTGATTGCTGGGTTAAATACGATTCTTCTTCGATCAAATTTGATCTCGATCTTGCCAAAAGTCTTAATCTTAATCAAGTTAGAGTATTTGTTCCTTATTCAGTTTATTCTGAGGATAAAGCAAACCTTCCGCAAAAACTAAGGCATTTCGTTCGTGAATGTTATAAAAGAGGAATTTGTGTAATGCCGGTTGTTGGCAGCGGACCATGGTTAAGGGATACGACTTTGCGTCCGCAGGGAAAAGAATGGATAAAATTTCTGGTTGACGCAATCTCTAATGAACCGGGACTTGCAATGTGGGATGCAATGAATGAACCGGACTGGCCGACTTCACCAAAAGAGTTTGTTGATAGGAAATTTGCGAATGCAAAATTCATGGCCAAAACATTTCGTGAACTCGACCCAAATACACCGGTAACAATCGGGATGGCTTTTGTTGATGGAATGATTGAACTTGCTGATTATGTTGATGTCCTTCAATTTCATGATTATATGCAAACACGGGAGCAAATCAGAAATAACATCAATCGTGCTAAGGAATTTGCATCCAGGGTTAAAAAGCCTTTGATTAATGGCGAGATTGGTTGCATCGCACGCGCAAATCCGTATGATGTTACTTTGCAAGAGCACATGAACGCAAAAGTTGGATGGTACATTTGGGAGTTGATGATTGTTCGCAAAGGGTGGGGACCCGTTCACGGAGTATTTTATGAAGATGGGACTGTTCGTGATCCATCAATCGCTGCAGCTATCATGGGATTTTTTCGCAAGCGTTCTCCTGATATTCTTCCGTCTGTTCCGGATAAAGAAGGCTGGGTTACAAAAATTATTCAGCAAAGTGAAAAGTGGTTAAAAGATGAAAACAAAAATTGGAAAGAAGGATTGGATATTGCAGAAACCTCCGCAAACCTTTTGGAATCTGCTGAGCTTACTGCTATGAGAACACCACCAACATGGGAAGTTGATATGTTGAGAAAAAGTGAAGTTAATATGAAGACGCTTATTGAATTGATCACTAAATTTAAAACTCAGCTTGAGCCTTATAAAATACCTCAACAGAAAAATAATTGATTAGCGATTTATAAAATGATTTGATAACCAAGAGAGTAATCCAGATGAAAACAAAACAAAAAATAGTAATTATATTTTTACTAATGATCATTTTTTCATCAAACTTTATCATAAGTCAAACAAAAAATAAAGCAAATCCAGAGATAGGAAAAACAGCTCGTTATTGTAATCCTTTGCCGATGGAAACAGCGCCCGGTGGAAATGCTTCAGGTGATGTTACTGTTATTAAAGAACAAGGTAAATATTATATGTATTGTACCGGCGGAGGTGCCTGGGTATCGGATGATATGCTGAATTGGACTTATCACCGCGTTGATAATGTTCCTGTTGCACCGGACGTTATAATGTATAATGGAAATTTCTATATGTGTGGTAATGATTGCCCGGTTTACAAAGCTGATAATCCGCTTGGTCCTTTCACTGGTATCGGCGAATGGAAAAACACTCCAGGAGTTGAAGGCGGATGGAACGGAGCTTTTGATGTTGACATTTTTGTTGATGACAACAACAGACCATACCTTTATTATCCCGGCAGAGGTGTTAGCGGAATTTTTGTTGTTCCTCTCGATCCAAATGATATAAGCAAATTTGCAGGACCAGTAAAACATCTTTTTGGATTTAACAAAGATCATATTTGGGAACGATACGGTGAGATGAATGAATATACAGATGTTGCGTGGATAGAAGGACCGTGGCTTCAGAAAAATAAAGGAACCTACTATTTGCAATACTCAGCATCCGGAACACAATGGAAAACTTATGCTGAAGGATATTACACTTCAAAATCTCCAATGGGACCATTTAAATACGCGCCAAATAATCCTTTGCTTCGCAAGACTGAAGGTCTGGTAACAGGACCTGCACATGGTTGTATTGTTGAAGGACCAGATGGAAATCTTTGGCAGTTTTATACAATCGTTCTATCTAATCCTCCAGGAGGAAGAAGAATTGGAATGGACCGGGTTATCTTTGATAAGAATGGTAACATGTCTGTTAAAGTTTCAGATACTCCACAATGGGCGCCAAATACCATTAGTGATATTACAAAAGGGAATAGCGGATCAGTTCCGGTTACAATAAACAAAATGCGTGCAATGAATGCGCTTTCAAAAGTTTCTTCGGAACAACCGGGAAGAGAAGCAGCATATGCTTTGGATAATTCCAGCGGTACCTGGTGGGAACCATCACCAAAAGATTCAATGCCAACGCTTACAATCGAGCTTTCGCCTGCAACACGTTTTGATGTTGTACAGTTATTTACAATTGATGCAGCAAGAATAATGTTTAAGAGTGCAGGACGTGGATTTGGAAGACCAGCATTTTCAACTCAAAGTAAACCAGTCCCAGAAGTTTATCAGTACAAAATTGATATCTCAATGGATGGAAAGACATTTGTTCCTGTTCTTGATCAAACACAGAACACAATATCTAAGAATACAATCTTTGAAGAAATTCCACCAATCAAGTGCCGCTTTGTTCGTTTAATAATTACAAATTGGCCAAAGACATCACCACTGGGTGTTCTTGAATTCACAGTTTTTGGTAAGCCGGCAGATTCATTGCCTGCAGCAGTTGCAATTCCAAAATTCAAGTAATTTGTATATCGCTTTTCATTTATGAAATAGGAATCATTATGAAGAAAATATTAATCAAACATTTTTTTGCTTGGGCAATACTAATATCAGAAATTGTAATTTGTCAGCCAAGAGGTCCATTCACAACATCACCTCAGGTGAATTCTGATAATACAGTTGTATTCAGATATATAGCGCCAAAAGCAAAAGAAGTATTGCTAAGTGCTCAATTTGAAAAGAAACCGATTGTGATGATAAAAGATGCTTCCGGGGTTTGGAGCGTTACTGTTGGTCCGGTGAAGCCGGATATTTACCCTTACAGTTTTATTGTTGATGGAATTTCTGTGATGGATCCAAGTAATGTTGCTTTCTTTCCAAATGAACGATTTAAAGCAAGCCTTGTAGATGTTCCCGGTGATACTCCATTAATTCATTCGATGAAAGATGTTCCTCACGGAACCGTTACTTATGAATATTATCCATCCGTTGAAGGGACAACGGGATCCTTAGTTGTTTACATACCACCCGGATATGAAAAAGAATCAAACAAAAAATTTCCAGTTTTCTATCTTATTAGTGGAACAACTGATACGGAAGAAGATTAGTTTAAAGTTGGAAGAGCTAATTTCATTTTAGATAATTTGATTGCAGAAGGTAAAGCTAAACCTATGATCATTGTAATGCCCTATGGAAATGTGAGACCAAAACCAATGCCCGATTTTGCAAAAGATGTTATCAATGATATTATTCCTTTTGTTGAAGTAAATTATCCTGTCCTAACCGATAGTAAACATCGCGCTGTTACGGGTTTTTCTGTTGGTGGCGGACAAACATTAAACATTGGCTTAACCAACACTGATAAATTTGCTTACATATGTTCCTACGCTCCATACACAGCAACAGAAGAGTTTAAGAAGAATTTTACGAATTATTCTCCTGATGCAACTCTTATTAACAAGCAGTTGAAATTATTTACCATTAGTGTTGGAACTGAAGATTTTCTTTATGAAAGTGTTAAACAAAACATCGAGATGTATAAGAGCAAAGGATTGAATCTTCAGACTCTGATTGTTCCTGGTGGATACACATGGATGAATTGCAAATTATACCTGGCAAATACACTTCAACAGTTGTTTAATGAGTAATCAATTTTATACAACAAGATCTCATTTAAGGATCGTGCGTACACGAACAAAAAAGAATATTAAGATGGATTGAAAACTTTCCATGTATACCAGTAAATATTAATTAATGTAAAACCTGGTTTGATAATCCGTCTTCAGAAGTTGGATTTGTTAATTGTAACAATATAGAAAAATTAATAGATTTACAGCCTGAAGGCGATGCAAATTTTTATATCGACTTTCCGTATTATTGCATAGTGAATGTTAAAAATTCAACAATTGAAGATATTTGGAAAAGCGAGCAAGCTGAAAAATTCAGGATATTTAGAAGAGCAAAACCTTTTGAGAAATGCTATAGATGCGGGGACAAGTATTGTCCGGAAATTAAATAAATATATAAGAATAAGTTCTTAATTAATTTAAAATAATTGAAAGGTGATTTTATGAAAACCTATAAAAAATATTCTTGTTTAATTGCTTTTGTTCTGATGATTTTTTCGTCAGTAAGTCTTAAAGCACAATTGGAAACTAACGGAAGTTTTGAAAGTACTAAGACAGGTGTTATTAATAGCACCGATGTTGTTAAAGGTTGGGTTATTCAAACTGCGGCGGGTGTTACTCCAGCACCTGTATATGAAATTGTAACTGATGTTGTTCAGCAAGGTACCAAAGCGTTAAAAGTTACGGTTAATGGAACCGGAACTAATCTATGGGATATTCAAATTGTTGCAGATAGTATTCCTGTATATAAAAATGGTACTTATAATTATTCCATTTGGGCTAAATCGGCTACTTCAGGTGCACAAGTGAGTTTTACTGTCGGTAATTATGCTTATAGTGAATATGGTGCTATCAGGCCGGCAACATTACAATCATCTAGATGGCAAAGATTTACTATGCAATTTACAGTAACCGATAATCAAAAATTTATTCGTGCTCCAATCCATTTAAGTTATGCAGGAAATTCTGGAAATATTATATATTTAGATAATTTTCAAATATCCGATGTTAATGCTCCGCAACTTCCGGTAATCGTACAAGCTGAATCCGGCCAGTTGGGCAGCAATTATTCTATACTTACAGACAATAACGTTAAATACATTACACCCAAAAATAATTGGGCAGGCCTCACTAGTCCGGGTGATACAAGCAGAATGGCAACATATCAAGTTACTTTTCCCGATTCGGGAACATATAATCTGTTTGCGCGTTTGCGTGTTGGTACAGGTGCATTTAACGATGACAGTTTCTTCTATGCAAAGGATTTTGGTGTGAAAAAAGACACAGCAAGTGCAGATTGGGTTTTTGTTAACGGAGTTGCCAGTGGTGGGTTTTCAGACTCTGCTGCAGTTGTTGATGCACCCGGAGCTCTCGGAAACAGTGTTTGGAAATGGGTAAACATTTCTAAAAATACTTTTTCTGGTGTTCAGGGTGCTACTTTTAAAGTTGATCTGAGTAACTTAACAAAAACTTTTCAAATTGGAAGCAGGGAAGATGGACTGGATATTGACAAAATTGCATTTGGAAAAGCTAATTTATATTTCACAGTAGGGGCCCTGAATAATGGTTTACCTGGTGTTACTTCGGTGCAGAGTGTTGATTCCACTTTAATTTGGAAAGGCCCTGCTCTTGCTACAGGACAAGGCAAATTTTTAGGTAACGTTAATAATGGAACACAGGATAATGCATTTATAAAATACTGGAATCAAGTAACTCCTGAAAATGCCGGTAAATGGGTCTCTGTTGGATCTTCCACAGATACTACTAAATGGACTTGGAGTGGTTTAGATGCAGCTTATAATTATGCTATTACAAATAAATTATTATTTAAAGACCACTGCTTGATTTGGGGAGCTCAGCAACCTTCATGGATTTCAGGACTTACTCAAGCTCAACAAGCAAGTTATATAGAAACATGGATAAGACAGGTTGGATTAAGATATCCTAAATTGGATATGGTAGACGTTGTAAATGAAGCACTTGTAGGACATAATCCACCTGATGGCGGTGGCGGCCGTGCAAATTATAAGGATGCAATTGGAGGTAATGGTACTACCGGCTGGGACTGGGTGATTTGGGCTTTTCAAAAAGCGAGAAAATATATACCAAAGGCAAAATTACTGTTAAATGATTATGGAATTATTAACGATAATTCAGCTACAACAACATATTTAACAATAATCAACTTATTAAAAGATAGAGGCCTTATTGATGGTATTGGTGTACAGGGCCATAACTTTGAGCTTGCAAGTGCAGATACAAATACTCTTAAGTCTAATTTAACAAGACTAGCTGCTACAGGTTTACCTGTTTACATAACTGAATTTGATTTAGGTAACACTGGTGATTCTGGTACTCCCGATGATAATCAACAACTACAGTATTATAAAAAAGTATTCCCGGTTCTCTGGAAACACCCGGGTATAAAAGGAATTACATTTTGGGGATATCGGCCTGGAATGTGGGCAACAACTTGCTACCTGGTTAATTCAGATGGAACCTCCAGACCCGCACTTACATGGATGGCACAATATATCAAAAGTAATCCTGTAGGTGTTGAAAAAATTTCATCATCTTTACCATCTAATTTTACCTTGGAACAGAATTATCCTAATCCGTTTAATCCTACAACAAATATCAGGTATAGTATTACCTTAACATCCAAGGTAACTTTAAAAATTTATGATCTTTTGGGTCGTGAGGTGCAGACATTAGTAAACGATGAACAAACACCGGGTAAATATAGTGTTTCGTTAAATGCAGGTAAACTTTCAAGCGGAATCTACTTCTATCAGCTTAAAGCTGGAGACTATTCTGCAACTAAGAAACTAATGCTGTTAAAATGAGTGCCAAGCTAAGCTTGGA
>PMDS01000019.1 GCA_003155655.1 Melioribacter sp.
TTCCAATGACAAATCTGGGTTTATACAATAATTTTAATGAACTCATTGCATTTAATAATGATGTGTAAATCTCAGACGGTTTTTTATTATGCCAGTTTGTATCTGATTTTTGTTCTGTGCCTTTTTTCTTATTATCCGGTTCATAAAGCCACCATATATTTCCCCAGCTATCCTGAAACCTTGCAAGGTTGAAACCATTATAAAAACCGTTTACTTCCGTAACAACCTTTGCACCGGCGGCTTTAGCTTTATTGAGAACTGCCTGTGCATCTTTAACATAAATCTGAATGAATGCGGGAGTAAATGGCCAGTCCGGCTTTGAATCAGCTATCATTATTGTCGCGTCACCTATCTGAATTTCAGAGTGAATTAAAGTGCCGTCTCTATCCGGAGTTCGTACTGCTGTTCTTTCCATTCCGCCGAATACATCTTCAACAAATTTAATAAATTTACCGGCGCTGTCTTTTACTATTACAAACATGTTGACAGTGTTGTGCCCCGCAGGGATGAATGCTTTTTCAAGAACCATATATCATTCCATAATTTTTATAAATAGAGTGATATTTACAAAGTTAAAATTTTAATGCAAAGTTATTTAATTAATTTGAGAACAGTTTTAGTAACCTGATTAAATATTTTCCAATTTATTTTTTGCTTTGCCCTGCACTTGACGGTTTCCAGGATGCAATATATTTTTCTCCAAGGATTAATTTAGCCATCATCATAACCTGACCCGTATGCAATTCAAAATGAGCAAGCACAAATAACAGAGCAGACATAATTGTTGTATCGTTACCCTGTATGTTTATAGGGTTAAGCAATGTTTCGGGCGCAACATTTGAAATTACATTCTGAACTTTCTTTCCCAACGAATCCATCATATTTATTATTTCTTCTTTCGATTTACGGTCAGTGTCTAAAAATTCCTGATCACGGTTGCGCTGGAAATTTTCACCTCCAATTGAAGAACATATCCATTGATTAAGATTTCCATTAAGATGCTGGAATAGTATACCAACACTGTTCATATAAATTGACTGGCGGTACCAAATTTGCTCATCATCCAATTGACCGGCTGCAAGAGCAAAGCGCCCAAACGTTTGTGAAAAACGATTTGAAATTAGATTTAAATACTCTTTTTCTAACTGCATTTTTCACCTTCTTTTTACAATTATACTTTTGTTATTTTTTTTACATCACAATCTTTTGAGAAAATTCCGTTTGTGTTATCCGGTATAAAATATCATCTTCTCAAAAAGGATTTTATCTTCATCAACAAATCCTACATACTGAAATCCGGTTTTCTCAAGTACTTTACGGGACGCTCTGTTGTTTTCTGTTGTTCTGGCAATAATTCTTTTAACTCGTCTATCTTTCCCGGCAATTTCAATCAAAGCGTTAACAATTTCCGTTGCATAACCGTTCCCATGATACAAAGGACAAACCGAGAATCCAATTTCAATGTCACCTGATTCTGACGGCGGGCCAAAATATCCCGCAGCTGCAATTAATATTGGCGGTTCATTTTGCGTTTCACTTTTTACAGCGTACCACCCCTGCCAGCCTATTATTTTTTCTCCATACTTTATAAACTGGTCTTTAAAATATTCCTGCGCTCCTCTATCATATTCACCAGGGGGCCAGTCGTTACCAACCTTTGCATTAAGTAATTTTGCAAGATCATTTATTGAATTAAGTTCTGCATTAACTAACTCAAGATCTGCTGCAATAAGGTCTAGTCTTTCTGTTGAATATTTTTTTAATTGTTTAGACATCATAGATTTAATTTACAAATTTCTTATTTAATCAGTGTGGTTTCTTAAAGTATAATATGGATAACTAATTTTGGATGCCACAAAGTTACTAAGGCACAATGCGGTCTAGCTGATCTGTGAACGTTTTCTATAATCTATTTACTTTCCAAAAAATCTTTAAGTCTATTATTAATAAAATAATTCCAACCGCCAATGCAGCTATCTGTTTTGAATTCGGGTATATCCTCAGGAAAATCTTCTTGAATTTCCACAATAAGTTTTAATTTTGTAAAATTATCTTCTTTAGATAATTCAAATGCAGAAGTTGATTTACCGGGATAGCCTTCAAATTCCCAGCTGTATTTTATTATTTTCAGGATCTGAACTTCAACAACTTTCCATTTGTGCAAAAAATTTCTCTCTTCACTTTGCACATTAAATTGTGTTTCGAATCCAACTTCAGGTTTAAATGCAGGAATGTTATTAAAATACCATTGCCGCATTTGTCCAATATCTGTAATGGCTTTCCAAACAGATTCTATGGATGAATTAAACGTTTGCTCAACAACAATCGGTTTATCACCAGCTTTCATAACACCTCAATAGTTTCTATAATATATTTAAAATATAGTGAAGAGAATAATAATTTGCCCGGTATTCTAGAAGGGATCCCAGAAAACGGTCAAACTTTTCCGGAGTTGCTCAGGGCAGGTTTAACAGCCAAGGGAATCAGGTTTCGGCAGTAAGTTCTATTCATGCCCGTAAATGAATATTTCAATTATATATTTTTTTATAAATTTATTTTCACTAATAGCTTGACCGGATTTTCTGAACGGACAATAAAGTATCACATGTGTCTGGCTAAATAATAGCTCCGAATAAACGTCCTATCAAAGAAGTAAAAACCATTGCTGCTGCACCCCAGAACACGACACGCATTGCCCCTTTTGTAATTGAGGCTCCGCCAAACTTTGCCGCTGTAGCCCCAAGCAATCCAAGCAGCACAAGGGTAACCAGCACAATGCCAAATGTCAGGTACCCGGTTGGCAGTAGCAATGCAAGAAGTGCGGGTGGTGAAGCGCCAACCGAAAATGAACCTGCGGAAGCTAATGCTGCCTGAATAGGCTTCGCACGTGTTGTCTCATTGATCCCAAGTTCATCACGTGCATGGGCGCCAAGAGCGTCATGCGCCATCAATTGTTCAGCAACTTGTAAAGCGAGTTCCTTGCTGAGCCCCCGTTTTATATAAATGCCGGACAATTCAGCTTTTTCAGCTTCAGGCATTTTGTCAAGTTCGTCCTTTTCACGGGAGAGATCTGCATTCTCGGTATCAGCCTGTGAACTTACAGATATATATTCGCCCGCTGCCATGGAAAGCGCTCCTGCAACAAGCCCGGCTACTGCGGCAAGTAATATTGCCGTTTTAGATGGCCCTGCAGAAGCTACACCAACTATAAGACTGCTAGTGGAAATGAGTCCATCGTTAGCCCCTAATGTTGCGGCTCGCAGCCAGCCCATTCGCTGTCCATGGTGGAGCTCACTGTGTCTTGCCCATTTTTCTTTTATTTGCATCAAATAATATTAAATGTTTTTTGTTGATAAATTCTTGACCACTGTTCAGGCAGCATTCATGTTATCATTAAATTAATTTGTGTAATTCTTCAATGTAATTTTTTAAAAATCACTTTCACTTTTTGTAACGTGCTCATTTACGATGATAAAAAGATATAAATCAATTTTAAGAAAAATAATCGGGCAAAAGGATGATAAAAGCACTACATCTTTTTGGTGGAGAGATTAAATGAAATTATTTGACTATTAATGAAGTAGTATCTATTTCAGATTTGTAAGAGTCAGAAAGATGAACATGTTTTGCGATCTGTACACGGGTATGAAGTGCAAGTTTTTCTAAGATGTTATGAACATGGCTCTTTACCGTGTAGGTGGAGATGTGAAGTTTTTGAGCAATCTCTTTATTGGTAGAACCATCAGCAACCAATTCAATTACCTGCTTCTCACGTTTTGTCATACGAACCGACTCTTCTATTACTGAAGGTTTTAAAATGCTAATTGCATTCTCAACAATTTGAGAAAAAAGTGAGCCGGTTAAATGCGGCGGTAATACTTGAGCGCCCTGATAAACCGACCTGATAGTTTTAAAAAACTCAACCATGCTTGCATCTTTAAGTATGAAACCCGAAACTCCCTCTTGAACAAATTGAAAAATATCTGCCTGAAGAGGGATTAGATCCATAACTATTATTTTTACTTCAGGAAAATTTTTCTTTGTTAATTTTACAATTTGTAAACTGTTCTGATTTCGTAAACCTAGGTCGAGAAGCACTATATCCGATTTGTGCTTATTCAGCATCGATGATATGCTTTCGCCGTTACCAACAGTAGAAAGAACATGCATATCAGGCTGCTTTTTGAGTATTGATGCAATTCCATCAAGCAGAAGCCTATTATCCTCAATAAGCAGTATTTTAATTATTTTCACTTTATATTTATTTTTTTGAAAAGAAAATCATAAGACAAGCTCTTTACAACATCAACTTATAATTGCAATATCAAATTGTTTTAGGTAAAGTAAAAATAAATTTCGACCCTTTTCCTAATACACTTTCCACCCAAATTTTCCCTCCATGCTTTTCTATAAAATCCTTGCAAAGGAGTAATCCAAGCCCGGTTCCTTTTTCTCCGGCAGTTCCCTGGCGTGTAAATAGTTCTTTGAAGTCAAATAGTTTTGAAATATTGTCTGATTCAATTCCTGTTCCGGTATCCTGGACAGACAGTTCGATAAAATTATCTTTCTCCTTAGAAGATACAATAATCCGTCCTTTTGTTTGATTGAACTTGATTGCGTTTGTAATAAGGTTATGAATAATCGAGAAAAGCATTTTATCATCGGCAAAAACCATGGTTCCTGCATCAATATCGTTTGTAATGGAAATGTTTTTCTTCAAAGCGCCCGGCGTTGATACTTCAATTATTTTATTTACTATATCATAGAGATTTTGCTTTACCGGATTATATTCGATCAAGTTTCTTTGCAGCATTGACCAATGGAGCAGGTTTTCTATAAGACCATAAAGACTTGTCAAATTTTCATTTAGACCCCTGCTGAATAATGATATTTCTTTATTCGATAAACTTTCAATTTCAGTTGCAAGCATTTCTGAAGAACTAAGCAAAGATTGGAAGGGGCTTTTTAAATCATGTGCAATGATTGTGAAATACTTGTCTTTTGTTGTGTTGAGTTTTTTAAGTTCTTCGTTATATTTTCTAAGGATATTTTCAATTTTCCTGAAGTCAGTCATATCTATTATAGCAACCTGACATTTTTTATCTGATTCAAGCGTATCGTTTAATTCCAAACCTTCCAGAAGGATATTGAAAATACGTTTATCTTTGCTGATTACACTTAATTCGCAAGATTGTTTAACGGGAGAGCTAAATACATTCTTGATAAACAAATCATAAATATCCTTTTCATTCATGGGGACATAAGTAATAAAACTCTTACCAATTAATTTGCTTCGGTCAACTCCAAACATCTTACTAGCGCTTAAGTTCACTTCTTTAATTATGCCATGCTGGTCAAGAGTAAAATAAGGGATTGGTGCAAAATCAAAAAGGTTTACATATTTGTTTCTAGATACTTCCAGTTCCTCTTGTGTAATTCTGAGTTCGTGGTTTTGATGTTCCAGCTCAATCTGATGAACTTGAAGTAAATGTACCAGTTTTTTAACATCTCCCATTTTTTCATCAGCCGGTTTTACAGGTTTTGGCTTGACGCTTTTCTTCACTTTTTTATTTATAGGTTTTGCCGGTTGTTTTTTAGTTTGTTTCATTTTGAATCCTTTTTTATTTTAATCTTTGGCTATCGATCGCCAGAAGAATAAGTTGAGTATCTTTTTCTCCTTGAAATATCTGACGGCCATTTAAAAGTAATTTTTTTCTGCCGGATTTTAAAGAATTATATTCCAGCTCATAATCCTCAAAAGATTTGTGTTTTGTAATTATCTGCTCAAGAAGTTCCCGCAGCTTAGGCAGCTCAAAATTATTATCGTCAAGTTCATAAATAAACTTACCGACGGTTTTTTCCTCAGCCGTATTATATGTTTTATAGAAAGATTGATTAGCAGAAACAACTTTCAAATCTTTATCAAGAATAATAAGAGATTCCCTAACAGTGTCAATTATATTATTAGCATAATCACGCGCAATCTGAATCTCCTTGTTCAATGCATTAATTTTTTCGCTGGCAGATTTTAGATTGTTAATGTCGGAAAAAGTAATAACTAGACCGTCTATAACATTGTTTATTGTCCTGTAAGGTAATATCCGCATTTGATACCATAGACCATCGTTAGTTTGCAACTCAATTTCCTTAAAAACAAGTGTCCTTAAAACTTCTTTTGCATCCTCAATAAACTTTACATATTTGAGATTAGTTGCAATATGGTTTATTGGTCTACCAATATCTGAAGGGATAAGATTCACAACCTTAGTTGCGTGATAAGTAAATCTTTTAATAAGTAATTTATTATCCAGAAAAATAGTTGGAATATCAACGCTTTCCATCAGGTTTTTCATATCATTATTAATAACCGATAATTCATCATTCTTATTCTGCAGTTCCGTATTTACAGTAATTAATTCCTCGTTAAGCGATTGTAATTCTTCTTTGGAAGTTTCCATTTCTTCATTTGAACTTTGCATCTCCTCGTTGGTTGATTGCATCTCCTCGTTGGTTGATTTAAGTTCTTCATTGGAAGTTTCAAGTTCTTCAATTGTTGAACGTAAATTTTCTTTTGTTGATTTTAATTCATGTTCAAGTTCTTTTATTATTTTTTCTGATTTTTTTTCATAATGGATTTTTTTAGCAGACGGCAATTTTTCCCTGACTATAACTTCCTCAAAAATGATCAATAAGGAACCTAGCATTTCCTTCGGTTCTTTGACCGGTTTAACTGTGATATTTACATACTGGCTGCGGCCGTTGATTTTTACTTTTATTTCATGGGCAGTTAAAGATTTCTTGCCTGACAAAACTTTTCTAATTAATGCCGGAAGTTCTTGCTGTAATCCTTCGCGGGCCATTTCAAAAATATTCATCTTTGCTTCGCCGTGTGTTAATTCCAGGTATTTTCCGGTTTTTCCATGAATATAAACTATATCTCCATTTTCTTTAATTATAACGCAATCCGGAGAGTAACTTTGCAGGATAATTTTTTCAGCCACCTGGGTAATGTTTTTTACAACGTTCGTTTCCGTAATAGTCATATTCGTTTTTCCTATTAATCGCGATGTCGGAAATTCTATATAAGGTTGTGCCGAAAACATAGAATCCCTTTTTCTGTAAATCTTCCATTTAGAATCCAACATTGAAAACAGATCAACAAACCCTCCAATAGTTGACGATGAACCAAGAAAAAGTATTCCGTTAGGTAAAAGACTATAATGGAATAGTGGAATTATTTTTTTCTGTAATTCGGCATTAAAATAGATCAAAAGATTGCGGCAAGAGATTAGATCGAGTTTTGTAAATGGAGGATCTTTAATAACACTTTGAGGGGCAAAGACCAGCATTTCTCTGATTTCTTTTCGAATGCGAAAAAGATTTCCTTCGGTATTAAAGAATCGTTTTAAACGTTCTTTACTAACATCTGATTCGATTCCTGAAAATGAACCAAAACGGGCTTTTTCAATTGATTTAATATCAATGTCTGTCGCAAATATTTGCACGTTAAAATGTTTTTTAACTTCATCAATGGATTCCCGTAAAATAATTGCTATTGAGTATGCTTCTTCTCCTGTAGAACATCCCGGGACCCAAATTCTTATTTGACTGTCATCCGGTTTACTTTTTACTAACTCTAATAAAATATTTTTTAATTTCTCAAAAGATTCGGAATCTCTGAAAAAATTTGTTACTCCAATTAAAATTTCATTAAACAAGTTATCAATTTCTACGGGGTTCTCCTGCAGCATTCGAATATAACTTGTGAAATTATCAAACTGAGCAATATTCATTCTTCTTTCTACGCGCCGGTAGATTGAATTTTGCTTATAAAGTGAAAAGTCGTGACCTGTACGGGTTCTGAGAAGTATGAAAATTTTTTGAAATGCATCCGGAATTTTACCATCTATAATTTCACCATCAAATAAGCCGCTTTTAGATTTTGTGGAGATATATTTCATTAACTGATCCGGCATTTCTTCCGGCGGAAGAATGTAATCAGCTAATCCTGTCTTGATTGCGCTGGTTGGCATACCGTCGAACTTTGCTGATTTAGGTTCCTGAACTATTACCAGTCCTAATTCATTCTTAACTGATTTCAAGCCTGCAGTACCGTCGGATGCCATACCGGAAAGAATGATGCAAATAGCTTTTTCACCTAAATCTGCAGAAAGGGATTTAAAGAAATAATCAATTGGAAGCCGGAATCCATGCGCTTCAAGAGGTTCTATTAATTGAATTGTTCCATGAAGAATAGCTAAATCTCTATTTGCCGGCGCAACATATACATGGTTAGGCTCAATAATCATTCCGTCTTCAGCTGTGAATAATTTCATCTTAGTCGATTTTTGAATTAGTTCCGGCATAATACTTACATGATCGGGATCTAAATGCGTTACTACAATAAATGCCATGCCGCTACACTCGGTCATATTTCTGAAAAATCTTTCGAGAGCGTCCAAACCACCTGCAGATGCACCAATACCCACTACGTAAAAAGAATTATTTGAGTATGATCTTTCTGAGGAAGGTTGTTTTTTCCTGACAGGAGATGGCTTATGAATCGTTTTTTTCTTCATAGATCCTTCATAAATAAATCAATGCGGCGCTTATCCAAAATTTCATCAAAAAAAAGACATACTAGTTTCGTACAAGAGTCTGCAATTTCGGCAATCTTAGAATAATAATTAAAAATAAAATCAGCTTTTTTTTATGGTTCGCCCCGGTTTTATGTATCAATGATATGTTAGTTTTTTCCCATTGTCAAGCATTTTCCATCTTAAGCTCCTTCGGTCCGTTTCCGTCTCTGTTAGATAACGGATTAGGATGGTAAACAATTTAGAATGCGCCTGCCCGGCGAAACTTTAGCAAAGAAATACTCACTGCGCACGTGAAAACTTTTGCAATTTCAGTTTATTATTCCCACATTTACTCGAACTATAAAAGATCATTTCTAGTAATGTACTGATAATGAATTACGAATAACAGCTTGAGAGAATGCAATGCGTTTATCATTTAGATGCAGCGTCCGGCCGAAGCAAATCCTTTTTTTATGCCTGCTTATAATCAGAATTAATTTTTCACAAGAGATAGATAGAAAGTTTTGGGTACCAAACGGACCCTTGTATACAATAGTGCCAAGCAGCGATGGCAAGACAATTTATATCGGCGGTGAATTTGATCAAGTTGGGCCCTTAGCTACCTATGGTGTTGAAATTAATTTAGCAACCGGTGAGTATTCTTCGCCAATATTAAATGGTACAATAATTAAAACGGTTGTAGCTGATGGGCATGGGGGCTGGTTTATCGGCGGATATTTTACACAGAAAGTTGGCGGAACAACAATAAGCAATTTAGCGCATGTAAAGACTGATAAAACGTTAGATGCAAACTGGAATCCGAATCCAAATGACGAAGTTACTAATATTGTTTTATCCGGAACAACACTTTATGCGGCAGGTTGGTTTAAAAAAATAGGCGGTCAAAATAGAAACTATCTTGCGGCGGTAGATATAAATTCCGGCAGCGTAACGAGTTGGAATCCAAATGCCGATGACCGCGTTTATAGCTTAGCTGTTTCAGGTTCTTCGGTTTACACCGGCGGAAATTTCACGAATATAGGGGGACAAAGCAGATATAGAATAGCCGCTATAGACGCAACAACCGGGAATGCAACAAGCTGGGATCCGGGTGTAAGTGAAAAAGTAAGTCAAAGTCCTGATATTTCTTGTATTGCGGTTTCCGGGAAATTAATATATGTGGCCGGTGGATTCTCAAGTATTGGAGGAGAAAACAGAAACAATATAGCGGCATTAGATTCAACAACAGGAAAAGCGACAAACTGGAATCCGCTAAATTTAAATGCAAGTATATCTGCCATGCTGATTTCAGGAAATACAGTTTACATTGGAGGATGGTTCACAACTATTGGTGGACAAATAAGAAATAATATAGCAGCAATTGACGCAATAACCGGAAATGTCACAAGCTGGAATCCTAAAATTAATGACCCGGTAAATGCATTTGCAATATCGGGAGCAACAGTATTCATAGGGGGAGGGTTTACCAGTGTAAACGGCAAAACAAGAAATTGCATTGCGGCAATTGACGGAGTTACCGGGGATGTTACTGATTGGAATCCAAACGCAAATTCTTTAGTTGGTGCGCTTGCAATATCCGGGACAAAAATATTTTTAGGAGGAAGTTTCACAAGCATCAACGGACAATCAAGAAATAATATTGCTGCAATAGATGCTGCAACAGGTACATTAAGGAACTGGGATCCTAATGCAAATGGAGGTATTCGCGCTATAGCAGTATCCGGGAAAACAGTTTATGCCGGAGGTTTATTTACAAGTATTGGAGGACAGGCAAGAGGGTGTATTGCAGCTTTAGATACGGCAACAGGAAATGCGACAAACTGGAATCCAAATTCCGCAGGTGTGATAGCTAATATTGCTTTATCAGGTTCAACTGTTTATTTAGGAGGTTCATTTACAAATATTGGCGGAAAAATAATTAATTGGCTTGCTGCAATAGACTCAACAACCGGAATAGCAACAAGTTGGAATCCAAATGCTGATGGTCCTATTAAAACTCTTTTTATATCGGGAACAACAATATATGTTGGGGGCGGCGGGTCATTTTGATAATATTGGAGGGCAACCAAGGAAAAAATATTGCGGCAATAGATATAAATACCGGCAATGCAACAAACTGGAATCCGGGTGCCGATAATATCGTTCAAGCAATTGTAGCTTCGGGAAAAACAATTTATGCGGTTGGAAATTTTACAACCCTCGGTGGAAAAACCAGGAATTATATTGGGGCAGTAGACGCAACAACCGGAAATGCAACAAATTGGACCCCGGTAATAAGCAAAGGTGTTGAAGACGGCATTTATGCATTGGCGTTATCGGGAAATATTCTTTACACCGGCGGTAACGGGTTCATAGATCCTTCCGATAATTCTAAAAGTTATTTTTTAGCTTATCCAATTGATACAACTCTAACCTCCATTGTTACAGAAAGCGAAAGTATTCCAAAATCTCTTTTACTTTTTCAAAACTATCCTAACCCTTTTAATCCAAGCACTGTTATCCGTTATCAACTTTCAAGAAGTGGATTTGTTATGCTGAAGGTATACGATATTTTAGGGCATGAAATAATTACTCTTGTTAATCAATTGCAACAACCGGGTAATTATAAAGTGGATTTTAATGCAAGAGTGTTGCATACAAAAGCATTACCGAGCGGAGTATATTTCTACAGACTTTTATATAATGGCATTGTAATAACAAAAAAAATGTTGTTAGTGAAGTAACTTTATATCTGTTTTATTTGATAAGAATAAATGGGATTAAATGATTTTGTAAATTATAACTTTTGAAGAGAATGATTAAAAACTGACCTGCCCTTATTTTATGTATCAATTACAAACTTACTTTACGCAAAAACGTTATTTACGCTAATTGATTTTAATACTTCATATCAAAGCAAGCTTTCATATTTTCGAGTTCATTATGAAGATGTAAGCTAATAACGAAATTATCCGCCCATTAAACAAAGAGTTGGGCTTAAGCCCCAGTCTTTGTTGTTGATTTTCACCTCCGCCGTGAACGGCGGAGGTATAATATTATTCACCTGACAACATTGACCTACGAAGGATCCCTTCGGGAGAAGTACTGATGTTACAGAAAAAAATTCAACAATGTTTGCTTCTTTGAGTATGAATCCCGAAACCCCCTTTTGAGCAAATTGAAAAACATCTGCCTGTAGAGGTATAAAATTTATTACTATTATTTTAAGCTCAAAAGAATGTACTTTCAAACATTGACCCAATAATTCTGCTTTTAATCAATGGATAATGTTTTGAATATGAACACAATGCAATTTCTTTCTATTTTACAAGAGAATGCCGGGAACCCGCGCAAAGGGACGCAAAAAACGTCCCGGCATTCACAGTTAAATATTCAATCTTATTTTAATAATGGTGCTCTTCGCACATGTTTAAATATTTCTATTATATAATATAAAGGAGTATAAAATTATTCAATCCAGCAAAGGGATGAAAAAGGAACTACATCTTTTTGATAGCTAAAGGAAGAGAATGACCGTTAGCAAGCAGAGGAATTTGGAAGGTGGTGCGTTTTGATTTTTTTTATTTCTTTGTTCCGGATATAAACGGAAGCGGGCCATAAAGTTCCTTACATAAATCTTCTATTGTATTGCCATGGTAAGATAAAAAAGCTGAAACGTTGCTTAATACAACTATACCTACGCGTTCATTCCTTTCAAAAATAATTCCGGATGTAAATCCCCCGGTAGATCCAAATGCACCAACGTGATGTTTGCCTTTTTCGCTGTATGTCTCCCAGGCAAGACTTCCCGTAAAATACTCATCATTAACTTTTGTAGTTTTCTGAGCAAGATAGAAATATGTTGTATCATTTATATTTGCTTTAATAAACTTTACAAGATCTCTTGCAGAAGACTTGATTCCCGAGGCTCCTATAAAAGCGTTATCCTGAATTTCATCACAATTAAATGGTTCCCCGTTTTCTTTTCTTCCCTGAATCAATGACCGTTTTCTTTCATCGTTGAATTTGATATATGTATCCTTCATGTCCAGAGGATTGCAGATAGTTTCAAAAAGTAATTCTTCGTATGATTTTCCGGTAAGCAATGTTAGTATATGCCCCAGCAGACCTAAACTAAGATTAGAATATTTTCTTATTTCACCAGGTGTTGACTGCAATGCCATTTTGTGAGTAAGATAATTATAGAGTTTTTCAATGTTGTAAAAGCTGTAAGGATCGTATGGATCGTTTGAACTGTTATTGTTTTTAACATCTTCCGGTTCAAATGGGAGTCCGGATGTATGATTGGCAAGATGAGTAAGTGTTATCTCTACGCCATTTAAGGAACTTTGTTTTAATGCAACAGGCAAAATATTCTTTATTGGTTCATTGGGATTAACTTTTCCATTATAAACAAGATTGGCAAGCATAATACCGGTAAATGGTTTTGTTATAGAACCAATTTCAAAAGTGCGGCTGCTGTTATCTATATATACAAGCGAATCATTGCGCCGTTCGATGCCTGCATACTTTTCAGTATTACCTGTTAGAATACAGATGGAAAGCTGTGTTCCATTGGGATAATGCCGTGCATATTTGTAAATAATATCTGCCTGAGCAGAGTCCGGGAAATTCCTGTCATTTACTTTTGGCAGCTTCACAGGCTCTTTTGGAATTGATATTGAGCAGGATAAAAGCATTGTCGTAACAGGAAGAATAAATAATATTGTCTTTGCCTTCATGACATTCTAATTTTCCTAATCAGAAGTAAAACTATATTGCGTATAAGCGGACAACACAATGTATCCATAGCATCTAATTTAATTTATTGATTATTTAATCCCTTTCCACAAATGCTGATGGATACAACTCAACTATTAGAATAAATTAATACACTGATATAAAATTCCGCATAAAACACAGGTGTCAGATGAATTAATGTCTTCGTTTTATTGTTCTGGTACTTTCCAATATTTGTAATGGAATGATTGTTTGGAAAATAATTATAAAACTTGTTGCTAGGGTTATTATTATTCCTAAATAAATCCAATGCGTGTTATTTTGGAAGTAACCATATGCCATGGCAATTACTCCGAATAGTAGAATAATTGTAAGGACTATTGTCATATTTCCAACAATTTTTCCTCTGGTCCTTCTATATAACATTTTAATCTCCCTATTTATTAAAGTAAATAACATATGTTTGATTCTATTAAAAAGCAATAAGCTGCAATAATTTTTTGACGAGTATTGCTAACTTCCAGTTTTCATTTCATCAACATTTATTCTAATAGAGGTAACTGCAATTTACGGAAAAAATAAAAAACTGCCGTGGGTAGGCCTGACTCCGGCTCCTATTTTTATAAAATGAATTCAGTCTTAGCTTTGCCACTAAGACTCTAAGAAACAAGGTAACTAACAGCATTTTATTGTTGCAGGGGCAAATTATTTTATTGCGGGGAGGCGGATTAAGTGCAATGTAATTTTTATTCTTTCCTTTTTCCTTCTTCCCTTTTTTTCATTTGTGCTATTAGGAACTTTAATTATACTCTTTATGTTGGAAGTAACATACAGAGTAATATTAAATTGTTACTTAATATAAAATTTCCCTTCCTGACTCTAATTACTCAATAATAATTATTTGAAAGGGGTTTACAAGTTCCTGAACAACGAGTTTGTTGATTAAAGATGTAGTATATCACTTCTATGGGGTGATTAATTACTCAATTAGCTGTACATCTTATCTATTTCCTAAAACAGAAGAAGAACTATTTGTTATTAATGATAATGATCTTGATATAAAATTTTAATTCAAAGAAAATTATTTGGGACAGTAGTCTAAGTAACTCACGTTACGCAAAAACGGTA
>PMDS01000036.1 GCA_003155655.1 Melioribacter sp.
AACCAAGTAAAAATATCCGGGCTTTAGCCCAACTCTTTACTTGGCTGTCGGGACCACTCCTCGACAGTAAATTTATTCCGTCAAGTTTACCTGCCTATGGAAGGGAATGGTCCTTGACGCCCTGGAAAAAATTCTTCTTTCAATTTTTCAGGAACATCTTGGCGAATATTTTTTGTTTCTAACTGTTTCATCTAATCGAAAGTTACTTACTAACTCACCTTAAGCATAATTTAATTTATAACCACGTCCTTCAGGACGTGGAGCCTAACCAAGTAAAAATATCCGGGCTTTAGCCCAATTCTTTTCTTGGCTACCGGGATCACTCCTCGACAATGAAGGTATTTTTCGGTCAAGGAGTGGTCCTTGACCGCCGGAGGAAATATTTTTTTTGCCGTGTTGACTCATAGTTCAAAATAAACTTTTAGTAAATTAAGCATAAGATATTTACGAATTATATCTTCCTGCTTTAAATCTAATGATTTCAGCTGTTGTACACAAAAAATAGTATTTATTAAATTTATTTGAATACGTCAACATGGAAAAAGAAAAAAACACTAAAGCATATATTGCATTACTTACAATCTACATAGTTTGGGGAACAACTTACCTGGCAATAAGGATAGGTGTAGCAAGTTTGCCTCCTGTTTTGTTTACAGGATTCCGCTGGCTAATTGCCGGTCCTATATTAATGCTGTTTTTGATTTTACGTAAATACAAATTGCCTAATAAAAATGATGTATTACATCTGGGAATTGGTGGTTTGCTGCTTATAGGAGGAGGTAACGGACTGGTTGTATTTGCCGAACAATGGGTGCCAAGCGGATTAACAGCGCTTTTAATTACTACGGTTCCATTTTGGGTTGTTGGTATGGAAGCGGTTATGCCAAACTCGAAAAGAATAAATGTGCTGATTATTACAGGGTTATTGTTAGGCTTAGTTGGCGTAGGAATGATTTTTGGAACCGATTTTAAAAGTTTATTTGACCCATCTCATTCAGCCGGGATTGTCGGCCTTTTGCTGGCGGAAGTCTGCTGGTCAGCCGGTACATTATACTTAAAGTACAAAAAAGTTAGTGTGCATCCGTTAATGGGCGCGGCTACTCAAATGCTTGTTGCCGGTATTGTAATTACTATAGTTGGCCTTTTACTTGGCGAGGCAGGTAGTTTTCATTTTACAAGTACGGGTTTTTACGCGTTTATATATTTAGTTATTGCGGGATCGCTTGTTGCATTCGGGGCTTATGTTTATGCAGTCGCGCATTTGCCAATTTCACTGGTGGCAACGTATGCTTATGTAAATCCTGTAATAGCATTATTTCTTGGCTGGCTTATTCTTGATGAAAAAATTACAATCTGGGTAATACTTGCGGCATTTGTAATTCTTGCCGGTGTAATGCTTGTAAAAAAAGGAAGTGAAAAAAGTATTTAGAAAAGTACTTCTGTTTAAAAAATTAATTTACTTTGATTAACAGGTAACCATTACCTGCTTTAGTAAAAGTGTAAGTCTTTACAAGCTTTTGATCACCGCTTATAAAACTTACATCAAACATGTAGACCTCTTTGCCATCCATAGTTGATGTTGAAAATTTTCCAATCTCATATTTATTGCTCAGTTCAATCAAAGCTGCAATTTCTTTGCACTTTCTCTTTGCCTGGTTCAATTCATCTTTATTGGCCGGGTTATAAGCTTCTTTCAGGTTTCTGTTTTTATCTTCCCCATCGTAAGCTATTAGTAAAGCGGCTTTTTCATAAGCTTTTGATTTACTGTAACTAAATAAATTGTTCAATGCAGATTTTACAGCGCTCTCAGGTGTCTGTGGAAGTATATTAATCGAATTGATAATTATCAAGAACGAGATTGTAATTGTAAATTTTAGATACTTCTGCATAATAATCCCTTTCCACTTGTTGTCTAATCCCGGCTACGCAAACTGTTCATATAATACGAATAATTTTACCATGTATAATAATAAAATTCAATTTTAAGGTAATATATTAATGCTGTTACAATACTATACTCAATATAAGTGCCAAAATTAATAAGTGAAATGCTTAATTTTTTCGCCTTTTTTGCCAATATCGGTCATTGCCTCAATTCCAATGTTTAAATGAAGATCTACAAATTTTTGTGTCACAGTTTGGTCGGATTTTTCAGTTTTTACACCTTCTGCAAACATTGGAAGATCGGAAACCAGCAGCAAAGCGCCGCGTGTTATTTGATTTGCGTAACCAACAATAAAAAGGGTTGCTGTTTCCATATCAATTCCAATAGCGCCCAGTTTTCTTAGATACTCCTTGAAACTGTTATCCCACTCCCAGAGTCTTCTGTTTGTAGTATAGATAACCCCTGTTCTATATTCCAACTTTCGTGCAATAATCTTGTCGGAAATAAATTTATGTAATTTGAAAGATGGAAGTGCGGGTACTTCTGCAGGCAGATAGTCATTACTTGTTCCCTCGCCGCGGATTGCGGCTATTGGCAAGATAAAATGACCGATTTCAGTCGTGTGTTTTAATCCGCCGCATTTGCCTAGAAATAAAACACCTTTTGGTTTGCGTGCAATTAAAAGATCCATAATTGTAGCTGCATTTGCTGAACCAATACCAAAATTTATTATGGATAGTCCATTATTGTTTGTTGCAGACTGCATCGGTCTGCCAATACCGTTTACGTTGCATTTAAATCGTTCGGCAAATTTTGTAACATATTCATTAAAGTTTGTGAGAAGCATATAATCTCCAAACTCGTCAATTTTTGTTCCCGTGTAACGCGGCAGCCAGTTTTTAGCTATATCCAGTTTTGTTTTCATTTTATTCCCAAGAATTAATTATTAACTCACCTTACGCATAATTTAATTTATAATCACGACTTTTAAGTCGCTGAATAGATAAAGAAACAAGTTTTTGTCTTTTCCCGAAGAGATGGCTAAGCCAAGCCCAACTCTTTGTTATTAACTACGTCCATCAGGACGTGGAGTCAACGCTGCTAACCTTGAGTCAAAGTTTCCCCTCTCCTTTTTTTAAGGAGAGGGGCAGGGGTGAGGTTTTTAGCTCAACTCTTTGTTTAATTGAAAAATAATTTTGTTATTAGCTTACATCTTCATAATAAACTTGAAAATATGAAATCTTGCTTCGCTATGAAGTTTTAGAATCAATTGGTGTAAATACCGTTTTTGTGTAACATGAGTTATTATCTAATTCTTTCATATTTGTTTGTAATTTTTGTTTTTCTAGTTTCTATTAAGTTGTCAATTTTAATTGCAACTAACGCAAATACATAACCAAAGACCAGTCCAATAACAGCTCCTGCAAGTGCATCCGATGGATAATGTACTCCTACATATGGTCTTGAAAATGATAGAAGTACTGCAACAGTATAAAAGTACCATTTATATTTTGGATAAAATTTTGTAAAAAATATTGCTGCCCCAAAATTATTAACAGCGTGCGATGACGGGAAAGAATATGATCCTGTGCAGGTAACAAGAATATTTAAATCATTAAATACATTACAGGGTCTTATCCTTGCAACTAAATTTTTTAAAAAGAAACTGCTGAATTGATCTGTAGAAATGATTAATAATATAAAAACTGCAGCTGCAATTCTGCCAATTCTTCCGCCTTTTAGTATAATTATTATAAATAATAAAATATACGCTATATACCAGTTTTTAACTTCGGTTATAAAAGGGAAAAACTTATCAAAAAATGGGTTTGCAAGTGTGTGATTAATAAAATAAAGAACGCTAACATCCAGTTTATATAAAAATTCTAACAAGTTATTACCTCCATATTCAACTCAAATGTTTGATTATTTAACCAATTTTTTTTATTTAACCAATGAATTTTTTGGCATTACTTGAATTTTGCACTAATGGTACATATACAACTCAACCAATCTTCACCAAAATTTACAAAAAAAAATCGGTTGCTTCTATTATAAATATTTTAAAAAGCGGTGAAAGAAATTAATTCGTTCAAAAATACAATAGAAAAAAAGAAATTTGAATTTTTTAAAGACCAAAGCAAACGCGCTCTTATTTCACCATTTCAGGCTCTTGCAAGGTTTACAGTAGTTGCGGGAATCGTTGCCCTTATCTTTGAAGTCAGATATTTTTCAGACCATATAGTCCAAATATATATTTCTAGAATTTCTGCAATTGCAATTGCTTTTCTTCTTCTTGTGATTTCAAATACAAAATTTGGTAAGAAAAACCCGGTTCTTCTTGTACACATATTGCTTCTATCGATTATAATTTCGTTTGGGATAATGATTTATCTTATTCCTAAAACGCTGATTTTTAATTCACACATAATAAGTTTAATCATTTTTACTGCCGCACTATTTCTAAGCTGGGAAGTAACTAACCAGATTATTGTAGCAATTTATTATAATATTGTTTTTGCCGTTTCAATAGTATTCAATAATAAAAGCGTGTTTATTCTTCCCAACATGCTTGAATCGGTTATACTCGTTCTAATTATAAGTATTATGGCAATTGTTGCAAGTTATATAAATTATTTATTAAGACAGGAAGCTGTCATTAAAAATTTTGAGGTCTCTCAATCTGAAAAAAAATTCAGAAATTTATTCGAAAATTCTGCTGAAGGAATTTTCCAGTTTACGCGAGACGGAAAATTTTTGATTATGAATCCTGCCCTTATTAAAATACTTGGTTTTAGCAGTGAAGATGAATTAAAGAGACTTAATCTTACTACTGATGTTTTCAAACGGAAAAGCGATTGGGATTTATTGAGTAAATTACTCGAAAAACAGGGCAAGGTAAGAAACTATAGAGTACCCTTTAAGAAAAAAGATAAAACAGAACTTACAATTAGAATGAATGTACGTACTACCGATGAAGACGAAAATGGAATGATTTATTTTGAAGGAAGTTTGCAGGATATAACACAGCAGGTACAGGCAGAAGTTGAAAAACAAAAAGCTCTTGACGCATTGAGACTTGAAAAATTGAAGGCTGACACAATTGCTAAAAAAGCTCAGCAGGAAAGCAGTTTCAAATCGAAATTCCTGGCCAGCATGAGCCATGAAGTAAGAACCCCGATGAACTCTGTAATGGGATTTTTAACTCTTATTGAAAACGACCTTTTTGAGGACAAAGAAGAATTAAAAGGCTTTGCCGGTGATGCACGCCTGGCAGCTGAATCACTACTTGAAATTATTAATAATATTCTTGATATCTCCAAGATTGAATCTGGCAGAATGGAACTTGATGAGGTTGACTTCATACTGAATGAAGAAATTGATAAAGCGCTGTCTATTATCGGTCAAACAGCAAGAAAAAAAGGAGTTGCTCTTGAAAAATATATTGACAAGGATATTGCTGAGAAAGTTTTTGGTGATCCAACAAGGTACCGCCAGATTCTGTTAAATCTTCTTAGTAATGCTGTTAAATTCACTGATGAGGGGAAGATATCATTAAATGTTTCTATTAAATCTAAAAATGAAGCGTGGATTGAGTTGTTAACTGTTGTTCAAGATTCAGGCGTGGGAATTCCTGGCGATAAACTTTCCCTACTCTTTGAGCCATACATTCAGGTGCGCACAAAGAAAAGCAGTAAAGAAGGTACCGGACTTGGACTTATGATTTCAAAAGAATTTGTAAAGCTGATGAATGGCGAAATTCATGTTGAAAGCAAAGTCGGTGTTGGAAGTAGATTTTCTTTTACTGTAAAAATGAAATTGTATCAGGAAGCAAAATTACCTTTCGAAATTGGCGAACAATCCGTTGATGAAAATATTGCAGTTGAAGTTTTTTCTGCTGCTTCGCAGGAAAGTAAACAGGAATTAAATACAAAGAAACGGCTTCTGCTTGTAGAAGATAATCCTATAAGCCAGAATCTTGAACTTAAAATTTTACGTGAAGTTGGGTATGAGGTTGAAGCTGTTTCAAATGGTCATGATGCAATTGAAAATGTTAAGACGGGTACGTTTAATTTGGTACTTATGGATGTGGAAATGACTGATATGGATGGAATAACAGCAACCCAAAAGATTCGCGTACTTGAAGGCTCTAATGCAAAAATACCAATTATAGCTGTTACTGCACATTCAAGCATGAAAGATAGGGAACGGTGTCTTGCGGCTGGAATGGATGATTATATTGCCAAACCAATTAATATTCATTTCCTTAAAATAACAATTGACCAATGGTTGAACACTAACAATTAATTGCCTGCATACCTGATAGCATCTCTGAATATTCTTTTTAATAAATTACAATGTCGTTTTTAATCTAAAAATGTAAATACAATGCTTACACAAGAATATATTTCACTTGAAGAAAAATTTGGAGCTCATAACTATCTGCCGGTGCCTGTAGTTCTTGTAAAAGGCAGGGGAGTATTTTTATGGGACGTTGAGGGGAATAAATATTTTGATTTTCTCTCAGCTTACTCTGCTGTTAACCAGGGTCATTGCCATCCAAAAATAGTTAAAGCTCTGCGTGATCAAGCCGGCACTTTAACTTTAACTTCTAGAGCATTCTATAATGATTGCCTCGGTCCATATGAAAAATATATAACAGAATTTTTCGGCTATGATAAAATTCTGCCTATGAACTCCGGTGCAGAAGCTGATGAAACTGCATTAAAACTTTGCAGACGATGGGCTTATGACAAAAAAAGGATTAAAGAGAATGAGGCGAAGATTATTGTTTGTGATGGAAATTTTCATGGTAGAACAATTACTGTAATTTCTATGTCGACGGATCCGGATTCATACAATGGATTTGGACCATATACACCGGGATTTATAAAAATTCCTTATAATGATTTGGAAGCGCTAAATATTGCCCTGCAGAATCCAAATGTGGCTGGATTTTTAGTAGAACCCGTTCAGGGCGAATCCGGAGTGATTGTACCAAACGAGGGCTATCTTGCCAAAGCATACTCTTTATGCAAAGAAAAAAATGTTTTGTTTATCGCGGATGAAATTCAAACCGGTCTGGCAAGAACCGGCAGAATGCTTGCCTGCGATCATGAAAATATCCGCCCGGATATTGTAATTTTAGGAAAAGCTCTCTCAGGTGGAACATTGCCTATATCTGCTGTTCTTGCTGATAACGATATCATGCTTGTTATTAAGCCGGGGGAACACGGCTCAACTTTTGGAGGAAATCCCCTGGCAGCAAAAGTTGCTGTTGCTTCTCTCCAGGTTATTAAAGATGAAAAGCTTGCAGAGAACGCTGAGAAGCTTGGTAAACTTTTTAGAAGCGAAATTGGAAAAATTAGCTCTAATATGATTGAGCTTGTTCGCGGTAAGGGTTTGTTGAATGCAATAGTTATTAAACCATGTAATGGAAAAGGAGCCCTCGATATTTGTTTAAAGATGAAAGATAATGGGCTGCTGGCAAAGCCGACTCATCAGCATATTATTCGCCTGGCGCCCCCGCTTGTTATTACAGAAAAACAAATTTTTGAAGCTGTTGGAATAATAAAAAAATCAATCCTGGAGATTGAAGAAAGTAAATAGACCATACTAAATTCATAAGTATTAAATATAAATATGCAGATTAAAACTTTTAATTTTTCGATCAACACTGTCGGAGCAAATGATATTGTTGATATCACTAATTATGTGCAGAAAATTCTAAGGGAGTCTGCTTTTACTGAAGGAAGTATGCTTATTTTTATTCCCGGCTCAACAGCGGGCGTTACAACTATTGAACATGAACCGGGGCTTTTAAAAGACTATCCCGAATTCTTTGAAAAAATTATTCCTGCAAAGCAGCGGTATCATCATGATGACACCTGGCATGATGGAAATGGATATGCCCATGTCCGGGCTTCACTGCAAGGAGCATCATTAACTATTCCATTTGCAAATCATGAATTACTTCTCGGCACCTGGCAGCAAATAATTCTTTTAGATTTTGATAATAGGCCGCGTAGCAGAAAAATTATAGTTCAGCTTACAGGAGAATAATGAAAGACAACAAAAAATTTGTTACTATTTTTGGCAGCTCTATTCCAAAGCCCGGCGATGTTGAATATGAAACAGCTTACATTTTGGGGAAAATTTTAGCAAAGGAAAAAATTAATGTATGTACCGGTGGTTTCCAGGGTATAATGGATGCTGCATCTAAAGGCGCTGTTGAAAATGGCGCAGAAGCAATTGGGGTTACGATTGAAATTTACCATGCAAATGCAAGTAAATACCTGACACAACAAATTGTTACTAAAACTTTATTCGAACGATTGAAAAATCTTATGGAAATTGGTGATGCTTATATTGTTTTACGGGGCGGAACAGGAACTCTTCTTGAACTTTCCATTGTGTGGGAATATATGAATAAAGGAATGATGGTTGAAAAACCGGTCGCTTGTCATAGTCAGCTTTGGGAAGAAATTACTTCTTCGATGGAGAAACAAATAGTGAAAGAAAAAAGAAAAACCGGATTGGTAAAATGTTTTGATAAAATTGAGGATTGTGCAAATTATATTGTGCTGTCATTAAAGTAAATATTATTTGTGTTTTGATGGAAAGATCCTTTTATTGCAAAAATTCTTTTGCAATCTCGTAAACCTTATCAACAGTTAATTCAGTAATACATTTATACTTAACATCTTCCCGGTAACAGGTTAAGGGCTTTGGGGAATAATAAAAACATGGAGAGCATTCAAGATTAAGAGTAGCAATTTTATAGTTTGTATGCCAGGGGTAAATATATTTTTGATTTGTTGGACCAATTAGTGCAAGCACATTAAGTTTGAGCGCAGAAGCAACATGCATCAAACTTGAATCGTTAGTAATAAATAAATTGCAGCGGTTTATAACAGCAGCAGTTTTTGTTAATCCAAATGAATTGACGGATCTTGCGTCTGGCGAATTAATCTTGGCAAGAATTTGATCCTTTAATATTTCTTCTTCACCTCCGCCAAATAATAATATTTTCGCGTTGTAATTGTTAATCAATCTTTTACCAAGCTCTGCAAAATTATCAGGATTCCAGCGGCGTTTAGAATGATTCTTCAAAGATGAACAGCCGGGATGAAAACCAATTACAAGATCATTTTTATTTATTGATTTATCTTTTAAAAATTCTGCCGCATAATCAAGATCATCCGACCTTAGATTTAACTGAAGCGGGGAAAGTTCATTTGTCTTCTGACCGGTTATTTTTTCACAAATTAAAATATTTTCTTCAACATTATGAAGCTCGTCATTTTCCAGGAGACGTATGTTATTTAAAAAACCCAGGTTGGAAAAATCCTTCCGTAAATATTTTATGGCAGCGCGCTGGCGGGCATCAATCAGCCAGCTGATAAAATTATATTCTTTTCTGTTGGAAGGGTAAACATTAATTGAAATATCATATTTATGCCTGAGCTTCAATACAAATAATAATGACTTTAATTTGGAATTGCTTAAAAAATCAAAGTAAAGTACTCTTGAAACCTCGGGAAGTTTTTCATAAATATCCTTTACCCCATTGTACATAACAAGAACATCAATGTCTGCTGAAGGCATTTCTTCATTAAGTTTATATAATGATGGGGTAAACATCAATGCATCACCTATTCCGGAAAGTGCAATTATGAGTATTCTCAATGCGTTTCCTATTTTGAATTTAATTTATCTTGTCGGGAAATATCATCCTCAGATTCATTTCCATCAACCTTCTTGAAGAATTGATCGTAATTTTTCCTTTCGCGGCTTAAGTGATATTTTTCGTAGAGTTTTTTTAATCTTGTCATAGAGAGCTTGTCAAGATCTTCATCGTCCTTGTGGCGCTTTAAAAACATCTTATAATCATATTGTTCTTTTTCATCAAATTTTCGCTCATAACGTTTTAAGATATCAAAATAGTCTCTTTGTTCCTTAGAACTCATAGGATGCCTGTTTCTGTTCAAAAAAGTTCTGAATGAAATTAATCAAAAAATAATTTAATAAAAAACTATATTTACCACTCAAAAAATTAGGACACAAAATAATTCAATGAAGATTTACTCTGATTATGAACCCATTGTATCAATCATTATGGCTACTTATAACAGGGCTGGCTATATTGAAAGAGCAATAAGATCCGTACTCAATCAAATCTTTAAAAAATGGGAATTAATAATTGTGGATGATGGCAGCATAGACAACACATTTAATATTATTGACTCTTATATTAGTAAAAATGAAAACATAAGATACATCAAGCATGCAAACCGTAAAGCGCCTCTTACATTCAATGCCGGTATGCAGGCTTCCTGCGGAGAGTTCATTTCTTTTCTTGGAAGTGACGACGAATATAAACCGGAATATTTGAAACAGCGCGTCGATTTTATGTATGCGCATCCGGAAGTTGATTTCATACATGGTGGTGTGGATATTATTGGTTACCCTTTCGTGAAAGATAAAAATGATTTATCCAAAGAGATCCATCTTTCGGAATGCGCAATTGGAGGAACCTTTTTTGGAAAACGTAACCTCTTTTTTGAACTGAAAGGATTCATGAATTTAATTTATAGTGATGATTCGGATTTCCTTGAACGTGTCCAAAAGAAATTTAATATTGCCACGGTTGATTTCCCGACTTACGTTTATTACAGGGATACACCAGACAGTATTTGTTCAACTATTGAATAAATTTATTGTAGAGTCCGGTTTGTGAATATTTTGATGATTCTATCACAGCTTGAGGTAACTGGTGCCGAAGTGTACTCTGTTTCTCTTGCTGATAAACTAATTGAAAGGGGGCATAGTGTTTTTATTGTTTCAGATACGCTTACAAGAAAAACCAAAGCAGAATATATTAAAGCTCCAATTTCCAACCGGTCGCTTTCTCACAGAATTAAAAACTCAATTTTTCTTTACAAACTTATCAAGCAAAAAAATATTCATATTGTAAATGCCCATTCAAGGGCAAGTGCATGGGTTTCCAATGTTGCTTGTAATTTCTCTAAAGTTCCATTGATTGTTTTTATACATGGCAGACAGTCAACATTTTTGTCGCGCAGGTTACTTCATGGTTTTGGGGATTATACAATTGCAATTTGTGAAAAACTCGAACAGCAGCTGCTGGAAATTTTCAATGTATCACAGGACAAAATTGAGGTCTTGAGAAATGGATTTGCTTTACCAAAACTTGATGAAGTAGAACTTAACGGAGGGAAGACAGTTTCGTTTATTACAAGGCTGTCAGGTCCAAAAGAAGACCTTGCTTATATGTTCCTTGAGCACCTCACACAGAGAATTGAAAATTTTGCTGAGTTCCAGCATGTAAAATTCAAATTAATTGGCGGAACAACTATTCCGGAGCGTTTTGATAAATTTAAAAATCTTATAGAGTTTACAGGATATGTTGAAGGGCTGGAAAAGTATATTAGAAATTCATCAGTAATAATTGGTTCTGGAAGGGTAGCAATTGATTCTGTTCTTTTGAATAAACCGTTAATTGCAATGGGGGAAGCATGTACTATCGGCTTGGTTACAAAAGATAACCTCAATTTTGCCCTGGCAACAAATTTTGGAGACATGAATGAAACCGAAAAAATATTTGATTTCCAAAAAATTATTGATGATTTGAAACTCGCACTCAATATTCCCGCCTGTGATACAATTGTTCACCAGAGGGTTAAGCAGGACTGTGACATTGAAAAAATTGTTGACAGGCTTGAATTTGTTTTTCAAAGTGTCAGAGTCAGGTTTTACAAAAAAGAAATTCCAATAATTTATTATCACAGGCTTGTAAAAAATTTAGATGAAGCAGGAAGACATGGAATATATGTTACTGAAAATCAATTTGAGGAACATCTGAAGTATCTAAAGCGGAAAAACTATACAACTATTTCATTTGATAAGGCTTTAGAAATAAAAAAAAATTGTACTGAAGGAAAATATATAATCATTACTTTCGATGATGGTTATGAAGATAATTATACTCTTGCGTTTCCATTGTTAAAAAAATATGGTTTCTCTGCAATCATATTTCTGGTTGCGGGATTAGAATATAATTCCTGGGATAATAAGGATAACGAACCNNATTGAATTTGGCTCCCATACACTTTCTCATGCCGATCTTATTAGTATATCCTCCTCAGAAATAAAAAATGAGGTAGTTGAATCAAAGAAAAAGTTGGAAGAAAAACTTGGAGAAGCAATTTCCTTTTTTGCTTATCCATATGGAAATTATAATGATGAAGTTAAAGATCTTGTTAAAAATGCAGGTTATAAACTGGCTTTTGCAACAGATAAGGCTCCACTTGGTTTGCACGAGGATCTTTTGAAGATAAGAAGAATTGGGATTTATCCCAACACAAATGTTGCTGGCTTTGCCAGAAAAGTTAAAGGTAATTATATTTTTAAAAGAGAAAAAAAGGATTCCAACTTTTTGTCAATTCCATCTTGACTCATATATTTGCACGTCCATTTTTAAGGTACTCAATGTTTCCTATTAAAAAAATATTTAAGCTTGGAATAATCATATTCACAATATTATTCTTTAACTCAGCATTATTTGCTCAATCAGCAAATAATCCCCCGGATTCTACTAATTCAAAAGAAAAAAGTATAAGCGACAGTTCTTCAGTCTCGATTCAAAAATATGATAAAATGCCTGAATGGTATGAAATGGTCACAAACGTGCCCGGAGACTTATCTAAATATTTTCAAGTAACTTTTCGTTCAAATAAGATCCCTCTCTACTTAACGGTAAGTGCGCTAACTGCAGCAACTATCGCAACTGACCGCGCAAGCTATGAGGGCACACATAAGTTTCATACATCAGGACCATTCAATACTAAATTTGATGAATTTTGGACTGAAGTTGGTGACGGCAGAACACAATTTGGTTTGGCATTTGCTTTTGGCGCTTATGGTTTGATTACTAAAGATGTGCGTGCAGTAAAAACCGCCAGCGAAATTGTTCAAACTGTTCTGGCTTCCGGAGCGCTTACCCAGGTATTAAAACATATTACAGGCAGGCAGACACCAAATACAAGTACGTCTCCAACAGGTAATTGGGTTTTCTTTCCCAACCAAATAGATTATGCTAAACATGTTTCTACGTATGACGCATTCCCATCCGGTCATATAACTACAACGATGGCAACAATTACCGTGATTGCAGAAAATTATCCCGAGATATGGTGGATAAAACCCGCTGGTTATACAATGGCTGCTTTAGTTGCTTATGGAATGGTTGGCACAGGAATTCATTGGTATAGCGATTATCCTCTTGCTGTTGCTCTTGGTTATACTTTTGGAATGATTGCCGCTCATCCGGAAGGCATTCCAGGTATTATTGCCGGAAAGAATTTGCATGTTTTACCAACTCTTGTTGAAAATGGATTCGGTTTATCACTTGGCTATAGTTTTTAGATAAAGGTCTAACCATATGATATATTTCCACGGCCGTCAGGGACCATTCCCTGACGGAACTAATGCACTGTCGAGGAGTGGTCCTCGACAGCCAAGAAAAATGCCTAACCATATGATATATTTAATTTTTTTCGGTGTCCGGGTACACTTCTCTGTAATATTAAAAATAAAAAATAATCATTAATTAATATTTAATTGTTTAATATAAGATTACCGGACTAACAACTTAAAAAATATAACACGACTAAATTGTCTTGAATGCAATACGTTATAATGATTAGTTTTGCATACTTTATTAAGAATACAAGGACGAATTAGGAAATGAACAGGAGAGATTTTTTATTACGCGGCGCAATGGTTACTGCTGCTCCATTTGTTTTACCAGGTATTTATGGAAAATTATTTGCGAGAACAAGTCAAATATTGCCGGTACCCTATGATCTGGTTGCAATAAAAAACAGTGAACCGGAAACTATGTTTGATGAAGGTATTAAACAGCTTGGCGGAATGAAAGCCTTTGTTAAGAAAAACCAAAAAGTTGTAGTAAAGCCAAATATAGGATGGGATGTTACTCCTGAAAGAGCGGGCAATACTAATCCAAAACTTGTAAAAAGAATAATTGAGCACTGCTTTCAAGCCGGGGCAAAAGATGTTTATGTCTTTGATCATACTTGTGATGATTGGAAACGTACATATGCCAACAGCGGTATTGAGAAAGCAGTTAAGGATGCAGGCGGTAAAATGGTTTCTGCTGAAACTGAAAATTATTACCAGGATGTTAAAATTAAAAACGGTAAAAACCTTACTGCTGCCAAAGTTCATGAAGTTCTTCTTGATAGTGATGTTTTTATAAACGTTCCAATTCTTAAAAATCATACTTCTTCACGCATTACTGTTACAATGAAAAATTTAATGGGTATTGTCTGGGATAGGGGAACGATGCATCAAAATAATCTTCACCAAACAATAGCTGACCTTGCAACTTACCGCAAGCCCGATTTAAATGTTGTTGATGCATATTATATGATGAAGAGAAATGGTCCGCGCGGCGTTTCTGTTAATGATGTTGAAAATCCTAAATACCAAATTCTATCAACCGATATGGTTGCCGCGGATTCCGCTGCTGCAAAGCTTTATGGTGTTGAGCCCGATACTATACAGTACATTAAAATTGCAGATTCAATGGGTATCGGAAAAATGAATCTGACTTCACTCAACATTAAAAGAGTTACGTTGTAATAAATGAACAGCTCAATTTTGCGGAAAATAAGGATAGTTGTATCGCTTTTATTCTTTGTAACTACTTCTTTCCTTCTGATTGATATTTATGAAACGATTCCGGTTACTTATTCCAACAAGATTTTATTTTTGCAATTTGTCCCCTCACTGTTAAAGTCAATTGCGCTTATTTCGGTTAGTGCTTTTGGATTTATTATAATCTTAATCCTTACAGTATTTTTTGGCAGGGTTTATTGCTCAACAATTTGTCCCCTAGGTGTATTTCAGGACATTGCAAATTGGATTGCATTAAAACTAAAACCAAGAAAGAGAAGAAAGTTTGTATTTCTAAAGGAACAAAAAATTTTACGGCTTGCTCTGCTAATAATTCCTGTTCTTGCTTTTCTTTTTGGAAGTTCTCTTGCTATAAACCTTCTTGATCCGTATAGTATTTACGGAAGATTTGCCGGAAATTTTTTCCGTCCCGCATTGGTTCTTATTAATAATATAATTTCTTCAATTCTGGTGCAGTTTAAAATTTATCTTGTTTATTCATATGAATTAAAAGCATTCCACGTTTTTCCGTTTATAATTACATTGTTATTTTTTCTTTTTGTGATTGTTATGGTGTGGAAATGGGGCAGGCAGTATTGTAATACAGTCTGTCCGGTTGGAACTCTGCTGGGATATATTTCCAGATATTCATTTTTTAAAATTGTTATTAAAGAAGAAGACTGTTTAAGCTGCGGCGCATGTGCTAAAGAATGTAAAGCAAGCTGCATAGACAGCAGCAATAAAAGTATTGATGCCAGCCGCTGTGTAGCATGTTTTGACTGCCTTACAAGCTGCCCTACAGATGGAATATCATACAGCTATTCATATAAGAAAAAAGATGAGCCTGATTCATCATTAGATGAATCAAAAAGAAATTTCTTAAGCGGGACTGCACTTTACTTTTTATCACTTTCCACATTAGCTGCACAGGCTGTAAAAAAAATACAGGTTACAAAAGCCAGTACAGTTGCAATATTAAGAAAGAATGCTATTTCTCCACCCGGCTCAATAAGTGTTGAACGTTTTAATAGTAAGTGTACAGCGTGTCATTTATGCGTAAGTGCATGCCCGACGCAGGTACTGCAGCCATCATTTTTAGAATATGGTTTTCTAGGTATGATGCAGCCGCGTATGGAAAGCATTACAGGGTTCTGTAATTTTGAATGTACAATATGCAGTCAGGTTTGCCCCACGGGAGCTATTCTTCCAATTGAACTTGAAAAGAAAAAACTTACACAAATTGGTAAAGCACATTTTGTAAAAGAGAATTGTATCGTTAATACGCAAAAAACAGATTGTGGCGCCTGCTCTGAACATTGCCCGACTAAAGCAGTTCATATGATTCCATTTGAGCAGAATCTTGTTATACCCGAAGTGCGGGACGAATTTTGTATTGGCTGCGGCGCGTGCGAATTTGCCTGCCCTACTAAACCTTATAAATCAATTTATGTAGAAGGGAACAGCATACATCAAATTGCTAAAAAGAATATAGAAGAGAAAAAAGTAGAAGTAAATAAGCAGAAAAATGTTGAGAAAAAAGTACAGGAAGATTTTCCCTTCTAAAATTTTTATACCTGATTAATAATATAACTTCGCAGTTCATTGTTTGAAAGTAAATGGTTAACAATAGAACTTCATAACTCCGCCGTTCACGGCGGAGAAAAAGGACAACAAAAACAAAAAGGGCTTTAGCCCAAAGATTTTTGTACCTTGTTATATTCCACGTTCTGAAGGACGAGGCTAATAAAGTAACTCCGCAGTTCATTGTTTGAAAGGATATGGTTAACAATAGAACTTCATAACTCCGCCGCCCGCCTACCGCAGGCACATAGGCGTCAACTTAATTTTAGT
>PMDS01000095.1 GCA_003155655.1 Melioribacter sp.
AAATTTACCAGGCGACAAATGTCGGTATAGTAAATAAGTTGAGTCAAAAAAAGCGAGGCTGTCTCAAAAGGGCAGCCTTTTTTAGTTGCAACCCGGAAGTGGGACTGTTCAAAATTCAATTCTGCGCTCTTTAAGCTTCGGAAGGTGAAATTCTTTACTATAGTTTAAATATGCATCTTTCTGAAAAGTTGCGCCCATTTTGTGACCGAGATTTTATTATTCTATCTATCATATACTTTAAACACTAATAAAAATTCAACCTATCATCACTTGAACTTTCACTTATAATTAGTATTCATCTTTTACTACTAAGAATTATTATTCACTGCAGATATCAACACAATTATCAAGTTAATTTGCCGATCTTAGTGTGGATTGAATAATGAATAGGCTCAAATACATAAATTACTCATCTTGCAATATTACTCTTTTTTGCAGTTTCAATATCGTTAAGAACATCATTCCTCAGCAATGCCCAATTAAAACGAAGGTTGTCATTTTCTTTCCAATTTTTTCCATCCTGTTCACTATAATGAACTAACGGCATATCATTATAAATAGGGCTGGTAATGCGGATAATATTATCCCAAAAACTTAAGGCATTTTCCAAATGTTTAACGGCGCTTAGTTTGTTTTTTTTACCGCCATTAATTCTATAACAAGCCAAAGAAACAGCGCCTTTAATTTTTTCTGCGAAGAACAAACCTAAATTTGCCCAGATTTTTACGTCCGCAACCTCATATTTTATTGAAGTAATTTTTTTACGGTCAATACTTTTAAGCATATTCAAAGCATTAAGGCAGTCATTTTTAAGCATACGCGATAATGCGGCGGGGGTAATTTTACTGCCGGTAATCTTTTTTCCGGCGGTGATTGCTTCGGCATATTTAGCTATCGAAACATAGTCTGTATCGAGCGGAGGCTGATTGATTTGACGATCTACAGAAATATATTCTACTCTTTTTGTAGACGGATTTAAAGCCATAAATCCTTCCGCATATAAAGTAAAATCCCATGTGCAATCAAATGAGGAAACTAACCGAAGAAGAGTTTTTCCGGCAAGCGAATGTGCATCAAATAACACACCGGCGTTTTTACCATACCGCCGAACAAATTCATCTTTGAAAACCTTATCAGGCGTTAAAGGATTGTAAAGTAAGCGTCCCCATAGTTTATAAAATAACCACTGGCGCTCGAAAGCATATTTCCAATTAACGGATGGATCCGGTTTTGTGAAATAATCTTTTGCCGGAATATAAGTTTCTGAACCGATTATATAACCTCCCACATAACCCGGGGAGTTTTGTTTTATATGCTCACGAACAAAATCAGCCACACCCCAGCGCAAGCAAAAGAAATCTTCGTTCCGCGCGGTCCAGACTATTTTATAATTTTCCGGTTCAGGAGAAAAATATGTTCCATACAATTTACCGCCATGCACCTTAATTAATTTAGTTGTTGAATGCGCATGAGACCAGTTGAACTTAAGATCTGCCCATACAGGTCCCTCAATACAATCTAATTTTGCCTCGCTTTCAATTCCAAGCCGGGTGACTTTTTCCATCTCAATTGTTGTAGCGCCAAGCGATCCTGTATTGCCTGAGAAAGGAATTCTATGAATCAATTTTGATTTTCTATTTGCCAGTTTCATACCCTCAATAATTGTTTCTCTCATCCAATCTTCTCTTTGCCGAGGAGTCATTCCACCCATCCCTTCGCCAAGAGTAAGCCCCATTCCCGTAAGATCAGGATATTCATTAAGAACTTGAGTAACACATTCCCGCGTGTAGCGTTTGATAATTTCCGATGTATCCGCATTAACAAAAAAATTATGTTCCAAATTATCCATTACAACATTGTGAGCTTTGGAAAACTCAGGAGTTACAAAAATGTTGAAAGGGACAAGATAAACATCAATACCGCGTTCTTTTGCCATTTTGAATATTCCGGTAAATAAATTTTTCCAATCGCTCATTTCTTTTTCATTCCACGGACTGGCTTCCGGAAAGTTTTCCGGTTTTATAAGAAGCGTATATGGATGTAAATTACACAACGAGAGAGAATTAAATCTGTTTTCACACATCATATCAAGAAAGGCTCTCCAGTAATTTAGATCTCTGCATGTTTCCTGATGAAGTGTAAGCGCATAACTGTGCCTATAAGTATCCCATGGAAGATCAAATTTAACAGCCCTGAATGGTAATTTGGGCGTTTCACTTCTTGCAATAATTTTTTCAAGCGGTATTTTGTTCCTTAAATCTTCGGCAAGTGAATTACAACCATAGATTATTCCTCTTTCACCGCCTCCCTTAATTATTATATCTCTGTTAGAAAGTAAAATTTCATAAGCTTCAGAGCCCAATTTTTTCTTGTCTATTTCCAGAGTAATTAGAAAATCCGGTTTGTCCTGCACTAAATTGTATCTTTGTTCCGATAAAGCCTTTTTCAGTATATCCGCAGGATATTTTGTTTGAACAGATTTTTCATCAAAATAAATTTTTACACTTTTAGCATAATTAAATTTCATCGCTACAAGTTGAAGGATAAATAAAACGAAAAACATTTTTCTTATCATTTAGACCTATCGATTGAATTCACGAATACAGATTATCAACAATTTCTATAAATTATTTTTATGATAAATTCGAATATGATTCATACCTTTTTAATTTCTTTTTGATTACTTCAAATCCAAAAGCCAATTACAACTTAAAATCATTTTTCCAAGAATACAGCCGGATGTTCAAAGTTTTCCCTTTACTTTTCCCGGCCGGTCAGTATATCTTCCAACCGCTGCCGTTTCACATAATTTTCATAACTGAATGACCGGGCTAAGGCAATCAGTTCCTCTTCCGATAAATTCCGGAATAAATTGCAATAATCCTGCAACAGCGCTTCAGAAATGAGAATATTTCTTACCAGCAGATTTATATGCCTTTGCTGACCTGACGGGTAAGGATTGTAACCGGGGAATTCCTTTTTTAATAATTCCTCGATAGGATTTATAACCTGTTTAATATTATTATCAGTTGAACCCCAGGCATCAGCACCCAGAAAATCCTTCTTAGATAGGAAAGCAGATACCAGCTTCATATATGGTGTATTCTCCTTCTGGTGCAAAATGGCATGCAGTCCCAAATCTTTGTACAACCAGATGCACCAGCTTACTTTGTATTTATTGAAATAAGCCAGTTGATCTTTCAGCACCTGGTAACGGACTTCATCTTTTTCAGGAACACCTGTATAAAGAGGGCCGAATTCACCTACCCAGATTGGAATTTTATGATTAATCATAAACATACTTTTTTTAAGAAAATCCTGTTCAAGTGTATCCCTGTTAACATACCTGCCGCCAATATTACCAGGATAATCTCCGCCAAAGCCAGGAGTAGCATAATCGTGATTGGTATAAACAACATTATCCCATACTTCGGTGAACATGCTAAAATCTTTTGCATAAGTGTTCCCTTCGATGAACATAATGTGTTTGGAGTCGATCTTTCGAATTGCATTGTACAGGCGTTTGTAATATGGAAAAACTTTTTCACCGGTAGGGTCTGCCGGTTCATTAATCAGATCATAACCCGCAACCCAGGGCTGGTCTTTATAGCGTTTTGCAATAACCTCCCAGAGGTGCAGTGCCCTGTCTTGAAAATCCTTATGTATCCAGAATAAAGCTTTATGGGTGGGATTGTCGCTATGCCAGTGCTGGTTTTGAGAACCCGGTAACGCATGCAGGTCTATGATAGTATAGATCTTATATTTTGCGCATAGATTTATCACCCTATCAAGATGTTCGAAGGCGGCTTGTTTAATCACACGGGGATTCATATCATCTTCAAAATGGTGGTAATTGATAGGAATGCGAACCAGATTGAGACCCAGGCTGTGAATGTATTCCGCATCCGGTTCCGTGAAATAGTTTTTGAGAAAATTATCAAAGAAAAGATTATATTTTTTTTCGCCCAGCACTTGCAGCAGGCCTTCTCTCATGGATTCTTCATTGGCGGTGTAACCATCGATGAAATTTTCCATGTGCAGCATTCCGCCCAGGCCAAAACCACGCAGACAAACCATTTCGCCTTTCAGGTTGACGATCTGGTCACCCGAAACTTTGAGCCAATTTTCTTCAGCAGGATTTTTTTTATTCTTGTTCATTGATTTACCTATCCCGGTATAACCGCATAATAAAAACAGGACTGGGATCGAGAATAGCAGAAATAAATTTGTCCGTCTCATAATCTTTTTCCTTTGAAGTGAAGATACAATATTTGCTTTTATGTTCTATTTTTAAATATGTCATACAATTAACAAACTTTTATGTTGTCTAAATTTAAGTGTAAATATTCAAAATGGTCAAGAGTTTTTATTTTATGTTTTGATTTATTCAAACATATATTTTCATGTTGTACCAACCACTAATTATCTAAAATTGAGATTTTAATTTTTTAAGCGGAGAGACTGGGGTTAACTAAATTTTAGTAAATTATTTTGTTTTTAATACTCACTATAAATTTGTTGAAAAGTGAGGTAAGAAAAAGGTTCACATCGTAGAGTAGGACAAGAGCGCAA
>PMDS01000017.1 GCA_003155655.1 Melioribacter sp.
CACCCATGCCGGGCGAACAAAAAAACCCCGCTGGTTGCGGGGTTTTAATTTATTCAGATTCCAAAATTTTTATCCCTGCAACCCGGTAGAGTTAATAAACGTCATTGGCGTCATCGTGAACATTTCCGGTTTCTCGTTTATTAAAAATTGTGTATACATTTAATTTTATGCAGTGATTACTAAATTTTATTTTATTTAATACGAAGGTATATTATTTTGTTGATTTGGTCAAGTGTAATTGAATATTATTTAAAATATATTAAAATTTTCTGGCTTAAAGTTCAGGACATTAAAAACTACCTCTGAATTGGTTTTCCTATTTTTTAGCCATCTTTCTTTCCAAAACTCAACGACCTCTTTTTTAGTATAATTATAATATTTTGGTCTTTTATTATTCCCGCTTAAAATTTCTATAGAATTTTTTGCTAATGGAATAAAATATATGTTTCTTTTAAATGAATGTTTTAACAAAAAATTTGAATCAAAGCCAAGTAAATCACCAGTTGTTCTAATAACTCTCATAACCCAACTTGGACCATTTCCGAATTGGTGGTTTACATTAATACCTTTCGATTTTAAAAGACTACACATTTCCTGAATAGTTTCATTAGATAAATGTAATGAACCATATCCTTTTGTATGTCCTATTTCTTTATACAATAGTTCATCCCTAATCTTAAGGCGATTGTATTGAGAACTTCTACCATATAAACTTGTAGTAAAAATTCCCAAGAGAGAATTAGCTTCTCGTTTATCTATTATTGTTTTTCTGTTTTTATATTTCTTGTAATATATTTTTCTTACTTCATTTGTAGCAAGCAAATAAGAAATCAACTTTCCGCCAAGTAAATAGTTATATGGTGGAAGAGCACCTATTACAAAAGCGTCCATTGTATATACAAGATTTTTTGTCCTTGTTTTTATATCCCATCCTATAAATTCATCACGTTCTGGTATATGAATTATTGAGCTTCCTAAAGCAGCAATGCCAATTATAGGTTTATTTGGTAACGCACGATCTCTAATGAGGAGTTTAATTCTTCTCCCTACGTAATCACTATAAGGCGAACTCCAAGAATAACGTAACATTCTAAAAAGAGAATGTTGAGTTTTTGTTTCACAGACTTCAATAAAAGGATCTATTTGTGACTCTATAACGTCAAAACCATTTGCAAGATTTTTTCTAGCTAAATCTAAATGCTTACTTATCCATATTTTGTTTTTGCTTATTAATTCTTCTCGTTTAACTGACATTGCATTTTTAATTGTGTCTTTGTCATAGGACTTTGGGGGGCGAACTTCTATCTTATTTTTACATAATTCTATTTGCCAATCAAGATTTAATAAGTCCCTCAATATTAAAAACTTAACTTTTTGCTTTTTTGATTTACCTTTAAAATTAATTTGAATAATATCGGTGGGATTACTTTCAGAAAGTTTATGCGGAATAATATCTAAATTGAATTGTAAACTCATTTAATTAAAATTATTATTTAAATTTTGAGTCTTGATAAACTTTTTTCTCAATTACTTTTTCAAATTCATTAACTCTTATTGGTATAGCAAATGCTTGGTCAGAGGACACCATATAAAGATTACCCGGAATTGTTTCTCTTTGGACAAAATTAGCAATAACGCCATCATAATTTATATTGGATTTTATCAGTGCTTTTATATCATCTGAATTTCCCATATGAAAAGTAAAAAAATTCTCTGCTTGTGTACGTATTTCTTCGGAAATAGCGGAAGGACGTTGAGTTATAGCAACAATACCAAGACCAAATTTTCTACCCTCTTTTGCTAATCTAACAAAAGGATTAGCATTAGATTTTACAAATTCTTCTGATAATACATTTTGAGCTTCTTCAACAAAGACCACAGTATTTATAACTTTGTCATTTTGATCGGAAGTAAAATATTCTTTATTGTTCTCAAATAATTTCCTAACAAGAATAGTAGAAATAATACCGGCATCATAATTATCTTTTAAAGATAGGTCAATAATAACAGTTTTGCCTTTTCTTAAATAATCGAACACATTTTCTACAAGCTTAGAAGTACTTGAATGTAATCCTTTGCCTTCATCAATCAAATGTCTAATTCTTTTACGAATAGCTGCTATTGTATTACGAGCACTTGTTTCTTTTTTTGAATCAAAGAAATCAGGAAAATCTACGTGTAGTTTTTTAGGATCATTAACGTAATCATCTATTTTCTGTATAAAATCCTCTACACCTTCTTCATCTAAATATAGTAGAAATGATTTCATCACTTCTGAAAAACCAGCGCTAAAATTTAATATATCTCCTACTGTAAGATTTTTATACATATTTAAAAGAACTTTACCTTCATATATGAATCGTTTATGCTTATTGTATATTTCAGGAAGTTTTTTATCGGTATAAACAACAACATTATCTCTAACATTTTGATCATCGATATCACCAATCCCATAAGTTTTTGTTCCTCTAAGGAAATATTCTCCATTTAGATCAAAAATAAGCTTTCCATATTTATTATCACTAACCATATTATGAATTAATATTTTAACAAGATTTGTTTTACCGAAACCAGATTGAGCAAAAACCATAGTTCTTTTGTCTCTTAATCTATCTACTTTAAAAAGAATATCACCCTTCTCATTGTGGATTGATTCTCCAATACATAAATAGCCAATAGGAATCCCATTTTGATTATCTTTGTTAATTATATGGTCAATTTCCCGTTTATTCAAATGACGAGCAATATATGATACAGTAGGAAGTTTTCGAACGGCAGTTGTAAATGAAAGTGTAGTTCCATTATCAATAAATGTTCCTAGAATTCTGACTTTGTAAGTATAACTGAACATTTTTTGCTTATCTCGTTCAGAAAGTTCACGTTCAGCAATTCTTGCATAATGAACGGCAATTAAAGTTTTATCTTGGGATTTGAATATAGGATCTTCGTCATAAATCTCCGCTTCAACGCGGGCGAGAAATTTTATGTTTCCTTCATCTTTGGGTGTCAATACGATAAAATCACCAGTTTGAGGACTTGCTTTAGCGTCTTCATATGAAGAATAAATTAATAAAGCGTCCTCTGTGGTTTTCTGTCCATAAAGAACTCCAAAATCTGCTTTATCGGTCATTTTTTAACTCCTTTAAAATCTATCGTGTGTATCTAAAAACAAATTCTCTATATCAACATGATCCAACCGTTGATCCTTATATAAATAATATTTTAATCTATTAATAATTTCTTCTTTAAAGTTTTTTCTTAGAGTAATAAAATTGTGAACTTCAGCAAGTGGATAAGGATATCCAAGTATGTAGTGTTCTTGGGTTAATCTTGTAAGTTCTTTAAAGATATTTTCAATTGTTTCAATATCACGCGTTCTATCATTCGATTCAATGTGCGGAATTGCATCAAATATATTTAGATCCGCGATTAGCCAATCATAATTCTGTAATTTTTCAACGTAATCTAATCTTGCAGCATAAAAAAGACCAAAACCACGACCACCAGTTAATGATTGACGAATAAACATCTCACCCTTATAAGAATTTTGTAATACTGACATTGGTACTTCAAACCAGCAACAGAGTTTTTTTCTTTTCGGATCCATTTGAACAAATGGATATTGGGGTTTAAGCTGATCTTGAAGATAGATATCGATTTGTTTAAAAGAATAAGCCAATTCCATCTTAATCGGGGATTGTTTTGTAATTGCAATGAGAACTATATTTTTATCTTTTAGGTATTTACCAAGTCTTACAAGAAATTGCTGTTTTATTAATGTAGAACGGAGAGTGCCATCTCTGAGTATAAAATCGCCTGCTTTAGTGTCCGGTAGTTCAGCAATTTCCAATATTAGTGCTATTTCGAGAATTTCTTGACAAAAAGACAAAAGAGTTGAAAGGTTAACACAAATCTGTTCTTTATTATATGGGAAAATATTACTTGGATCTTCACCTAAAAAATCTATTAATCTCTTTATCGGTTGAAAAGTAAAAAATTCATCATATATTGCGATCAGATGTTCGTCATTAGTTATAAGGATGCTTTCTGGATAATAGGCTTTCCCCAATAAAGTCGGATCATCAAGATTATTTAAACATAGTTGAATACCATTCTGATAACAAATATAACCCGCAGTATAAATTGCGATCGCAAGTCCATTATAAAACATTTCAGAATTATAGCTGCCGTCAATGGCAAAAAATTTTTTTTCACTTTTATCAATTTCATCAAAAGAAATAATTTCAAAAATTTGAGGAGTTTCTATATTATCTTTATTTCCAACGGGATTTATCCCGTAGTTTTTACTACTTCTATTATTAATATGAGATGCAACTGTTTGTATGGCTGAGTCTGGTATTTCTCTTTGCGACATTTTTTATTCTTTATTATATCAATCTATTTTAGTCTAGGCTCCTTACCTGGTCGGGCAACAGAAGTATCAAATCCCAGATTCAAAATCGTAAACGTTATAGCAATAATCCACAAAAATTTTCTTTATTTGTTATAAATCATCTCTCTTCTTTATTTTTAATTGAGACTACAATTTATTTCAATACCTATTTAAAGTAAGAAATGATTTATTTATAAATAAATAATATTGTAGAGTTTATAATTCCGGCGTATTTTAGTTACCAATTAGAATATAAGATTGGAGCGAGTATGAAATTTCGGAAACAAATATTTTATTTTTTCTTCGCGATCATTTGAGGATCAATTCAGATCAATGTTCAAGCACAGGAAAAAAGCAATAACGAATTAATCGAGAAAAAATTTGACGCTTTGGATCAAAGACTTGACCAGCTTGCAAAAGCAATTGATGATATTCAATGGTATAATACGGTTGGAGATGCAGCAACAATTGAAAAAGTGTTTATAGTTGGATCGCCCCCTGCAAAAGTATTAAACCCTACTGCAATGGGTGCAAATAACCCGGTAAAGTTTTGGGCTTATATTTTTATTCCTGCAAAAATTGACCGCAGTAAAAAATATCCGCTTATTGTTTTACCACATGGTGGTGTTCATGCAGACTTTACAACTTACCACACACATATTGTACGTGAAATGGTTGCGCAGGGTTACATTGTTGTTGCTCCTGAATACCGCGGAAGTACCGGCTATGGTCAAAGCTTCTATGAAAAGATAGATTACGGCGGATTGGAAGTTGATGATAACAATGCAAGCCGCGCATGGATGATTGAGAATTATGATTTTGTTGATAAAGACAGGGTTGGTGTTGTAGGATGGAGTCATGGCGGATTAATTGCCCTGATGGATATTTTCCAGCATCCGGATGATTACAAAGTTGCTTTTGCCGGTGTTCCTGTAAGCGATCTTGTTCAGCGCATGGGATATTATGGAGAATCTTATGAAAAAGAATTTTCTGCAAAATATCACATCGGTAAGACTGTGAACCAGGATGTTAATGAATATAGAAAACGTTCACCGGTTAACCATGTAGATAAACTAAAAACTCCTCTTTTAATACACACCAATACAATTGACGACGATGTTTATGTTCTTGAAGTGGAACACTTAATTGAGGCATTGAAGGCTGCGGGCAAAAAATTCGATTACGAAATCTTTAAAGATGCGCCCGGAGGGCACAGTTTCGACAGAATTGATACCAAACTTGCAAAAGAAACTCGTTTTAAAATTTATAAATTTTTAGCCGAGTATTTAAACCCGCCTCATCCTTTTCATTCTTTAAAGGAACTTGAGAAAGCCGGATACCGTTGATAAAGAAGCTGTGGGCTGTTGCAAAACAGCCCTTTGTTTTAATATGTCTGCGTTACTCTTTGTCTTCTCTGAATTATAATTCTATCACTTAGAATTTTAGGAACAATCTAGGAAGAAACATCTTTGCTGAATTGCTGAGGTGAATCCGGATTAACCGACTCCGTAGTACCAGACCAGATCATTTTACCATCTTCACCCGGTTCCCAAACAGTAGTTTCTATCTGAGTTACTCTTTCTTTTTCTACATAGCCCGGGACGTAAAGCGCCGAGTGCCACATACCGTACCATCTTCTAAATCCCCATGGCTGATAATACATTGTAGCCGGTACATGATATCTTTTTTCTTCCTGGCTGAGCATCTGTATTACTACAATTCTATCAAAATTGTTTTTGAACAAATCCGGGATATCTTTTTCTTCCGGAGAGTCATTAGGATAATATTTATATGACGGAACTGCATTAATGTTATTATCTTTGAATGCATCAACAAATGTTTTCTCCCATAATCTTCTTTTAGCTTTGTTACTGTTGATTGCAATTACAAGAACGTTTTTAGAAGGAGCAGGTCTGTACGCTTCATCTTTCCATGTGTCTATCAGCCTGGAAGAAGTACAACCGGCAAACAAAGCCGAGATAAAAAAAGTAATTACGGAGTAGCTAAAGAACTTTTTTATAAGTGTGTCCATTTTAATACCTTTCCATTAATTCATATATCTCTTAGACAATAACGTAATTAGAACGGTTTATTGCAATCTATTTAGCATTACCCCTTGGAAGTACAATTTGTTGGTTAATAAGTATCTTTTTTTTGCCCGGTGGAAGTCTATAAAATTATCCGAACACTGCCGCGCTTAAATACCCCACTACTTCGGAAGAATCTCCTGTTACATCACCGGAGTCAGTGCGTGAAAGCACTTTTGCTTTTTTTCTTTGAAAAAATTCCGCAGCTTTCATCATTGCAACAATAGCACCGCCGCCGCAAGCTTCACATTTGCCTTTTTCCAGATCGCTTTGAAGTCCGGCATAATCAAAATCCACAATTCTCTTTTCAACAACAGAATCGAGTTTATCAGCGGCATCCTTTGAATAAAAATGCGACAGGTCTGAACTAGCAATTATTAACGTTTCTTCATCTATTGTCTCAGCCAATTTTTCAGCAAGCCCGTTAATAAATTCCCTTCTTTGGTCGCCCAGAACAATAGGCACAATTGTAAAATCGCTCATAGCTACCTGCAGAAAAGGAATCTGAACTTCCACCGCATGTTCAGACTTATGACCGGACATGCCTTCAAAAATAAATTTTCCTTCGCTGGTCAACTGTGTGGCCATTTCTTTATTCAGTGGAACTGTCCCTAGCGGAGTTTTATAAGCTGAACCATCGTATATGCAAATACCGGGGAAGTACTCGCGGTGAGAAGGAGCAATTATTACAACGGTTTTAAATTTTTTCTTCGCCGCTGCGTTAAAAGCATAAGCGGCAGTTTTTCCGGAATAAATGTAACCTGCATGAGGAGAAATAATTCCAACAATATTTTTAAAGGATGATTCAACTGTATTTGTTTCCAAAAGCATCTGTATTTCAACCTTTAGTTTGTTTGGAGATGCCGTGTAAAACATTCCGGCTACTGCCGGCTCGCGTATATCTTTCATTTTTCCACCAATTCTTCTTCGCTAAAAACTGTTGCTGTAAACGCATTTAACTTTAATTGTTTCGTTTTCCAGTATCCCGGTTGAAATCCGGTCTTTTGGCATATTGCGTCTAAATATTGCTCCCTATTCATTTTATGCTCTATCGGGACTTGCGGAAGTAAGAGACCGCGCCTTCCTTTTTCTTCAAGTATAAGTCCGTGTTTTCCAATTTCAATCTCTTCATAAGAATTTAACGAAAACGGTTCTGTGAGAATTGAAATTTCTATTGAGAGATTTTTAATTTCCGACTGTCTTACCGGCTGGAAGCGCGGATCACTTTGTGATGCTTGAACAGCAGCTTCGCAGACAGTTCCAAAAAGCGGCTGGTCGGATATTATATAACCAATGCACCCCCGCAAAGCGCCGAATTCTGTAAGCGTTACAAACGCCCCTGCATGCGATTTATAAACCGGATGTTTTTCGTAATCTGGTTCCGGAATGCTTTTTTTTGTGAAAAATGAACTAATAGAATTGCGCGCTGTTTTAAGAAGAAAAGTTTTTTCTTCTAAAGAGAGATCCATTTGCTTGACTCCATGATTTTTTAAATCTCTTTCGGTGTTTATTTTATATCATAAACAATTATTTCATTCTTTCCGCGCAGCAGGAACATAAAATTTTTATAAACAAAAAATGAATCTGCCAATAACGATTTTACATTTTCATTCAATATTTCAGAGAGAACAACAGTGCCTTTATCTAAATTTAACGCTGAAAATTTATTTGTATAATTGTTTACCGCGTTCTTTATATGGTAGTTAAACAACAATATATTTCCTGCGATATTATACTCTACTTCCCCTTCAATTTCAAGATTCTTAATCTCTTCAGAAATCACATTGCGGATTCTTTCATCATTTTCTTCATCAGAAAAAATCTTTGGATAAATGTAGGCTCCCCAGTTTTTTTTATTTTCTGACTGAATCCGCAGAGTATTTATCTTATTAAAATCATTGCCAAGGTCTTCAGTCAATTCTCCGCTTGAAAAATCAAATGCTGCAAAATATCTTTCATCAAATCCCTGCTTGAATCCATAGACTTTCCCATCTAATACAAATAAGAAAGAAAATTCATTATTCTTCCACAGAATATTTTTCGAAAGAACATTGAGAGCAATAATTCCCCTATGGTTAGGCATATCCGGTCTGGGAAAGTTATGAAAGAGAATTACATCATCATCAAATGCTTCTACCCCAATCCAGTACTTTTCTTCAAGTTGAAAATTTGAAAATATCTCTTTCCCATTTTCAAGGATAAAGCAATTATAGAAGACGTCTTTAGTATTAATGTCGCGTGTCTCTATAAGCAGTTTGTCATTGCCGGAGATCAGTATTCTCCAAATCTGCTGCAATGATTTATAGGAATATATTTTTTTTATACTCAAGCAATTTCCTCAACCCAAAATAAATGCTTACCTACGGTTTTAAAGGGGTTTAAACTTGGCAGTAAAATGCCTCAACATCGGGGCTTCGTAAATAATTTTATAACCTTTCATTTTTTTACGGTTGTTGAATGTTTCAATTACAACTTCTGCAATATAGTCGACGTGGCTCTGCGTATAAACCCTGCGTGGAATTGCAAGACGCACAAGTTCCATCATAGCGGGTATAAGTTTCCCGTCCCGGTCATATTTACCAAACATAACGCTTCCAATTTCAACAGTGCGCACGCCTCCCTGGATATACAATTCACAAACTATTGCCTGCCCGGGATATTCATTCGGAGGAATTCCCGGAAGAAAGCGTTTTGCATCAATATATATTGCATGCCCTCCCGGAGGTTCTATAATTGGTACACCTGCAGCCATAATTTTTTTGCCAAGGTATTCAGTACTGCGGATTCTATATTCCAAATAATGTTCATCAACAACTTCCTCAAGTCCTTGTGCAATTGCTTCAAGATCTCTTCCGGCTAAGCCGCCGTAAGTTGGAAATCCTTCCGTTACAATCAAAAGGTTGCGGCATTTCAACGCAAGTTCGTCATCATTTAATGAAAGCCATCCGCCGATATTTACAAGCGCGTCTTTCTTTGCGCTCATTGTAGATCCATCTGCATAAGAAAACATCTCCTGACAAATTTCAAGAACCGGTTTTTTCTCAAATCCTTTTTCGCGCAATTTGATAAAGTAAGCATTCTCTGCAAAGCGGCATGCATCAAGGAATAACAATATGCCATATTTCTTACAGACATTTTTCACATCGCGAATATTCTGCATTGAGACAGGCTGACCGCCTCCGGAATTATTTGTAACCGTAAGCACAACCATCGGAATATTTTCTTTGCCAACTTTTTTTATGAATGCTTCCAACGCTTTAACATCCATGTTACCTTTAAATGGCGCGCGTTTTTCGGGATGTTTTCCGACTTCAACAAGAAGGTCCACTGCCTCGGCACCTGTAAATTCAATGTTTGCGCGAGTTGTATCAAAAAAAGTATTGCTTGCAAAATATTTTCCTGTGCCGCCGAGAATTGAAAAAATTATTTTTTCAGCGGCTCTTCCCTGGTGAGTTGGAATTATAAATTTATCGCCGGTAATTTTTTTGACCGCCGCTTCAAACTTGTAAAAACTTTTTGCCCCAGCATAAGATTCATCTCCGCGCATAATTCCCGCCCACTGGTCTGAACTCATTGCAGACGTGCCGCTATCCGTTAGAAGATCAATTAACACATCATCCGCGTGGATCATAAAGGGGTTGTAACCGGCTTTTGCTAATATTTTTTTCCGTTCTTCTTTGGTTGTAAATTTTATTGGTTCAACTGATTTGATCTTGAATGGCTCTATAATAGTTTTCATATAAAAAATCCTCTATTCCAATTACTTTCTTTACCCAAAATTACAATATTCTTGGACAACAGATTTAAGAAATATTATTTACTTCAATATGAACTGCTTAGAAAATAATTGCTATTGGCTATTTGAGTTAAGGTATACCAATTTGTTGTCGTGCTTAAAAACAAATTGATCAACCTGTACAACAATTTACAGTGGAACTTCGTCAAATACTTATCAATTATGAAAAACATGCATCCTGGAGGAATAAATGAAAAGAAATGAATTTAGAGGTTTGTTGGTTCTTTTTTTCGTTTTTGTAGTGGTACAGGTTAAAGCGCAACATGCAGACGTTGATATATCAGCCTGCATTGGTATGGAAAAGATTTTATTTTCTATGAAAAACAGTACCACAAAAGACCGGGTTTCTCTAATGCTGGATTCTATATTGATTACCAAGCCATATAAAATTATGTTTGAGCATTATAATCGTTTTTGGCGTCCAAATCATCTTCCCCCTTCCGTTTTCAAAAGAATGATATTAAGCCTGCAATTCAAAGGCGAGTATTCAAAAGGAGAAAATCAAAGAGCTGACCAAATGATTAGCAAATGGGAAAAGTATTACAGCGATCTTTCACTATATCAAAAGAACCTCCGGCAGCTGCAGGAAACGAATCTTGACAAATTTATAAATGAAGGTATTCAGTATGCACAGAGCTGGCTTCCGCCGGAATGGCATATACCCAATTTTTATTTCCCAATAATTCCTAACGGAGGAAGTTCTGCATTCACAATAAATAATTCACAAGGATATGATTTCTTTCAGCTTCCACGAGATTCTTCCGGTCAAATTATATGGAATGAACTGCTCGGCACAATATCACATGAATCTCATCATTTAGGAAACCATATTTCTCAATTAGAAAAAGCATCTTCACGGGATTCTATTGCATACCAATTTCTATCTATGTTTGTTGGAGAAGGAACTGCAACAAAGTTTATTAATAATTATCCCGGAGGAAAGGTCCCTTCAATTGACGGAACAAGAAAACCTACAATATTTAAAAGCGAGGTAAAAGTATGGTGGGATAAATATACGGCAGATGAACAAAATTTGTTTAACCGGCTTGAAACTACTTTTGAGCAAATATATAATGGTACAATGACCAAGGAAGATATACTAAAAGAAATTTCAAACTATTGGCTTAGCGGGTATACCTCTCCTGTTTACTTTGTCGGCTCGGAATTATTCGGTGCTATATATACGGGGCTCGGAAAAGAGAAAGCTTTTGAAACTATGCGTGATCCAAGAAAAATATTTAAGTATTATAATGATGCAATTAAAGAAAAACCGGATATTTTGAGCGGGTGTTATCTAATTCCGGACTCGATAGCCATGCACGCACTTTCTATCGGGAAAAATGAGAAATAAGAATATTCCCCTTTTTATTTTTTAAGATAAGCTGAAAACATTTCAATCTGACAGAGTAATAATTATTGAATCAGTTGTCATTAATTATCTTTTGTTTTTCACTTTTTTTCCCTTTAATAATCATAACAAGTATATAGCATGAAATAAAAAAGGTTATGCCATTTGATAATATGACAGGAACAGAGTTAATAAACACTCCGTAAACAGTCCACAATAAAACCCCTGTAGAGAATAAAAGAAATGTACCAAGGGATAAGTCTTCAGTTTTTTTTGTTTTATATACTTTAAAAGCTTGCGGTATAAAAGCTCCCGTTGTTCCAATTGCTGCTATGTAACCTACTATATCCGTAATTGCCATTAGTTCCTCTTTTGAATTGAGAATTGAGAATTGCGAATTGAGAATGTTTAAAGAAGAATGCAGAGTGTAGAAATACTGTAATACTACGTTCTACACTCTTCGTTCAACGCTCTTTATTCCACATTTAATGTTGAAAAGATATTTTTAAATATATATTTAAGTCCTGCGTGATAAATTCATTTTCTGGACATTTATTTAATTACAACTTCATCAACAAAGAGCCAGGCTTTACCGCCAGCGCCTTTATGCCATGGCGGACAGACACCTACATTTTTAGCAAAAACTTTTAAATACCGCGCCTGAACATTGTCAATTTTTGATGAAAATCTTTTAACTAATAATTCCGAATTTGTAACCGGCAGATCATTAACTATATCTGCAATGCGTTTAAAATTCCTTCCGTCATCAGAGACTGAAAAAACAACTTCCCTGGGAAGAAAAATCCATTTATCCTGACTAGATAAAAAGCCAGCTGAAAGATATTTAATTAGAGTTTGTTTCCTTAGATCAATAACTGCTTCAAGGTCTGTACCCTCAAATCCCTGCCATTCACCGCTGTCAAAAGTAGTTGTCCCTAATCTTTCATCGGTTAAAGCCAGCGCGCCGCCGCCGGTGTATCTTTCATTAAACGGGTTTGTATAAATTGCGGGAGGATATTTTGATTTGATAAAGTATGAAGACATAATAAAACTTTTATTGCCGTCAAGATATGCAATAGCTTTTATTCCTGTTGTCCTGTAGAGAATAACCGGCTTTTCGTACACCCGCGAATTGTCCTTGGGTTCTGAGCCATCAAGTGTGTAATAAATTTTTGCGTTTGGCGTTTCGCAAGAAAGGCGGACTGAAAGAGTATCAAAAAATGTTTCTCCTTTAGAAAAAACGTACGGCATTAAAACCCCTTCTTCAACCGGGCGCATTGAAAATAATCCGGGGTTTTCGGCTCCCCACATTTTATTTGGCTTACTGCTCATAACAAAAGTAAGCTCACCGCCATTCATAATTTGTTCATGAGTCAAATAAGCTTTGTCGTAAACTTTTCCATTAAATGATGCCAATTGAATATATTTATTTTGTTCAGAAGCATTCTTTCCGTTAATAATAAATTTTTTACCATTTTCAAGATTGATTGTAACTTTATCAAAAACGGGCGAGCCAATTGCATAAGTATTCTGCCCGGGTGTTACAGGATAGAACCCCATTGCAGAAAAAACATACCAAGCAGACATCTGCCCGCAATCATCATTGCCGCAAAGACCATCTACTTTTGATGTGTACAATTCTTTCATAATTTGTCTTACATGCTCCTGAGTCTTCCAGGGCATTCCGGCATAATTATATAGATAAGCAAAATTATGACAGGGTTCATTTCCATGTGCATACTGACCTATCATTCCGGAAATATCCGGCTGAAATCTTCCTTCCAGTTTATTGGATTGGTTAAATAATTCATCAAGTTTTGATACAAAATTTTCTTCACCGCCAAACAGATCAATCAATCCTTTAAGGTCCTGGGGAACAAAAAAACTATACTGCCATGCATTTGCTTCCGTATATTGCTGAGTAACAGCTTTTGGTTCAAACGGTGTAATCCAGGAACCATCAGACATTTTTCCTCGCATGAAGTTTGTTGATTTATCGAACAAATTTTTATAGAAAAATGAGCGCTGGTTATATTTCTCATACTCTTTCTTTGCTCCAATTGATTTGGCATATTGCGCAGTGCACCAATCATCATAGCAATATTCAAGAGTTTTGGAAACAGATTCATTTTCTTTATCTGCAGGAAGATATCCTCTTTCCCTGTAAAGTCTTTGTCCATTTTGATTGCGTTCAGCGCTGGTTACCATTGCTTCAAGAGCAAGTTTTGTATCAAATCCTCGTATGCCCTTCATGTAAGCGTCAAAAATAACAGGAACAGAATGATAACCAATCATGCACCAAGTTTCATTTGAGGCAAGTTCCCAAACAGGCAATAATCCGGCTTCTTTATATTTTGCAAGAAGAGTTTTTACAAAGTCACCGGCGCGTTTTTGATCAATTATTGTGAAGAGGGGGTGTTCTGCCCGGAAAGTATCCCACAAAGAAAAAACAGTGTAATAGTTAAAATCTTTTGCAGTGTGCACTTTCCTATCCATTCCGAAATACCTGCCGTCAACGTCCGTAAACAAATTAGGAGTAATGAGTGTATGATATAGAGCTGTATAAAAAGTTTTTTTCAAATCTTCGTTCGTGCTTTCAACCTCAATCCTGCTTAACTCTTTATTCCAGATTTTTTCCGCGTCCTGTTTTACTTTTTCAAAATTGAAATCCGGAATTTCCTGTGCAAGATTTTTTCTTGCCCCATCAATGCTTACGCCGGAAATTCCTATTCTTACAAGCACTGCTTCACCTTGATGTGTTGAAAAGCGGACGTAGCCTTTAACATTTTTTCCCGAAGCTTCAAGGCTGCTATCTACAAATTTATTATCTAACACTGTTCCATAGCTTTTGAAAGGCATTGAAAATACCGCAGAAAAATAAATAGTGTGTTCTTTAGCCCAGCCATGAGATTTGCGCATTCCCTCAACACAATTATCGCCGACAAATTTTATTGACGCTTCACAATCTGAATCCAATCCATGTTTGAGATCAATGATTATATTAGACTGATCAGAACCTGGAAAGGTATATCTGTGAAGTCCTGCGCGAGTGGAGGCAGTAAGTTCTGCTTTAACCCTGTAATCATCCAAATAAACACTATAATATCCCGGTGAAGCTTTTTCATTTTCATGTTTAAATTTTGAACGATAGCTCGCATATATATTTTGTTTTGTACCCGGGGAAAAAATTAATTTACCAACCGTTGGCATAAATAAAATATCGGCATAGTCAGTAGCACCTGTACCACTAAGATGTGTATGACTAAAACCCATAATTGAGTTATCAGAATGATGATAGCCGGAGCACCAATCCCAGCCTTCAATATCCGTATCAGGGGAAAGCTGCACCATTCCAAATGGTAAAGTTGCGCCGGGATAAGTATGCCCGTGTCCGCCGGTTCCGATAAACGGATCAACATAATCAATTGGATTTTTACCCTGTGCCAATATGTTTTGCGCAAAGATAAAGGCAATAAGAACAGTAATATATTTCTTCATCTTCTTTTTCCTGTTATTTGGGGTTAATCATGTTTTGTGAAATATGTAATCAATTTAAAAAGTAAAAATCCTGTTACAATTAAATAAGCGGCAAGATAAATCCAGATTGAAGAACTAATTTTATTACTGCCCACAATGTTTGCATTGTAAACATCCTGGAAGACAAGATTAATCAACATTAACGTAAGACTTCCTAACCAGAATGAAAATCTTTTAAGTATAGAAAAAGTCTCATTCTTTCTTTCTTCACTTAACCAGTAATCTTTATTCGGAAGATTTATTAACGATTTGGGAAGTCTTGGCAGCAAAAATGACGTCAGAAAAAAAGTAACTGAAAGGAATGTTATTGCAACAAGTTGAACAATAAGAAATGATTCCCTGTTCATCCATGAGTCCGCATTGTTTCTTATATTAAAATGGGATGCAACAGTTGCCGGCAGACTTTTATAATAAAATACAGGCAGCAATAGAGAAATTATAACAATAACCAGGAAAAAAACGGCTGGATACTTCACCTTTGACATAATGAACCCAAATTATTGATTTAAAATGAGCAATTTATTCCTTAGACAAAAGAAGATTTATTGTTCAAGGATAATTGTTGTTAATTCGAGTAATTTAAAAAGAATTGAACATCATTTCAAAATTCCAAATTGGGTAAAATGGTGGTTGAAATGTTTTTCGTGAAAGACTTCCCATTCTGCTTTATTAAGCGGGCCAAAGGTTGGATTTGTCAGAACAGCTTCAGGATTTTCTTCAAAGAACTTAATATAATCCTCCACTTCCTTAACCAGAACTATTTTTGCTGAATCTAAATTTTCAAATTCAAGCGGAAACAACCCCTCACCGATTAACGGGTTAATAAATTCTTTTGGGAGAGGTCGGCTGCTCATTAATAATTTTTTTAAAGCAGGCAGTTTCTCCTGAGGACTAAAGCAGTCAACCAACAATTTTCCATTGCTTAACTTTACTGCAAGAATTAAATGCTCAACCATATGCTGAGCGGACATTTTCCCCCAAAGTTGTTTTGTTCCCGGCTGTAAGAAATCAAGCAGCTGCAGCTTGTTAATTACTCACCTTACGCAAAAAGGTATTT
>PMDS01000029.1 GCA_003155655.1 Melioribacter sp.
TAGTTGTTCCAATGACAAATCTGGGCTAAAAATAACGAATCAAAAAAATGATCCGGTCTTTTGAGGTTACAACTTATAAAAGATGTAGTCCCTTTTTCATCCTTTCGCTCGATTGTATAAATCTATTCTAAGTTATAACTTTTGCATGTTGGCATTATAGTGAATAGGTTGTAAGAATAATTTAGAAGGAGATTAACGTGAAAAAACTAGTCGCGAAATTCTTAGTTAAAATTTTTGTACTTGTTATCGGTTTAAATATTGCATTTGCAATATTTCCAAAACAAATATCAGCACAGCAAAATGAGGTTAATTTTCAGGAGTTTTACGATCAATTAAGTCCTTACGGTCAATGGATTGAAGATTCCAATTATGGATACATTTGGATTCCTACGGCAGGACCTGATTTCACTCCATATTTAAGCAACGGTTATTGGGTAATGACAGATTACGGATGGATGTGGGAATCAGACTATGATTGGGGATGGGCTCCTTTTCATTATGGGCGCTGGGATTACAATGGTTCTTATGGCTGGTTCTGGGTGCCGGATAGTGAATGGGGTCCTTCATGGGTTACCTGGAGAAGGTCTGAAGGTTATTATGGATGGGCTCCGATGCGGCCCGGCGTTTCAATAAGCGTAACTTTTGGCAATTATAATGATGTTCCTAATGACCGTTGGATTTTTGTAAGAGACAGAGATATTGAAAGGCATGACATTGATAGAAACTATATTGACCGGAAAAACAATCCCAATATTATGAGTCATTCAAAAGTAATTGAAAAAACCTACTATGATAATAAAAGACATACAACCTATGTAGCCGGACCAGGCAGGGAAGATGTTCAAAAAATTACAGGTACAACAATTAAACCGGTCTCCGTTCATGAAAAAGATAAACCGGGTCAGAGTTTAAGCAATAGTCAATTGCAGATTTACAGACCGCAAATACAAAAGAATAACAACAGAAATAAACCAGCACCATCGGAATTAACAAAATTACAAGATGTTAAGCATATTTCAGAAAGAGAAGTTGCCAAGAAACCGCAGAATATACAACCGGCGGATATTAAATCAGGAAAGAGAGACAGTCAACGTGTTGCTGATCTACCTAATAAAATCAATAATAAAGGAAATTCTCCCCAACAGCTAATTGCAAAATCAGCAGGTAACAATTTCAATACAGGACAACCAGTTTTTAATCCCGCAAATAAGACTAACAATAAAAATCGTGCGGATCAGCTGCGGAATTTAAATGCTGTAAATACAGAAGATAAAATAATTAAACCCATACAACCGCAGAAACCAATAGTGCCCAAGGTAGACAGTTATGCTCAACCTCCGAAAACGCGAACTATGAATCAATCCAGGAACAATAATAATACAAACCAACTTCCGAGGACACAAAAGAATAATACTTCAGCACAACCTCCGAGAACTCAAACAACGAATCCGCCAATAATTAATAGAACAGCTCAACCTCCAAAAGTACAAACTATGAATCCGCCAAAGAATAATAGAATAGAGCAACCTCCGAAAACACAAACTATGAATTCACCACAAAATAATAAGGTCGATAAACCAACTAAATCGAATCAGAATGATGACAAAAAAGAAAAATAGAAAACCATGTAAAATATTCAGTGCTGATATTAAAGTATCTGATTATGAACAAAAAACTGGTTGTCTTTATTGTTGAATAATACAAAGAAAAAAAATACTAACTAATAGAAAGGTTAATTATTATGTTATACACTATCGCCGTAGTTTTAATAATATTGTGGTTACTTGGATTTCTCACTTCTTACACAATGGGTGGCGTAATTCATATTCTTCTGGTTATTGCTGTTATAATGATCTTAGTTAGAATAATTAGTGGTCGTAAAGTACTTTAACATATTCCAAGTAAGAAAGTTTTTTTTACTGGCAGAAGCCACAATTGAATATAAATTTTAATCCCAAATGATTAATAAGGAAATATTAGTATGTTATTTAAACAACTCCGTACGCTTCGTTTGCCGGATATGCTTACACTTCTTGGTCTTCTGTGTGTCTCATTTTCAGTTTACTTTTCTTTTAAAGGCTTTTTAGTAATTGCGTACGCTCTTATTCTCATGCAATTCCTTTTAGATTATTTTGATGGAAAATTAGCGAGAGCAATTGGCGGAGGAGCGCTGGGTGTTTACCTGGATAGTTTTACAGATTTTATGGCTGTTGCTTCTTCCGTTGTATTTGGATGGTTCATTGGAATCAATAGTGTTGTTATGCTTATTGCAGGATTTCTAAATGTTGGCGCAGCATCTATAAGATTGGCATATTTTACAGCTTATAAACAAAAGGGCTTTACAGGCATTCCAACTGTTTTAGCGGCGTCAGGAGTTTCTACGCTTGCTTTTATGGGATATTTATTTGCCCCGGATTATCTCGGTTGGTTTGTGATTTTTTATTTTATCTCGGCTGTTGCGATGATTTCTGACTTAAAACTAAAGAAAATATAATCATATAAATTTATGAACGAACAAAGTAAATCTTCACGCGGAATGCACATCCTTGTCGGAGCGGCTGCATTTGTAATAATTATTGCAGGAATTAATCTTGCTCAATCCGTTGTTGTTCTTTTCCTTGTCGCTGTTTTCCTTGCATTACTTGGTACTCCTCCTGTACTCTGGTTAAAGGATAAACGTATTCCATCCGGATTCGCCGTATTGATCGTAATGGCCGGTATGATTATTATTCTAATTCTGATTGGCGCACAAATTGGCGCATCCGTAAGCAGTTTTTCAGATGAACTGCCTTTATTACAATCGCGTATTAAAGAACAAATCTCAGAACTTTGTTCACTGTTGACTAGCAAGGGTATAGTAGTCACTGAAAAATTTTTCTTGGAATATGTTAACCCTGAAGCAGCAATGAAACTTACAGCCAGTTTGCTATCTGGATTGAGTTCTGTTTTATCCGATGTTGTTCTGATACTTCTAACAGTAACCTTTATCTTGCTTGAAGTCTCAAGCTTTCCAATAAAACTCCGGGCTATTCTTGGCGATCCAAAGCAGGCATTTCCCCAGTTCACAAAGTTTATTGTTGATATGAAACGTTATATGGTCATAAAAACTTTAATCAATCTGTCTGCTGGAATAATAATAGCAGTTTGGATGTACATACTTGGCGTTCAATTTCCCATTTTATGGGGATTCCTTGCATTTCTACTTCATTATATACCTAATATCGGTTCAGTTATTGCGGCCATTCCGGCAGCAATTCTGGCGCTTGTTCAATTGGGAATAGGAAGCGCCCTGCTTGTAGTTGCCGGTAATGTACTTGTTGGATTTATTGTAGGTAATGTGATCGAACCGCGGTTGATGGGTAGAAAACTAGGTCTTTCTACATTGGTTGTTTTTCTTTCATTACTTTTTTGGGGTAGCCTTCTTGGTTTGATCGGAGCAATTCTTTGCATACCCTTAACCATGACACTAAAATTTGCATTTGATAGCAGTGAAAGCACACGCTGGATTGCAGTATTACTCGGTTCAGAGAAATTCAAAGAAGTTTCTACACAAGTATCAAAGAAAAAAGAGCAGTGATGATAACATTAAAGATTAAGAACAAATTTGGTAATTGGAGAAAACTATCGCTGCTAAAACTCTTCAAGAATGCAATTATTATTATTGGTACAGTTGTTTTAATCTGTTTATTAATCTTTATATTCTTTCCGGATCCATTTATCAACTCATTCTTTAAAGGCCGGATAGATAAAGTTATTTCAGAAGCTTATCCGGCATACTCAATAAAACTTAGCGATTTGCATTACAATTTTTGGAAGAATCGTTTGGGATGTGATTCCTTAATGCTGAAGACTAAAGACTCATCGTTTTCTTGCAGCGTTAATACTTTCTCCGTTAGTGGAATTGGTTGGATGAAAATTCTTCTGCAAAGAGATTCCACTACTAATACTCTTGCTAATTCAGAAATAGATGCACAAAAAATCATTATTAAATTTCATAAGTCTCAGAATGAACTTCGTTTTGGAATGGTACATATATCGGTACCCGATTCTGAAATGACCGCTGATTCAGTTAGGTATTTTTCTTTAACAGGGGATGAACACTTCTTTAAAAAAAGTCAATTCAGGCAAACCAGGTTCCGTTTTGATATTCCTCATATAAAAATAATAGGTGTTAATTATTTCGCACTGCTAAAAGAGAATATCTATAATGCCAGAAGTATAAATATACAAGGAGTATTTGTCGATATTTTGGTGAATATGGATAAACCTTATGATATGAACTCACCTAATCCACAAATGCCGAACGAATTTCTATCTTCAATGAAGGAAATAGTTAAAGTAGATAGTTTGAATATCATTAATGGACGGTTGAAATATTGTGAGAGGTTTGCAGTCGGTGCAAAACCAGGTGAGATTACATTCAATAAAATGAAAATTTCTATACGTGGAATTGCTAATCATACAGCTTACCCTGATACAGCGATTATTAATGGAGAAGGGCTTTTTATGAATTCCAGTATAATGAAACTATATATGGCAATTCCCCTTACAACTAAAGTATTTTCTTTACGATATTCCGGCTCACTTAATACAATGGATGTGACAAAACTAAATTCATTTATCGAAGCAGGCGAACACCAGCGTATTAAATCCGGTGTTCTACAATCTGCCGCTTTTAATATCAATGTTAATTCAGGTAATGCAAGCGGTACTTTACGGGTGGTGTACAAAGATTTAACCATTGCTGTTCTAAACAAAGAAACCGGGAGTGAAAAAGGAATTTTTAATCGTATAATCTCTTTATTTGGCAAAGTATTTGTTATACGAAGAACCAATATGCCTGATGAAAAAGGTTTAATGAAGATAGGTGAAATTAATTATACTCGAAATCCGATGGATTATTTTCTTCAGTATGTGTGGTTTGCACTTCGAGGCAGTATTGCAGATGTAGTTGGATTTCCTAGAGAATAATTTCCGGATGAGCATTGAATTAACACCATCATTATTATTAATTAAAGAATAAAATTATTTCTTAAGGTAAAAAATAATTCCCGGTAAGAATGAAGTAGAAAAACTCACCTAAAGGATGTAGTTCCTTTTTCATCCTTTTGGTCGATTGATAAGTAAATCACTTCTTCATATAATTATGTAGCAATGAAAGACCAGTAAGCGATTTGAAAAACAAGTTAGAATCTAATTTGTTTTGTGAATTGGTCAATTTTTGCTCATACAACCCCTTAACCCAGCTGCAAATTAAAGCGGTATTTTCAGCTGGGTTTATTAAAAATCGAAGCTTGAGTGAAATAGCTATACTAACACAAATGCATCGATACTGCTCTGTTATTTCCACTTTTACCGTGAAAAAGAAAGACCTTACAGTAGTACAAAGTTATTTGATAAGGATACTAAACTAAAATGAAAAGCATATCTATTAATATCATACCACTACTGCTTTTTTTTGCTGCTTTGAATGACGTTTCATTTGCTAAAGAAAAAGCAGTAATAAATTCAAGTTTATACTTCCCCATTAATAATGGTATAACATTGATTTATCAATCATCATTTGGTGAAAGCGTTACAAAATACTTTCAAGATGGTGAATTTACCATCAGTTCAAGTGAAGCTGATAAGTTTAAGTATAGGCAAACTTTCTTAATAAAAAATGATGGTGTTTACGTAAAAGAAACTTATCATTACTTAAAAATATTTTTATTTATTAAAAAAGAGGCAACGTTCACTTATGGAAAACCTTTGTTGCGATTTCCTCTCCCTTTGATACCGGGTATGGAATGGAAATGTGAAGGCGACGAATATTCAGATGGCGATTCGAATAAAGTAAAGGTTACCGGAAAGGCTTTTGATAAGGAATTTATTATGACAAAAGCCGGAAAATTTGAAGTAATAAAATTAGAATCGATAATTGAAGGTTCTGCAAATGCTAGAAATAGAGTTACAGAATGGTATGCAGAAGGTATAGGGTTAATTAAAGCAAAAATAATAATTGAAGGAGGCGGGGTGATGGGTTTTCTTAGGGATATTCTGGGATATGGAACTATTGAATTTGAATTAAAAGAAATAAGAAAACAGTAATTGAATAATTATCATTGTCACAAAATTTTAATAAGAACATGCTAAAATTCAAATTATTATATCTTGCAGGTTTCTTTATTTTATGTTCATTTAGTACACAAGCTCAACTGAAATATCCTACACTTATTCGATCTTCACTCGAGGATGAGATTGTAATTCTCTCTGTTGATAAACCTGTATACTTTCCTGGCGATACAGTCCGTTTAACAGTTCAACGGCATGACAGCACTGCATCGGTCGTTGTTGTAACTCCAATTTTAATTATTGAAGGGACGACACTAAAATCCATTGAACACAACGTATATAGCGCTACTATACCTTTAGCTTGCGCACCTGGTTTATATCGAGTTCGTTTAAAAGTCCTGGATGCTCAAGGACGACGTTTTGTTTATGAAACAGATTGCGTTGTTGATGTTGAAGAGTACCAGATAATTGAGCAGATAAGCAATTATGTACACATTGAACCCGAAGCCGGAAGTAAGGATATTGAATCGGCGGTTACACTAGACCGTGAACAGATACAAAACCTTAGAGTGATATTCATGCGCGATAGTATTCATGTTGGAATGGGGCCGCAGTTTGTTACAATAAGAACTGCAGTGCAATTACGGAATGGTGCTATAGCACAAACTTTTGAACGTCGTGTTTTAACTTTTCGAAGTGACAAAGACCCGAACAGGGATCGTGCTATGCTGCTTCAATACCGCACAGCTTATGGTGCTTATGCAGCAATTCGGTCGGAAGAATTTACACAAGTGAGAATACATGTTGATTCCCTTCCTGATTGGTCTATTATCAAAATCAATATTGAACCTGATTACACAATAAAAATCGGAGGTTACGATAGGGCTAATTCATATACTCGATATTTCCGCGTAAGAGGTCCCAAAATTGAGATTGGTTTTTCGCTGGGAATACCTAAAGTTTTCTTCGACTCACAAGCAAATGATTCTTTGAACTATGGTAACTTAAGTGCGATGATACGGTTTTATTTAGTGAACGGGGTATCAGGTAATAGATTCCCGGTTAATTTGGGAATTGGAACATTTGGCGTTAATTCTCCAGTTGATGTTAATGTAGGACGGGGCGGATTTGCTTTGTCAACTTTCCTTGATGTGGCTGAAATAACAAGGTTACTTGGAATAGATTTCGTAAAGAAAATTACTGCAGGTCTGGAAGTAGCTGGATTCATTCCCATAAAAAAGAGAGCGCGGATTTTATTTGACATTCAGGTAGCTCTTGCACTTTAAGTCAGGATCAAAAATATTCATTGAGTGAGTTTGCATCAAATTATTTTCTGACTTTTAAAAGATGTATTAAAGAAATAGTGAATGAAGCATTTGAAAAATAAAATAAATTATAATCTATATGTTATTTACAATTCTCAAACAATTATACACAAATGACAATTTTTTACCTGCAAATAATTCTCAATCAGAATAAAAGCAGTATAAACTCATCTAAAAGTAGTAGTTCTTTTTTCATTCTTTTGGGCGATTGAATTAAACTACATCTTCTTCTTACCTTTTTTCAGTTTAATTAAAAGAATATCTTAAAGGAATTATTATGAATATATTTAAAAATAATCTAATAAGTATATTGAACCGGTGCGAGTATTTTATCGGTGCAATGATAGTAATAGCTTCGATTATTCCTTCCGTTGCTTTTTCTCAAACATATACCGTATATACAAACCCAAATTTAGTAGTTCTTGGAACAGCGGGCAATTATAGGGCTCTTTCCGGAACTACACTCAACATTGCCTCAGGCTGCACAGTTACCGGAAATGTTGGGGGTATTGCGGTAACGAATGGAGGGACAGTAACAGGAACGACAGACATAAGCAACGGTGCAGTAACAACAGCACTTAACGATTTAACAACAGTGAAAAACGAATTAGCCTTACGGTCGCCTGATGATGGTTCATTGATAGTAGAGCTCGCTGGGAAAACTCTGGGACGCGGGGTTTATGCTGGTCCCGGAACTTTTGGGATAAACGGTACTCTCACACTCGATGGCGGACCGGGTGACATATTCATATTCAAGACAACTACAACACTCATTACGGGATCGACTTGCATTGTGAATCTAACCGGAGGTGCATTGGCATCTAATGTCTATTGGCAAATTGGAAGTGCAGCTACTATTAACGGAGACTTCAAGGGAAACATTTTAGCTGGAACATACATTACTCAAGTAGCTGGAACGATAGATGGGAGAACATTGGGGCTGACCGCTGTTACATTAGGCGGGAGTGCGGCATTGCCGGTGGAATTGACAACTTTCACTGTAGTTCTAAGTAATAGTGCTGTTGAATTAAATTGGAACACAGCTACAGAAGTGAACAACTACGGATTTGAGATTCAAAAAAGCACTAATAAATCAGCCTGGGCTATTATCGGGTTTGTCCAGGGGCATGGAAACAGTAATTCGCCAAAAGAATATTCATTTGAAGACAAGAATTTATTAGTGGGGAATATGCAATATAGATTGAAGCAGATTGATTTAGACGGCTCGTTCGAATACTCATATGCTGTTGGAGTTAATTTTGAAGCGCCTGCAAGCCTTGCTCTTGATCAGAACTACCCTAACCCATTCAATCCATCAACAAACATCTCTTTTGAAATCCCTGTTAAATCAAATGTCTTAATAAAAATTTATAATGTGCTTGGAAGTGAAGTTGCAGTTTTGTTGAACGAAGAAAAATCCCCGGGGAAATATCAAGTTGAATTTAATGCATCGCATTTTGCATCAGGTATTTATTTCTATTCGCTCAATACGAATCAAGATAAACCAGCAATAATAAAAAAGATGATTCTATTGAAATAAGGACATTTGTCCTCCCACTTTTGCCCTGAAGGGGGCAAAAATTTTGCAAATGTAGTTGAAGGTTATTAGTTTCAACAGCAAAGCAAAGTAAAAAGACGGAGGCCAAATGGAAAAGGATCAAAAGCGGAAGTCATTACATCGAGAAGCAGAATATAGTAGATTAAGAAAAAAGACAAGAGAATATGAGTTTGTAGATCGCTTAGAGCGAGAGTTCGAATTATCACCGCGAGAGAGCCGTGGAGTATTGGAAGTAGTAGAAGAGATGTTCTTTGAAAATCGAGAGATAGGTTCAGGTCAAATAGAGTACACGTGTGTAAGCGCGTCAGAGGGACCGGGGAAGACGTTGGAAGAATTAAAAAAAGTTAGAGTTAAGTTGACTAGAGAACTAACGAGTGACCGGGAGGTTCAGCAAAGAATCGGTGATAGTGCGATGCGCAAGGTACAGATATTGAGAATGACAGAAGAAGCCTACGATCAGGAAGGATTGTTGACGCAGGAAGACTTGGGAAGAATATTGGGAGTAAGTAGTCGAACGATCCGTCGAGATTTAGAAGAGATGATGCAACAGAGACTAAAGCTTTATCTACGAGGATTACAAAAAGATATCGGAAAAGGAATTAGTCATAAAGTATGGATAGTAAGCTTGTATTTGCAATGGAGGACCTATAGTGAGATCGAGCGAATAACAGGTCACAGTGTAGGAGCGATCAAGGCATATCTTAATGACTTCAGCCGGATCTTAATGGCACGTGAGCGAGGAATCAGAAGCGCAAAAGAAATTGGTTTCTACATCGGTCGTACAGAACGACTAGTCAATGAATATCAGCACCTAATCATCACAGCAGAAAAAGATAGCCAACAGCGCAAACGCATAGAAAGCATAAAGAACCAGATGCGTCATTTAGAACGTCGAATTCCTTTAAAAAAAGAGGATTTTGGTATGGGATGGAGGGAAAAATGACGTATAATAGTCAAATCCGGGACCGGTATGAAAGCGTAAGCAAAAGGGATTTTAAGACATCCCTAATTCGACTCTTGGAGACAGAATACAAGATATTGGGAAGCCGCCGGATATTGGTGATGCTATCCGAAGAAATAGAGCAGTTGCATCAGGAGTATTATCCGAAAGCTAACCGGTTGCAGTTTGGAGATGTTCTTTGGCAAACGACGAAGGATGATGGACAGAGGCAGAATTATGGAAAAAAGACAGAAGACTACTCGGTTCAAACTGTAATCCTACCGTTGGTGCGTAAGGAAGACGTGGAGCGAAGGATATATTTTAAGAAGGGAGATCGGAACTCAAATTATCGCCACCGTGAATGCCGAGACATCGAGCAGATGGTTCGTTTACTCAAGAGTGCCAAAGCACAAGGAGGATTGCTCAGTGGAGCTGAATTAAGCGTTTTGATGAATCGAACACTAGGAACTGTAGGGAAATATTTGAAGGCATATTTTGAGAAGACCGGAGAGATACTGCCAATGAAAGGATACGTGTTGGATCAAGGAAGCAATCCGACGCACAAGGGAATAATAATTTCACTTTACGAGCGAGGGATATCTCCAGCAGATATAGTATTGAAGACGGGTCACACTCAATATGCAGTTGATCGGTATATCAAAAGCTATGATCAAGTATTAGCACTTAGTCAAAAAAAACATGACGCGATCTCAATCTGCCAGATCACTGGCAGGTCAATGAACACAGTGTGTCAATATCTCCGATTGGTAAACGACTTTCATCCAAAGTTAAGAGTTGTAATCCCAGAAAGAAAAAATAAGAAGAGGTAATAAAAATGTATAAAAAAACAATTAAATCACTAACCGGACAAATGTCCTAATAGTAAATAATATTTGACTATGTGAGGTATCTCCATCATTAACAAATAATTACTAAAAACGAGACCTGGACGTAATCCGGGTCTCTAATTTATATTTCTGCAAATAATTCTCAACCAATAAGCGTCAAATAAACTCATCTAAAAGATGTAGTACTTTTTTCATCCCTTTGCCCGATTGTTTTGTTCCTGGTTTCTAAATCATATTTATATACTCTTAAATAGAATAAACTATTTAAAAGAATTAGGTGAATTATTTAATAAACTCAGGAGAAAAGAAACATGAAGAAAATTTATTTTACAATTGTATTAATTTTGATAGTTGCTGTTGACGTTGCTCAAGCACAATTAGCAACAGATAGCTGGGCATTCGGTTTTGGTTTCCGATACCCCAGATACATAGGTGTACAAGTTATACCGACACATTCTAATTATGGCGGGTATGTTTCACTTCAGAGGAGTTTTTCAGAACATTTTGGATTAAGATTTAAAGGCGGTTTTTCTCACATGGAAGGTGAATGGTCCAATTTAGCTTTAAAAACAATTACAGAATCAACAAACCTTCTTTCCGGTGATCTCGATTTTATGTTTTACCTAATTCCATGCGAACCAGTTTCGCCCTATTTGTTTGGTGGGGTTGGCGGCACTTACAGAATGTTAACTAACAAAGCAACAGCATCTTTTGATGATAACTCAAGTGGAGCTGAATGGAATTTTGGCTTTGGTGTAGATTGGACTCTTGACAGGGATTGGAAAGTTGTAACAGAGTTTGGTTATCATGCAACAAGTAATTCAGAACTGGATGGTTTTTATAGTGCTAATGGAAACGATTCTTATTGGGGAGTTAACGTAGGGCTAAATTACTATTTTGCTCAAGGTAAACCATCAAAGAAATGCGAGCCATGTCTACCAGGAGGCGTAACCCCGGTAATGAAAGACCTAACCGACTACAATAGAATTGATGATATGATTGTCAAACATATACCAAAAGAAATTACAAAGGAAGTTTTTGTTGATAGATATATAGCAGAAATTTCAGAGAATAGATTGGTTCTAGTCGGTGTAAATTTCGCGTTTGATAAATCGGACCTTTTACCGGAGTCATACCCTGTTCTTGATAAAGCCGTGCAGTTATTGACCGATAATAAACCTAAGGTGAATGTTGAGATTCAAGGATACTGTGATTATATAGGTACTGAGGCTTACAACCAGGAACTTTCGGTAGCTAGAGCTCGAACAGTTAAAGCTTATCTTGTTTCTAAAGGTATTGCTGAAATTAGACTTACAACTGTTGGTTTTGGAAAAAGTAATCCGGTTGCAAGCAATGAAACTGAAGAAGGCAGAGCAATGAATAGAAGAATAATTTTTAAAATTGTTAAATAACAAAGCTTTATGCAGCAATGTATTTAAGTTCCTGTAACTTTAAGTTACAGGAACTTCATTGCGAATATGAAAATTCGACCTAGAAGTATCAAATTAAGAGGTGTCTAAGTTCTAAATAATTTGTTACGGCATAACTGTTAATATTTGTAGAATCTAAATATATCCACATGAATAAAATATTTACAACTGTTTTAATAGTATAATTATATTAATTATAAGCACTAACTTTCTCACCTAAAAGATGTAGTTCCTTTTTCATCCCTTTGCCCGATTGAACAATCCTATCTTACTTCATATCATATTATAGTAATATAAAAATTAGTACATGATATTCTAATCAATCGCTGTCAAAAAGGAGTTAGCAAATGAATACGTTGATAATTAAAGGAAACTGGAATGAAGTAGCAGGTAAACTAAAGCAACAATTTGCAAACCTGACTGACGATGATCTGCTTTTCAAAGAAGGTAAAGAAGAAGAATTAGTAGGAAGATTGCAGAGCAAACTTGGGAAAACAAAGGAAGAATTACGCAATATAATTTCAAAATTATAACTTTTTGTTAGCTGAGAAATTTAATGCGCCTAGTTATGCCGGTATTCTGTCTTAAAATAAAGCATGTAAACATTTCTTGACAATCTATTAGGAGAGTTATGAAAAATAAGTGTTTCATTTTCGCATTTGTTGGTGTTGTTACGGGGGCAGTATTAACAACATTAATAGGTTGTAACGTTGATCGCGAGAAAAAAGTTGAAGACGCTAAAGAAAACGTTAAAGAAGCAAACCAGGAATTGAAGGATGCACAAGCTCAATATGAAAAAGACTGGCAGCAGTTTAAGAGCGACGCTGAATCTAAAATAAGCACAAACATAAAAAGCATTGATACGCTAAAACTGGAAATGAAAAAAGCAAGTTTAAAGTTTAAAGCTAAATATGGAAAAGAAGTAAAGGGGCTGGAGCAAAAAAATATTGAGTTAAAGAAAAAGATAATAGAATATAAATATGATGGAAAAGATAAATGGGAAGAATTCAAACAAGGGTTTAATCAGGATATAGATATTGTTGGAAAAGCAATCAAGGATATTTTCGCGAAAAAAAATAAGCTGTAACTAATTTTTTAATTATAACGGAAGAATTCATGAAAAGTGTTTACGCTTTAGTCTTTTTTGTTTTGTCTTCAACATTGCTTCAAGCGCAATTTAAACCTGCATTTGATCAAAAGATTTCGTTAAATCGAGATGGATGGTTTAACAGGCAGAAATCATTAAGTGAGGTTAACCGTTTTTCTGATTTAGTCCCTAATCCTAATAAAACTTCATTCCCTGATACTAATAATAAATTATCACCTGATACTTTGAAGCACAACATGTATGGTGATTTATTGGATGACAATCCGCTTTATAACAAGAAATCTTCTATAGCTATGGTTGCACTAAGGGTTTCCCTGGCTAATGTTACGACTTTTGTAATTGACAGGTATCTCTTCAATTATGATTTTTCAAGAGTTGGAATTAATTCGTGGAAGTATAACATGCAAAAGGGATGGGAATGGGATCAAGACAGATTTGGTATGAATTATTTTTTCCATCCTTTTTCCGGGGGAATGTATTTTAATGCAGCGCGTGCAAACGGCTATTCTTTTTTCGAATCCGTACCATTTGCAATGTTGGGCAGTTTAGAATGGGAGTATTTTGGTGAGAATACACGGCCATCGTATAACGATTTCATAAACACACCAATTAATGGGTCATTCCTTGGAGAAATATTTTACCGGCTTGGTTCAGATATTTTAGATGACCGGTCAACCGGTTTCGAAAGATTTTTCCGGGAAGCGGCTGTTGCAATTATGACACCTACAAGATTTTTTAGCAGGCTTCTGCAAGGAAGACTTACGAGGTTAACACAAGATGAAGTTTATCAAAAAGAACAATTAAATGTAACATTGCAGGCAGGGTACCATAACGTGAATGAAGGAAGACTTATCGAAAATAATTCAACTCATAGCCTGAATCTGAACCTAAGTGTCTATTACGGAAACCCGTTTGAAAAAAGAGAAAGAAAACCTTTTGATTTTTTCAATGTCCGGGGTGATTTGGATTTTGGACTGGGAAGGAAAATTGTTGACCTGGCAACCGGGTATGGAATTTTATTCGGCAGTAATGTTCAAGTCGGTAATTTGGAAATGTTAGTTGGATTGTTTCAACACATGAACTTTTTTGATAATAACACTTTTGAATTAGGCACTATAGCATTTGGGCCTAGTATTATTTCCAAATTACCTTTGAGCAACAGTACCAGTCTTTACACAAATCTTCATGTTGCTTTAGTGCCATTTGGCGCGCTTAGTAAACGGGCTGGAATTAGTGATACTTCACAAGTTAGAGATTATGATTATACCGGCGGAGCGGAATTAAAGATTGAAACTGCTTTCAATATAGCAGGTTGGGTAGACCTTTCATTCATAGGTTACTACTGGTGGTTCCGAACATGGGTCGGGGTTGCGGGAAATAATTACATAGGAATTATTAAACCCAGCATCGCATTCAAACTTTACAACAATTTCAGCCTTGGTTTTGAACAATTGGTTTATTACAGTGACAGATACCCAACAGATTTTCCAAGTGTTCATTCAGTAAGAACAGAACAGAAAATTTTCATTCAATTATATTTAGGTAAATTCAGGTTTTAACGATGAAATGATTTTTCACAAGTTTTCATAACGTGTACTAAACCCAGTGGACAACTATTATGCAGAAAATTTTTTTAACACTCCTCATAACAATTCTGTGCGGATATGCCCTATTCGCACAGAATCCCGCTTCGCAAGATTCTGTGCAGCGGAATAAATATAATTTTTCTCAATTCGGAAATGAAACCTGGAATTTTATAAAGCAGCCAACTAAATGGGATGGGAATGATTGGCTAAAATTAGGGTTGTTGGGAGCCGGAACATTTTTGGTTATGCAGCTTGACCAGCCAATCCGCAATTTAATCGATACTGATAGAAAATATGCAAAAAGCTATCCAATTGAATTCGGGAATATGTGGGGTGAATTATATTTTACCGAGTTGTTATTTGCAGGGTTTACCGTCTATGCATTATATAACGGCGATAATACAGCTCATAAAATCGCTTTTGAAATTGCACAGGCTACATCCTACACCTTTTTAGTAAACGGTTCGTTAAAAGTTATTATTGGAAGAGCAAGACCATATCTCCAGCAAGGGAATCAAATGTATGTTCCATTTTCCACATACAGTGACCCGGATCATCAGTCAATTCCCGGTGGACATACAGGCATTACAATGGCATTAACAACTATTCTTTCAAGAAATGCAAAACCTTTGTGGTTAAAAATATTAGCTTACGTTCCTGCCGGGCTGAGTATGATAGGTAGGGTTTATCTGGATAAGCATTGGACATCTGATGTTTTTTTGGGAGGAGCAATCGGTTACCTTACTGCAACCTGGGTCGTAGATCAGCATGAGAAAGCTGTTGAAAATAATGGTAAAGTAGTTCAACCTGGTATAGGAAGTATTAACATTCAACCATTTTATATTGACGATACATACGGACTGGGATTAACTCTTCATTTATAAATAAAAAAGGTTAGCGAACGAAACAGAAAATATATTTATTACTTTTTCTTGTCGACATTTGAATCATCGTCTTTTGAGTGATCTGATGATGAGATAGTTCCTTGAATTTTACTGACAAGCCTTTCAACCCTATCAATGAAATGAAGGATGTGGCTGATTAAAGTTTTTTTACGTGGAAGATATAATGATTGAATGTTTGCAAGTTCCTTTCCTAACTCTACTTGAAGCGAAGGTGATTTGGAAATAGAAAGAATCTGGGATGGATATACACTTCTATGACCTGTAATAAGAAAACTGATGACACAAGCAACAGTTGCGTATGGTGCAATGGAAGGCCCGAATAATTCTACAGCCATAATGCTTGCCGCAATTGGAGTATTTGCCGCTCCTGATAGAACACTCGTAAGTCCTATTGCTGCAAATGTTCCGGCATTCAAACTAAATACATAAGCAAAAAACAACCCTGCAGTAGTACCAATGAAAAAGATTGGTGTTACAATACCACCACTACCTCCAAAACTAAGAGTAATTGCAGTGAAAAGTGGTTTTACTAAAAATGCATACCAGTCAGTTGATTCTCCACGGAATCCTGCTTCAATTGTTTCTAATCCTAATCCCAAATATCTTGTAGAAAATATATATGTTAATCCTACAAGAATAACTCCGCCGATAAGACCTTTTAAGGGTTTCCAAATCTTTATACGCTCCGAAATTCTATCACCTGCTCTTAACATTTCTATAAGAAAGATGGAACAAATTCCAAAAAATAATCCCGCTACCATTACCTTGAAAAGAAATAATTCTGAAAAGACAGGAATAACATTCACTTGTCCATGGAAATAAGTTACACCGAGAGCTGAAGACACTTGATAAGCAGTAATACCGGCAATAAAGGAAGGAAGAAGCACTTCATACAGAATAGCTCCAACAAACAATACCTCAACCCCAAAAAATGAACCTGCAATGGGAGTTCCAAATACAGCGGCGAAACCAGCACTAATGCCGCAGATAACTAACTTTTTTCTGTCGTGATCATCAAACTTTAAAAGATCACTAAAAAATGAAGTGAGTCCGGCTCCAATTTGAGCACAAGGTCCTTCCTTTCCGGCAGAACCGCCCACGGCTAGTGTGATAATTGTCGCAAAGAGTTTAACGGGTACAACTAAAATTGCAATTTTACCGGAACGTTTGTGAATTGCTTCAATAACTTTTTCTGTGCCGTGACCTTCTGCATCGGGAGCTAAGTATTTAATGGATAGTGCACTAAGAAAAAATGCAATAGGTAGGAACAAGAAAGTATACGGTGATTGATTACCTATATTAATTGTCCACCCAAGAATTTTCAGAAACAATGCTGTAGCCCCGCCAACAATTGCACCGGCAACGGTTGCTAGAAAAACCCATTTGATAATGCTGATAAACAATACTGTCGATTCTGTAATTTGTTTTCTCATGTTATTCTTTTAGATGTATAAAATAAATTTGTTGAACAATAATTTAATATATGTATTTTTTTAGTTTTTCCTTTAATTATTGCTTGCCGGCCTCCAAGACATAAATACATCAACAACATTGGTTAAAAGAAGCTCTATGTTATTATTTTGTTAGTTTAATAATTACCTTCGCTAGTGAAACAAATGGATGTAGTTCTTTTTTCATCCTTTTGGACTATTTGGCAATTCTATAAATATTTATAACTACTTACAACGATTAAGAATATTGGGGTGAGAAATATCTATCATTTTTGATTGAATAGTTTTAATTAGAAAAAAAATCGGATCAAAAATTATTATAGCAATTATTACAGAGAATAATAGTGAAAACAGATTGTTTAAGAAAAGCGGCGGTTGAATAAAGAAAAATTAAAAATAAAGGTGAGAGTAAATGAAAACAATTAAAATGAAAAAAGTATTAATCGCTTTTGATTATAGTCCAACTTTGAACCAAGCTCTTGACGGCGCTATATAAAAATTAATTAGTATGATTGAAAGCATCCTTGGACATCAACACGATCAAAGAAGTCATAAAACTCAACTATCCACACATGAGCAGAAAGTTTCGGACGAGAAATAATCGCAAATGTGAAATGATATGCATTAGTATAGAAAAAACATTGATGGTTTTGAGTTGAAAGTGAAGCAGAATGATTAATTAGTAATTGATAAAATTATAGAATTATCATGGAAAGGAAAAGATCATGAACACAAATATCCCGCACAATATGAGTAAACTAAAAAATGGAATCCCATATTGGAAAAGAGCGCATCACGATTGGAAATTCTGGGTTGCGATTTTATTGATGCTGGTTGCTATGGTTATTTATATTAAGACGAACGACTTGTCAGTGCGTCCTAATAACCAGATGCAACAGAGGGTACCGTAAGTGGTAACAAATCCAAATCAATAATGGATACGGTATCAATGAAATTACAAAAGAACATACAGTAAATTTATATTTCCTTCCAAAAAGTGGAGCCAGATAAAAGGAAATTATGAATGAATTTAAGCTGCAACGTTTGGGGCAGTTGATGGAACCGGAACCAGGCAATCTGCAGGAAGTTGAAGGAGTCTTAAATCCTGCTGCTGTTCGTGGACCAGATGGAAAACTCTATTTATTTCCACGTCTTGTTGCAAAGGGTAACTATTCACGCATTGGTATCGCACGAGTTTTGTTTAATGAAGCAGGCGATCCTACCGGAGTCGAGCGACTTGGAATTGCTCTTGAGCCTGAAGCTGATTATGAAATACGATCCGACGGCAGTGGCGGATGCGAGGATCCTCGAATAACGTTTGTGGAACGTTTCAAACGTTATTTGATGACATATACGGCACATTCGTCGAAAGGACCCCGCATCGCTCTGGCTGTATCGGAGAACTTGTTTCACTGGGAACGTTTGGGATTAGCTACCTTCGATCAATATCAAGGTATAGATTTTGTTCATGTAGACAACAAGGATGCCAGCCTTTTCCCCGTTGCCATTCCCAACCACACCGGGAAAATGCAGCTTGCTATAATCCATCGCCCCCTTTTCCCCGGTACCCGACCTGAAGAAACCGCTTGCCAGGCTGAAACCCGTTTAGTAGATCTCGACCATGAAAGTATCTGGATTTCCTATTGCCCAATGGACTTGGAAGACCTTGAACTACATCACTTCGCACTGTTTAACTCACATCATCGGTTGGCAACCCCTGTATCGCAATGGGAGCGGCTCAAAATCGGCGGAGGTACTCCACCAATCCTAACCCGGCATGGCTGGCTTATCATTTACCACGGTGTGAGTGAAATAACTGAACAAGTTAACGACGAACATCATCTTCGCTACTCTGCCGGAGTTATGGTACTTTCGAAAGAACATCCGCGTGTAATACTATACCGTTCAGTGGAACCGGTGTTAACGCCGGCATTACCAAAAGAGCGCCACGGAACAGTTCCCAACGTCGTATTTCCCACCGGCATCGACCGGCGCGACGATCTTGGTTTACCAAATCGTATCGATGTGTATTATGGAATGGCAGATAGCAGGATCGGTGTAGCTCGTCTTGACATACCGGAATTTTTACCTCCAGGGAAAGTCGCCGACCCACCGGATGAAAAAGTGTAATATGCTGGGTTCGAAAAATTAAATGCGTGTAAGGAAACATTTTATGAAAACAAATATTGATAAATCTAAAATTCCAGAACCGAAACCAATTTCGAATTACGATTTAAAAACTCTTCCCCTATTGGATGTTGAAAAAAAATTGGAGTCATCTCCTGATGGTCTCACTCAAGCAGAGGCCGAGAAACGGTTAACTCAATATGGGCCGAACGAGATTGAAGAAAAGAAAAGCAATATGTTCCTTAAATTCCTCACGTATTTTTGGGGCCCAATCCCATGGATGATTGAAGGAGCGGTAGTTCTGTCGGGCGTGGTAAGGCATTGGCCGGATTTTTTCATCATTCTCCTTTTACTTGTTGCCAATGCAGTGGTAGGATTCTGGGAAGAGCGCGAAGCAGGTAATGCCATAGCTGCCCTAAAAGCAAAACTGGCGATAAAGGCGCGAGTAAAACGTGATGGCAAATGGATCACTCCGGCTGCGTGTGAACTTGTGCCGGGGGACGTAATTAGATTGCGTTTGGGTGATATCGTACCGGCTGATGCGCGTTTGTTAGATGGAGATCCAGTGGAAGTTGATCAATCCGCATTGACTGGTGAATCGTTGCCTGCAGAACGCAAATCCGGTGAGGCGGTGTTTTCTGGGTCAATCATTCGTCAAGGAGAAATCGGTGCGTTGGTTTATGCAACAGGTACAAACACGTATTTTGGCAAAACGGCTCAGTTAGTTCAAGAGGCGCATACAGTCAGTCACTTTCAAAAAGCAGTATTAAAGATTGGCAATTATTTGATCATACTCGCTGTAGTTTTGGTCGCGGTGATCATTGCAGTCGCTATTTACCGCGGTGACTCAATTATTTCAACCTTGCAGTTTGCTTTGGTTTTGACAGTGGCGGCGATTCCCGTAGCAATGCCTACGGTACTGTCGGTTACTATGGCTGTTGGTGCAAGACTGCTTGCTGGAAAAAAAGCGATTGTAAGCAAGTTGGTAGCTATAGAAGAATTAGCAGGCGTTGATGTGCTGTGTGCCGACAAGACCGGCACGCTTACTCAAAATAAACTGACGCTTGGTGATCCATTCAGTGTTAATAATATTCCTACCGAACAAGTCATCCTTAATGGTGCGCTTGCATCACGTATGGAAAACAATGACACCATTGATCTGGCTGTGATAGATGGACTGAAAAACAAGGATTCCTTAAAAGATTATGATGTAGTTCATTTCCAGCCGTTCGACCCGGTGCATAAACGCACCGAAGCAACTGTAAAAGCCAAAGACGGAAAAACATTTAAAGTGACGAAAGGTGCACCGCAAGTAATTTTAAAATTGTCTGCAAATGTAGAACAGGTAAAACTATCTGTAGAAAAAGCAGTCAATGAATTTGCTGAACGCGGTTTTCGTTCACTGGGTGTAGCCAGAGCTGAAGGTGATGGTCAATGGCAGTTTGTTGGCGTTTTACCCTTATTCGATCCGCCGCGCGAAGATGCAAAAGCAACTATTGCAACTGCATTGCAAATGGGTGTGATGATTAAAATGGTTACCGGGGATGCTCTTGCCATCGCCAAAGAAACAGCTAAAAAATTAGACTTGGGCACAAACATTCTCGATGCCAGTGGACTGGGTGATTCCAAAAATAAAGAGACTAATGAGGTGGCGGAATCCATCGAGAATGCAGATGGGTTTGCACAGGTATTTCCAGAACACAAGTTTCACATTGTGGATATCCTTCAAAAACGAAATCATATAGTCGGTATGACTGGTGATGGTGTAAATGATGCACCGGCGTTAAAGAAAGCGGACTGTGGAATTGCTGTTTCGGATGCTACAGACGCTGCACGTGCTGCAGCTGCCATTGTGCTGACAACACCGGGGCTCTCGGTTATAATAGACGCTATAAAAGAAAGCAGGAAAATATTCCAACGGATGAACAGCTATGCTATCTATCGAATAGCTGAAACATTGCGGGTACTTTTGTTTATGACTTTGTCGATCTTGGTTTTCAATTTTTATCCAGTAACTGCAGTCATGATTGTAATGCTTGCGTTGCTTAACGATGGGGCTATACTATCCATTGCATATGACAATGTTCATTATAAAAATCAACCCGAGGCTTGGAACATGCGAATGGTGCTCGGAATCTCAACTGTGCTGGGAGTTATTGGAGTCGTTGCCGCCTTTGGTTTGTTCTTTCTTGGAGAGCGTGTCTTTCATCTCGACCGTATACACATCCAAACACTTATGTATTTGAAGCTATCTGTTGCAGGACATTTAACAATTTTCCTTACTCGCACGCGCCGCCCATTCTGGTCAATTAAACCAGCTAAAATATTATTATTTGCAGTTGTAGGAACTCAAATTATTGCAACACTGATTGCAGTTTACGGAATATTTATGACACCAATTGGCTGGGGATGGGCAGGGTTTGTTTGGGGTTATGCATTAATTTGGTTCCTTGTTAATGACCGAGTGAAATTGCTTGCTTATAAGATTTTTGATCCAGTAAAAATAAGTGCACCGGCAACTGTTGCTAGAAAAATCCATTTGTAAAGCTGGTAAATAATACGGTCGATTCTGTAATTTGTTTCTTTTTGTTATTCTTTTGCTATATCTAAAACATTTTTATATATGCATTAATTTAATATATAGAATTTTTAATTTTTTTTCTCTTTTACAGCAACTGCATTAGCATATTAACTCCAAGAATTAAATTGTTATTGTCCTATTAATTGGATAATTACAAAGTTAGCCAGCCAAAGGATGTAGTTCCTTTTTCATCCCTTTGAACGATTGAACATTTGTACAGACATTCGTACCATCTTATGGCTTTCAAGGAACAATTGCATAAATTAGTTATTAATGGTACTTACAAAAGCGTAGTATCTTTTTTGTGATTCACATGGACTTGGTTTAACTCTTCATTTATAAATAAAAAAAGGTTTGCGAAATGAAACGGAAAATATATTTATTGTTTCTTTTAATCATTATATGCGGCTCTTCTCTTTTCGGACAACAAAAATATACTTTTTCTCAGTTTTGGGATGAGACTGGTGACTTTATAAAGCAACCAGGTAATTGGACTGGAAGCGATTGGTTAAAAATAGGTGCTATAACTGCAAGTACATTTTTAATTATGGAAACTGCAGATCAACCTATTCGCAATGCAGTTTTAAAAGATCAAAGATATTACTATAGTGTTCCAATTGTATTCGGCAGAATGTGGGGAGAACTATATGCGCCTTGTGTACTCTTTGGCGGTTTTGCTATTCATTCATTACTAACAAATGATATAGGAACCAGGAAAATTGCCTATGAGATTGGGCAGGCTTCGCTCTATGCCGGCGCAATTAATTATTTATTAAAGCTGGCAATCGGCAGGGCACGGCCTTATATGGAAGAAGGTAAATCTTCATTTCATCCATTCTCTTCACTTTTTAACATAGATAATCAATCATTTCCCGGAGGGCATAGTACCGCTGCATTTGTATTATCAACAGTTCTTTCAAGAAATGCAAAACCGGTTTGGTTAAAAATATTGGCTTACTTACCGGCAGCGCTCACTTTTGTTTCTCGAGTTTATCAAGATCAACATTGGACATCTGATGATTTTGCAGGTGCAGCATGCGGTTATTTTATTGCTACCTGGGTTGTTGATCAACATGAAAATAATAAATCCATTGTCGAAATTTCTTCTGCGTACCCGTTATCAATCAGGATTGCGCTTTGAGCTGGTTCATAGAAAATATTCTGGATAAGTAAAATTAATTAATACACTGGAAGAATTATCACATGGTCATTACAAAAAATATAATATTGATCATTGTGTTGTCAATCATAATAGTAATCCTTTTGTATTTCTACAGTGGCTTACTGGTTGATAGTGTAATAAAAGGGAAGATTAATCAAAACAATTGGCCTGATATAAAAAATTTCGGATGGGTTCCGGCATTATTAACATTTGGTCTTGGAATCTTACTTGGATTTCTGATTTTCAGAAAGAAAGTATAATAAATAATGATTGGTATAATAATTTTAACGGAGAATTAAATGAAAGGTAATGAAAAATTACTAACAGTTCTTAACCAGCGCTTGGCTGATGAACTTACTGCAATTAACCAGTATATGGTACATGCCGAAATGTGTAACAATTGGGGTTATGGAAAACTCCACAATGCAATACAAAAACAAGCTATGGATGAAATGCACCATGCCGAATGGCTTATTCAACGTATTATTTTTCTGGAAGGTTTACCTGCTGTATCCAAATTAAATTCGATGAAGATTGGCAAGTCGGTTCTTGAGATTGTAAAAAATGATCAGGAGGCAGAAATAGCGGGGTTACTTGCTTACAATGCTGCTATTAACCTTGCTCATGAAGTAGCTGACGAAGGCAGTGTTGAGCTATTGACAAAGATACTCAAAATGGAAGAGGGTCATGTCGATTGGGCAGAAATACAACGCACCCAGATTGCTCAAATGGGTCTGGAAAATTATTTAACAAACCAGGCTGAAGTTGCAGTGAATTGAAATATAAAAAAGTAATAAAAATAATTTAATTATGATAACACAACATTTTGTGAAAATAAAATCAATTCAACACGTCACCCATGATGTGCTGCAAATTGTCACTGAGAAACCAAAAAATTACAACTTTGTCCCAGGACAAGCTACCGAGGTTGCGATAAACAAAAAAGGTTGGGAGAATGAAAAAAGACCATTCACTTTTACTTGTCTCCCCGATAATGATTACATTGAATTTACAATCAAAACATATCCTTCACACAAAAGTGTAACGAACGAACTTCTAAAACTAAAAAAAAATGATGAGTTGATTCTGCACAACGTCTTTGGTGCAATCGCATACAAAGGCGAGGGTGTATTTATTGCAGGAGGTGCAGGAGTTACTCCGTTTATTTCAATCTTCAGGTATCTTCAAACGAATAATGAAATCGGTGATAACAAACTCATCTTTGCCAATAAAACCAAAGATGATATAATACTTGCACAGGAATTTAAAAAAATATTAGGCAAGAATTTCATCAACATTTTATCGGATGAAAAAATAGATGAATATGCGCACGGTCATATAACTGAGGGCTTTCTCAAAGCAAATTGCGGTAATCTCAATAAATACTTCTATCTATGTGGTCCTCCTCCAATGATGGATGCAATGGAAACAATATTGGCAAATTTAGATTTTGATAAAAAATTAATTATTAAAGAAGAATTTTAGATTGCCTAACAGTGGATTGAAAGTCAACCGGTAATATGAAAATTAAACAATCAATGATAATTAGATTCTGAAAGGATAGAAACAATGGAAAAAGTACTTAATAAAAAAGTATCTGGTATAGCTAGCGAATATATAGAAGTAGAACACAATTTGCATCTTCATATAACAGATGCGGGCGAAGGCAGACCTATTGTGCTTATACCTGGTTGGCCGTTAAGTGATGAAATGTATGAATACCAATACAACTATCTGATGAATAATAACTTCCGTGTAATTGGTATTACGCTAAGAGGCTTTGGTAAATCTGATAAACCTTTCGGGGATTATAATTACGATGTTCACGTGTCGGACATTAAAACGGTTTTAAGTAAACTGGATATAAAGGATGCCGTTTTAGGCGGCTTTTCTATGGGCGGTGCAATTGCTATACGTTTTGCGTCTGCAGATAAAGGCGTACATATATCCAAACTCGCTTTATTTGGAGCCGCCGCTCCTATCTGGACACAACGCAAGGATTTTCCATACAATCTTCCTAAAAGTGCGGTTGATGATTTAATTGAATTGAATTATCAAGATAGGCCAAAACTTTTGTCCAATTTCGCAAAAATATTCTCCGCTACCGAAACTTCATTAAATGAAGGAATCAGCAGTTGGTTAAATGGAATTTGTTTAAGCGCGTCTTCTTATGCAACAGGTCAATGTTTAGTCGCTTTGCGGGATACAGACCTGAGAAGTGATCTGGCGAAAATAAAAATTCCAACAGTGATTATGCACGGCAAAAAAGATAAAATATGCTCTTTTGACCTGGCTGGACAAATGAAAGCCGGGATATCAAATTCAAATATCATTGCTTTCGAGAATAGCGGCCATAGCTTGTTTTTGGAGGAAACTAATAAATTCAATGAAGAGCTAATCAAATTTGCAGGAGAATGAACCGGGTAACTGAAAAATTATTTTAAATTATTCCTACAGCCATTAAAGCTACATAAACAGTGAATGATTATACAAAACAAAAATGAATTCACATGAAAGCAAACAATTATGGAAAAGAAAAAGCTAACTACAGCAAGCGGTAGACCTTATTACGAGTTTGATAACTCTATGACTATCGGCAACCGTGGACCAATTTTATTGCAGGATTATTTTCTGCACGAAGACATGGCACACTTCAACCGGGAACGTATTCCCGAAAGAGTTGTTCATGCAAAAGGAGCCGGGGCATTCGGAACCTTTACTGTAACACACGATATCACCCAATACACCAAAGCAAAAATATTTTCTAAAATTGGGAAACAAACAAAAATGTTCGCCCGGTTCTCACGAGTTGCTGGCGAAAGAGGAAGCGCTGATAGTGAAAGAGACCCCCGTGGTTTTGCACTTAAGTTTTATACAGAAGACGGCAATTGGGATTTAGTAGGCAACAACACGCCGGTGTTTTTTATTAAAGACCCCAAAAAGTTTTCGCACTTCATTCATACACAAAAGCGCGACCCCAAAACAAATTGTAAAAGCCCTACTATGGTATGGGATTTTTTTAGTCTGAATCCGGAAAGTTTACATCAGGTAATAATTCTAATGAGCGACCGTGGTACTCCTTTCTCCTATCGGCACATGGATGGTTTTGGAAGCCACACTTTTTCTCTCTTCAATAATAACAATGATAGGGTTTGGGTCAAATTTCATTTTAAAACAATGCAGGGAATAAAAAATTTTACAGGTAAAGAAGCCGATGAAATGAAGGCTATTGATCTTGATCAGGCGCAAAGGGATTTGGTGGAAGCCATTGATAAAAAAGATTTCCCTAAGTGGGCTTTAAAAATTCAGGTGATGACTGATGACCAGGCAAAAAATTTTAGATGGAATCCATTTGATCTCACGAAAGTTTGGTTCCACAAAGATTTTCCTTTGATTGATGTGGGCATAATGGAACTAAATGAAATTCCGGAAAATTATTTTCGTGATGTTGAGCAATCTGCTTTTGCGCCAGCTAATGTTGTTGACGGCATTGGATATTCGCCTGATAGAGTGCTGCAAGGTCGTTTGCTTTCTTATCCGGATGCACACCGTTATCGTTTGGGTGTGAACTATGAACAGATTCCCGTAAACAAATGTCCTTACACAGTTGCAAATTACCAAAGAGACGGATTTATGCAGGCAGGTGATAACGGAGGAGCAAACCCGAATTACCGTCCGAATAGTTTTGACGATATTGTTGCTGACGAAAACTATAAAGAAACGGCATTGCAATTGGATTCAAATATTGCCGGTTGGTTTGACCGCAACGAAAATGATAACGACCATTTCACACAGCCGGGAATTTTGTATCGCGATGCGATGAATGATCAAGACAGGAAAAATTTGATAAGTAATATTGTAAGTTCAATGAGTGGTATTTGCGGAGAAAAAAAAGACGGAATTATTAACCAGCAGTTATGTCATTTCTTCCGCGCCGATAGTCAATTAGGAATGGCTGTAGCAAAAGGATTAGGGGTTACACTCGACGATAAAATCAAAGCGTCGATCAATTTAGAAACAGATCACTCCTTTATTAAAAATCCGACTGCAAAGGACAAAACATGAAAAAGAAAAGCGAAAATACAAAACCAGTTATTCAGCATAAAGATGAAGATAAAAGTGATCTTCAGGGATACCCATTATATCCTGTCAGCGAAGATATATACAATAAATCCAAAAAAGAGATGAATTTAAATCCCGAGGATAAATCAAAAATTAAAGTGCCAAATGAAAAAGCTGGAACAAGTAATGAAAAAGATTTTGATGAAGATAAATCCGGCAATGACCTGGATATTCCAGGCTCAGAATTGGATGATGAAAATGAAAAGATTGGAAGTGAAGATGAAGAGAACAATTATTACAGTTTAGGGGGAGACGATCATGATGATCTTGATGAGGATAAAGGAGAATAAAACTTTCAATAATATTAATAATGATGAATGAAATGAAGTTCGAAACCATTTGTTAAGTACAAATGATAAGTTAAAGAATACTATGAAAGTGCTAAATATACCATGCTTGAACATCGGGAGGTATATATTCAAACCTAGTTGAAA
>PMDS01000087.1 GCA_003155655.1 Melioribacter sp.
TCACCCATGCCGGGCGAACAAAAAACTAAAAACGGTTTTAACCGTTTTTATTATATTAATGCAACATTTTTGGGGTTAATATGTCTGTCCGATCTTACACAAAATTATGGGTACATCTTGTATGGGGAACATATAATCATGAAAAGTCTCTGACTGATAGAAATTTGCGGAAACGATTATCACAATACTTATATGAATATTCCGAGACAAAGAATATTTATATGAGAATTAATTTTGTTAATGCGGATCATGTACATGCATTAATAGATTTACCAACAAATATTTCAATAGAAGATACTTTTCATCTTATAAAGGGAAGTTCTTCTAATTGGATTAATAAAGAAGTAAGCTATAAATTTCTTTGGAGCAAAGGATATGGAGCATTTTCGGTTTCTGAATCCAATATTGAAACAGTTGAAAAATATATTTTAAATCAAGAAGAACATCATCGTAAAATGAATTTTACAGAAGAGTATGAAGAATTCTTGAAAAAACACAATGTAATAATAAACCGATAAATCGGTTAAATGAGTTTATCATTAGTTCTTGATCCAACGGATGAATCCGCTGGTTAATGATATTATTAATGTCCCGATCCAGCATATGATATTAAATTTATTCTTTTTAACCAATGGATTTATCCATTGGTGATTGGGCATAAAAAATAGTGATAACGGTTTTAACCGTTTTAAAATTTCTATCTTTTGAAAAATCAATAAACTAATAAACCGATGAATCGGTTAAAGTAATTTGCCTAGCATTCTTAATCCAACAGATAAATCTGTTGGTTAATAATATTTTGTCACACTCAGACCACCCTCCCGCAATCCGTTAGTAAACGGATGCAGGACAAGTATGCCTTCGGCGACCTCACCCTTTTCCCTCTCCTTAAAAAAAGGAGAGGGCGACTTTAGATCGAGTGAGTCAATCCAACGGATAAATCCACAAAAGGCGGGCAAGTCCGTTGGTTAATGGTAAGTTCAATAGAAGTATGGGATAATTGATTAGATTAATTAATTTTTACTTTTCTTTACTTTCTTTGGCTTTTCTTTTGTAAATAATTCCGCAGTATACTTTTCATATAGTTCAAAAAGAAATTCCATGCGCTTTGCGTCTGTTGGAAATGGTTGCGGACGGTAAGCAAGGTCAACGGCTTTGTCAAGTTCGTTATGTGCTTTAACAAGAACCGGCGGCATTGTTAAGGGGTCATATAAATCGGCAAGCGAGCTGTCCGGGAACTGCGTGCGGGCATCCAACACCCTTTCCGCTGCTTCTTCAATTGTTTTAATTTGTTTAGCGCTCGGATTTTCTGGCCACGGGTAATTGTTGTAAACTATAGTATTTGAGTAACTATAATCACTTTTTAACCTTCCACAAGTAAAACGCATCCAAGTCATATGCATTAATGAAGTTAACACACCAAAATGAAACAGAGAACCTTTTTCTATTGTGTATACTTTATCACCAGCAATAATATTTTTGTCGAGTATAGTAATAGGAATATATTGACGATTTTCAGATGAGACACGTGGCATCGCAATATAGTTGCTCTTAGGTTGTCTATTTTCGCCAAAACTTGCTGGATACTGGGCTAGTTCATTTGTTGTAATTCTTGTACTAGATTGTCTATGTTTTCGTACTGCTTCAACCCTATTTTTCACTTCTGGCATCCGTCTCAATTCTTCGGGTGTGCAGTTTTCTAACCATAAACACCAGCGTGAGATATTATTTATTAATTCCTCCCCCATCACAAATTTTTTAATATATTTTTTAGCTGTTGGACAATTTGTTAATAGCATTTTCTTTTCGCTATCATCCATCAATAAATTGCCACCGTCGTTAGGCATGCTACCATAATTCATCATCGGTACATCGCAAATTGGATTACGTGTTTTATCAACCCAAACATCACGACCTTCAATCAAATATGGATTAATATTCTTTACTTTTCTTTCATGAGGTTCACCAGTAATTTTTTCGTACTCATAAATACTTTTATTAAGGGTATCGTAGTGTGCAAATCCTATTATGACTACGTGAACTGCAGCATTTCCACGTGCTTCATTATTCCACCTGAATGTACGATGGGCAAAATGTATTTTTATATTATACTTAGTAAACATCAAGCTCCAAAGAATCCCAACTTGTTCACCTTGTGATATAGAATTAGTTGAAACGAATGCAACTTTAATTCTTGTATTTTGTACAAACTGCGCAGCTTTAATATACCATGCAGTAACGTAATCCAATACACCAGTTCCTTTAGAACCCGTGAATATTTTGTCCAAAGCTGATTTTTGTTCTGCGTTCTGATAACTCTTACCAACAAATGGAGGATTACCTAATATATAAGAAAGCTGTTCATTTGATACTATCTTTTCCCAATCCAACAGCAAAGAATTACCATTAACAATGTTTGCAGCTTTTTTCAAAGGCAAACGCACAAAGTATTGACCAAATTCATTGCTTATTGCCATGTTCATCTGGTGATCAATCAGCCACATTGCAACTTCGGCAATGCGCACGGGGAATTCATCAATCTCTATTCCGTACATCATATCAACGTCGAGCCATATAATTTCGCTTACGTCAAGAAAACCCTGCCCGGTTTTATACAATTCCCGCAGGATTTCAATTTCCAACAAACGCAGCTCTCTATACGTAACAACAAGAAAATTTCCACAGCCGCATGCAGGGTCAAGAAATTTTAGCTTGCTAATTTTCTTATGGAAATCAACCAGCTTATTGTTATTGTCTTTAACAGATTCAAATTCAGAATAAAGTTCATCAAGGAACAGCGGCTTAATTAGTTTAAGAATATTCTTTTCACTCGTATAATGCGCGCCTAGATTTCTACGCTCTTCGGGATTCCTTACACTCTGGAACATTGAGCCGAAAATAGCAGGAGAAATCCTGCTCCAATCAAGATTACAGCATTCTAATAATATGCGCCGCATTTCGCTATCGAATGACGCAGGCGGCAGAGGTTCTTCAAAAAGTTTTCCGTTCACATACGGAAAAGTGTTTATTTGTTCATCAAGGTTTTTAAACCGTTTTTCTCTTGGAATATTTAGTACATAAAATAATTCACTTAAACGGGCTGCAAGATCGCTTCCATCTTCGCTAGTGCGTTCCAAAATAAAATCGTTAAATATATCTTTATCAAAAATGGTTGTGTCATCTGCGAACAAACAAAAGAGCAAACGTACAAGGTAGACTTCCAAAGCATGTCCATCATAACCGATTGCTTTAAGCTTATCATGAAGCTTACCCATTAATTCGGCAGCTTTAATATTTACCGGGTCTTGTTCCTTGTATGTATGCTTCTGGTAACCGGCAATAAATCCAAAATGCTGAACATTGCCTACAAGTTCGGCAAGTTTAAATTTAGTGAGTGTATCATCAACGTGATCATACAAATGGAAATTTTCGAAATCAGAGACAAGGACATAGCGGGGCAATTCATGTTCAGGAAGTCCATATAGATAATCGCGGGCTTGTTCGTAAGCTTTTTGAAGATCTTTATTTCTGCTCTTCATTTCGACCAGAAGTGTGCCTTTCCACAGAAGGTCTATATAGCCATCATGCTCATCAAGTTTTTTTACCCTATATTCAAAGGAGGCTACTTTTTTCCGGTTTACTCCGAATATATAAAAGAATGCTTCAAGAAAAGGTTTTGCTTCGGCATCTTCGTTAAATGTTCCCGCCCATTCAGTAGAAAACTTAACAGCGCGGTCTTTGATTTCATTCCAGTTTAGTACCACAAAGACCTATCCGAAATATTTAATATTATCTGCCTTTTAACTTAAACATTTTTTGAATAATTGTAATATGAAACAATCTAAAATTTTCATTTATGGTTCTTGATGCCCACTAAAAAATATTTTGCCGCAGTTTCATGCCACCCATGCCATAGGCATGTAAACCCGTCACGCTGTATGGACACCCTCCCGCAAATCCGTCAGCTGACGGAGGTGGGACAGGGATGCCTTCGGCAACCTCACCCTTTTCCCTCTCCTTGTTAAGGAGAGGGCGACTTTAGGTTGGGTGAATTAATCAAACAGATAAATCCACAAAAGGCGGGCAAGTCCGTTGAATAATGATATTACCAATTTTCATATAGTATGTAAGACGATCGAAACGATCGTCTCTACAAATTTTAAAATATAAATAATGAATCATGTCGGGCGGGTTAGAGAGATTTTCACTAACCATTTTTTTTTGCAAATTTTATATTTATTATTAAGTATAATTTCTCGGGAGGGTCGCGACCCTCCCCTACAAAAAAATAAAAAATGTAAATCATGAATTATGTCGGGCGGGTTAGAGAGATTTCCACTAACCATTTTTTTTGCCAATTTTATATTTAATGGTAAATATAATTTATTGGGAGGGTCCAGGCCTTCGTGTTTTACTCCGGCGGGCAGGTTTAAAAATAAGATTAAGAACAAGATTATGATTATGAGTAAGAATTGGTTTTTGGATTTGAGAACAAGAGACCCGGAAGATCATTCCGAGTCGTATTGAATTAAGGAACGCATTTTCTAGGCCGCCAAGGACCACTCCTTGGCGGAACAAAAACCTTACATCCTCCTGTCGAGGAATGGTCCTCGACAGCCGAGAAAAAGAATGACAAAAAATTCTGACGTTTAAGAGACTCAGAACCGTTACCGAATTACTGAAGCAATACAGATAGGCAGGTAAACCCGTCCAGCAATCCGTAATCCGTCAGCTGATGGAAACGGAGGCGGGCAGGTTTAAAAATAAGATTAAGAACAAGATTATGATTAAGATTATGAGTAAGAATTGGTTTTTGGATTTGAGAACAAGAGACCCGGAAGATCATTCAGAGTTGTATTGAATTAAGGAACGCATGTCATATTTTTTTAATTTTTCTTTACCACTCAGGAAGGTCAATTCAATAATAAATGAAACCTGCACAACTTCGCCTCCCAACTTTTCAATAAGATTACATGCTGCAAGGGCTGTTCCGCCGGTGGCAAGAAGATCATCATGCAGTAATACCCTGTCGCCTTTTTGTATTGCGTCTTTGTGAATTTCTATTGTATCAGTGCCGTATTCAAGAGAATAGCTTTCTGAGATTGTTTCTGCGGGAAGTTTGCCCGGTTTTCTGATGGGAATAAACCCGGTATTCAATTTTTCGGCAAGTATACCGCCGACTATAAATCCACGAGATTCAATTCCAGCGACTTTTGTAATATTCAAATCTTTAGCCATCTTGTACAGTTCATCCGCGGCGCCTCTTAACCCTGCCGGATCTTTGAACAACGTTGTAACATCATAAAACAGAATTCCTTTTTTAGGGAAATCAGGAACGCCTCTTACCAATTTGCTTAAATCCATTAATTCCTCGGTTAATTTACTTTTTCAATTTGCTCATAAGTTTTTAATTCGTCAAGATAATTCATTAATATTTCTTCAATAGGATTGTATTCAAGTTGTTTATATAATTCCTGGCGGATTTCTTTTGAGCGAGGCAGTCCTTTCAAATAACCTGTATAATATTTCCTAAATGGAATAATAGCAGCTCTTGGTTCTTTAATTTCCAAAGAATATATTAAGTGCTTCAGGGCAGTTTGAATTCTTTCATCGTTTGATACTGCAACAACATTTTTCCCATCCAGCAATTCTTTAGCTTCCCTGAATATCCATGGATGTTCAATTGCCCCGCGGGCAATCATAACAGCATCTGTATTTGTTTCATCAAATGCCCGTTTAACATCTTCAGCGGTAAACACACCGCCATTAAGAGCAACCGGAAATTTTACAACTTCTTTAACTTTTGCGATCCATTCCCAAAGCGGATCACCACTATGACCCATTGTTTTTGTTCTGCAATGAAGAGTTAACGCAGCGGCACCTGCATCTTCAATGCGTTTGGCGACATCAAGAATATTAATAGAATCCATATCCCACCCGATTCTTGTTTTTACAGTTACAGGAAGATTCACGGACTTCACAATTGATTCAACCATAGTCTGCATGTAACACGGATCTTTTAAGAGTCCAGCGCCGGCGCCGCGGTTAGCAATTTTTTTTACCCAGCACCCGGCATTAATATCAATCAAATCAGGTTGTCTTGATTCAGCAATTTTGGCAGCTTCAATCATAGGTTCAAGATTGCCGCCGTAAATTTGAATACCAACTGGGCGTTCATCTTCAGTAATCTCAAGTTTTTTTTCAGTTTTTTTATTTGCGCGTATTAATCCATCTGAATTAACAAATTCTGTATAAACAACATCTGCTCCAAGTTCTTTTAATAATCTTCTAAATGCAATATCGGTCACATCTTCCATAGGAGCCAGAAGTAATGCACGTTCAATATTCAGATTTCCAATTTTAAACACTTTGAGGTTCTTCCAATTTATCAGTTCTTAAAAAATAAAAACAAGCAATTAAACTGAGTAAAGTAAAAAAAGCGCCTGTTAAAAATGGGAATTGATACCCGAAAACCTGGAATGCAAACCCGCCCCATAACGGGCCCAAAACACGTGCAAAGGCAGAAATTGATTGATTAAATCCAAGAGTTTCTCCCTGCTGGTGCTCAGGTGAATGTTTTGAAATCATGCTTGGAATAATTGGTTGAAGAATTCCCCCGCCAATTCCCATCAATGAAATAACAAATGCAACACCGGCAAAATTTCCTCCATATGGAAGCAGTCCAAGTGCAAATACCATAAAAACAATTCCAATCATTACAATAGTCTTATCGCTCATTTTTCGTGAGAATGATTTGATAAATCCAGCCTGAATAATTGTTGCAACAATGCCGTTAATACCAAACAGCATTCCATTTTGCTGATCGGTGAAGTGATAATATTTATAACCAAGAATCGCAAATGTTCCATAAATATTTGCAATTGAAAAAATTATAAAGAAATAAAGAATAATTAAAAAACCAATTATAGGATGTTGAAGAACCTGCTTTGAAAATTTTAGATCAAAAATTTTGAGCTGAAATTTACCGGCAGATTTCTTTTCCCTGATTGATTCCGGGAGTTTGAAAATTGCAAAAGTAAAAGCAGAAAGAGTAAACACAGCGCTGCCTAAACCCGCAACGTGATAGCCATACTTAGCCAGAAAGGCACCAATAAGCGGACCAAAAACAAATCCCATCCCAAATGCAGCTCCGATAACTCCCATTCCTTTTGCGCGTTCCTCGCGGGAAGTAATATCCGCAATGTACGCCTGGGCAACGCCAATATTGCTGCCGCCAAGTCCAGCCAGCATACGTGAGAATAACAGAAGAGCAAAAGAATTTGAAAAGGCAAAAATTATGTATGAAGAAGCTGTCATCAATTGAGTTGCTAAAATGACAGGTCTCCTTCCAATTCTATCGGATAATCTTCCAAGAACAGGATTAAAAATAAACTGCATTAGTGAATATGCAGCAATGATCACTCCAATTCCAAAATCAGAAATACCAAGATCTTTACTTGCAAAAGTGGGCAGGATAGGAATCAGAATTCCAAAACCCATCAAATCAATAAAGATTGTGATAAAGATTATCCCCAGCGACGCTCTATTTTTGTTAGCCATTGAATTCTATTTTTTTATGTAAAGATATGAAATTACATGGGATTTCTTAAACAACACACAACCAAATTATTTGGTTCACTTGACCGGTTTGTATTCTTTAACAGCTTCAAACAATTTATTTGACTTGGCCGTCAGGGACCATTCCCTGACGGAATTATATTATTTCTATTCCCGCCCAGCTTTTTTCTACATACAAGATTGATTGATCATCAAAGGTATAATTCCTTGCGCTTGAATATTTATAATCTTTTGCATTGTCTGTTATACCGGCATCAACCGGGTTGTTGTGAATATATTTTATCTTTGTCAATAACATTTTTTGATCTCTTATTACCTCATCATCGAACCTGGGCATCCAAAACCTGCGTTTTTGTCCATCTTCAATTGCACAAGCAAAATTCTGAACTAAGGGAGACGCTTCCCTTTTTAATTGATCCATTATATCCCACGCACTAAATTTCTTTATATCTCTCATTATAGATGAGATCGTACCTCTGGATGAATCTGTTTTTACTATCCAATGAAAATGTGAAGGCATTATACAGTATGCAATGACTTCGAAGTTATAACGTTTCTGGTAGTGTTTGATATTCTTAATTAGGATATCACAAAATAAATCATCAGTGAAAACTTTATTGAAATTTACAACAGTAGTAGTTACAAAAAAGAAATGTTCTCCTTCTAAAATACTTCGCCCTCTTAGTCCCATTCTTTTCCATCACATGTTTGATGCGAGATAAATTTATATAAATATTGATACTCGGTCAAGAAGTGAGCTTTAACTATCGTGGAAAAATGGTTCAAGGCTATTATCATAAGAAGCCCCTGCTATTTTCTGTCAGGGAATGGTCCCTGACAGCCGGAAAAATTACACAGGAATTCATAAACAATACTCAACCAAATTATTTGGTTCACTTGACCGGCTTAAATTCATTAACTGCTTCAAACAATTTGTTTGTATCATTAAAAGATTGGATTAATTTTTCGCGGTCTGATTTTGAAAGAAAATCCTTCATTTTGTTTATGGAAGAAGAATCAGCCGGCAAAATTAAAAACTTGTTTGCTTTTTCAATTTTGCCTTTAAATATCCATGTGGGGATGAAAGAAACACCGGCAAGCGAGGCAGTTCTGGAAGAGATATTTTTAATGATAGAAAAATTTAATATAACACCGCAATCGGAATAACGCCAGCGCTGATTCGAAATAAAATTACCGAGTGAATAAGCAATAATACCTTTTCCGATATGATTTTTATTTGATGAAAAAAATTCTAACGGCTGAATAACATGGGGATGGCTTCCAATAATAAGATCAGCGCCGTAAGAAATTACTTTTTTTACAATTTCTTTTTGGTAAAAGGTTGGTTTGGATTTATACTCTTCGCCGAAGTGAAAATAGACTAAAACAATATCAGCAGACTTTTCGCGTGCGGAATTAATATCCTGTTTAATTAATACAGTATCAATAACATTAACGAGATATTTTTTATTCTTAGGGATTTTATTTCCATTTAAGCCGTAAGTGTAAGCCAAGACAGTTAATTTTATTCCATTAATATCTATCACTCTTATTGAATCCCGTTCACGCTGTCCGCTATAAGTACCTGCCGAGTTGAAACCAAGCCCGTGTATTTTTTCGATAGTTCTAAGAACACCTTTTTCACCCCGGTCAAAAGAATGATTATTTGCGGTAAGCAAGAAGTTAAAACCCGCATACTTCAATCCTTCCAGGTAAGAATCCGGAGTATTAAATAACGGATAACCGCTATAATGTTTTTCTATTCCTGAGATAGTTGTTTCAAGGTTTCCAAATGTCAGATCAGATTTTGATAAAATATTTTTTACTTCACTGAAAGCCGGTTTGAAATCAAAACTGTCTTTGCCGGCACGGGCAAAATTCATTTGAGGAGTATGGCACATTAAATCTCCAACAAAAGAAATTGTTACTGTTCTAGGCGAATCACTTTTTAATTCATTTTTATCTTGGGCAGGAATAACAGTATGACATGCGGTGAAAATTAATAAAATATAATAATGAATATTTTTTATCATTTAAAAATTTGGCCCTGATATTAATAAAAAAGGCCGGGTAAAAAACCCAGCCTTCAACAAATTGATAACTTAAAATTATTCACCAGTTTTAGCAGCTTTGCGTGATGATTTAACTTCCTGGATATCATTACGCAATTCTTGAGCGTGTTTTTTTAATTCGCTTAACCCTTTTCTCAAGCGTGTGCCTGCAGCTGATTGTCCTTTTTCGTAGAATTTAGCTACGTCAGGTTCCAAACTTTTTAAGAAGTCAATAAGTTTTAGATATTTTTCGTTCATGCTACCTCCTGTATTTAGTGAATGATTAATTTATTAAACTGAGTTTTCGAGAATAATTTCCGCTATATCTTTTACAATAACACTATCCTGTTTATCGAATGATTTGATACCGTCATTCATCATAGTCATACAAAACGGACAAGCAGAGGCAACAGTATCGGCATTTGTTTTAATAGCCTCTTCCGCCCTGTTATTATTGATCCGGGTTCCTTCAGTTTCTTCAAGGAACATTCTACCGCCGCCCGCACCGCAGCAAAAACCTTTATCACGGTTTCTTTCCATCTCTACCAGTTCAACACCTTTAATCATCTTCAGCGGATCGCGCGGTGAATCATATACATTGTTATATCTACCCAGATAGCAGGAATCATGATAAGTAATTTTAGATTTTACTCCCTCATCTTTGAGTTTGATCTTACCATCAACAAGAAGCTGATCAATCATTTCAGAATGGTGTATAACTTCAAAATTTCCTCCGAACTGCGGATATTCATTCTTCAATGAATTAAAACAGTGAGGACAAGCAGTAACAATTTTTTTAACACCATAATTGTTGAGCTTATCAACATTTTCCTGCATCAACATCTGCGCAAGGTATTCATTTCCCAACCTGCGCGCAGTATCCCCATTACATTTTTCCTCAGTACCCAAAATTCTAAAATCAACATTTGCCTTCTGCATTAACTGCACAAAAGCCTTACTGACATTCTGATAACGGGCATCAAAAGAACCTGCACACCCGACCCAGAAGAGAATTTCGCCTGACGAATCTTCCGCCATTGTTTTGATATTTAATCCTTCAGCCCAGTTTGCCCTATCCTGCGCATTGAAAGCCCANNAGATTCCTTCTCATGTCAACAATTGTACTTACGTGTTCAATTGTAACCGGACATTCCTGAACACAAGCCATACATGTTGTGCAAGCCCACAATTCTTCATCGGTAATATAGTTGTGCACTAAAGTTTTTTGTATTGTTTCATTATCGTCACCAGCATTAGCAAGAATCAACGGAGCTTTTTCTTCGGTGCGCTTTCTAACATTAAAAATTATATCTCTAGGCGAAAGTTTTTTTCCAGTTGCTGCTGCAGGACATGATGCAGTGCATCTACCGCATTCAGTGCAGGAAAAACCATCAAGAATTTGTTTCCATGAAAGGTGTTCAAAATCTGCCGCACCATATTGAGTTAAATTTTCATCTTCGAGATTTAATTTATTAAGTGCAAATTTATGATCGCCTGTATTTGAGAAATAGACATTAGGAACAGATGTAAAGACGTGGAAATGTTTAGAGTACGGAAGAAAGTTCATGAAAGAAAAAATTATCAGAATATGGAGCCACCAAAAAACTTCAAACAAAATATTTGAAGATTCAGACGCACCGCTAAATAATAAATTGCTTAACCAAAGCGATACTGGTCTGAATTCAAAGTCAGTCGGTTTAAAATTTTCGTTGGCAAAATGTGCAGTATTCTGGCCGAACATGGCAAAAACAACACCAAAAATCAAAAATAATATCAAAGCAGCGTCTAAATTATGGCCTTTCCCCGCTAATCTAGGCACTTTTTGGACAAATCTTCTGAATAGCGCCCAGATAACCGCAACAAGAACAAATACTCCAAAAAGATCCTGAACCAAAGTAATAGCCGAATATATTGGCCCTAAAAACTGCAGTGAAAATGGCGGATAGAAGCCTTGAATTATTGATTCTAAAACAGCAAATAAAAAGAGCATGAATCCCCAGAAAATTAGAAAATGGATTAAACCAGCAACCGGTTCCCGTAAAAGTTTAGATTGCCCAAATGCAATCTTCAGGACATTTTTAATCCTTTCAGCGGGATTATCAAACCTGTTTTCAGGCTGACCAAGTTTGATATAGGAAAGAATTCTCTTGAGATTATAAAAAAGGAATCCAAATGCAATTACAAATATTACTGCAAAAATTATCGGTTTCATCGATTACCAGTGAATTATGGAAGTTTGGGATATATCTTTGAAATTGACTTATAAATGCTAAATGCAGCAGTAACTTTGATCAAATCCCAAATTGAAAAAATAAATGCACCATTAAATAATGCCGTTTTAATATTTCCATTCAGAAAAAGAGCTAAATACGATGCGCCGGATAATAATATTAATAATCCGCCCGCAAAAAATGTAAGAAAGACAGTTACTGCGTTACGTTTCTTTTCCAAAATATAACCGACTAGAAATGCAACAAAAGGAAAAGAAATTAAATATCCGCCGGTTGGTCCCACTAATTTTGCAAATCCGAAACTAAATCCTGCAAAAACAGGCAAACCAATAGATCCCGCAGCAAGATATAACAACTGGCTGTACGCTCCATTACGAGACCCTAGAAAAGCACCGGATAATAAAACCAGCATTGTCTGTAGAGTAAATGGAACCGGCTGAACAGGCACCGCAATTTGTGCAGAAAAAGCTGTAAGCATTGAAAATACAATTATCCAGAATAACTCAGAACTTCTTGCTTTTATTATTGTTGTTATCCAAAAATTATTCTTTGCCTTGTTTTTGAAAGCCATAATTTCCTCTAATTAAGATGTTGATTAAAAAATTTTGTTGTTTTTTCTAATAATTTTTCAAATTTCTCTGAAGTTCCTTCAAATGGATGTACAATATCAAATGTATGCCCTGTTCCGTAGATCTTAAAAAATTCAGTGTTAGATTTTTGTGACCATTCATATAATTGTTCAGCTTCTTTGATAGGCACTGCCATATCCAGGTTACCATTAGTTATCAGCAAAGGACAGTTAATTTTTTGGAGTGCATCAGTAATATTTAATGATCCGGAAGAATTCTCTTCAATATCGTCAAGTAATTTAACATCTAAACGCATCATTTGATTAGTCCGCGTATTGATCACTTCAAAAAATCCTTTTTTACGCCATTCCTCTTTTTGTCTCGTTGAATAACGATCTAATCTTGCAATTGCAGCCCATGTTACAATAGCAGAAATATCTTTTCTTTTTGCAGCAGTTAGAAGAGCAATGGCTCCGCCCCTGCTATGACCAATTAATCCGATTTTTGAATTTGTTTCAATTCCTTCAAAAAAACCATTTCTAAATGCGTTTATAAGTTCATCTAATTCGTTGGTTTCCCTGCTAAACGTGTTTTGGGCAAATTTTTCAAGTTCTGTAAATTCATTCTTATTATCACCAATACCATTATGCGAGAAATTAAAAGTAATTACAAAATATCCTTTTTCTGATAAATAATTACCAAGATAAGGGACAAATCCCCAATCTTTAAATCCTTTAAAACCATGAATAAAAACAAGTGTATTACCAGTGAAAAAACTTTTATTCAAATATGTGGTTATATTTAATTTCTCCCCTTCTGAGGTAAGAAATGTGAGTTCTTTATTCATACAATGCGAAATATGAGGTTTTGAGCGTGTAAAGTCAAGGAAAGGATTCATCCAAATTGTACCATCTATCCAATATAAACAATTCCTTAAACAGGATTTATAACCCAGTCAGCTGGAGTTTTAATTATTTAGGAATTAAAATGTTTAGTAATAAACCAAAAAACTTAATTTTTTAGCTAAAATTTAATTCTTTTGTTTCGATTATATATTTGGATTAATAATTCTAATAGTAATTAAAAATGACTGTCGAACAAAAAGAAATATGGTTCAATAAAGCACTAAAATTTGCTCTTGATGGCAAGATTCAGCTTATTATGAAATCTTACCTTAATGGAATTGCAAAATGGGCTATTATTGACACTGAAAAAAACCTGGTTCTTAATTCCAACCTTGAGTGGGAAATTGAACCAGCCTTTGTTAAAGACAGAACTGAGAGTTTCTTAGTTAGAGCAAGATTTGATTTTGAAACTGCTATTTCTCTTTATGACCAATTCAAGCAATTCTCACAATAATCCTTTTTATAAAAATTAATCCAAAGTTAATCCAAAATCATCCATTTCAATCCCATTCTCCCTATTTTAAATTTANNTTAAGATGTTTCAATTTTTGCTGAAAGGTTTTAATTTAATATCGGAATACTTCTTAACTTTGTCGGAATTAATAAATTCAATAGTTCAGAAAAGGATAAAATAAAAAAAATAGAGAGCATTGTGATAAGCAAGATTTTAGTTATTCCATCGATTGATATTCAGGATGGAAAAACAGTTCGTGTTGTTAGAGGAATTCCGGAACTTGGAAGCGCAGAATATGGAAGTGATCCCGTTGAGATGGCTATGATTTGGAGGGCTGAAAACGCAAAGACAATTCACGTTGTTGACTTCAATTTTTCGCATGAGCATAAACATACAAACAGTGAATTAATTAAAAGGATGTGTGAAGCCGTAGTGATTCCCGTTATATTAGGAGGAGGCATACGCAACCTTGATGATGCTAAATTTGCTTTCGATCTTGGTGTTGCAAGAGTAGTAATTGGCACAACAGCTTTCGAGATGCCAAGAGAGTTCATAAAAATTCTTGATGAATTTTCTCCAAATAAAGTTGTGGCTGCAATTGATGTTATTGATGATGAAGTAGTAACAAGAGGAAGGCAGACACGTACTCATTTGCAAGCAACATCTTACGCAAAATTTCTAAAATCATGTGGTGCTACTAGAATTGTTGTTACCGACGTTACTACAAACGGTATGTTGTCGGGACCGAATATAGATCTTTCAAGACGAGTGGCAGAAGCGGCAGAAACAAAAGTTACCCACTCGGGCGGAATCGGCGGAGTTGATGATCTTATGAAATTACAGCTTGAAGCGCATGAATTTGTTGATTCAGTTATTGTTGGTCGCGCTCTTTATGAAAATAAATTTTCATGTCAGAAAATCTGGCGTGTTGCTGAAGCGGGAATTTTTAACTGAGAGGTTTAAATGTATAATAATCCAAACATTACTTTTCGAAGCAGTTTTTGGGCTAACATGTTCAAAACTCCGGCTGAAAAAAGTGAATTTGAAGAAGTGCTCCTTTCTATGCCCCCTTTTCAAAAACTTAATACTAAACACCTCAAACTGTTAATGAAAGTAATTCATAATAGATTATATGCTGCCAATGAATATGTTTTTTACCAAAATGACCCTGGCATTGGATTGTATGTTATAATTAAAGGTGAAGTTCTTATAACACAGGATGAAGAAGGGGAGCGCTTTGATCTGGCATTATTAGGTAGAGGTGATTTTTTTGGCGAGATTGCCCTGCTTGATGAAGAAAGAAGATCTGCTTCTGCAATTGCTTTAAAGGAATCTCAAATTGCTGTAATATTCAAACCGGATTTGGATGAATTTACAGAAATGCATCCGCATGAAGGTATTCATATTGTAAAAGGAATTTCACAAATCGTAGCAACTCGCTTAAGAAATTTAAATCAAGACTATTTTGCACTTTATAATAGAACGAGAACAAGGTAAGGAGTAATAAAATGGAAATGATTAAAAATATCCTGGTTCCTATCGATTTCTCCGATTATTCAAAAAACGCGTTACGGTACGCAGTCCAATTTGCAAAAAAGTTCAGCGCTAAACTTTTTCTTGTCTATGTTGTTGAACCAATGATTTACCCTGCTGATTTCAGTATGGGACAGGTTGCTATCCCTTCCACTGATATTGATCTGCATGCACGTGCAAAAGAAGAATTAAATAATCTTGCCAAAACAATTGATTCTTCACTTCAGGTGGAAACATTAATAAAAACCGGAAAGCCCTTTTTTGAAATCAACGATACTGCTGCTGAAAAAGATGCCGACCTTATAATTATTGCTACACATGGACACACAGGTGTAGAACATTTATTATTTGGCAGTACTGCAGAAAAAGTTGTTCGCAAAGCTCCCTGCCCGGTTCTTACATTGCGGGAGCCTATCAAGGGATTCCAGTTCAACAAATAATGAACCAATTAAATGAGCCTGAAATTAAAAGAATTCTTTCCGATAAAATTTCCGGAAGCGCAGACTTACTATTTAAATTAAATCATTTTCTTTATAAATAAATTAGGTACATAAGTTGCGAATTCTACTTTTATGTTTATACTTTTTCTCTATTAATTGTCTTTTTGCTCAGGATAATCAAACATTAAAAAATATGTTTGATGAAGATCAAGGTACTAGATTGAATGACAAAATCGATTGGAAAATATTACTTAAACAAGATTCAGTGCGCCGATCTGAAGTTCAGGTTATGATAAATCAGAATAAATTGTTAACTACAAATGATTATTATCGTGCAGCTATGATCTTTCAGCATGGTACTGATTCAGTCTCATATAAAATGGCAATGAATCTATCAAAAAAAGCTTATGTTGTGGATACTTCCAATCATTTTGCACTTTTGTTAACAGTTACTAGCTTGGATAGGTACTTATTAAGCATTGGGAAACCACAAATTTACGGTACACAATTTATGATAAGAGAAAATAAATGGTACTTGCGTGATTTTGATACAACAATTGTAACTGATAATGAAAGAAAGCGTTATGGAGCAAAAACATTAAATGAAATAAAGGAATATCTTAAAAAGAAAAATGGAGAAGATAAAGGATTATTATTTTATCCGAAAAAATAATTTCTAGCTCGCCACAGCCTGTCCCGAGGTCTTATGTCGGGAGACGTTCTTTGCGGGGCTTGTCCCGCTCTCCGTTGGCTAACGGATTGCAGTGCCTGTCGCAACGCCTTATGACGGGAGACGTTTTTTATCGAGGGCTAACGGATCGAAGAAGCGCAGAATTACCATATCTACCATTTGGTGGAAGCCCATACTCCCTGCTTCTAGCCTCTAGTTTCTCACTTTACGTCTTGCGGCTCATAGCTTAAAGCTTGAAGCTATCATCTTCGCGTCTAGCGTTTCCCGTCCCCCATTTTAGATTGCATCTGATCCAATTGTTTTACCAATTCACCAGCCATATGCCCTACATCAGTATTAGGATATTTCTTTGCAAGATTATCCCACACAGCCCTTGCTTTTTTTGAATCGCCTTTAGCCTGTGCCAGACCGGCTACGTTATAATTTGCTATCAAATTGTCTTTATCGAAACTCAAGAGCTTATTGTTATATTCTTCGGCTTTATTAATGTCGCCTTTATTGTAATAAGCAGAAGTAAGCTGATACAGCATATCTTTTCTCTTCGGACCCTTCGTCAATATCTTTTCATAAATCTGTATTGCCTCATCGGGCTTATGAGGTAAAAGCATATCAGCATATTCACGTGCTTTCAAAGTATCGTTCGGATTTTTATCCACCTCTGCTTTAAGGTCATTCATCTTTTTGATAGCTTCCTGCATCACATTAGCTCTTGACGGCGCCTCTTCTTTTGATGAACCCATGCCTTTATGAACATCATCATTTGGCATTTGCCCATTAGCAGTTAATTCACTTTGTTTATTTGTCTTGCTGGCAGAATTCGAAAAAAATATCACTGCGGCAACAAAAACTGCAAAAACTGTAAGATATATATATATTGGTTTAACTTTCATAAGTTCCTCATCATTTGAAACAAAAAATGCCTTTAATTATACTTAATTAAGTGACTCAAAAATAGCCTTTTTTATTGTCCGAAAAAATTCTATTTATAATTCAAAAGTTTAAAATGTATCTAAAACAGAAATACAAAATAACGTTTACCGTCAGAAATTAAACGGCTTATTTTTAAAACTGTCAGATTGATAATCTATCAGTTGAAAAATGAATAGAAAAATTATTGACTACTTCCTATGTAAAAACTAAATTGGAAACGGAGTTGAAATATTTTCGTAAATCCTCTTTTACGGCGGGAATAAATAAAATAATATAGATTTCCTTTCCCATTCCGGTATGAAACAGTTAGACTTTCACCTTTATTAAAATATATAAGAAAAGCACAATAGTATTTTTGTTACTCAATATAATTGAGTACAGTATAGGCAATAATTTGCAAATAAATGTTGCTCTTTAAAGTAGGTTGTTCTAAAAAATATTTTTATCCCGCAAAAGAACTGCGGAACAGGTAAATAAAAAGTAGTTGCTACTATTCTGTATCCTTGTTCTGGGGCGCCGCTTCTTGGCAACGCCGTTGAACATATAAATTACTTATATTTGAATAAACACTCTCATTACATTATTTATGGAGACAACATTAATGAAGATCACGAAATGGGTAATTATATTTTTGGTGTTCGGAGTATTCATCATAGGGTGTGCAAGCTCAGAACCTACACAAATAATTGCAAATGTTGGTGAGTTAGAAACTTATTTAAACAGTAGAGTTGCCTCTGGAAATCCTGAGGGAATGTCTCTCGTAGTTGTCAAAGATGGGAAGATAATTTACAAAAAAGGTTTCGGCTGGGCTGATCGTCCGCATGAAATCGAAGCCACATCGGAAAGCGTCTATCATTGGTGGTCTATTACTAAAATCGTTACAGCAATTGCAATTCTTCAACTTCAGGAACAAGGGAAATTGAGGTTAGATGATTCTGTGAAAAAATTTCTTCCTTACTTCAATGTTCAATACCCGTCTGCAAAAAGTAAAACGATAACAATTCGTCAGCTCATGAATCACAGTTCAGGATTACATAATCCGAGCTTCCGTATTATGAGTTGGATACATCATGAAGGAGAGCCATCTGTGAATCAAACGTATTTGGTAAAAAAATTACTTCCGGATTTTTCTAAGCTTGAATTTGAACCTGATGATCATTCCGAGTACTCAAACTTTGGATATATGGTGTTGGGAGCGGTTATTGAAAAGGTGACAGATCAGACATATGAAGCCTATATTAAGAACCATATATTGGATCCTCTCGGGATGAAACATACTGATTTTAAATATAATGAAGATATGGAACCAAACATAGCGGCCGGTTCTCATCCAACTTTTACTTGGGTTTCACCTTTAATTCCATTTATCGTAGGATCTTTTATCAGTGAAATTTCATTAGATCACATCTGGCTTGATCGTTTCTGTACTGATCCAACTGCATCATCAGGTTTAATTGGTTCTGCTACCGATATTGCACGCCTGGTTGCAGCGTATTTAAATGGAGGTGAACTTGAAGGTCAACGGATTCTTTCACAGGAGTCAGTAGATACAATGACTAATGCCGGATATATGAAAGAAAAGGAAGAAGATCCAACGAACTACGTCAGGCAAGGAATAGGTTGGAAAATATATAAAAATAGGGGGCAACTCGTGATTACGCATGAAGGCGGCGGTCTGGGTTTTTTAACGAAAATACAATTGATCCCAAATGAAAAACTCGGATTAATTCTCTTCACAAATGACGTTACATGTGAAGCATGGAAAATATTAAATATAGCTAACACGTTAAATTGGTAAACATTCAATAATTGTTTTGATCTTTTATTGTCTGTTAATCCGATATTTGTTGCGTTGTGTTCTAACCGGCTTTTCCACCCGACCGTTCCGTTAGTTTACCTGCCTCCGGGCATAGCCTGCCCCGACGTCCGTTTACTAACGGATTTGTCGGGGGCTAACAGATGACGGATGGGCGGACGGGAGAAATGCAACGATGTTAAGTGTTTACTAAAAATGAGGTGAATATGTTAAGTGACAAAGACATCAAAAAAGAAATTGATAAGAATATTTTAGTTCGACTTTATTTATTATTTATTCCTATTGCTTATTTCTCTTATCTTTTTCATGAATTTGGACATTGGATTGTAGGAGAGATTCTAGGTAATGATATGGTGTATAGTCTAAACTATGTTTGGCCTAGAGATGGACATTATTTAAATGAAAGCCATAATTTGTATGTAAGTATTGGTGGTCCTGCGTTTACGATATTATTAGCTATGGCATCACTGTTAATCTTATTGAAGTACTCAACAGTTTATGCCTATCCAGTTTTATTCTTTCAATTTGTATCTCGTTTTTTTTCTCTTGTCTTTGGGGGATTTAGTAAACAAGATGAAGCTAGAATATCTCCAATACTGGGGCTTGGTACATATACAGTAGGAATAATTATTCTTATAATATTACTTCTAATTGTTATAAGGGCAAATTATAAACTCAACATAGATTTAAAACATAATGGTTATTTTTTTGCAGTAAGTATTCTGAGTCAACTTTTGGTAATTGCAACTTATAAAATTACTGGTCTCTAGGAAATACGGTATAACTTACAACTCAAACCGGCTGCTTTAAATATGCGGTATTTAATAATTTATATGGTTGCTTTACAAATGTAAATTGCTTTTTGAATTTAGTAACCAGAATAAATTAATAACTCATGTTACGCAAAAACTGTATTTACACCAATTGATTTTAAAACTTCAGAGCAAAGCATGCTTTCATATTTTCGAGTTCATTATGAAGATGTAAGCTAATAACGAAATTATCTGTCCATTGAACAAAGAGTTGGGCTAAAGACCTCACCCCTGCCCCTCTCCTTAAAAAAAGGAGAGGGGAAACTTTGACTCAATGTTGTCATGTTAGCTGCTTTGACTCCACGTCCTGAAGGACATGGTTATAAATTAAATTATGCGTAACGTGAGTTAATAAATAATTATTGGCGTTCGTTTTATAAAGTTGCACTGCTGTCTGTCTCCGTTAGTTTACCTGCCTCTGGCATAGCCTGCCACGACGTCCGTTTACTAACGGATTTGTCGGGAGCTAATGGATGACGGATGGGCACCGCTTATCGGCAGCGTCGTTTGGGCAAATGAAAGAAAATTACAAAGATCATTCTCAATTTGACAAAATGGAGAAGCTATATGACAAAATCAATTAGTATTTTGTTATGGTTAGCAATTGCCGGAACTTTGTTTATTCAATCTTGCAATTCACCTACTTCTGTTCAAACCTATAACTATGATATGTTTCCTCTTAGGAACGGACTTCACTATAAGTATTTATATAAACGTACTGCTATATCTCAAGACAATCAATGGATAGACTCAGGTAGCGTTGAATATTTAATTAAATATTCAATAGATGTTTCACCTACTCTCAGACTATGGATTATAAGTGAGGATGTTAATTTGCTGCATCAGTATTATTTTCCAACTGATCAATTTGGAGGAATGAGATTAGACAGTTCTTATTTGATTAACCGCAAGATTATTGATACGCTTCAAGAAACTCTCCTTGACTCACATATACTTAGTTGTAAGTCATATATCTGGCAATTTCCATTAGGTATTAGTTCAACACCACAAGAAATTTTTGCCCGGTATTCTTCATCATCTGATACTGATTTGTTATATAATTATGAAAATCGGTATGGTCCGGGATTCACAGCTGAGCATTATACTATTTCTACTAAACAACAATATTTATTTGAAAAAGATATCGGACTGAAAAGTATATCCTATGATTATTACTTATGGTCAAATGTAGGAGATTTATCTATAATCATTAGAGTTACTCTAATTTAGTTTTTCAAATAAATTGATAGGATAAAGAAATAAAAAAAAGTATATCGGAGGAGAAACAACAATTAATTATAAAAATTAGGAAAAACAGCATCGATGTCCGTCATCCGTCCTCTGAAGGAGACGTATGGGCGGCGCTTTAATTGCAACGAAGTTATGTTGCTTAATATTTTCTATCAATTTAGGGAGGTATGTATGATGTATTTTATTCAAGATCTGCTGGAATTAGTAACTTTTGTTACCAGTATCTATTTAATTATTTCCGGTTATTCTGATAATGAAAAATACACTTCAATTGAATATGTTCGGAAAAGGAACTTGATATTTGGAATTATATTATTAATTCTTGTTTTAATAGTAGGATTACCTGCAATGTATCATGGTGCAATTCAAGGCTGGGAAGCTGGTTCTAAGGTTAAATAAATGCGTTGTTAAAAATATTGTGGGTAATAAGGAATGAACAAAGGTTTTGTTTGTAGAATTATTGGCGTATTCCTGATAATAATATCAATACTAATGTTACTTCTCATTTCAAATATTTCTAAACTTGAAACGGTTACTTCCGGTTTCTTTTTAGGATTAGGAATTGGTTTGCTTGCATCCGGAGAAAATGTTCTTTCGTACTGGAAATCTATTTTTAAAAATAATAGCGCAATATTACCAGCAAATCAAAACGACTGCAGTAAATATTATAGCGTTTGATAGATTATTGGTATTTATTATAAAAGCAAATTGCTCTTTGAATGTTGTTAAATAAACAAAGTAATTAATAAATTATTGGTGTTGACTTTTTAATGTTGAATTGTAATTCTGGGTCTGCTTATCGGCAGTGCAGATAGGGCGCAAGATTCAATGTTGGAGGAATTATGAAATACGTATTTATTAGTATAACAATATTGTCTCTGATTGTTGGATGTAAGAATGACGAACCTATTTTAAATGAAAGCAATAAAAATCAGACACAATACAGAATTACACAAGGTGCGTGTGGTAGTGTAATTTATCAAGAAAAAATTGGGACAAATTTTGAGAGCGCTTACAATGAATTGGAAAAACGAGAAACAGAATATTTCTCGAAATATTGTCCCGATGAGCCTTGCTATGATGTAGAACTAGATTATTATCAAATTAAGGTTGTAGATGAGAATAATATTATACCAAGAGAACAGTTTTTTGCTATTCGTGTTCTTAATAAACATACAAATATGTTGTTGCATTCGGTTAGTGAGGTTATAACTAACAACGGGAATCTATATAAAATTTCATGGTGTCTTGATTAAAAGTTTTAGCGCCCTAACCCGTGCCTCAACAACGGACGCTTCTTAGATACGGTCATACTGTCCAAAAGACTCCTAAGGAGAGTCGAATTAGGTTTTACTATTCGAAATTAGTTTGTTGTGTAAAGTTGATTTGTAAAATAAAACTGACCCGCCATTAAGATTGGCGGGCAGGTTTTAAAAATAAAGTCGCGTTGAATATTTATTCCGAATATGGTTAGTAAAATAAATGCTAAAAAAAGAAATAGCTTTTTTTAATAATTATCACTAAAATATTTTCATTATTATTTTTAACATGTCATTTAGATGGATAATTAATAGAATGACTGAAAAAAGTAGCTCTCGCGTTCAGATATCCGGTGAATACTCCAAGCCACAAATTACAAAACAAGGTGTCACTATTGTAATTAGTGCCTGGCTCATCTATACCCTTCTTGAAGTTCTTCCACATGCTCTAAAACCTCACCATATTCCTTTCTTTTCCATATTGTTTTGGGAAACATGTCATAGTGCAGTGAAGTTTATTACAAGCGTGCCTATCTGGTTCATCGTGATTCGTTGGATGTACAAGAAACGATGGTATTGGAAGGTTCTTGCGCATATTGTCTTTTTTCCCGCGTATGGAATTTTGAACAGCGCCTATCAGTATTATATTGAAGTGTGGTTTAAAAGCGGATTGTACGGTATACCAATACAAAATGTTATTAGTTGGATTTTGTACTTCAATTTACTCTCTTATATCATACAATTTGCAATCTACCATGGTTATGAAAATCTCAAGGAACTGCGCATTAAAGAAAGGATCGCAATGCAATTGTCAGCACTTCAGAAAGAACAAGAGCTTGCAACATTGAAATCGCAAATTAATCCCCATTTTCTTTTTAATACTCTCAATAGCATTAGTGCAATGGCATCGACAGATGCTGAAGGAACGCGTACAATGATTGCACAACTTGCCGATTTGCTTAGACACGTGATAGAAGGTTCTAAGGATGACCGCATACCTTTAAAAGAGGAACTACAATTTGTTAAAGATTATATTGATTTGGAATCGATAAGAATGGGAGAGCGACTGACAACCGAGTTTCAGGTTGACCAATCACTAGCTAAATTTCCAATACCCCCGATGATCATCCAACCACTTGTTGAGAATGCAATTAAGCATGGAATTTCACCGCTCAGAGAAGGGGGGAAAGTAACCGTTCAAATTAATAAGAACAAAAATACAGTTGTATTTCGAGTAACCGATACGGGTGTTGGTTTAAACTCTACCGACCCCTTATCGAAAGCGAGCGGCATCGGTTTGAAAAACATAGATTCCCGCTTGCATATAATTTACGGTGAATCAGCAAGGCTTAAAATAAGTTCAAGCAAGAATTCAGGATGTGAAATTACTTTTTCACTACCTTTAAAATGAAAACTAATATTACTACAATAATAGCTGATGACGAGCATTTAGCGCGGCAGATGATCAAAGAATATCTCCAGGATTTTCCCGAGATAAAAATAGTTGGAGAGTGCAAAAACGGTGAACAAGCAGTAAAAGCAATCAATGAAAATAAACCTGATGTGGTTTTTCTGGATATCCACATGCCAAGTATGAACGGATTTGAAGTTCTAGAGCACATAGATATAATGCCTCATATCATTTTCACAACAGCATATAGCGATTATGCAATTAAAGCATTCGAGGTAAATGCAGTTGATTATCTACTCAAGCCATACGATAAGAAAAGATTTTCTAAAGCTATTCAAAAAATAATTTCCCGGAGTGCAGAATCCAATAACGAGATAGAAAAAATTTTGCGTGTATTGCAACAATCAAAGCAGCCGGAAGATTATCCAAAACGTATTTTTGTACATATTGGAAAGAAGATTATTTCGGTTTTGGTGGAGGATATTTTATGGATTGAAGCGCAAGGAGACTATACCCAACTTCACACCAATAGAGGTATTTATCTCTGTAATTTGAGCATGAATGCACTCGAACAAAGAATAGATTCCAATAGGTTTATACGTGTACATCGCTCATACATAATTGCAATTGATTCAATCGAGCAGCTTATTAGAGATGGTGATGGAGGATTAATAGCTTTATTAAAGGATAAATCAAAGATAAAAGTTAGCCGGTCTTATGCAGCGAAGTTAAGAAAGGATATCTGGTAATTCTTTATTTGAAAAATATTCCTTGCGTATTATCATTCCTATTTCTCCTCATTAGTTATCTTATCATTACTCTTTCTTTATTTGTTAATGTTTAATATTTAAGCAGGATCCGGAAAATCGATATGTGGTATTTTATAGTTTCAAGGGCAATAAAATATTATTCTCCGCATTTGGGCGATTTATTCTGCAATTCAACGGAAATCAATTAACATTTTAGAAAATATGTCGTATACTTTGCATAGATAATGTTAAAGGTAAGGATATACTATGTTGAACTGTATAGATTAATCCAGGATGTTTAATCTTTTTGAAATGCTTTATAGTAAGAATTTCTTTGACCGGCGGGTAATTTGATTTAATAACTCACGTTACGCAAAAACGGTATTTACATCAATTGATTTTAAAACTTCATAGCAAAGCATGCTTTCATATTTTCGAGTTCATTATGAAGATGTAAGTAAATAACGAAATTATGTTTTCATTGAACAAAGGGTTGGGCTAAAGCCCGGATTTTTTTACTTGGTTAAACTCCACGTCCTGAAGGACATGGTTATAAATTAAATTATGCGTAACGTGAGTTAATAAGTTCTGTTTGAAGGGCTAAATGTTAATTGATTTAATATAGACAAGCATTTTTAAAATATCACTAACATGATATCAATAGGAGGTTATTATGAAGAAATTATTTTTATTTTTTACCTTTATAATTATTCTAATACCACTGCACAAAGCTCTTTCCCAAACTCTCAATAATTATATCTCGTCGGTAAAAGGAGATACTCTTGTTATTAAAGATTATTATGACATTAATCATCATGCAAACTCTTTATACGAGGCTATGCGCCTGGATACCGTCAATGTTCCGGCAAGCCGTGTTTATGAACTAAAGGCAAATGGGTATTATCCGCTCGAAAAAAACCCCACTACTCTTAGAAATACCGTTATTGCCGGTGAAGACAATTCAATTTTAGTAAAAAATGGAAATGTAAATTCACGTCCTCCGCTTATCTGTGGAACTGATTCAACGAATGGAATTCCTTTCCCCAATGCTGCCGCAATAAATGTGACTCACGATCTTACAGTAAAAAATTGCAATATAATTGCGCTGTCACCGAAGGGATTTGTGAGTTATAGCATTATAAATCCAATAAGCGCAAATTTAAAAATAACTTTTGATAATTGTTTGGTTGAACACTTATCGAAAGATTTCCTTTTAATCAATCAGGCAAATTATAATGTGACTTTAAGAAACTGTTATTTTGTAAATATGAACGGATGGGCTTGCAGACGTAGCGGCGGTGTATTTGATTGTTTAAGCGAATTGGACACCTTGCTTGTTGAAAACTGTACACACATTATGGCTCAAGGAAGTGTTTATAGATTGAGAGACTATTTAGTTTCAAATCATTCTTTTCATATCAAGAAAGTAATTTTCAATCATAATACTTTTGTAAACTGTGCCGGTTATACATTTATGAATCCTGGTTACCAAAGCAACGTAAGTCTCACTAATAACATGTTTATAAATTGCAATATCCAGCCATATTCTAATTTCATTTTTACACATGATTTAGGTGAAGTTGATCCGGCTAACCTTCCTATGGGTCTTGTTAATGTCTACCCTGATAGCGCCGATGTCGCTAACAATACGCCGAGAAAATTCTTATGCCAAAATAATCTTGTCTACTGGGATCCTTCGCTTGCAAATATTGCATCGACATTGAATGCTAATGCGATTGATGGTCTAACTAATTGGCGCTCACAAATGATTATTATGAATACTAGAACCGATAGTATGTTCAAACATTTGGGACATTATAATACAACGCCTTATTCATATTTAGTTACGGATACCTGGAAAAACCAGCTACCAACATTTATCAATTCAAAAGATCTGCTTACAACCCAGCTGGCAAATCTAAAAGCTTTTGCTATTGACATAATGGATTCAACTAAATTTACTACAGTATTGCCAACCTGGCGTTTGATCAACACAGGTTCGGACGGGTATTTTAAATCCGACTGGCCAATACCTGTAGACCTTTCTTATAGTGATGCCAATCTATTAACTGGCGGCATGGGTGGTTTCCCCATTGGTGATTTGAATTGGTTTCCTGATAAGAAAACTCAGTGGTTAGTACAAAAAACAGCTGAGTATAGTAATTTAAATATTGCATTAAATTCCGGTAGACTCGTTACTGCCGTTCAATATCAAAGTAGTCTTCCTGCCGAATTCAAACTGATGCAAAACTATCCGAATCCATTTAACCCAACAACGAGAATAAATTATCAACTTCCACTCATTAGTAAAGTATCAATAAAAGTATTTGATATTCTTGGAAGAGAAATTGCAACTCTTGTTAATGAAGAACAACCGGCTGGAAATCATGAAATAATATTCGATGGTAATAAACTTACAAGTGGAATATATTTTTATAGAATGCAGTCCGGAGATTTTGTCCAAACAAAAAAATTAATATTATTGAAATAAATATTTAAAAGCTGCCGCATTCTTTTTTAAGCTTGCCACGGTGTACCGTAGCAACTAAACCTCCGAGGTCTCTCACTACTTCGGAGGTTTTCTTTAAAATTCATATATCACTTTCCTGGGCAGTCACAGCTTGCTAATGCTGTCAGGTTAACAAAAATAACTCATCCCCTTAGTCCCCTTCTCTTGATAAGAGAAGGGGAAACAGGGGTTGAGTTCATATGAATAATATACAGTGTAACTAACCTGACAGCATTGGGGACAGTGGTGAGATCTTTGCCACTGTGGGTCCTTGCAATTCACGTCTCAACGCTGTCAGATTGAATATCAATCGGTTGAAAAATCAATAAAAAATTATTGACTCCTTCCAATGTAAAAATTAAATTGAAAACGAATTTGAAATATTTTCGTGAATCCTCTTTTGCAGCGGGAATAAATAAAATAATATAGATTTCCTTTCCCTTTCCGGTATGAAACAGTTAGACAATCATCCTTATTAAAATAGATAAGAAAAGCGCAATTGTATTTTTGTTACTCAAAAAAATCGAGTTCGGTTTAAGTAATAGTTATATGCTAAAAATATGAATCCGAAAAAAAGAGAAGATTTCTCAAAATTTATTGTGCACTTAACCAGAGAATATGATAATGTCTCTGCAGAAGATAATCTTATAAATATTATCGATACTAAAAAAATAGAAGCAAGAAATTATCATTGTTTATTTGCACCACTTATTAAAAAATCCTCTTTTTCACTACCATTACAAAATAAATTTAAGACGGTATGTTTTACAGAAATCTCCTTAAATCAGATAAATAAAATAGTTGGGATAATCCCAAGAAGGAAAATTCAGCTTCAGCCTTACGGTTTAGTGTTTTGGCGTCATCATCTTCTAGAAAAAGGAGCTAATCCTGCTTTATACATAAACGGTAGTGGCGATTTAAAAAAATATCTATTAAGTAAATTTAATGAGCAGTTTAAAAGTATTAATACATTTAAGAGATTATCGGAAAATGATTGTTACTCTAATGAGATTACAAACTATTACTCATTGATTAATATTATTCAAAATAATCACGACTTTTCTTGGGAAAGAGAATGGCGTTTCAATGGTAATTATAATTTTCTATATAAAGAATTAGTTGCCATCATAGTAAAGAATCCCGATTCATTTATTGATAACTGTAGTAATCATTTGTCGGTAAAGAAAATCGAATATATAAAAAGGATTCCAATAATAAATCCAAATTGGAATTACGAGGAAATAGTAGAATCATTTGCTTTATCTATCTGGCAATGTCGCATATAACCCATAACTCAAAGCGACTTCTTTAAACGTAGCGACATTTTACAAGTTTTAGAGTTACCTTGTAAAAGTAAATTGCTCTTTAAATGTAGTTAAGTAAACGAAGTATTTAATAAATATTGGCGTTGACTTTTCAGTGTTGTATTGTTGTTCTGGGTGGCGCTTTAGTTACCACGCTGTTATGGCGAAAGAAAGCAAGGAATAGGTTAAATGACTTATATTAAATTTTTATCCTCTTTGAGCAAGTATTTAGGTTATATGATTCTTAGTACATCTGGAATTGTTTATGTCCAACGAATACTATTCGAACCCATAGAAAAAGTTGCAACATTAGCATTTACTGCAATTGCAACAATTGGAGCTCTTTCAGCATTATGCTTTTCTTATGTATCCTGCATTTTTAATGAAAATGATAAAAATTCTGGTATATATTCTGGCGAAAAATTTCTTCATTCTACTTTATTAATTATCCAGACACTATTTATTAAATATGTTGCAGATCAAGTTTTATTTCTCGAAATGGTAAAAACTGTTCCTTGGTTTAAAACAACTATCTCAATTATAACCGGTTCAATTATACTTTGGATTGGAACTAGCGCTGTAACTTTAGCTGCACTAGGTTTTGACACTCTTAATAAAACACTTTGGTCACATTATGTTAAAAATGCAAGTAAGAATTTAAATAAAGAGTAATTTACACCCTAACAAGCAATTCAAAGCGACTGCTTTAAAAGTTGTAGCATTTGTGTAACAGTAAGGTTGCGGAGAAGAAATAAATTGCTTTTTAAGTATAGTGAACAAAATAAATTTATAAATAATTATTGGCGTTGGTTTTCTTCCGAAGGAATCTCTTCGGGAAAAGTTGCATTGCTGTTCTGGACTGCCAGTTAACGGCATCGTCCTTAGGTGTTTGATAAAACAGAGAATATCAATGAAAATTAAATCATTTTATGAGCAAGATTTTTCAGACTTTACTTTTAGATTTTCAGATCAAATAAAAAGTGAGATTGAACAAAAAGGTAAAGAATACGTTCTTAATGTTAGTGAGGAAGAGTTTAAGAATTATCTAGTTAGTCAATTCGAACTTGTTCCCTTGGAAATAATAAAGGATACAGAAGAAATAAATAAGCCAAAAGTCCAATTAGAAGATTATGAAGATGGATTTGGGAGAAGGATGCAAAAAAGAGAAGTATATGTATTTACAGTATCATATTCATTTACTGGAACTTCTTTTTTGTTTCGATTAAAACCAAGCACATGGACAGTAACTACCAATGAAATAGAAGTTGATGAAACAAATAATATTGTCTCATTTAGTTTCAAGTTGTATGAAAAGGACCCACATAAATTTGAACAGACTAAAAATCATGAATATCATGATGCCTTTGTGAATATTACTAATCTTAATAAAGAAGTTGAAAATTGGAATCGACAAATCAAGGGTATGGTTGAGAATCAATTTAATTCCTTAAAAGAAAAGTATATAAAAGAAGATGTATTTTTCCAAGCTATAAAAGTTAAAGTCAATACTGCAACAAAAACAATTTTTGATGCACCATCTGTTAAAAGAAAGATTATTCCACAATTACCTAAAGTAACAGATAAAATGTTTGTCTTTGAACCAAGTTTGAATGTTGGCATTTATGAAGATATTTTAAAAATACTTTATGAAACTGGCAAGAATCTTGAGAAGAAACCTTCACTGTATATTGGGAAAGGTGAGGAAGCTTTAAGAGACTTCTTCTTGGTATTCCTTGAAACGAGATATGATGGTGTTACTGCAACTGGTGAAACATTTAATAGAGGTGGCAGAACTGATATTTTATTAAAAGATTCTAAAGACAGTTCTAACATCTTTGTTGCAGAATGCAAAATATGGCACGGTATTTCGGAATATCAAAAAGCTATTGATCAATTGTTTGAAAATTATCTTACTTGGCGAGATTCTAAAGTTGCAATTATGATATTTGTTAAAAATAAAGAGTTTTCAAAAATTCTCTCTGAAATAAAAGAAGATACACCTAAACATAAGTTGTATTCAAAAACAATTGGTAAGCGCGGCGAATCTTCATTTTCATATTTGTTTCATTTGCCACAAGACAATGATAAAAAGGTATTTCTTGAAATTATTCTTTTCCATTTTGATAAAGAATAAATGCCTAACCTGTTTTCCAAGCCGACCGCTTTAAACGTAGCGGCATTTGTAGGGTATAAATATGTGTTGCAAAAGTAAGTTGCTCTTTAAGGTAGGTTATTCTAAGAAATATTTTTGTAAATAAAAAATTGTTGCAGCTAATTGGCATTGTTATTCAGGGCTGCCGGTTAGTGGCAAAGTCGTTATGATTATCATATTGTATTTATTATAAATATAATGAGATATATTTAAAAATGTTAAAATTGTTTCCATACATTTATGGACCTGAGAAAAGTATTGATGTTTTGAAACAGACAGATCAATATTTAAATACTAATTCTGAAATTAAAAATAAAATTGAGAAACTAGGGTGGATCTATCAAAGTATAGGCAAATCAATTCCTCAAACTACTGAGAATTTTTGGTCTGGTCATTATTTCCCTTATGTTGAATCTTGGAATGAATTGCAAATATCGTTTAATCTTGCGGTTTTTGGTTTATATAAGCAAGCTTTTACATCTTTAAGAAGTTCGCTTGAAGTAGGAATGCTCTCAGTTTATTACAATATAAACGATGATGGGCATAAAGTTGTGAAAAGTTGGTTGAGATCAAAAGATTCTTGGGATGCAAATACACCTAAAACAGAAAAAATTTGGAAAATTCTTAAGTCCAATGAAAATATTGTAAGATACAATGATTTATTTAAACTTGAAGACGAATTTAATTCCTTGAGCTTTTTACATAATTATGTTCATACAAAAGGATATAAATTTTCAAATGAATTAGGAATTCCGAAATCAAATTGCCAAACTTTTGAAGAGGATATTTTTATAAAATGGTTAGATACTTACCAAAAGGTAATTTCTCTTGTTGTAACATTACACATTTTAAAATATCCTATTTCTATTATCGAATATGATTGGAATAGAAAGATAGGAATAGACAATCCGTTCCCAGTTCTAGAAGTATTTGAGATCGAAATAATAAAAGAGCTACTACCAGAAGAATGTTTAACCGAATTAACGAGAATTGCTGAGAATGACGAGAAGACTCAAAAGTTATATAACTATATCCGCGCCTTACCAGATATGACCGAGGCAGAGGAAGGACTTCAAATTATTCATTTAGATAAAATGTTTATTGAACACGGAGAAGGTTTCATCGAATGGGAGAAGAAGGAAAGAAATATTATGGAAAAATGTAGCGATGAAGCAAAAGCCAAAATATCAAACCGAATTGAAAAAATTAGGAAATGGGCTATTGAGAATAATATGATGAAGCCGCTGCAAGAAAGATTAAAAGAGAAGGGTTTATAGATAACTGATAGAGATACACATAACCCGCAACTCAAAGCGAATGCTTTAAACGGTGCAGCATTTGACAGATTTTTTAAGCTCACCACAGCCTGTCCCGCGCTTTTTGCGGGGACGTCTTCTGTTGGGGGACGTTTTTTGCCGGGGGTTAACGGATGACGGATGGGCTGCCTCCGCAAAAAAACTGTCGGGGGAACTAATATCGGCAAACGTTAAGCTTAATAAATAAATGTCTGGGAATTAAAATAATTTTAGCATTCATTTTTCTTTTTTTTGTAAATTATATATGCAAAGGGAAATTCTATAATCATTCCATTGTTAAATTTCATAAATATATTTATTTATTTTAAAAGATAGGCGGCATCAGTTATGTTTTACTGGTTCATTATACAAAATATTAAATCGATAAAGAGGTCGCCTGATTTCAGCAGGAAATTAATCGTTAATATTATTTTCAGTGTCTTAATGCTTCTGCTGGCGCTGGATATTATAATTCTTGGTATTTTCCTCTTTAAAATAATTAAAGAACATTATCCGGATATTGATCCGGTAGTTGTTTTTAATGGAGGAATAATTTTCTATCTATTATCTGAGACTATATTCCGTTTAGTGTTTCAAAAAATCAGGTCGTTGGATGGAAAACCATATCTTCTTTTAAATGTAAAAAGAAAAGAAATAGCGCATTTTATTCTATTAAAAGTTCCTGCAACAATTATCAACATTTTCCCTTTATTTATTTTAATCCCTTTTTTCATTAACGGTGTACTGCCCAATCACACTGCTGCCGGGTCTTTCGCATGGCTTATTTCAATATTGATGCTGGTTTTATTTAATAATTACCTCATTAATTTTATAAAAATGAAATTTGCTAAAAATCCTGCATTTGCAACAATATCTGCGCTTGTTTTTATTTGTTGTTTTCTTGTTCAATATTTTAATTTTTTTTCTTTTACTTCTTTAAGCAAATTAATATTCGGATTGGTATTTACTTATCATGCTCTTAGTGCAATTCCTCTGTTAATGTTCCTATCTGTATATTTTTTAAATTATAAATTTCTAATAAGTGGTTTCTATATTGACCAAATTAAAATGGAAGGGAAAAATAAAAATTATTTTGGTGATCTTTCATTCCTTAAAAATTTTGGTGAAACCGGGGACTTAATTGCTTTAAGCATTAAACTAATGCTTAGAAATAAGAGGACAAAAACAAATCTCTTGATGCCCATCATAGCTCTTTTTTATGGTATTTTAATTTATTCAAATGGTACTTTTAAAGGTGGTAATATCCCCGGGCAGTTTTGGATGATGTTTGCAGGGACATTTATAACCGGGCTTTTTGTTATGATGTATGGAGTAAATTCTTTTAGTTATGAAAGCAACTATTTCAGCTTTCTGCTTACCAATAAAATTGATTTGTTTATATTATTGAAATCTAAATACTATCTCATGCTTCTAATATCTATTCCTATTTATATACTTTCTTTGTTTTATGTTCTGTATGGAGTTAGAATCGTTTTTATTAATACTGTTATGTTTCTGTTTACTATAGGAATAACCCCCTTTTTACTTCTTTACATGTCTTTATTCAACAAGTCAAAATTTGACCTCAGCTTATCTCCATATAGCAATCAAGGGAAAGGAACAAATCAATTTATTTCAGTATTTACAATACTATTAATTCAACTTATAATTTTTTATCCACTCAGAATATTTTTGGGCTGGGACAATTGCCTGGTAATATTCGGGCTACTGGGAATTCTCGGGATTATTTTTAATAATCAAATTTTGAAGATCATTTTAAAACAATTCTACAATAAGAAATATCTTATGTCTGAAGGTTTCAGACAAACTTAATTTAATAATTTTCTATAGGTTAAACATGGTTGAAGTTTCTAATCTTACTAAGAAATATAATAATGTAACTGTGCTTGATGTGCCGAATTTGAAGATAGAAAAAGGTGAAAGTTTTGGATTGGTGGGAAATAATGGCGCAGGTAAAACTACATTATTTTGCCTTATGCTGGATATCATTAAAGCAAATAATGGAGCAGTATTGTCAAAAGGACGTGATGTTAAAATTGATGAGAAATGGAAAAGCTATACCGGATCTTATCTTGATGAAAGTTTTTTAATTGATTATTTAACCCCTGAAGAATACTTTGAGTTTATCGGCGGACTTCATAATTTAAATAAAGAGGAAGTTGAAGAGAGACTAAAGCAGTTTCACGATTTTTTTAACGGAGAAATACTCGGTACAAAAAAATTCATTAGGAATCTTTCTAAGGGCAATCAGAAAAAAGTCGGTATAATTGGTGCATTGCTTCCGCAACCAGAAATATTAATTTTGGATGAACCTTTCCCCCATCTTGATCCATCTTCGGTAATTAAACTGAAGAAAATATTGAAGACTTTAAGCGCGAATAAAGTTACAATCATCATTTCAAGCCATGACCTGAATCATGTTACAGAAATATGCAAAAGGATTGTTCTTCTTGAAAAAGGAAAAATAATTAATGATATTCAATCAGACAAAAATGTTTTGACAGAGCTTGAAAAGTATTTTTCAATGTCTGTTGAATAATAAAAAGGATTATTAACTCACGTTACGCAAAAACGGTAATTACAACAATTGATTTTAAAATTTCATTGCAAAGCAAGTTTTCATATGTTCGAGTTAATTATGAAGATGTAAGCTGATAACGAAATTACCTGCCCATTGAACAAAGAGTTGGGCTAAAGCCCATATACTTTTTACGTAGTTACACTCCACGTCCTGAAGGACGTGGTTATAAATTAAATTACGCGTAATGTAAGTTATTAATTATTTTTAAGTTCCCCACAGCTTGTCCAGTTCTCCGATCGCTAATGGATAAGGGATCGAAGAAGCGTAGAATAGCCCTGTCTACCATTTGGGGAAATACCCAAAGACTTTAGCATAATGTTCGCTATGTAATATCGCTGTCACATTTATTTTGATGAACGGAGACCTCACAAAAGGTTGCTTAAGTATTTCAATCTATGATTAAGCGTTTTCCATCATCAGGTTCGTAAAAAGCATTATGTGATTCCAAATGATTATAGAGATCATCATAATTATCATAATGGAGAGACTCACTAAATGTGTGTGCTCTGCTCAACATATTGACGTATGGAATTGGGTCTTTTTGATTTGTTAATCTTTTTAATGTGAGCAAATAGTCAACATGATATACGGTTGGAATAATAATTTTGCATTGGTTTCGATTTACCAATTCTGCATTCATCATTACTCTTGCAATTCTTCCGTTTCCATCTTCAAACGGATGTATCTCACTGACTAAAAACATCATATAAGTGGCTCTGGCAAAAGGATTTGTTAATGCTTTGCAATATTCAAATCCACGAACTAAGGTTCCTCGAACAAGTTTATAATCGACAAAAAATGTATTACCGGCTCTATTATTTCTTTCTTTGAATTGACCAGGGTTTTTATCAATGCGGGATGAAAGTAAAACCTTATGACGGGATTGAAGTATATCCAGAAATTCATTTTCATTTGAAGGAATGATTTTAATCTCGTTTCTGTTAGAAACTATTTGATATGTGCCCAGAACATCGTGAGAATCATCACTACGTGCAGGCAAAGGAATTCCGGTATCAATTATTCTTTTAGCTTCGGACACTTCAAAGACAGTTCCTTCAATATAGTTGGAAAAATAAGCTTCAAAGAAAGCGTAGTTTCTAAATGAATTTGGAGTAGAATTATTTTCTGGCCGATCCTTAAATTCATTGTTGTGGAGGTAGGTAAATAAAATCTCAAATAGTTCTATTCTGTTTCTATCATAAGGGAGACCGGCTGCTCGAGAAAGAGCTAAATCGGATTTCAAAATTTTAGAAGGTTTTGTTGTAAATAATGCACCGATTATTTTATTAAGAAATTCAAATCCTTTTTGCATTTCTAAAATTTGTGACAATACTCTTGCTCTATCGCGAATGCGATTCAATCCGTCTTCACCATTAATTCTTAGAATGTCATCCAATTTTTCTTCGATCTGGGGAATGCTTAAAGATTTAGAATCGGGACCAGCTTTTTTTGTTATTTGAAGATTTTCAAGAAACGCTCTTTCTTTGGAAGAGGCGTAAAGCGCTCCAAATAATTTGTTATCTCCTTCGACGGGACCTTTTCCTTCTAGAAAATTGATTGTTACACCGGGCAAATTTATTTTTTTTGTATAGGAGTAAGTAACAAATATTTGATTTGTACTTGTGGGTTTGAATTCAAAAGCTGAGCGATGGCTTAAAACAGAACCGGGATACAAACTTCCCAGGATTTCCAGTATATTTCTTCTAACAATTTCAGAAGGTTCTTCTTCTAAATTTGTAGTATAAATCCTCGGAGCTATCTTTATAATTTTCTTCTCTTGAATCATTTTAGAGATTTTGTAATTCTCTTGCCGGTTGGCAGAAGCAAATATTAGTTCACTCATTGTAAAAATTTTCCAGAATAATTATTTATTGGTATATAAATTGTAATAATTTTCCAGAATAAGCAAGTTTACTCGTAATATTTTCCAGAAAAAATATATTTGAAGAAATTTTCCAGAATAAGCGGACTACAGAGTGGAATTTAGGAATATTTTCCAGAATAAACATAGAATAATGCACAAAATTGTTTTGTTTTTGTGCATTGGATTCAATCAATGCACAAATATCTAAGCTCGCCACAGCTTGTCCCGCTTGTCCCGACGTCTTCTGTCGGAAGACGTTTTTTGTCGGGGATGTACTAGAAGATGTTTTGATTTCAATTCATCTTCAAAGTTGCCAGATTGACTATCAACCAGTTGAAAAATCACTAGAAAAATTATTGACTACTTCCAATGTAAAAACTAAATTGAAAACGGAGTTGAAATATTTTCGTGAATCCTCTTTTGCGACGGGAATAAATAAAATAATATAGATTTCCTTTCCCTTTTCGGTTTGAAACAGTTAGACTATCATCGTTATTAAAATAGATAAGAAAAGCACAATCGTATTTTTGTTACTCAAAAAAATCGAGTGCAGTGTAAGGAATAGTATGCTTACTAATCAGTTCCATTAAATACTAAAATATTAAAGTGAAAAAATATTCTGCTAATTATTCTTTTAGTAATCACAATTTTGTGATCCAGAATTTAAATGGAGAAAGAATCACTAATGAATATCTTGCTGGAATTTGTATTTTAAAAAACATACTACAGAGAGGGAAACCAACACTTTTATCAAAATATTTACAATCAAAAATAGGGACTATTCATAAATATAATGAATTTAAGCGACCACATGCTTTAATTGATAATGAATTGCCCAAATGGGAAAGAATTATCAGAGGTGATGATAAAGGTAATTACTTCCCAGCCAAAAAGTTTTATGAGGAATTGATTCCCAAATATTTTCCAAATCATAAATTTATTCAACAATTAATTATACCAGAAATTCCAATAAATGAAATAACTCAAATCTCCGTTAATGAATTTGAAAATCAACAAGTCGACTTTTATTTGCCACCAGCCTTTTTAGTTATCGAGATTGATGGTGGGCAACATCGATATAACGCAAACGATAAAAGACGTGACCAACATTTAGAAAAATATGGAATATCGACAGTGAGAATTTCAACTGATGACCTAGAGATCGAAAACGATGCTTTTCAAAATAAGATTGATTCCATTAAAAAAAGAATTGATAAAATAATCATTAGAGAAAGTCAACCAAGAAAAAAAGATGCGATTTTTATTTCTCTTGAAAACTATAAAGAGGTTTACGAAAAAGGAATTAATCCAACTAGCCCTTATTATATTGCGACTGCAATAATGCGATTTCAAATACTCATTTTAGACCTTTTAGAAAATGGTAAATTAGATTTCTGCAATGAATGGGAAATTGAATTATTGGAAAGAGACATTAGTAATTTTGCATACGAGTCTATTGAAGATTTGTTTTTATGGTTTGGACATATTTTTAAGTTGCAAAAAATATCTTTCACAAAACCAAAATATTCACTGAGAAGTGTAAAAACAAAAGTTGAATTTTCTAAAGAATCTAAAGTTATCAAGATTGATTTCAGTCTACTAAAAAGATATACTGATGAATTTCAAACTGAACCCGATATAATATTTGTAAGAACTGATTATCTTGATAGACATTTATATTTCAAGAAGGGAAATGGTAATAATTTAGTATTTCATTCCTTTTTAGACTATGATTATTTCCGTATATCGACAACAACGCCCCTTGTGTATAATCTGCGATTCGGAGATGATAACTCAGATTCTCAATCCTTACTATTTTTATTGGATAATATATTTCTACAAGAAACTCAAAACTTGACTTTCAATGAAGGTCAACTATCGATTATCGCAAATGCACTTTCAAGAAAAGATACAATAGGTCTTCTACCAACTGGTAGTGGAAAATCTGTTTGTTATCAATTAGCTGCAATTTTACAGCCAGCAATAAGTTTTGTAGTCTGCCCTATTAAATCTTTAATGTACGATCAAAAAGCTGAATTAGATATTGTCTATTTTTCAAGAGTCAACAACATTACCAGCGATGATGACGGGGAAGACAAAGAAAGGATTCAAAATGAATTTGCTTATGGAAAATACTTATTCATTTTTATTTCACCGGAACGATTTCAAGTAAAACCATTTCGTAAGTATTTTATTAAAGTAGCAGAATCTTTTAATATAGCTTATGCAGTTATTGACGAAGTCCATTGTCTTTCAGAATGGGGGCACGATTTTCGGACTGCATATTTAAACCTATCAAATACAATTCAGAAATTATGCTCAAATTCTAATTTTATAGGATTAACTGCAACCGCATCAATAAATGTAATCAAGGATATTCAAATAGAGTTCGGAATAGAGCAAGAAAATATTAAGACTTTAGTAGATTATACTAGAAAAGAATTGGATTTTGAAGTTATTGACGATGGTAACAATAAAGAAGAAGTATTATTACAACAGCTTACTTTATTGGATGAAAGAATTTCTCTATTTAACCAAAATAATACAGAATCCAAATGTGGTATAATTTTCACACCCACTGTAAATGGCAAACAAGGCTGTTACCCATTATCCTTGAGATTAAAAAATTACTTCGAAAAAGATGTTAGATACTTTTCCGGAACTACACCAAAAATTAATAACAACCCAATAATGACAGAAGAAGAATATGATGAACAAAAGAAGTGTACTCAAGATGATTTCAAAAAGGATAGGTTTCATTTATTAACGGCAACGAAAGCATTTGGAATGGGGATTAACAAGGGGAATATTTACTTTACATTTCATTATGGAATTCCAACCTCAATGGAAGCCTTGTATCAAGAAGCTGGGAGAGCTGGTAGGGATAAGTATAAGTTTAGTAGTGAAAAAGCTAAATGCTATGTTTTATTGACAAAAACGACTAATAATGATATGCTAAATGAAGTATGGCAGAGGGAAACACCCTTCTCAAGATTCTTGGACACCGTTTGTGATACAACTGGCAATATTGCTATGCAAAAAATATTATCTGCAAATGAAAAACGGAGTTACCTTAATCGGGGTTATCAAATAAGCTATGGCTTGATCAGAAATATTAATGGTGATATTAACACACAATTATTTCTTTTTGCAAGCAGTCTTTCTATAATAAAAGAAGAATTTCAGTTAATTAAAAATCTCCATTTAATGTATTCCATCCCTTACAAAATGAATGTAACAATTAATGGAGCAACTCTTAATACTAAAAAGGCATTTCTTGAAAAGGCAATTTATCGGTTAAGCCAACTTGGAATAATATCTGATTGGACAATCGAAAATTTCTTTGGAAGTGGAATATTTATAGTTGACTACACTAACTATTCAGATGAATCGATTAAACAATCATTATTAAAGACAATTACTAGGTATGATGCTGAATTTTCATATTCCGCCATCGAGACCGAAGAAAAATATTCTAATTATAAAAAAATATTTAATGCTCCTGAAGGATATTCAGAAATAGACAAATATATTTTAATACTTCTTCAATGGTCTTATGATAATTTTGCATACAACCGCCGGCAATCCCTTAAGAACATTTACGAAAACTCTTGTGCTTTAGCAGATGGTATAATTAGTAAAGAAGAATTCAAGATAAGATTAGAAAACTATTTTAAATTCACTCAGTCCAGTTTTATTCTTCAACACATTGCAGATAATTCCAGTGAGTTTGAGCATTGGTTTGAAGTCTTCTATCAAATTGAAAATAATAAAAGCACAAATAAATTTATTACTCAGAGACAACAAGAAAGTTTAAGAGATAATCTTAGCCGCTTTCTAGAAAGTTATATGTATAATACCGGATTGGATTTAATAAGTGGTCTTTTAAGATTATTGCTTGATGATTACGAAAACGTCGACGGCAAAAATCGTTTTGAAAGTTCATTAGAACTAATAAAAAAATTCAGACAAGAGGAGATAGAATTTATTACTTCAAATGTTCTAATTATTGGTAAGAATCTTAACAAGAAAAATAAAAACTTACTAGCAATGTCATTATATAAGTATTTCCCTTCATCGAAAATGCTTTATAAAATTTATAAGGAAATCGAAGATTATTATTCTTTGAAAGTCATTCTTGAAATCACAAATGAAAAATTAGAAACAATAAATAAAAGGATTTCTAATGGATTTAGAAAAGCTGGATAATGCAATAAATGAATTGCATAATCAATCGAGTAATCTAGTTGAATTTAATAAGGTGTATTCTGAAATAGGTAAATTAAAAAAGGATATTTCAGACAATCTAATTTCATTGGAGCATAATAATTCTAACTTATCAAGTATTATCCAAGAAATAAAAAAGCATCTTGATGAATCTTTTAAGCAGCTCGAAAAACTTGAATCTGTTTTGAATACTAGGATAAAAGAGATTTATGAGGATAATAAAAAATTTCAGAAAGAATTGGACAGTTCAATATTTTCTCGTTTAGAAAAACACAAATCTGATATTCAGCTTGAAATAAGAGATGAAGGGAAACAAATTCAAAGAGTTTTTGAATCTACACTTACTTCTAGTTTCAATTCAATGACTTCAAAGATCGACAAGAGATTTCAAGAACAAAAGAAACTATATAAGAAACAGAATGTTTTGATTCTATTACTGATACTTTTATCTATCGTATCAATAGGGATACACTATTTTATTAAATAAATATTCGCATATGATAAAGGTAAGCATAACTAATACCCCAAGCCGAAAGCGTTTTTAAGCCCGCCACAGCCTGTCCCGCTTGTCTGCCTCCGTTAGCTAACAGATTGTTGGGCACCTAAAAAGAATTGCGTTTACCCGGCAATGTCTTTATGACGGGTTAAAAATCTGAACGTGCCTGCCGAAGTGTAATTCTTCAGTATTTAGGTAACACAGGAGTTATATTTTATTAATACACTGGTGTACAAAAAAAGTTGTGTAACCCTTCGGCTACGCTCAGGACAAGTTTTTTGAACAGTTCAAAATTATTTTTTAAAGATGTTTTGAATATTCGCGAAGGACCTCACCGCGACCCTCTCCCCCGCAAAAAGCACGGGACAAGCTTAAAAAAAGGAGAGGGAGAAAACGGGAAAATGTCTCGTCCTGAAAAAAGTTCTTTGACATACTGACTATTCCATTGATGCCTAATGGTGAAAAAATGGGACAAAAATTGGATAAAAACAGGGTGAAAATGGGGTGGAAATTGGGATAAAAAATGGATGAGAATTGGTGAGAATTGTTGGAAAGTTTAGGACCAGTATTAAAAGGAGAATTGATATTTTTTGCAAAAAAGGTTCTGAAAAAAATCATAAGAATGACAAAAAATCCTGAAGTTTACGAGACTCAGAACCGTTACCGAATTACTGAAGTAGTACACAGAAGCTGGTAAGCTTGTCCATTAGGAAATAATTCCCACCACATTTGAAACAAAAGTGCCATTTTTATTGTTTAATTAAGTGATTCAAAAATTACTTTTTTTATTGTTCGAAAAAATTCTATTTTATACAAGAAAATTGAAAAGAAATATTGATAATAAGTAAAATACATAAATTAAAAGTCGTAACTCTTTTACTGCTTTCGTTACACTTAACAGCATTTAATATTGTGCTGCTGTGCAATCCTGCAAAATGCTGCCATACCTTTAAGCAAAGATCGGTTAAACATTGCTGCTGCAAAGATGAAAATGACGGCAGTTGTAATACTGAATTGAATACCAAAAATATTTTGAAATTTTCAAGCTGCAATTGTGTTCACCAGACTTCCGATGATAACTCATTTACTTTTTACAAGAGTTATGAAATTCATAAATACGAAATGATGAGCCTGGTCAACCTGCAAATTACTCAGCCGGTTGAAAAAATTAAAGTTGAGTTATCTGAAAACGAATTCAGAATAAATAGTCCCCCTATATATCTTTCTTTTTCATCTCTTCTAATTTGATCTTACTTCCCTTTTTCAAGTAAGGATTGGAATTAATCCAGTCGTCGAAAATCTCTATCTATTAAGAATGCTTGTGGATTCAATTTCAAAGTAGAGAATTTAAAATCAAAAAAAGAGAAGTATATGATAGAAAAAATTATTGACTGGTCTGCAAACAACAGGTTCATTGTCATTTTACTTTATCTGTTAGTTATCGGATTCGGTATTTACAGTGTTGTTAATCTGCCTGTTGATGCTATTCCTGATCTTTCGGAAAACCAGGTGATCATTTATACAGAATGGATGGGCCGTTCTCCCCAGATAATTGAAAACCAGGTTACTTATCCAATCGTTTCCGGATTACAGGGTTTGCCGCATGTAAAGGCTGTACGTGCCACTTCAATGTTTGGTATGTCCTTCGTATTCGTTGTCTTTGAAGATGGCGTTGATACCTACTTTGCCCGCACACGCGTACTTGAAAGGATGAATACTATCCAGGCTCAACTGCCTTCCGGTGTAGTGCCTTCACTTGGTCCGGATGGATCCGGCGTTGGACATGTTTATTGGTATACTGTTGAAGGCAAGGGATACGATCTGGGCGCTCTTCGCGCAGTCCAGGATTGGTATATCCGCTACAAATTATCTTCAGTAGACGGCGTTGCGGAAGTAGCAAGCATTGGAGGGTTTGTAAAACAATACCAGGTTGATGTTAACCCAACTGATCTCCGTGCATACAACCTAACCGTATCCGACGTTGTTAATGCCGTTCAAAGAAGCAACAATGAAGTCGGCGGAAAAATCCTAGAAGTAAGCGATGCAGAATATTTCGTGCGCGGTCAGGGCTACATTCAATCGAAAGAAGATATTGAAAACACTGTCATTAAAACCGCATCGAATGGAATCCCGGTACTTATTAAAAATATTGCTTCTGTTTCATTAGGCGGTGATATAAGAAGAGGTGCGCTTGATAAAAATGGTGAAGGACAAACTGTCGGTGGTATTATCGTTATGCGCACAGGCGAGAATGCGCAAAATGTTATTGATAAAGTAAAAGAAAAAATTAAAGAAATCTCACCTGGTCTCCCTCCCGGTGTTGAAATTGTAACTTCTTATGATAGAAGCACATTGATTAAAGAAGCAGTTGGAACATTGGAGAGAGCTTTGATAGAAGCGTCAATTACCGTTTCAATTATGGTTATGATTTTCCTGCTTCATTTTAGAAGCATCGTACGAATTCTTATCGAACTTCCTATTTCAATTCTGATCGCGTTTATTTTAATGTATCTCTTTGGAATCTCGTCAAATATTATGTCTCTTGGAGGAATTATACTTGCAGTTGGAGTAATAGTAGACTCCTCCATTGTGCTCGTAGAAAATGCATACCGCAATTTGGCAAAAGCGTTGGAAGAGAAAAAACACCTGACTCCGGATGAATACAAAAAGATTTCGATTGATTCAGCAAAACAGGTTGGCAGGGCAATTTTCTTTTCTGAGTTGATAATTCTCACTTCCTTCCTTCCTGTGTTTTTACTTACGGGTCAGGAAGGCAAAATGTTTCACCCGCTTGCATACACAAAATCATTTGCTATGATCGGTTCCGCAATTGTAGTTATCTCTCTCATTCCTGTTCTGATGACTATGTTGATGCGCGGTAAATTCAAACCGGAAGACAAAAATCCAACCACTCGGTTTTTCATTAATCTTTATGCCCCGGTAATTCATTGGGTGCTCAAACATAGAAAAATTACAATCGCAATTAATGTTATTGCTCTATTAATAACTATTTCTATGATTCTTAATACTGGCAGTGAATTTATGCCTCCGCTTGATGAAGGTTCTATCCTTTATATGCCGGTTACTATGCCGGGTGCATCTATTACGGAAGTGAACAGAATTTTACAGGAGCAGGATAAAATAATTAAGTCGGTTCCCGAAGTTCATCATGTACTTGGAAAGACGGGACGCGCTGAAACTGCAACTGACAATGCTCCATTGAGTATGATTGAAACTATTATCTTGCTTAAACCAAAGAATGAGTGGCGGCACGGTATTACCAAGCAGGATATTGTTGCTGAGCTTGATTCAAAATTACAAATTCCAGGTGTGCGTAACGGCTGGACCCAGCCTATCATCAATAGAATCAATATGCTGTCTACAGGTGTCAGAACCGATATTGGATTTAAAATCTTCGGACCAAATCTCGATACACTTGAAACATATGCCATTAAAGCTGAAAATTTATTAAAGAAAGTTAACGGCGCTGCCGATGTTGTTGCTGAACGCGTACAGAATGGTTACTATCTCGATATTAATATTAAACGGGCATCGGCTGCCCGGTATGGTGTTAATATCCGCGATCTTCAAGATATAATTGAAACCGCTATCGGTGGACAAAATCTTGGAATTGTAATTGACGGACGAATGCGCTTTCCGATAAGAATGCGTTATCAAAAAGATTACCGCGATAATGTTGAAGAGCTGAAAAGTTTAATTGTTCCCGTTGCGTTATCGGCACCTATGGCTGTTCAATCTTCATCTAATTCAATGGGCAGCGGTAAAAATAATTCCGGCGGAATGTCCCCTTCTATGGGTGGTTCAAACCTGCCTACCGGACAGGCAGGCGTTATTACACAAGCATCAAATACTCAAAATGATTTTTCGCTTACAAGCACAAATCAAAACGCTATAACTTATTTGCCTCTTGCTGAATTAGCTGATATAAATTTAGTAACAGGTCCTCCTATGATCAGTAGTGAAAACGGAATGCTTCGCTCAATAGTATTTATGAATACGCGCGGACGCGATATGGGCAGCGTAATGGTAGATGCTAAAAAAATTGTCGAAAATGGACTGAAACTTCCTTCCGGCTACTCTTATACCTGGAGCGGACAGTATGAAAGTAAAGTCCGGGCACAGCAGACTATTGAAATAATTATGCCGGTTGTTTTCCTAGTGATCTTTTTCCTTCTATTCTTTACTCTTAAAGATTACGTGGAAGCCGGTGTTGTTATGCTTTCAGTTCCATTTGCTCTCATCGGCGGCGAATATATGATTTACATTCTCGGTTATAATTTTTCAGTTGCTGTCTGGGTGGGTTTCATCGCTTTATACGGAATTGCAACTGAAACCGGAGTTATAATGGTTATCTACCTGCACGAAGCGCTTGATAAAAGATTACATGCACATGAGAAAGGCTTACGCGGACCAATTACCAATCAGGATATTTACGAGGCAACGGTCGAAGGTTCAGTTTTAAGACTTAGACCTAAACTGATGACAGTATTTACTGCTATGGTTGGATTAATTCCTATTATGTGGTCAAACGGCACAGGCGCCGATGTAATGAAACCATTAACAGCGCCTATGATTGGCGGCTTGCTTACGTCTGCCATTCACGTGCTTGTAGTTACTCCAATTTTATTTGCTATTATGAAGGAACACGCACTAAAAAAAGGAAAACTTGAAATGTCTAAAATGGCTGGATGGATGAGGGAGGGAGAAAAATAATGGAGAATGGAGAATTGAGAATGGTGAATGGTGAATGGAGAACTTGCCCACCGTGGCGGGTGAAGAATTATCAGAAGAATACTATGTGCGCCTCTGTGCTCTCTGTGTTCTCCATGTTAATCTTTTTATTAACACTTAACACAAGCATAAATGCCCAGTCTGTTGATTCTTTGGTTGCCGAAGCTATTAGAAATAATCCGCAGTTAAAATCATTGCAGTACAAAATAACCGCTTCTGAAAAGAGAACCGAATCTGTTAATACACTTCCCGCACCAAATTTTTCTGTTGAGTTTTCGCAAATACCCACTAACTCGGCAGATATTTTTAATCAATCGAACTCGAACAACTTTGCGCTGTCACAGATGTTCCCTCTTGGCGGAAAGTTAAATGCAATGGCAGAAGTGGAGAGGAAGAATACTCTCGTAGAAGGCAACAACTTTGAGATATATTTAATCAATCTTACCGCGGCTGTAAAAATGTCTTACTATACACTCTGGCTGATAGACAGAAAGATCGAAGTTCAGAAGAAAAGTATTTCTCTTATAAACGAAGTAATCAAATCAACTGAATCGTTATACTACACAAACAAGATCAATCAAGCGGATGTTCTAACTCTCCAGGGTGAAATTGCCACAAACGAAACACAGCTATTAATTTTGGAGAAACAGAAAGAAGCTGAGATTTACAAACTCAATAAACTTCTGGGACGTGACCTTGATTCGAAAGATGTTTATGCTATTACTGATTTTTCAGCAGATTCTCTCTCTTCTTCTCAGTCAAAATTGGAAGAACTGCTCGGTAATTTCAATCCGGCTCTTAAAAAAATGGGTAGTATGATTGAAATGAATAAAGCTATGATTGACGCTAATAACCGCGAGCTTATTCCGGATTTGATGGTTCAAGGTATGTTTATGAGAATGCCACAGGGAATGATATTAACATCTAAAAGTGATCTTTCAATGCTAGATCCGAAAGTTGAGACAATGTATTCACTGATGTTCTCTATTAATCTTCCGTTTGCGCCCTGGTCAATTAATAAATACAAGGCGAAAGAACAGGAATTATTTGCTGGAATCAGCAGTATTGAATATGAAAAGAATGATATGCAGCGCGAGATGAATTCTCAATTGAAAGCCGCGCTTGTTAAATACAACACCGCTGCTGATTTAACAAAACTTTACAGCGAAAAAGTTATTCCGCTTTACAGTAAAGCCGCTGAATCGCAGGTATCGGCATATCAGAATAACAGGACTGGTGTTACAACAGTAATTGATTCTTTCCGCATGTTGTTAATGCAGCAGATGAATTATTATATGTCAAAAGCTGATATCCGGATGTCACTCGCGGAAATTGAATTGATGGTAGGCACAACCCTCAAAAAGTTATAGGTGATATTATGAAAAATTTAATTAGTATTAATAGAGGAACAAAAATGAAAATAGTAAGTCTTCTTTTCATCCCAATGATTGTAGTTGCCCTGGCTATCTCAGGATGTTCCAAAACTGATGAAAGCAGCAAACAAGGAAACACTGTAGTCAAAGAAAAAGACTATTGGACTTGTTCAATGCATCCGCAAGTCCACAAGGATGGACCAGGTGTTTGCCCGATTTGTGGAATGGATCTAATAAAAAAAGTTGCTGATGAAAAAGAAGAACCTGCAAGCGGTAAAGATATGACTGATATGATTACACTTAGCGGCAAAAAACAAATTCTCGCTAATGTATCAACAATAGTTGTTATGAAAGAAAATCTTCAAGATCAGGTTACAGCTTACAGTTATATGGATTTTGTTGAGAACAACCGTAAGACAATCTCCGCAAAGTTCAACGGCAGAATTGAAAAATTGTTTGTTGATAAAACCGGGGACTATATAAAAAAAGGTCAGCCGTTATTTGAAATTTATAGTCCTGATTTAGTGCAAGCACAAAATGAATATTTAATCGCGTTAAATAATTCATCCAACTCCCCTTCCCTGCTGAATGCATCAAAAAAGAAATTGGAAATCTTTGGATTGACTTCAGAACAAATCCAATCTCTTGAAAAGACACGGGAAATAAATCTAACATTAACATACTTTTCCCAGGTAAGCGGAACTGTAATAGAAAAGAGAGTACAGGAAGGCGTTTATGTTAATGAAGGCATGGCAATTTATGATGTTGCTGAACTTTCAACTCTATGGAACATTGCCGAAGTATATGAAAATAATTTGTCCGGTATAAAAGTAGGTAGCCCTGTTAAACTTCATCTGCGGGCTTACCCCGGTGAAGAGTTCAACGGCAGGGTAACTTTTATTTATCCTGTGATTAATTCCCAAACACGGACTGTAAAAATTAGAAGCGAATTCTCAAGTTACGGTGGTAAGCTTAAACCGCAGATGTATGGTGAAACAGTTTTCAGTAATTCCGGTGGACAGGGCTTACTAGTTCCCTCTGATGCTGTGATTATTGCCGGCAAAAGAGCTGTTGTATGGACTAAAACGGGCGATGGTATGTTTGAAGCCCGGAGCGTGCAGATTGGAAATCGTTTTGGCGATAAATATCAAATTTTATCAGGTATTAAAGAAGGAGATGTAATAGCAGCAACCGGCGGATTCTTAATTGATTCAGAAAGCCAGCTTAAAACAGGAATGTCAGCAAATCCTCAAAATGAAAGTTCAATACCTGCAAAGAAATCTTCTTCCGGCGGAATGGAAGGTATGAAAATGTAACATAATCTTATAATGTATAATTCTTAACAAATATATAGAAGGAGCAATAAAATGAAATCGCTTAAAATTCTTTTAATCATGTGCACATTAACTGCAATGTCTAATATTGTAATCTATGCGCAAACCCACATACATGAACATACTAAAATGGAAATGAAAAAAGATACTGCAAAAGCAGACGATATTGTTCGTAAAGACATAATTGATCTGAAAGCAATTGATAAAAACAAAGACGGCAAGGTGTTCCAGGATCAGATGGACTGGAATGTAATTTCTGATAAACCGGGTAGATGCCCTCTTTGCGGAATGGAACTGAAAGAAGTTACTCTTAAAGTGGCTGGAACAACTCTTAAGAAGCATGGTTTTAAGGTTAAATAAAGATGCATTCTTGTTGTTTGCTTATAAAATTTATTCCATAATTTTGCATACACTATTATTAAATTTGCTTTTGAAAAAGAATGAAGCTCCCCGCCGCAAGCAGCGGGGTATCTAGGTGATATATTCCCTTTGCAAAAAGTTGTAACCCACGACGCAAGCGTCGGGGAATTAGAGATTAAAAAAGATTTTATAAATCACTATAAAATGGAGTTAATATGTTGAAGCAAAAAAGTGTAATGAAAATGTTGTTCCTTTTATTAATCACATTTTCGGTTTCAGTTTTTGCGCAAGATAAGTCCTCTTGCTGTTCCGATAGTGGGAAAACAAAAATGAAAACGGCTTGCGATTCTAAAATGACTGATAAAAAAGAAACTTCAAAAGATCAAGCTGTTGCTAAAGCATGGAACAAAGTTTGTCCTGTAATGGGTGAAGAAGTAGATGCCGATGCCCCAACAACAGTATACAAAGATAAAGTAATTGGCTTCTGCTGTGCCGGGTGTGAGAAAAAATTCGCGAAAGATCCTGAAAAATATATGAAAAACTTAAGTGAAGACGGCACAAAACTTTTATCAAGCAAATAAATTTTAGAAATTCTTTTGAGACGCATCGCATGCTTTTCCAGACATGACGGGGCGTCTCTTTTTTTGTAAAAACGTAGTATACTTTCCGGTGTAGGTCGTGAACAGTATTAACAGTCTCAGCATAGATCCTTTTTAATCCTCTCTTATAACCTTTATTACAATTCCGTGAACTTTCTTCATTTCAAAATCGTTCTAAATCATATAAGATAGAAAGGGTTTTGAACTATGAAGAAAATAATTGCTGAAGAAAATCCTCAGTTGGAGATAAAGTATAAGGATTTTGAAAATGAGATTGTTCCTCATATGAATGCATTAAAAAGTTTTGCACTTAAAATGACAAATGACCTGGATGAATCTGAAGATCTAGTTCAGGATACCCTGTTAAAAGCATTCAGATTTTTTGATAAATTTGAGAAAGGTACAAATGCAAAAGCATGGCTTTTCCAAATAATGAAGAACTCTTTCATTAATAACTATAGAAAACATGCATCTGAGCCCGAAAAAGTAGATTATGAGGATGTGCAAAATTTTTATGAAAATATAAAAGCAGACCAGGTTAAATCGTCACATTTTCAGGGTGATGCATTTAGCGATGTGCTTGATGACGAATTGGCAAAAGCTCTATCAGTTTTACCGGATGATTTTAGAACTATTGTGTTTTTAAGCGATATTGAAGGATATACTTATGAGGAAATTGCAGATTTTCTTGATTGCCCTATTGGTACCGTAAGGTCACGCCTTCATAGAGCCCGTAAAATGCTTTATGCTATTTTATATCAATATGCTGAAAAAAGAGGTTATGTTAAGACTTTAGGTAAGAAAAAAATTACTAATAAATTCAAATTAGAAAGACAAAAGAATCCAAGTAATATTAATCTTTTTCAATTTCATGAAAACTAGACAATTTAATCTTGTGCGCTAAGTTACAGAAAATAGCGGGCTTAGCGAATATTTTTGTAGACAATTGCATAAAATTTTATTATTTTCGCATCGTGATTTTATATATACAAACCCAGCAAAAGCTGTTGATACATTCATGTACTCTCTTTTGGGCCTCCTTTATTTCACAATATTAAGTAAGGAGAGATAAAGAATAGAGAAAGTTGTTTTTGTTCTCTAAAGGAACTTTATTTCATTAAAAAGTGTAATAAACTAAGAATCTTAATTAAGAGTACAATGTAGATTTAATTAGTTATTAATAATTAAGGAGAGATTTAGAATTGAAGATTACTAAGCAATTCACAAACCGCGAGAGTAAATCTTTAGACCAGTACCTTCAAGAAATTGGAAAAGTTGATCTCTTAACTCCTAACGAGGAAATTGAACTCGCTATTAGAATTAAAAAAGGAGATCAATTTGCATTAGAAAAACTTACTAAAGCAAATTTAAGATTTGTTGTAAGCGTTGCTAAACAATATCAAAACCAGGGACTTCCTTTGGGAGATTTGATTAATGAAGGGAATCTTGGTCTTATAAAAGCAGGTAGAAGATTCGACGAAACCAGGGGATTCAAATTTATTTCTTATGCAGTTTGGTGGATTCGTCAGTCTATTATGCAGGCAATTGCAGAACAATCTAGAATGGTTCGTCTTCCTTTGAATAGGGTTGGTGCCTTAAATAAAATGGGTAAGGCTTTAAGCCAGCTTGAACAGGAATATGAAAGAAGACCAAGTCCTGAAGAAATTGCAGAACAGCTTGATATGGACGTTTCTGATGTAACCTACGCAATGCAGATTGCCGGAAGACACGTCTCTATGGATGCTCCTTTTGCTCATAGTGAAGATAATAACAACAGTCTTCTTGATGTTATGCCTAATGAAGACCAGCCTTCACCTGATAACACTTTGATGAAAGAATCTTTAAAAGCGGAAATTGAAAGATCGCTTTCTACATTGACTGAAAGAGAAGCTGAGGTAATTAGGTTATATTTTGGCTTAGGCAAGGAACACTCTCTTACTCTTGAAGAAATAGGCGAAAAATTAAATCTTACACGCGAGCGCGTAAGACAGATAAAAGAAAAAGCTTTGATAAGACTGCGTCATTCAACACGCAGTAAAAACCTTAAAGCCTATCTTGGCTGATAATTTTATTAAAAATTTAGCCCCGTTCAACGGGGCTTTTTTATTTTAAACTGACTATTTTTCTTAAGTGATTAAATGAAATAACTTTATGGAGAAAGGATGAAAAATATTAAGATAGTTTTATTTTTCTTGTTTGCATTAAGTATAACAGCCTATTGTCAAAAATCATTTTTGGGAAATTGGGACGGCAAAATTAAAATGCTGACAATGGATTTGAAAATTCATCTTAATATTATTAACAATGACAAAAATTTAGAAGGACATTTTAGCATCCCCTCTCAGGATCTAAAAGATTACATTCTTCCCAACTTTTCTATAATTAAAAATAAAATACACTTTGAATTACTAAGCCAATCCGGTATAGCTAAGTTCGATGGTAATTTAATGGCTGATTCAATAAAGGGAACTGTTGTTCAGGCTGGTATAAAAGGAATATTCTTCCTTGGAAGAAGCAAGGAACACAAGAATATACAGTCAACTTCTCCTCTGCCAAATGAACCGCTCCCATACAATGAAGATGAAATTGCATTTAAGAGCGGACAGATATTATTATCTGGTACTTTAACAATTCCTAAAGAAGAAAATAAATATCCCGCTGTTATTTTGCTGACAGGCAATGGACCTCAGAGCCGTGATGAAGATGTTTCCGGGTTTAAAATATTTCAGAAGATTGCAGATTATCTTACCCGTCATGGTATTGCTGTTTTGCGTTATGATGACCGCGGGGTTGGAGGATCAACTGGGAACACAATGCGTTCCACAACTGAAGATTTTGCAAATGATGCTCTTGCGGCAATTGAGTTTTTGAAAAAACAAAAAAATATTGATCGCACGAAGATTGGTCTGCTTGGGCATAGTGAAGGCGCTATGATAGCATCAATTGCAGCTTCAAATTCCAGGGAAGTTGCATTCATTGTTTCAATGTCCGGTCCAGGTGTCCCTGGTGCTGATGTTTTAATAGAACAGCAGAAATTAATATTAAAAACTGGCAACGTTCCAAATAACTTAATCGAGCAAAATTTAGACCTTCAGAGAAAAATAAATAACGCTTTGGTAACGGATAAAGACTTGAACAATATCCGTGGTGATATAGAAGCTTTCGCTGAAAAAGATTATGCATCGTTAAGCGCTAATGTGAGAAAATCTATAAAGGATAAAAAAGCATACATTAATTCAACTGTGCAGTCGCAAATAATGATCTTTAATAATCCATGGTTCCATTTTTATGCTAAATATGATCCGGCAGAAGGATGGAAAAAAGTAAATGTGCCTGTCCTTCTTTTATATGGTGAACTTGATCTGCAGGTACCTACCAATCAAAACAAACCGAAAGTAGAAGAAGCGCTCGCAGTAAGCGGTAATAAAAACTTCAAGACTGTTGTGTTTCCAAAAGCAAATCATCTTTACCAGTTAGCAACAGCCGGTAGTCCGGGAGAATATTCAGAGCTGAAAAAAGAATTTGTGCCAGGATTTTTAGATACAATTTCTACCTGGATTTTGAATTTAATAAAATAACGGAACCATAGGTTTAACAAACCAACTTGCTTAAAAATCTTGATCAAGACGTTGATGAATTTGAATTTCTTTATAATAATAGACATATTCACAATATTGAAAGATTTTCCTATACGTTAAGTTGTTGAGATAGTAGATTATTTATAAATCGCAAATAAATGTTAAATGAGATACAAAAATATACCAGTTACAATACTCCCCCAACAAAACCTAATGATAACAGGAATCGCTATTTTAAAAAACCGTTTCTTGGGATTCTGTTAGCAGTAATTTTTTTAGGGCTCGGTATATTTGTAGCGAATGGTCTTTTTGAAAAACAAATTGCTGTTATTATTACTTTTCTTATCGTTTCCGTTTTAATAATTCTTCATTTCAACAAATATAGAATGCAACTCAATAATTACCAATATTGGATTGGCATAACTATAAGCATTATTTTTTTTGCAATCATATCTTTTCAACTTTTTTTCAAATCATCAACTGTTTCGCCTAATAATCCTAGAACAATTCCTTTATCAAAAGATACCTTAATCACAATTTTAAATGATTCACTACAAAGGATTAAGTCTTTAAATTTACCTGTAAAATCAAATACTATAAAAAAACTTGAAATGGTTAATAAAGATTTTAAATCAATATATAAGCCTATTCTTTCCATAAGTGAATTTGTAATGGATACATTACTTCCTAATAAGCACGTCTCACTTCATTGTACATTAGAAAATAATGGTAATGCTTTAGCTAAAAATATATCATATTATACTTCAGTGAATCTTCATTCCAAACCATATTATGATGGATTATTTCCTCCAGGTAAAATTATAAAGTCTCCACCATTAGCTCCATCAAAAAAAATTTATCTTTCATGGGTAGATACTAAATTACTTTCTCAAGAGTGGTATGATAGAATACAATCCAAAAAATATTATTTATATTTCTATGGCAATGTTTATTATTTTAATGAGTTTGGAATAAAAGATTCAACCGCTTTTTGTGTTTTTTTTGATTTTAATGAGAATTATAAATTTTACTATAATAATTCTCATAATTACTAATATGAAAAATCTAATCCTTCTTAAACCAAAACCATTTATAAAAAGTTTTTACTTGTTTAAGCATCTTTTTTATAAATTTGAAATTATTTCATTCTATTTATAATAAAATATTATCTTCCCTCCTTAAATTGACTCTCAAAAACATTATATTTCTCAAAAAGAAAAACTAATTATGTCGCTTGATAAATATTTTAAAAAGTTCAGAAATAATATAATTGGTATAAACCAGGAATTTGACTCTCCGTTTGGCAGAAAAAAAATTATTTATGCCGATTGGATAGCAAGCGGACGGCTTTATAAACCTATTGAAAATATTTTAGAAGAAAAATTTTATCCGTTTGTTGGCAATACTCATTCCGAAGCTTCAGTCACAGGCACATTAATGACAGAGGCTTATCTTGAAGCAAAACACATAATAAAAAAACATGTAAATGCCGGGCATGATGATGTAATTATGTTTGCCGGTTATGGAATGACATCTTCCATTAATAAATTCCAGAGAATCCTGGGTTTGCGAGTCTGCGAGCAGCTTCAAAAATATACCAGCATTCCCAAAGAAGAGAAACCGGTTGTTTTTTTAACACACATGGAACACCATTCAAACCAAACTTCCTGGTTGGAAACAATTTGTGATGTTGTAATTATTGAGCCGGATAATCTTGGATTAATAAATCTCGATCATTTGGAAAAACTATTAAAACTTTACAGTCATAGACAATTTAAAATCGGGTCGTTCACTGCTGCATCCAATGTTACGGGAATTCACTCTCCTTATCATACAATGGCAAAGATGATGCATGAGCATGATGGATATTGCTTTGTGGATTTTGCCGCATCTGCACCCTATGTTAAAATTGATATGCATCCCGCAGATCCAATGGAAAAAATTGATGCTATATTTTTTTCACCCCATAAATTTCTTGGNNGGCGGCGGTACTGTTGATTGGACAAACCCCTGGGGGCAGCATAAATATATTGAGGATATTGAGCTGCGTGAAGATGGCGGCACACCGGGTTTTATTCAGGCTATCAAAACTGCTTTAGCCATTAAACTTAAAGAAGAAATGAATTGTGAGAAAATGGCTGCAATAGAAAATGAAATGCTTACAGCCGCATTTAACCGGTTTTCAAAAATTCCATCGCTTCATGTTTTAGCTCAGGAAGTAACTGACCGTTTGGGTGTAATTTCATTTTACGTCGAGGATATTCATTACAATTTAATGGTTAAACTATTGAACGACCGCTACGGAATTCAATCAAGGGGCGGCTGCTCATGCGCAGGAACTTACGGACATTATCTTCTTCATGTAGACCCAACACGTTCCAAACGTATNNTTTCATCCTACAATGACTGATACCGAACTGAATATTATTTTTGACGCAATTGAAGAGATAATTGGTAATGCAAAAGAATGGTATAAAGATTACACATATTCACCAAAGACAAATGAGTATTCTTATAAGTCTGAAAAAAAAAATTATGAGGAAATAAAATCGTGGTTTTTGCTTGATGTTAAATAATTGGAGATTGTATAATTTTTAGATCTTTAATTGTTTAATGCCCCATCGTAATTGCTATAAACATAAGTAGTCATGAAAGATGTTATTTTTTATAGACTTTTGTTTGTTTGAAATCAAAGGATTTTGAATAATGGTTTTAATAATTTTATCAAAAAAAATTTATTCTCATTATTCATTTATAACCCTTCGCATAAAATAAGCTGCCTCACCATATGCACGTCCATTCAACACTTCCGGTGAATTATGTTCTATGTCTTCATAACTGCCTAATTTACTTATCCATTTACCATTATGCAATTGTTTTGCCATATGTGTTGGCTCGTTTTCTTTTACATATAGGGCTATTTTTTCATATCCACTTTCTAAAGAATTTGATTCACATAATTCATAACCATAAGCTTTCCTAAAAGTATTAATAAAGTTTTCAACACTTTCTTCTAATGGGAATCCATCAGGCCAATAATAGCCATCTTCTTTAATAGGCCACATTTTTGTTATTTTTAATCCAGCAACAAAAGCAATACAATTATAAATCGAGTCATAAGCACTTTTTTTCTCCCCATTATTGTCGTGTAAATTTTCCCAATAGTAATTTACTAAAGAAGGGGGCATGGATATTCCACATGTCATATCAGTTTATTTTCTTCTCCCCACTTTATCCATGCATCTGTTGCAAGTCTAAAATTTTTTGATTCCTCTGGATTTACTGGATTGGTTTCGGAAAGAATTCTAAGGGCAAGGAACCAATCATCTGGGTCTCGCTTCATTTCTTGAAGAATAAAGGGTATTACTTTTTCTCCAAGTTTTATTATTTTCAAATAATTTTCATTTAGATATTTTTTAGTTGGCGAAGCGCAAGTGATTGTTTCTATTTTCCATTTTGTACAAAGTTCTTGAAATTTTAATTTTATTGCACTTTCTTTTTTGGGTATAAATTCACTGAGATGTACAGTAATTATTTTTTCAATTTCGCGCGCATTCCAACTAACATATATTCTTTCTTTTGCTGAATAAGGAAGTTCATGTATTTTTGTTGCAATATTCCCTTTGGAGGGAAGAATATCATCTATAGTTTTATCAGAAATTTCTGGCCTCTCCATTATTCTTCACCCTCAATTTTTATTTTTTTAACATTCATTTTATCTAACATATTACTAAAACAATTAATTTGATTTTCGGCAAATTCAATAGCTTTTTTAATGGACTTTATGTCTTTTTCGTCAATTGCAATATAAATAACTTTATTAGACTCACCATCAAAATAATTTAGTCTCAATGTAGTACTTATTATAGCAGTTTTCGGTAATTCATCGGAATTTATATAAACTGGACGAATGTCTGTAAAAATCTGTACAGAGCTGAATAATTTTTCATGTCCTGCATATAGCTCAGAAGATTTTACAGAATTAAACACTTTTTCATTACCTAAAAGTTCCAACAATCTCTTCTTAAACTTATCTATTAAATTTGGTTCTATTTTAAAATCAATTTTTTCGTTTTCATTTATACTTTTTGCGAAGTCATCAATGACATCTCCACAAAGAATTCCTTTTCGCTCACTAATCATTAATAATGTACTTAGAGCATCTAAAATATTTGAAGCATCAATGGACGATAGATTTTTAAAAGAAGATACAAGTTGTTTTGAAAAAGCTGACCGCATTAGACCAAAATCAATTTTGTCAAGCGAATCTGATAATTGTTTAAAATCGGATTCGTCAAGTGTAATAATTTTTTTAAATCCACTTATTATTTCGTCTGGAATATTTGTAAATATAGCCATGGTTATTATGTCTATTTATTTTTATTTTTTTATTCAATGTTCTACAATCAAACCCCTAAATAGCAACAGATCAATACATCTATTGGCTAATTTATGGAAATTACAATTAATGTCAAACTGGTTTAATGGCTTGACAAATGGGAATTTTATTTACTATCTTTGCGCCCAAGATGAAAAACAATCAAATTACATACCGATCACAAATCAATAAACTTTGGTGGTGGTGGAATAACTATACTCATGTAAATTCAGTGACATAAACTAATTAATATAGAATTTCAATCAGAACCCTTCTTAGTTATCACTGAGAAGGGTTTTTTGTTATATAAGGATTAACTTTTATGGATTATAAACAATTTGAAAAATTAGCGGCAGATTATAATTTTGTTCCGGTTTACGAAATAATTTCAGCCGATATGCTGACTCCCGTTCTGGCTTATCTAAAGCTTAGAATGCATAATTCTACATCCTTCCTGCTGGAATCGGTTGAAGGCATAGGCAGACTTGCAAGATATTCATTTATAGGACTTGACCCTTCAGAAGTCATCTCAAATGTTCACATGGAATTAACTGTAAAAACCCGTGAACGGACTGAGAAACAAAACTGTAATTTATTTGATTATTTAAAGTCTAAGGTTGCCGGATTCCATTACCCTCATATTGAAGAACTTCCCTATTTCACCGGCGGAATAGTAGGATATATTGGCTTTGAAAATATTTCTCTAATTGAAGATGTTATAGAGTACGATCCTAATTCTAATTCTATCGCACCGGATTCAATTCTTGGTTTTTACAAAACCATTATTGTGTTCGATCATTTCAAACATCAAATCATCATAATTGTTAATACAGATGTTACCGATAAATCTAATATCGGAACAAAGTATGATGATGCAGTCAAAAAACTGAAAAAACTTAAATCATTTCTTACAAACCGGATTGACTACAAATCCAACTTTAAGTTCACACCCTATGAACAAGTCAATGGAGAAGATAAAACATTCGGCAGTTTAATAGAAAAGGGTAAAAAGAATATCTACCAGGGGGATGTATTTCAAATTGTACTTTCCAGAAGATTCCAGGCTGATTATGAAGGTGACACATTCAACGTTTATAGATCTCTTAGAATGATTAATCCATCACCATACATGTATTATATGGAATTCGAAAACGACTTTCAGATAATCGGAACTTCCCCTGAGGATTTATTAAAAGTAAAAGACAGGAAAGCGGAAATACTGCCGATTGCAGGAACACGCCGGCGTGGAAAAGATAAGGAAGAAGATTTGAAACTTGAAATTGAGTTGATGAATGATCCTAAGGAAATTGCAGAACATACTATGCTGGTGGATCTGGCAAGAAATGATCTGGGGCGTGTTTGTAAATATGGTACTGTAAAAATTTCAGAGAATATGAAGATAAACCGGTTTTCTCATGTAATGCATATTGTATCAAGAGTGGAAGGGCTTTTACGTGATGATACTGATTGCATCGATGCATTTAAAGCCTCCTTTCCTGCGGGAACAGTTACAGGTGCGCCTAAAATCAGGGCTATTCAGCTTGTAAATGAATATGAAAATCTTAAACGAAACGTCTATGCAGGTGCGGCTGGCTATATTGATTTCAGCGGCAATCTTGATATGTGTATTGCTATAAGAACATTGTTTGCAAATAAAAATAAAATATTCTGGCAGGCTGGTGCTGGAATTGTTGCAGACAGTATCATTGAACTTGAATTAAAAGAAATAAAAAATAAATCGGCAGTTTTACTTAACGCTTTAAAAATGGCAGAGATAATAGATGAGAATTCTGATAATAGATAATTACGATTCATTTACATTTAATCTTGTACAGCTTGTTGGAAAATTTTTGGACGATATTATTATTAAAAGAAATGATAGGACAACAATTGAAGAGATAAAGCAGCTTAATCCCGGTAAAATAATTATCTCTCCCGGACCTGGAACACCTCAGGAATCGGCAATCTCTTTGGATGTAATAAAACAATTAGGTAAAAATATTCCTGTTCTTGGTGTCTGCCTTGGTCATCAGGGCATTGGTTATTCCTTTGGCGGGAAAATTACCAACGCACCCTATCTAATGCACGGTAAGGCTTCAGAGATTATTCACGATGGTAAAGGTATCTACAATAATGTACCCCAAAAATTTCTTGCGGGCAGATATCATTCACTTGTTATTGAAAATGATTCCCTGCCGGATGAACTTGTAAAAACAGCAGAAACAGAAGACGGGATTATTATGGGAGTAAGGCATAAGGAATTTCCAATAGAAGGAATCCAATTTCATCCTGAATCTGTTCTAACAAACGAAGGTGAAAAAATAATTCAAAACTGGATAAATCAATGAAAGAATATCTTGAAAAAGTAATTGAAGGCGAAGACCTTACTTACGACGAAGCTTACAATGTTATGTTTTCAATTATGAGCGGAAATGAAAACAATTCAAAGATAGCTTCGCTGCTTACCGCCCTAAAAATGAAACGCGAAACCCCTATTGAAGTTGCTGGATTTGTAAAAGCTATGAGGGAAAAGGTAATTAAGATTAAGTGTAGTGATGAAAATGTTATTGATGTATGCGGAACCGGCGGTGATGGCTCCGGAACATTCAACATCTCTACTGCCGTTGGCTTTGTTGCAGCGGGTGCCGGAGTAAAAGTAGCCAAACACGGTAACCGTTCAATTTCCAGCAAAAGCGGCAGTTCGGATGTTCTTCATGAACTTGGTGTTGATGTTCAATTATCGCCTGAATATTCTGAGAAAGCCCTTAATGAAATAGGAATAGCATTTTTATTTGCACCGTTATATCACCCGGCTATGAAGCATGTTGCCCCGATTCGTAAAGAACTTGAGTTCAGATCTATCTTTAATATATTGGGACCATTAACAAATCCAGCAGGAACTAAAAGACAGCTTATCGGCACATTTAACTTTGATGTAGCAAAACTTATGTCCGATGCGGTTCAGTATCTTGATATGAAAAAGGCGTGCTTTATATGTACAAATAATGCTTTTGATGAAGTTACTTTAACTCATCCTACCAGCGTTATTGAAACAATGGATAGGAACGGATTATACTCTTACCAGCTTACAAATGAAGCTTTTAATTTTCCAACTTTAGAACTGAAAGATATTCAGGGAAGTTCTGCCAAAGAGAATGCTTCAATTATCTATAAAATATTCTCGGGTAAAGAAAAAACACCCGGCTATTACGTAGTTGTTGCAAATGCTGCATTGGCATTAAAAGTTGCCGGTGTTTCTGATGATTTAAACGTTTGTATTCAAGCGGCTGAAGATTCAATTTTATCCGGGCGCACATTGAAAAAGCTGAATGAACTGAAAGATTTTGGAGATAAATGTAAATGAGCATTTTGCAAAAAATAGTAGAAACAAAAAAGGAGGAAGTAAAAATTCTTCGAGCCAAATACTCTTTGGAAAATTTTAAGGACTATGAATTTTTCAATGCCAATTCAATAAGTCTAAAAGAATCATTAAGGCGTGATGATAGATTAGGAATAATTGCCGAAATAAAAAAAGCAAGCCCGTCTAAAGGAATATTAAAAAACGATTTTGATTATCTGGATATTGCTAATATTTATATGCAAAACAAAGTTGATGCAATTTCTATACTGACAGATAAAAAATATTTTCAAGGAGATATTAAATTTATAGCTGATATCGCACAATTAAAGACTGTTCCATTACTCCGCAAAGATTTTATAATTGATGAATACCAGGTATTTGAAGCTAAGGCATTTGGCGCCGATGCTATATTGCTTATATCCGAAATACTTTCTAAAAACCAGATAAATGAATTAACTGCCGTGGCAAAAGAGTGCAGTTTGGAAGTTCTTCTTGAAATCCATTCAGAAGCGCAATTGGGTAAAATTAATCTTAGTGAGAATGATTTAATCGGTGTAAACAATAGGGATCTGGATACCTTTGAGATAAATACCGGGACTTCATTACGGCTTGCACAACTTATCCCTGATGATGTTTTAATTATTTCTGAAAGCGGGTTAAATAATTACAGTGATATAATAAAAATTAGGTCATCAAAAATAAAGGGAGTTTTAGTCGGCGAACACTTTATGAAATCTGAAGACATCAAAGAGCAATTAATGGAATTTATTGAATGGTGCAAATATGAAAGTTAAAATATGCGGAATTACAAATCTTGATGATGCATTACTTTGCTGTTCTCTTGGTGCAGATGCAATCGGATTTATTTTTTATGATAAGAGTAAACGCGCCATTAGTCATCAAGACGCAAAAAATATAATTGCTAAGCTGCCGCCGTTTATTACTAAAGTTGGTGTATTTGTTAATCAAACACCTGAAGAAATAAATACTTTATCTGAAGAAATTGGACTAAATGTTATTCAGTACCATGCGGATATTTTGCCCATTGAAGCAAAGAAAATAATTTATCCGGTAATTAAGGTATTTCGTGTTTCAACCGGATTTAATTTCAAATTATTATCCGGTTACAACAACTGCACTTTTCTTTTAGATACATATACGGAAGAAAACATTGGCGGCACTGGAAAAACTTTCGATTGGAACATCATTCCGCAGGAATTAAGAAGTAAAATTATTCTGGCTGGAGGAATTTCTATTGATAATATTGAGCATATTTACAACATCGTTAAGCCATATGCAATAGATCTATCCTCTTCTGTTGAATATTTGCCTGGGAAAAAGGATAAAAATAAACTAACAGAATTTTTTAATAAAATAAATCAACTGAGATATTCATCATGTTAGACAATTATTTATTCCCGGATGTAAAAGGTAAATTTGGAATATATGGTGGTAAGTACGTCCCTGAGACTTTAATTTCAGCATTAATCGAACTTGAATCGGTCTACAACGTATTAAAAAATGACTGTGAATTTATTTCCGAATACAACCTTTTACAGAAAGAATATAACGGTCGCCCTACCCCGTTAACTTTTGCAGAAAGATTAACAAGTTATTACGGCAAAGCCAAAATATATTTGAAACGGGAAGATCTATGCCACACTGGTGCGCATAAATTAAATAATGCCATAGGGCAAATTCTTTTAGCAAAGCGGCTTGGTAAAAAGCGGATTATTGCCGAAACCGGCGCAGGGCAGCATGGCGTTGCTGTTGCAACTGTATGCGCAAAATTTGGTCTGCAATGTATTGTTTATATGGGTGAAACCGATATTGAAAGACAAAAAATGAATGTCTTTAGAATGAAACTTTTGGGAGCAGAAGTCCGCCCTGTATCTTCGGGCAGTAAAACACTGAAAGACGCAACAAACGAGGCAATAAGAGACTGGGTTACTAATGTTGAAGATACTTACTATATAATTGGTTCCGTGGTGGGACCACATCCATATCCTTTAATTGTCCGCGACTTCCAGTCAATTATTGGAATTGAAACCAAAGAACAGATAATGGCTGCTGAAAATAAATTACCTGATTACATCCTGGCGTGTGTAGGAGGAGGATCAAATTCAATAGGAATATTTTATCCATTCATTAATGACGAAAATGTTTCTCTGATTGGAATTGAAGCTGCCGGATTTGGAATTGATACGGAGAAACATTGCGCCACTCTGACACTTGGTGAACCTGGTATCTTTCAGGGGATGAACTCTTACCTCCTTCAAGATGATAATGGAAATATTACTGAAGTTTATTCAATTTCTGCCGGACTTGATTATCCGGGTGTTGGTCCAGAGCATTCGCATTTAAAAGATACCGGCCGTGTAAAATATTTTTACGTTTCTGATGATGAGGCTCTTAAAGGTGTACGCCTTCTTACCAGCCTGGAAGGAATTTTACCTGCCCTGGAAAGCGCGCATGCAGTAGCTTATCTTGAAAAAATGATGCCTTCAACAAATAAAGATGAAATTGTAATTGTAAACATAAGCGGAAGGGGTGATAAAGATCTTTCTACAATTATAAGCAGGATAAATGGAGAAATTAAATGAGCTATATTAAAAGTTATATTGAAAACTTAAATAAAAACAATAAAAAAGCTCTTTCTGTTTTCCTTACTTCAGGATTTCCTGATAAAGAAAATTTTATTTCAATTGCAAAAAATATCCTTGATGCCGGGGCGGATATGCTTGAACTTGGAATTCCTTTCAGTGATCCATTGGCAGACGGTCCTGTAATTCAGGCTTCTTCTAAAATAGCTTTGGATAATGGCGTAAACATCAATACTGTTCTGTCTTATGCCGAATCACTTGCAAAATATACTAACAAACCTATCATTCTCATGGGTTATGCAAATCCAATTAAGAAGTATGGTGTTAAAAATTTTCTTAACGATGCCGGCAGTCTTGGAATAAAAGGTTTGATTGTTCCTGATGTTCCATTAGAAGAATACGATAGTTTTTTTGAAAACATGAACGGGAATTTAGATATTATTCTTCTTACAACACCAACTTCTTCAAATGAAAGAATAAAATCTATAGATAATACAAGCAAAGGATTTGTTTATTGTGTCAGCGTTACAGGCATTACAGGCATTAAAAATAATTTCGATAGTGATTCTATTAAAAATTTGGAAAGGTCCTATTCAATTATCGAAAAGAATAAAATGTTAATTGGGTTTGGAATTTCTAAACCTGAAAATGTTAAAGAATTTATACCTTATTGTGACGGTGTGATAGTTGGCAGCAGAATAATAAAATCTTTTTTTGATAAAGATAAATTGCCGGATACTTTACAAATTGTTAGCAAATTAAATGAAGCATGCAGGTTTTAGAAGGGTATATCCGGTTATTCCGAATGATTGGTCTCGTTTTTATCAGATTTCAAATCAATAATCCCGGAGATAGATAGTGCCGTACCTAAACCTGTCAGCACGGCAAAAAATGTAAGCATGATTAATTTCAATAATGTATTTATATGAGCCAATCCATACAGTGGTAAAAGTATTAAAGCAAGGGCGCCTAAAACTGCTAATGGCGCCCCTATACCTAACTTTGCTTTTGTTCTCATTAAGAAAACCTTATTCGTTTATCATATGATAATCATTTTAGCCCCGCCGGCTAGTATACTTATACTCTAAATTGCTTCATTCTTTAGACGCAAAATTAAAAAAATAGTTCTATGCTGCTTCAAAATATTTATAAAAGGTATAATAAACTGATTGAAGGTAATCTCATTTTTTAAGAAAAGATTATAAATTATAATTTTAAACAGTAGGAAATCGCAAATTACAAGTTGATAATATGGCAATAAATTTGTTTAATCTGAGGTTATCTTAATGATCTGTGCAATCAGCGATCTATTCCCCGGCAAACAAGAAAGACAGGGAAAGTTTTTTAATCAAATAACTCTGCAAGCTTTCCAATAGATTCGCCGGTGACACGGAAAACTGTCCATTCGTCCATTGGTTTGGCGCCAAGTTTTTTATAAAATTGGATTGCCGGTTCATTCCAATCGAGAACGCTCCATTCAATTCTTCCGCAGTCTCTTTCCTGAGCAAGTTTTCCTAAATATGCCAGCAGCAGTTTTCCTATTCCCTTACCGCGTAATTCAGGTTTAACAAGGAGATCTTCAAGGTATATTCCCGGTTTTCCAATAAATGTTGAAAAATTATGAAAGAAAAGCGCAAAACCTGCAGGCTCATTTTTATATTCTGCAATTAATACTTCAGCCATTCGTCTTTTGCTAAATAGATTTTCCTTAAGAAGTTGCTCTGTAACAATAACATCTTCTGTCAGTTTTTCATATTCAGCCAATCCGCGAATTAAACTTAAGATCAGCGGAACGTCTTCCTCTGATGCAAAACGTATTGTTATATCTTGATTCTTGGTTCTTATCTTTTCATTCATATTACTTAATTCACTCCCTTTTCTGCTATTATTAATTCCAATTTTATAATATATCAAAAAGTAAACAGATTATCCGGCAAGCTTCAAATCAGTGGTAATCTTAATTATCAGTGTCATCTGCGTTCTATTACTTAACAACCTTGAAAAGATTGGGAGTATATTTTAGAAAATCATTCTCCATCCTGCCGGCAGGCAGGTCTCAATTCGCAATCCGCCACGGCGGACAAGTTCATTTTACATTGTGTCTTTCCACAAGCTTATTTACAACTTCTTCCAGATTTATATCCTGTTCAGACAGCATTACAAGCAGGTGATAAATTAAATCGGCGGTTTCGTTTATTATTTCTTTTTTATCCCTGTTCTTTGCAGCTATAACTGTTTCAATAGCTTCTTCGCCGACTTTTTGAATTATTCTATTGGCGCCTTCCTTGAATAATTTTGTCGTATATGAATTTTCAGGTAAATTTTTCTTTCGTTCGTTAATTAATTCATTCAATTGTTTTAGAAAATTTATATTCGTTTTCTCAATATCGAAGCATGAGTAAGCGCCGGTATGACAGGTTGGTCCTTCTGGTTTTGCAATTATTAATAATGTATCATTATCACAATCACTTTTTATATCGATAACATTCAAGTAATTGCCCGAAGTTTCACCTTTAATCCAATAAGTTTGTCTAGTTCTGCTGAAGAATGTAACGCGTTTTGTCTCTAAAGTCTTTTCATATGCTTCTTTATTCATAAATCCTAACATCAATACCTGGTTTGTATTAAAGTCTATAATAATAGCAGGAATCAATCCTCCCAGTTTTTCAAAATTAAGTTCTTCAGTTTTAATCTTAATCATAATCTTACTCTAACTCCATTCGACTTTAGTTAATTCTTCAACTCCTTTATCTCCAGTTCTTCAATTATTATCTTAATCATAATCTTACTCTTAATCTTACTCTCAATCATAATCTTACTCTAACTCCATTAGACCTTAAATATTGCTTTAAATCCTTTATAGCTAATTCTTCATAATGGAAAAGGCTGGCGGCAAGGCAGGCATCCACACCAACATTAAACGCATCCAGAAAATGTTCTTTAGTTCCAGCCCCTCCGGACGCTATAACAGGAATTGTCACACTTTCTACAACTTGTTTCAAAAATCTAAGATCATAACCGGCTTTGGTTCCGTCGTGATCCATAGAAGTTAACAGAATTTCTCCGGCGCCAAGTTCATTAACTTTTTTACACCAGTATAATCCTTCAATTTCAGTCTCTTCCTTTCCCCCTTTTACAAAAATTTTTTTAATACCATTCACTGCCTTAATATCAATTGCAGCAACTATTGCCTGACTGCCAAACCTATTTGCAGCCTGAGTAATTAAATCCGGATTTTTAACAATTGAAGAGTTAAGGGATACTTTATCAGCGCCTGCTCTCAATAATGCTTCAATATCATCAAGTTCAGAAATACCTCCTCCAACAGTGAAGGGAATCCTGATAACACTTGCAACGTCCTTAACAAGTTCCACCAGGGTTTTTCTTTTTTCTAATGTCGCCGTGATGTCTAAAAAAACAAGCTCGTCTGCTCCTTCGTCGTAATATCTTTGTGCAAGTTCTACAGCTGAACCTGCATGACGCAGTTCAACGAAATTAATTCCTTTTACAACTTGACCGTCCTTAACATCCAGGCAGGGAATAATTCTTTTACTTACCAAATCTTGAAAGCTCCTTTAGATCTATTTTATTTTCGTAAATTGCCTTACCAACAATTGCAGCACTGCATTTCATGTCATCCAGTTCATTAAGATCATTCATATCGCGAATACCGCCGGAAGCAATGATGTTTATTTCCGGGAAAAATTCTTTTAGCCCGCGGTAAAGATGCAGATTTGGTCCTTCCATCATCCCGTCTTTATCAATATCAGTAATTAAAAAATTATTTAAACCATATCCTTTGCATTGAGTAATTAAAGCGCTTATTTCAAGATTGGAATTCTCACTCCATCCTTTTACAATAATTTCTCCTTTTTTAGTATCCGCAGCAATTACAATATTGTCTTTCGAAAATTTTTCAACTATCATTTCAAATTCGGGTCTATTTACTAACGGAAGCGACCCCATAACTATTCTGTCAACTTTATTGAAAAATAAATTTGCGGCATCTTCAAATTTTCTTATTCCCCCTCCAAATTCAATCTTAATTTTTGTTTTATTTTTTATTTCTTCCAAAATTTTTAACGTTGAAATATTTCCCTTCTTGGATCCTGAAAGGTCAACTATATGTACCCATTCAAAGCCGAAGTCTTCGTAAATTTTAGCTTGATCAAGTGGATGTTCGGAATAGCTTTTTGCTGTTGCGAAATCACCTTTCTTAAGACGGACTACCTTTCCGTCTAAAATATCAATTGCAGGTATAATTAGCATTTTTCTATAAAGTTTTTCATTAGTAAAGTTCCGGCCTGACCGGATTTTTCAGGGTGAAATTGTACACCGTAAAAATTATCTTTTTCCATTGAGGAGCAAAAATCAATGTCATAGTTACAAACCGAGGTTGCATATTCATTTATGGGTACATAATAAGAATTTGCAAAATAAAAATATTCACCTTCCTGTATCCCGTCAAAAAGTTTTGACTGCTTCGTATATTTTAACTGGTTCCAACCCATATGGGGTACTTTTACTTTTGTATCATCAAATTTTTCTGTTGATCCGGGTAAAATTCCTAAACTTACAACATCTCCTTCCTTGGATTTTTGACAAAACAACTGCATGCCAAGACATATTCCAAGAAGAGGTTTTTTAATAATATGCAGCAGGTTAAATAAGTTTGTCATGTGAAGCCGGCGGACTGCATATGCTGCTTCTCCAACACCGGGAAATATTATTTTCTCCGATTTACAAATATCAGATTCACAGTATGTAATCTTATAATCGCAATTTAAATCTTTTAACACGTTTGCCACTGAAGCAGTGTTGCCGGCGCCATAATCAATTAGAGCAATCATATTACTCCTTTGGTTGAAGGCAGACTGCCTTTATTCCGTGTATCGTATTTCAACGCACTATTAAGCGCCCTGGCAAACGCCTTGAATATTGCTTCTGCTTTATGATGATCGTTTTCACCTTCAGCTTTTATATGTATGTTAGCACGCATACCTAAAGATAGTCCCCTAAAAAATTCCTTAAAAAGTTCTGTCGGAAAATCACCAATCTTTTCCCTTTTGAACTTGCAGGTAAAAGATAAATACGGTCTCCCGCCAAGATCAATTGCACATTGCGCTAATGCGTCATCCATTGGGAGCATAAATCCAAAACGCTCAATCGATTTCCTATTTCCTAAGGCATTGCTTATACCTTCACCTAATGCAATTCCAACATCTTCAACAGTATGGTGCTCATCAATGTGTAAATCACCTTTAACCGATATTTCCATATTTATATTCGAATGTTTTGCCAATTGTTCAAGCATGTGGTCAAAAAAACCAACTCCGGTTTTTATCTTGTTTTTACCATTCCCATCAAGATCCAATTTAATTTTTATGTCGGTTTCTTTAGTCTTTCTTCTGTAATCGGCTTTACGTACTATTTTACTTTTTTCTTTGTTCATTTAATCTCTGCCTCAAAATTAATATAATACTACCTCTTGTATTATTTGCAAAATCTAAAATAGTAATTATCCATTAATCAAAAAATTATCCTGCTAATATATCTTTCAATCCGTTTAGAAATTTAATATTCTCTTCCCTGGTTCCTACAGAAACCCTTAATGAATTTTTTACCTGGCTGCTTCTATCACGAATAACAATTCCTATCTCAATTAATTTAGTGTATACTGAAGATGGATTTTCGCACTCAAATAATATGTAATTAGTTTCAGATGGATATACTTTCGTAATTCCCGGCATGGAATTTAATTCATCTTTAATAAATTTCCTCTCATTTTTAATGGCTTGTACAAATTTATCTTTCTGCTCATAATTTTTAAGCGCATGTAATATAACCTCAGATGTTAATTTATTAAGGTTATAAGGCATCTTAATTTTATAGAGGAGATTGATTATTTCTTTTGACGAAGCGCAGAAACCACACCGCACACCAGCCAATCCCCATGCCTTTGAAAAAGTCCTTGTTACAATTAGATTTGGAACTCTCCCCACCTTGGCAATCAAAGAATCCTGTGAAGCAAAATCTATATAAGCCTCGTCTACAAATACAATTCCGTTAAACTTTTCGGCTAACTCCATAATTGATTTTGGTTCTATTAAGTTCCCTGTTGGATTATTAGGCGAGCATATAAATATTACTTTAGTATTTGTTGTAATTGCTTTGTAAACCTTTTCAAGATCAATTTGGAAATTATTATTTAAAGGAAGCGATATAGTGGAAACATCATTAATATCACAGACAACTTTATACATTCCGTAAGTGGGTTCCAAAGTAATTACATTATCAATTTTGGGTTCACAGAATATCCTTATAGTTAAATCGATAATTTCATCCGAACCTACTCCTATGAACAAATTTTCTTTTCGCATACTTAAATAAGAAGCAAGTTCTTCCCGCAACTTATTGTGAAACGGATCGGGATAACGGTTCAAGCCAATATTCCATTCATCATTTACTACTGGACCAAAACTATTCTCATTTGCATCAAGAAGAATACCTGTTAAATGGTCTTCTCTTGCAGAGGTATACGGCTTAAGTTGGAGAATGTTTTTCCTTACGATAGATTCAATTTTCATTCTTTATCCTGATTTTAATTGCGTTTGCATGTGCGTCCAATTTTTCAAGCGAGGCAAATTCAATTACCGTTGATGAAATATTATTCAGCCCCTTTCTGCTTACATTTTGGAATGTAATTGTTTTCATAAAGGATTCTACAGAAATCCCGCCCATTGTTTTTGCGTAACCGTAAGTTGGAAGTGAGTGATTTGTACCTGATGCATAATCTCCGATGCTTTCAGCGGAAAAACTCCCGAGGAAAACAGAGCCTGCATTAACTATCTTTTTTATATACTGCTCCGGCTTGTCAACATTAAGTATTAAATGTTCAGGTGCATAGTTGTTACTCATTTCTATTGCTTCATCAATTGATTTTACAACTATTATAAATGAATTTTTCAGTGCTCCATCAATAAACTTTCCGCGAGATAAATATTTTTTCTGCTTCTCAATTTCACCAAGTACTTCTTTCGAAAGCTTTGCGCTTGTTGTAAGCAATATTACCTGTGAATCAACTCCATGTTCTGCCTGTGAGAGCAAATCAGCGGCGATATAAGATTTATTCGCGTTTTCATCTGCAATAACTAAAACTTCGCTTGGACCGGCAGGCATATCAATTGCACATCCTTGCGGGTCAATACTTACCAAAGTCTTAGCGGCAGTAACGTATTGATTACCGGGACCAAAAATTTTATCTATTTTTTTAATTGATTTATCTCCGTAAGCCATTAAAGCTACTCCCTGGGCTCCTCCAATTTTGTAGAGCTCTTCAATGCAGCAGATTTTTGCCGCGAATAATACCGCGGGATTAATTTTGTTTTTAACAGGTGAAAGGGCAGCAACTCTTTTACATCCGGCAATCATTGCAGGTATTCCTAGCATAAGCATTGTAGACGGCAATACGGCAGTTCCGCTGGGTATATAAAGACCAACATTTTCAATTGCCCGGTATTCCCTGGAACATTTGATTCCCGGCATTGTTTTAACTGTATATTCATTCGGGTATTGCCGGACATGAAATTTTTCAATGTTTTTGGCGGCGGTAATAATTGCATTTTTAGATTCACTGCTTAATTGTTTCTCGGCGTTTTCAAATTCACTTTTCTTTACAAGTAAATCTTTCCCATTAAAACCGTCAAATTTTCTTGAATACTTAAGAGCAGATTTAAGCCCGTTCTTTTTAACATCAACAACTATTGGCTTCACTATTTTTATGACTTTTTCATTATCAATTGCAGGTCGTGAAAATAGGGTCATTAACTTTGCCTGACTTATTTTTTTTGTTGAATAAATTTTCATAATATCATATTCTCTATTGGTACAAGTAATAATCCGGATGCGCCTGCTTCATGCAGGTCTTTTTGTATTTCCCAGAACATATCAGAAGGAATTACTGCATGTACTGCAAGCATAGATTCATCTGCCAGTGGAAGTATTGTTGGGCTTTTTAATGACGGTAAAACTTCCCTTACACGTTCTAAAGAATCTTTTGGTACGTTCATCATTAAATACTTTGAGTTCTTTGCATTAAGTGCAGATTCAATTCTTACAATCAGATTTTTTAACTTGGAATATTTATCTGAATCTTTTTCAATATTTTTATTCCCGATCAGGACTGCTTCCGAATCAAACACTGTCATATACTTTTTCAATTTATTCAATTTTAATGTATTACCTGTTGACACTATATCACAAATATAATCTGCAACACCAAGGGAAGGAGCAATCTCAACCGAACCGCTAATTTGAATAATTTTCGCTTGAATTTTATTATCGCGGAAATAATTAGCTAGTATCTTAGGATAAGATGTTGCTACCCGCTTTCCGTTAATCTCCTGAATTTCCTTAATATCTTCATTTTCGGGTCCTGCAAGCATCAGTCTGCATTTGCCAAAGCCAAGTTTTTTAATCATTTCTACATCAGCTTCTTTCTCAATAACTACATCTTCACCAACAATTCCAACGTCTGCTACACCATCCTGAACATATTCAGGGATATCGTCATCGCGTAGAAATAATAAATCAAGTTCATAATTACGCGTTGTAACAATCAGCCTGTTCGAATAATTTTCAATATCCAGCCCGCAGGTGCGTAAAAGCTGTAATGATTTTTCGGACAGTCTTCCGCTCTTCTGGATTGCTAATTTCAAATTTCCATTTGCCATATTTGCTCCTTTAAAACAAAAAATCCGGCATTGCCGGATGTAAGTTTAATCAATTTTTTAGAAAATTAATTATAGCGATCCGGCTACCTCTGCAGGTGAATGATGGTGATGAAGATGGTGGATTGCTCTGTTCATATATATAATTATTAATTTTCTTGTTGTAAATATAATTTTTTAGGCTTAATTGTCAAACTAATTTTACAAAGGTAATCCTTTTTTTTAGGGCATTATAATTTTAATAGACGATTCATATATTAAAGTATGTAATTCTGACGGATTAATAAATGCATAATTGTTTTTTTGTATCTGACCTGCACGGCAGAGTTGAGCGTTATGAAAAACTTTTCTCAATAATTACGAAGGAGATTCCCCGCGCTGTATTTCTTGGCGGTGACTTACTTCCTCATAGTTACGCAAATAAAAATTTCATTTTAGATTACCTAATTCCAAATTTTGCTACCGTCAAGAAGCAGCTTAAGGAAAATTATCCGAGAATTTTTATTATCCTTGGAAACGATGATGCCCGGTCGGAAGAGCAAAACATTATTACCGGTGAACACGAAGCAATTTGGGAATACATTCATTATAAATCCGCTGAATTGGACGGAAAGAAAATATTTGGTTATTCATTTACCCCGCCGTCACCTTTTCTTCTTAAAGACTGGGAAAAATATGACGTTTCACGATATGTTGAACCCGGCTGTATTTCACCGGAAGAAGGTAAAAGAACATTTGAAATTACAGATCAAGAAAAAAAATATTCAACTATAAAAAATGATCTTGAAGATCTGGTTGATGATGAAAATATTAATGATGCGATATTTCTTTTTCATGGACCCCCTTATCAAACAAACCTGGATAGAGCTGCATTAGATGGCGTTATGTACGATCATACTCCGGCTGATGTACATGTGGGAAGTATTGCAATTAAAAGATTTATTGAACAAAAACAGCCGTGTATTACGCTGCATGGGCATATCCATGAATCAGCAAGGTTGATGGGAACATGGAAAGATAAAATTGGAAAGACTTTCTGCTTCAACGCTGCACATGACGGGCAAGAATTGGCTGCTGTAATATTTAACTTCAGCAATCCTGAAGAGGCAAAGAGAATATTAATCTGATGAACCTGAATTTTTAATTTTCAATTTGCGCGCAGCATCCGTAACCGCATTTATCTTAACGGCAAAACTTGTTTTATTTTTAATATCATCATCTGTAACATAATGAACATCTAGCAAGCCCTGTGCTTTATAACCGGTGCGCAAATAATTCATTTCACTTAATGCTAAACTCCATCCTTCAAACCAAAGGCTTAATTCTTTTACATTGCATTTTTTCTTATCAATATGAACAATCAGATCGATATCACTGCCCGGACCTGAGAAAGCATTTTTTGTACTCCCAAAAACGTAAATTCCGTTTACATTGAATCTTTCTGCATCCAGCTCTGAAGCAATTTTTTCAGCCATTTTCATTCTCCACCGCCAGTGGTCTACTGAATGATGTTCAGTATTTTCTTTAACTTCACGTTCCGGAATTACTTCTGAAGAAGGCTCTGAAAAAATTCCTATGCCTTTCTCTAGTTCTGCGTTCATAAGTATCTTAAGTACCTTACCACCGGTTGAAGCCGGTACATCAATAACTTTTATTGTATCTTCCAGATAATTATACTCATGAACGAGTTCAGCAAATATATTTTTAGAATTGTTAAAGAAATTATCGTTAAAGAAATTTCCCTCATCATCGGGATAAAGCGGCAGGTACCTGATGCCTGCTTCAACTAAATCCTGGAAAAAATGCGTCCCAAAAGATAGATCAGGTACATAATTTCCCTTTTTCCTGGCAATTTCAATAAGCATTGCAGTGTTATTTATATCGGAATAAGTAACATTTACACCTAGTTTAATATCACCACGGCTTCCCCACCTTCCCGGTCCCATTAAAATAAAAGCGCGTTTAGGTAGGGTCTTGTTTAACTTTCCTACAGCATGTCCCACATTCAGCAATTTTGTTATTTCTGAAATCTCGGTATACTTCTGAGGATCAACATAAACAATGTGGGTGATATCGGGAACTCTTCCATTTGAAATAAATTTTGTTGCGCTAAAAAGAGTTTTATCAGCAGCAATATCTTTGGGTATCGGATCTGCATTAGATTCGCCTGAAAAACTTTGAGGACGGCATTGCAGCAAATAAAGATCCTTTCCGTCAAATGCAAATTCAAGATCAACCGGGGATTTAATTTTAGATTGCAATGTTTTTAATATTTCATCAATCCTTTTTAGAAAATTGGTTTTCGAAATTAATCCATCAAAAGTAACAATGAATTCTTTCTCTTTGTCGTCAAGATCCCAGCTCATTGGCTGGCGAAGCATTGTTCCATCCAATACAGAAAATATTTGAACTGCATTTGGATATTCCATCCCGGATTCTTGAAGAACCCTGGTGATTGGTATTGTTTCAAACTCATTCGTTTCTAAATTAATAACATCAATTTTTTTAGGAGAATATCTTCTTAATTCCTCAGGAGAAACATTAACTCTTAAATTCGGCTGACCGGGAGAAACAAGAACCGGGTAATCATCACTAAGCCTGTCTACAGCGCGCGTGCCTAACCCGGGTACAATTCTTAAGAGTCCATCTTCCCGTTTGATTCTTGGAGACCATCGGAATTCATTATTGCTGAAAGCAACTCCTGCAAATGCCGGGAACCAGTATTTACCAACTTTAGTCCCAACAACTTGTTGAATCATCACTCCCATTTCTTCATGGAAATCTAATAGTCCGCGCTCTGCCCTGTACTCAATAGGATCCGGACTAAAAGTTGAAGCATAAACTTCTGCAATTGCGTCCATTAATGCTGCCATCTTTTGCTGCTTTGAACCCTGGTTGGCAAGGAATAAACTTTTATATTTCCCGGAAAATGTTGCACCCATCTGGTCTTCCAATAGTGAAGAACTTCTTACAACGAGAGGTCCATCACCAAGATCATCAAGCGCTACTGAAAGTCCCTTTAATATGTCCGATGGGAAATCTGAATTCTTAAATAGCTGTACAACGTGCGGATATTCAATTCTTACTTCATCAATATCTTTATATTTCTGTTCAAGAACTTCCTCAAGATTATTATGCTGCATAAAATAAAGAACTCCGTCTGATGTAATGTACCAGGTTTTTGGAGTTTTAACATCCTTTAAAATATCATTATGCTCGGCTTCTTTTTGCAAAATATGAGCAGCTAAAAATAATCCGGCGCTTTTACCTCCAAGCTTGCCATGGCTGCCGGCAGGGAAAATCATCTTATCAATTAATTTATAGAAGTCGGTAAGCTTAACATATTCTTTGGCAACACTAATGTAATCGAGATGTTCAGTGAAAAATCTTCTAAGCAGGGAAACGCGCAAACCTTTTACCGTTGAAGGCGGGAGTTCAAATTTTTCCGGTGCAATATGATAATATCTTCTAATTGCATCTGCAATTTCCGTCAATGATGTATCTTGATTATCTACAACTTTAACAAGAGTGCTTGATTTATCTTCTTGAATCCATTTTTGAATTCTTGCAAGAATTATTTCATCCGGTAAATTTTCATCTACGAGTCTTAGTATTGTTTCAACATATTGATCATAATCCATAATTTTAGACACTTTTGTGGGTCTGTTGTCGTCATAATATTCATCAGTTTCAGTTCCACTGTCTTTGTGCACAAGACTTGTATGCTTCATTAACATTTCAGCTTCTTCCACACCTTTCCAGCATAAAAGATGAAGAAGCTTTCTCATCAGACTCATAAACAAATTTGGATCTGTTTTGCGTATCATATCAAGAACTATCCGCCATTCCCCTTTCTTGCTCCCTCCCACCTGTTCTCTTACAGTTTTAAATTCATTGAATACGGTTTTCAATTTCTGATGAAGTATAAAATGTCCAAGGCGGTCGGCAATCGTATCCAGTAATTTTTTTTCTTCCTTTAAAAAAGGGCCAAGTACATTGCTTGAAAAAGGCACTTCTTCTAAATAATAAACTGATATATGCCCGACAATTTTTTCCTGCACAATTATTTCAGATTTTATTGACCATTTAGTCTCTTCAAAATCACTTGTCTGGTAAACAATATCTCCATAAACCAATTTTGCTTTGCAGATATTAGGAAACTGCCATGCAGGTGGTATTGCGTTAATTACAGTGTGGAATGCCTGCCTCAAAGAAATTTCCGAGCGGTTTAAACTGTCTTCAATCATATAAAGGCAGTTTAATTCCTTTGCACGTTCCTGAAGTTCAAATACTAAATTATCAATTGGTTTATTTTCATTTAACATTTTTTAATTACTCCGCGGCTTTTTCGTCCATCAACTTTGATTTTAAGTGGCTGAGCTAATTTAATATGCTTTACAAAATTCATTTCAACAACAATATCCTGCAAATTCAGCCAATTCCAATCAATTGCAAACTCTCCATCAAAAGTTATTGAAAAATAACTAACATTGAAACTGGTAAGATTATGAAAGAAATGTGAACCCTGGCTTAGTTCAACATTTATATCAAATAATGTTGATTCAATAATTACACTGGCGCCACCAATTTGACCCCACTTTACCGGGATACCAAGCCATGGATCAGAACTTCCCCACCTTCCAAAACCAATTAGAAGATATGGCAGTTTTTCTTTAACCAGGCTTCTATTTATAGAATCAATCTCGCTAGCAATTTTATGAGTGTCTTTTTTATCGAACGTCTCAGGTTTCAAAAAAACAACATCATAAATATTTTCAATAACCCCGTTCCCCATAACCAATTTTGAAGCAGCTAAAACATTTTTACCATATAATTCTTTTTCATCCAGTTCAACCTTTTCACCAAAAACTGCAGCCGGACGCACCTGCAAAAATCCGAAATGAAGTTTTTGACTGTCTCTTGGTATTGTAACGGCAAATTCAATTTCAACAGGCCCTTTTAATTCTTCTTCATATACTTCAAGAAGTTTTTTTATCAGATCATTGAAATGAAATTCATTCATAGTTAAAAGCCGGCAAAAATTAATAACCCGGGCACCGCTTTCAGCAACACCCATCACAATTCTGTCTGATGGAGCATCGTAAGTTGAAGCAATATATTTCAGTGTATCATCGTAATCAGCATCACTCAAATTATATTGCGTCATATATTCTTCTTCTTTGGTCGCATCATATTCAATAGAATGGCTCATATTTACAGCCCAAAAATTTGTCTGGGTATTATTGAGCAATGCATTAGTATCGCCAAAAGGAGGAACAGATTTTGGGAATGCCGGGCTATAATTCCAGACTAATCCTCCGTCGACAATTGTTTTACCAAGTCCAAGGGCAAGACCAACAGCTCCCTGTTCCGGTTTTGCTTTTCCGTGAGGAAAGAAATTATATGAACGCGCAACTCCCGAGAAGTTTGGATAAAACCTATCATTAAACTTCTGTCCTGCTATTTCTTGAATTATTACAGCCATTTTTTCTTCTTTAATTGAATGAGAAGAAACTTTGAAATAGTCTTTTGATACTTTTAAAAATGTTGAGACATATACAAATTTAATTGCTTCAATAAGTTTTAAAAATCTTTCATCAGTACTGGTTTGGTTATTTGGAATCATTTTAGTAGCATAAATGCCGGAAAATGGTTCATTTTTGGCGTCTTCCAACATACTTGAAGAACGTACGGCCAAAGGAACTCTCACGTTTTCAATCAGACCACGCAAATCACCTAAAATTTCTGAGGGCATATCTGCCTGCAGAAAGGCAAGTATTATATCTTCGTCCCGTTCATCAGAATAAGCAATTTCAAAAAGATTATTCCTTTGCAAAAAAGCATCAAACAAACCGGTGCGTAAAACGACCAACCTGGGAATGTTTATTATAACATCAGGAAATTCTTTAGACTCAATTTTTTCTTTTATAATTTTATCTGCAAGAGCAAGCCCGCTTGCTTTTCCTCCTAATGCTCCCTCTCCAATCCACGTAAACTCTTCCCTGGACTCAAGGAAGTCCCTGTTAAAGCCGGAAATGATATTGTTATTATTATCAGATGTTTTCATATCATTTTAATAACTTATCTTACGCATAATTTAATTTATAATCACGACTTTTAAGTTGATGAATAGATAAAGAAACTAGTTTTTAGCTTTTACCGAAGGGATGGATACGCAAAGCCCAACCCTTTGTTCAATGGACAGATAATTTCGTTATTACCTTACATCTTCATCTATTTTATTTGGGCTAAAGCCCTTTTCTTTTTTGTTGTTCTTTTTCTCCACCGTGAACGGCGGAGTTATGGAGTTATATTGCTAACCATGTCCTTCAGGACGTGGAGTCTAACCAAGTAAAATAATCCCGGGCTTTAGCCCAAATCTTTGTTTAATGGAAACATAATTTCGTTATTAGCTTACATCTTCATAATGAACTCGAAAATATGAAAGCATGCTTTGCTATGAAGTTTTAAAATCAATTGGTGTAAATACCGTTTTTGTGTAACGTAAGTTAACAAATACAAAAGCCGGAAATTGATTGAATATATTTCATACAATTCCCGGCTTAATCTCCTTACTTTAAGTAAAGTCTGGAAAAAGGATTACATCATACCCAACCGCGGTCTTTGCATGCCTGTGCAACCCGGCTGATAGAAATAACGTATGCAGCATCGCGCATGTAAAGATTTCTTTTCTTAGCAAGATCACTTACTGCATGGAATGCAGCAGTCATTTTAACATCAAGCTTACCAAGCACTTCATCTTTTTCCCAATAGTAGTTCATATTGCACTGAACCTGTTCAAAGTAACTGCATGTAACACCGCCTGCATTTGCAAGAAAATCAGGAATAACAAATATTCCTTTTTCTTTAATTACTTTATCTGCTTCCGGAGTTGTTGGGCCGTTTGCGCCCTCAGCAATAATTTTAACTCTCTTTGTTATCTTGTTAACGTTATCCTGGTTAATTTGATTTTCCATTGCAGCAGGAATTAAAATATCTACATCCTGCTCAATCCATGCGCCGCCGTCAAGAATTTCATATCCTAGTTTTTTTGCTTCAGCTTTATCAACTCCTCCGAATTTATCTGTGATTTTCAATAATTCCTGCAGATTAACTCCGCTTAGTTTTTTAAAAGTATACGAGCACTTATCATTCTGATCCCAGCTGGAAACACAAACAACTTTTCCGCCAAGCTGTTGATAAAGTTCTATTGCAAATTGTGCAACATTACCAAATCCTTGAACTGCCGCAGTTGTATCCTGCGGACGAATGTTCATATTTTTTAATGCTTCGCGTACTGTAAAAATAACACCATAACCTGTAGCTTCAGCTCTTCCAAGTGAACCGCCCATACCAACGGGCTTGCCAGTTATAAAACCAGGATATTTTGCCCCATGTATTACTTCAAATTCATCAAGCATCCAAAGCATGTGCTGTGCGTTTGTCATAACATCCGGTGCAGGAACATCTTGAAGAGGACCAACGTTTCTTGCCATTTGACGAATCCACCCGCGGCAAATTTGTTCTTGTTCTTTCATGCTTAGATGATGCGGATCGCAAATTACGCCGCCTTTTCCGCCGCCGAGAGGAATGTTCACGACTGCACATTTCCAGGTCATCCACATTGCTAATGCACGTACTGTATCTATTGTTTCCTGGGGATGAAAACGAATTCCGCCTTTATTTGGTCCCCGGGCGTCATTATGCTGAACTCTAAATCCTTTAAATATTTTTGTTGTTCCGTCATCCATTTTAACAGGAATACTGAAATGGAATTCTCTCAGTGGATTTCTCAATATTTGCCGCGTGGCATCATCAAGATTCAATATTTCTGCAACATTATCGAATTGTGCTTGTGCCATATCGTAAGGATTAAATGCTTTGCTGCTGCTCATAAAATAACCTCTATAAAAAAAATGTTTATAATTTTTAATGAGTCAGCGAGAAGAATTCTTCAGAGGAAATTATTTATTATTTTTATCTATTTCTATATAAATATTCTAATCGCCAACTAATCTTCCAATAACGGAAAATTTACTTAAGAAAAATAGACACCTTAATCCTGTGAAGCAAGGTAAGCTTTTTACATGTACAGTAAATAAATAATAAACTTTTCTTTGTTTATATTGTTTTTATTACCTTCCATTAAACAACAAGCAAGTACAACTGGAAATCATTGCAAAATTTTACTTAAGTTTATCAATAAATTAATTCAGCCTAAATTATTAAGGAGCTATTATGAAGACAGTTTCTAAATTGATTGTCCTTTTCAGTTTTATGTTAATTTCAGCAATAAATTGCCAGCAAATTAAATATCCGGAAACAAAAAAAATTGATCAGGTAGATGATTATCACGGTACTAAAATTGCCGATCCTTACAGATGGTTGGAAGATAATAACTCAAAGGAAACTGCTGCATGGGTGGAAGAAGAAAATAAAATTACACAGGATTATCTTTCCAAAATTCCATACAGGGAAGCTTTTAAAAAACGGTTGACTGAATTATGGAATTACGAGCGTTTCTCAGCGCCATCAAAACACGGCGATTATTATACATATTCAAAAAATGACGGGTTACAGGAACAAAGTGTGATTAACATTCAAAATGGATTAAAAGATGCCCCTGAAGTTTTGCTTGACCCGAATAAACTTTCCAACGATGGCTCAGTCAGTCTGGACGGATTATATTTTTCAAATGATAACAAATATATGTCTTATGGAATTTCGCGGGGCGGATCTGACTGGAGGGAATATTTTGTTATGGATGTGAAAACCAGGCAGCTTACAAAAGACTACATTAAATGGGCAAAGTTTACAGGAATAGCATGGTTCAAAGATGGCTTTTACTACAGCCGTTTTGACGAACCGCAAAAAGGTGAAGAATTAAAACAAAAAAATGAATTTCAAAAATTGTATTACCATAAACTTGGGACTGATCAGTCTCAAGATCAGCTGGTTATGGAAGACAAACAAAATCCTAAATATGGTTTTGGAGCAGGTGTGACAGATGATGAAAGATTCCTTCTTGTATATGTTTCGCAAGGAACCGCACCTGAAAATATGCTTTACTACAAAGATTTGGCTACAGACATGGCTATAAAACCTGTCTTTGATAAGTTTGAAGCACAGTATAATATAATAGATAACCTTGGAGATAATTTTTTAATACTCACAAATTATAAAGCACCAAACAATAAAGTGGTTCTTGTAGACCCTAAAAATCCTGCAAAAGAAAACTGGAAAACTATTGTTGCTGAGTCTAAAAATGTAATCCAGGAAGCTTCTTTTGTGGGCGGCAAAATTTTTATTACATACTTAAAAGACGCAAATAGTATTGTATCGGTTTTCAATACAGATGGTAAATTTCTTTATGATGTAAAACTGCCCGGTATTGGAACTGTAAGCGGGTTTGGCGGCAAAAAAAATGAGTTTGAAACTTTTTATACTTTTACATCATTTGCATATCCTTCAACAATTTTTAAGTATGATGTCAAGAATAACACTTCTGAACTTTTCAGAAAATCGGAGGTCAAATTTGACCCTGAAGCATATGAAGCTAAAGAGGTATTTTATGAAAGCAAAGATGGCACAAAAATTCCATTATTTATTGTCCACAAAAAAGGGCTGAAATTAGATGGAAATAATCCAACTCTTCTTTATGCATATGGAGGATTCAACATTCCTATACTCCCTGCATTCAGCGTAGCCAGAATTCCATTATTAGAAAACGGAGTTATATATGCCTCTGCATGCCTGCGCGGAGGAAGTGAATACGGGGAAGACTGGCACAAAGCCGCAATGTTCGAAAAGAAACAAAATGTTTTTGATGATTTTATTAGTGCGGCTGAATACCTAATAAAAAACAAATATACCAATTCAACGAAACTAGCCGTACAGGGTGGATCAAACGGCGGACTGCTTATAGGTGCAGTAATTAATCAAAGACCGGATTTATATAAAGTAGCTTTCCCGCAAGTTGGTGTAATGGATATGCTGCGTTTCCATAAATTTACAATCGGCTGGGCATGGGTTTCTGAATACGGCTCAAGTGATAATGCCGATCAATTTAATTATTTGATAAAGTATTCACCGCTTCATAATATTAAAAAAGGTGCAACTTACCCGGCTACAATGATTACAACCGCAGATCATGATGATAGAGTATTTCCAGCTCACTCATTCAAATATACCGCAACACTTCAGGAAATGAATGACGGTAAAAACCCAACTTTAATCAGGATAGAAACTAAGGTCGGGCATGGCGCAGGAACAAGTACATCAAAATCAATTGAGCTGTATTCTGATTTCTGGTCTTTTATGTTTTATAATATGGGTCTGACACCTAAACTTTAATTAGTTACTCACGTTACGCAAAAAAGGTATTTACACCAATTGATTTTAAAACTTCATAGCAAAGCGTGCTTTCATATTTTCGAGTTCATTATGAAGATATAAGCAAATAACGAAATTACGTTTCCATTGAACAAAGTGTTGGGCTAAAGCCCGGAATCTTTTTACTTGGTTTCAATCCACGTCCTGAAGGACGTGGTTATAAATTAAATTATGCGTAAGGTGAGTTAGTTAGTGAATAGATGCGCTGAACGCGTCTCTTTTTTTTCTATGATATGGGACGAACCAGCTGACAAAGGTTCTATTGACTTAACTTCTTACACACCCCTTCTTTTCCCCTCTCGAGAGGGGAAGGAGCGGAGCGACAGGGGTGTGTCTAATACAGCGAGACGAAGCATCGCCTCGTTTTAACGATTATGATTAATGACACGAGATTTTCAAAACAATTATGCAAAAGTTCTTATTTTAGGAATTGTAAAAATAAATTGACTGCCTTTGCCAAATTCACTTTCCACCCATACTTTTCCACCATGCCGTTCTACAAATTCTTTACAAAGTATAAGACCAAGACCCGTCCCTTTTTCTTTTGAAGAACCAATTTCAGTATTGTTAACATCAATTCTAAAAAGCTTTGAAAGATCACTTTCAGTTAATCCAATTCCGGAATCAGAAACAATTATCTTAACAAATTCATCAATGTCAACTGCATTGATCTTAACAAAACCTTCGGGGTTGGTAAATTTAATTGCATTGGCAACCAGGTTACGAAGCACTGTATCGAGCATATTTTTATCTGCATGAACCATAAAAGAAGCGCTAACTTCCGCAGAAAGTGTGATGCCCTTTTTTTGGGCTTGAGAGTTCAATAGTTCAAGTGAATTATTAACAATTTTTTTCAACTCGAGAGCAGTCGGAATATATTCCATTCTTCCTGTCTGCGACCTTGCCCAACTAAGCAGATTTTCCAATAGCCGATGGGCAAACTTTGAAGTTTCACCAATTGTATTTATTATACGTACTCTCTCTTCACTTGGAAGAAGTTCAAAATCTTCGTTAAGAATTTCTGAATAACTTGAAATTATGAAGAAAGGATTTTTAAGATCGTGACCAATAATAGAAAATAGTTTATCTTTGGCAGCATTTAATTCTTGAAGTTTCTGTTCAGATTCCTCCAATTGATAATTTATCATATTAATTTTTCCAGCCTCTTCTTCAATTTGCTCTTTAGATATTCTTAATTCTTCAAGCAATCTTTCCTTTTCTTCTTCATCATTTTTTTCTTCCGAAATATCTTTTATATTCATTATAAGAATTTGTACACCATCATAGTCGTCAAGCTTGGCAGAAATAGAACTGATGAAATAATTTTTTGTCTCTTTTAGCAGTTGTATCTCCTTATTTTCAATTTTACCTGTTTTTTGAATTTCGTTCAACACGTTATTCAAATCTTCCGGGAAAATGAAATATTCGAAGAAGTTATTTGAAAAGAATACTGTTTTTTCGACTTCAAACAACTCTAAAGTTTTTGAATTGGCATAAATAACATTGCCGCTTTTGAATTCTAGAATAACTAATGGGGATGGAATAATTTCTATTAACGTCGAAAATCTATTTTCAATCCCATCAGTTTTTTTGGAAAAAGATTTTTTTTGTTTTTCGTCTAAATTAAGTCCCTGGAAAATATTAACCGCACTGCCATTACAGGGTAATGTAAAATCCTGCCCGGATGTTCTATTGAATTCCATTTTCACTGCCATCAAGATTAATTTATATAATATATTACCAGTTAAGTCCAGTTATATAATTTTTCAGTATAATTTAGCAGCCCATTGTAATACGAAGGAAATACTACCCTATGTAATATTATTATCGGAATTAATGGCAGGGAGTTTAATATTTAAATGAATTAAAAACCGGTCTATTCTTTAATAAAGATCCTTGGCAGAATTTTCAACAGATCAACAAGGCTGCTTAATTTGATTGAAATTTTTCTGCTGTAAAGCAGGTTTAAGGCTCCTTTTAAACCATTATATAATTTTTTGTTAAACGGATGCCACCATAAATTCCTTTTTACCAAAGGAAGAATATCCTTAACAATAGTTAAAGATTGGGTCATTTCATCAAACCCTTGTTTACCATGTGTTCTTCCAATTCCGGATTCTTTGAAACCTCCCCATGCAGTCTCTGCTAAACCATGACTCATCAGGTGATCATTCACTGTAACAACACCGGCTTTAATTTGGCGCGCAAGCTCGTCTCCCGTTGACCTGCTTTTTGTCCATACAGACCCGGTAAGTCCAAGATATGAATCATTTGCTAATTGAATTGCTTCTTTATAATCTTTAAACTTCATCACGCCAACAACCGGTCCAAATGTCTCATCGCGCATTAATAACATATCATGATTAACTTCAACAAAAACAGATGCAGGTAGAAAATTTTTGTATTTAAAACCCTTATCAAATTTTGACTGCGCAAATATTTTGGCTCCTTTTTTCAATGCATCTTTGATGTGAAGTTTTACAGTGTCAATTTGTTTTTGAGTTGTTAAGCACCCCATATCAGAATTAAATTCTAGATCATATGTAACATTTAGATTCTCGATTTTATTTTTAAGTATACCCATGAATTGATCGTAGATTTTTTCATGCACGTAAATTCTCTCAACACCGCCGCAGGATTGACCCGCATTTTGAAATCCTGCCCATAAAGCGCCAAGAGCAGCCCTGTAAGGATCTGCATCTTCGCAGACTATCATTGCATCATTTCCGCCAAGCTCAAGACAGAGAGGAGTTAAATATTTCGCTGCACGTTCCATTAAATATTTGCCAACTGCCACCGAGCCTGTAAAAAATATTTTATTAACACCGCAGTCTAAAAATGCGTCGCCTGCCACTTTACCCGGAAGATTTATATAATTAAAAATTCCTTCCGGAAGATTTGCCGATTCAACCGCCTCTTTAAGAATCAAGCCAACCATTTGTGTTTCTGTGGCAGTTTTTAAAATTACAGCATTGCCTGCCAGTAATCCCATAACAACTTCTGAGAAAGGAATGGTAAAAGGATAATTCCAGGGTGAAATTATTCCAACAACGCCATAGGGCACCCTGATAATTTTACTTCTTTTATTTATTAGAATAATGTTTCCGCCATGAATGCTTTTATCTTTTAAAAATCTTTTGGCATTATTGCAATAGTAAGTAATTGCCATTGCCGCAGGCAAAACTTCTGTTCCAAGTGCATCAATTCTTGTCTTTCCATTATCCCTTGAAATTGTCTCCGCGATTCTATCAATGTTATTTACTATGAAGTCCCTGATTTTAAGAACATGCTTTACTCTTTGGCCTACAGGATATTTTTCCCATAAGTGTTGAGCTTCTCTTGCATTGTTAATCATCTTTTTGAGATCATCAACTGAATGTAGTTGTGATGATCCAATAGATTTTTTAGTAGCGGGATTGATAGACTTGGTTTGTTTTTTCATAACAGCACCCTAATGTTTTAATTGTTAAACAAATAGTAATCTGTAATTAAAAACCTTGCGGAAAGGGGGGGATTCGAACCCCCGGTAAGCTTGCGCAAACAACGGTTTTCGAGACCGCCGCATTCAACCACTCTGCCACCTTTCCAAAATTTAAACATATGCTAACAACGGTTTTTCCCGATAGATCGGGACCGCATTCTCCCGCTCCACAGACCACGGCGTTTATCACGCCCTGGCGGGACCACATTTTCCTTACCTTATTAAAGCATTGTAAAATTATGAAATTAAATCTTCTTTTTCAGATTAGTGGATTAGTTTATTAGATGAAAACATTTTTATAAGAGAAAGAGGCGAGGTTGACTGAGAAGCAGGATATATAGTCTTCACGATAAAACACTATTTTATTTTAATCACTATAATTGTTACATCGTCAGCTAATGGAGTATTACCTGACCAGTCATAACTTTTTGCAAACAAGTAATCAAGAATTTCCATTGCGGATTTTTCAGCAGCTTCTTTCAGAGATTCAATAACACGTTCTTCTCCATAAGTTTCTTTTTTGTTATTGAACATTTCTGGCAATCCGTCACTTGTCATCAGAATTATATCGCCCGGTTCAATTGAAGATTCTAATTTTTTATAAGGGAAATTACTAAATGCGCCAAGAGGCATTGCTTTTAAAACAAGTTTTTCAACACTCTTTGAATTATTTCTATAAATAAGCAAAGGCGGCATACCGGCTGAACTTAACTCAATTTTATTGTCGTAAAATCTTAATAATGCTGCGCACATTGTTAACATATTAAGATTCATTTTTTTGATTGATTTGTTGGCATCATTTAATATTTCTACAAGATCTTCATATTCAAAAAGAATATTTAGAATACCTTTTATTGCTATTACCATATTTCCGGCTTTCAATCCATGTCCGGTCGCATCACCGGTCACAACAGTCAATTTATTTTTTTCTGAAACAAAAAAATCATAATAGTCTCCTCCAACCTCTGTCGCGGTATTCATCCGGCATGCTATATCAAGATAATCAATTTGTGGAAGCTCTTTAGGAAGCAAGGATAGTTGCAGCTGCCGGGCTGACTCTAACTCACGGCTTTTTCTTTCACTTTCAAGTTCAATAGTTTTTCGTTGAAGCTCTGAAGCAAGGGCTAATCTTTCCTGCTCAATTGTTTTGTCTGATAACTGCTTTACATTTTGAAGCTGAACCTCCAAATCTTTATTTACCCTTGCAAAATTATATGAAAGGAAAATTGACATAGAAATAGCGATGGATAGCATTCCATAGGCATAAGATTGACTAATTAAACTAGTTGGAGTAATAATTGAATAATCTACAAGCAGCTGCAATAAAATAAATACACATAGTATTATTGAACCAATAGCTAATAACCATCCACCGTGATGACTTTTTCGCTTCTTTTTAAAAAAGGAATAAATGATTTCAATCAAAAGAAAACCAAAGAAAATGTAGTTGAATGTCATTATTGAACTGAACGGATATCCAATAAATATTAGAGCGCTTATCAGAAAAAACATACCGGCAAATAACCATATTCTCCTGGGCATTTTATAATAGTTTAATTCGTAACCGGTAAGAGTCCCAAATAATATTATTACGCTAACAGAAATAAGACCAAGTTTGGATAAGAGAATAATTCTGTCTACATCAACAACTAAATTCCGGGTATAATTAAAGTAGGTAAGCCCTGCAAAACCCAGCATACAGATTGCATAATACAAATTCTGTCTTTGTATTCTTAAGAATCCATAAAGTGAAAGATGAACCAATGCCAAAATGAGTGGAATTAAAGTGAAAAACATCTGGCGTTCCGAATTTTCTCTTAAATCTACCGCGGTCCTAAAAGCTGAGTTTAAATTTTTAATTGATATTAAAAAGCCTGGATAATACCCCAACTCTTTAAGACTTTTCCAATCATAATTTGCATATCTAACTACTATAACCTGCTCATACTGTGGATCAATTTTAAACTCTTGCCACCAGGTCATAGCATTTGGCTGGTATTTATTTACCTCAACATTCCCAAAAGAATAAAGTAGTTTTCCGTTATAATATATTTGTGATGCGCCTAATTCTTCAATTTTAATCGCAAGTGTCTTGTTCCAAAGTGATGAATCCACATACATATGAAATCTGAACCATCCTATTCCATTCCACTCTGGCTCAGAGGATCTTGACCATTGTATATAAGAATCAGTCAATACCCAATTTCTATCCTCATATTTTTTTTCTGCCCACTTCAAACTGTCCCCTGGATAATATCTCCACAAATCTTCAAGTTCCAAGTTTGGCCGCTTAGGGCGGAATCTTTCCGAAGATAGGACCGGAATTCCATTGGACATTTTATTTAGCCATCCAAAAACATCAACGGTAACCACAGTATCACTTTTTACATCTAATTTAAAATTATCATAATATTTTTCATCATTATTCACCGCCTGCGTCCAAAATGAACCGCACGTAACTTTGTATTCAAGTTTCTCTCCCTTGACAAATTCTAATCTTACAGACCACAAACTGTCATTTTCTTTTGTCATAGGAAGATATAACGGATCCCAATTTCCAAGTTTTATATTATTTCCGGTAAGGTAAACTTTAGTAGCGGTTGTGGGTTTGTGTAATTTAGCTATAAATTTTACAAATTTTTGATTTGGTAATTTTTCTTTACAAGATATAAATAATAAAGGAAGAGTACTTATTAAAAGCGGGATTATTACAGTAATAAATTTTTTCAAGCTATACTTTTCCGAAATTAAGCTTTTTACTTATGAAACATCTGAATTATTTTTTCAGAAATCAATACATCACTTCTTTCTTGCATGTCAAACTTGCTTTTAGCTATGCCATCCGTCTCTGACGGAGGAGGGGAAACCCTCCTGAGGCGGGCAAGTTTTTTTGAAGTGTTCAAAATTATTATTTAAAGAAATTTTGCATATTCGCAAAGGGTATTTTGAAGTTAAAATATTTTACCCTAGAAAGTTCATTGACATATTGACAATTCCATTGATGCCTAACGGTAAAAAAAATGGGATAAAAACGGTCCAAAATTGGGATGAAAACGTGGTGGAAACGTGGTGGAAATTGGGATGAAAAATGGATGAGAATTGGTGAAAACAGGGTGAAAATTGTTGTATAACTTATGAACAGTATTTAAAGGAGAATTGGTATTTTTTGCAAAAAAGATTCTGAAAAAAAATTAAACGAATGACAAAAAATCCTGATGTTTACAAGACTCAGAACCGTTACCGAATTAATGAAGTAGTACACGTAGGCATAGCCTGCCCCGACGTTTTTTGTCGGGGGCTAATGGATCACGTCTAGCATCTAGCCTCTCGCGTCTCACCGAAGAATGCTTGTCTTGAACCTGAAAATATACCACGTCTCCGTTTCCGTCAGCTTGCCAGCCTCTGGCACCGATAACCGATTATAAAGTCAGCCACAAGGCCCTAATGTACCTTATCAACGAATGCGATACTTAACATTATACTCATGAATACGACTCCAACAAAAAATGCGAGAAGACTCCATTTATTTGTCCGGGATACCTTACCTGCTATCAAGAGAATATATCCAATAAGCAAATTGGCTAAACCCCACAAAACATTAACCAGTGGAGACGACAATCCTTTTCCAGGTGGATTTGCAAATGGAGATGGAAAACTATCACCGGATATGCCATGCATAAAATGCGGCACGGCATTCGTTAAGAATAAACCAGCGAAGATACAAGCAACATAATGGTACCATTTCATAAAACACTCCTTAAATAATATTTATTGTTTAGACTAACAATACTGAAACTAACTTGATACCGAATAAATTAATTATTCAAACAAATTTTACCGCATCAAAATCTACTGCCCGTTGAACGAGTGATCACGACGCAAGTCGTGATTTTATCGAAATTTATCTACCGTAGGTATTGCCACCGGATCGAAGGTTTAGTTAAATTCTATTTTGTAAATGAATGATGTAATTTTTGAGCAGCTTTATTCAACTGATTCTGGAAGCTGTCAATCTTTGTTACATACTCCAGAGTTTCTTTATGCCTCCATTTTGGCACTTCAGGGGCTATTTCTTTTATAGAATTCCACGATTTATGATCAAGTTTTTTTTCTTTTGCTTTGTCTTGAGCTTTTTGAATAGTCCCTTTACCGGCGTTATAACTTCCAAAAGTGAAATATTTTTTATCCGGGTCATTCAGTATATCTTCCCATGATCTCCATAGCTGGCGGTCATAATAGATGCCTGCAGCTATATTCCATTCAGGGTCGTTAATCTCCAACAGATCGGGATTCCTGCTTTTTATTTCCTCGTATGTGGATGGCATCAACTGCATAATACCTTTTGCGCCAACATTGCTTTCTGCATCGGGTGAAAGGCCGCTCTCTGCAATTCCCTGGGCTTTAAAAATTTTCCAGTCATACGCCGGTCCAAAATATCTTTTACTGTACTTTTTAAAGATGTGATCATACTCAGAATTTGATCTCTGAGCGTTTGCAGAAGATACTAGAGCCAGAAGAAAAAAGAAAAACAACAACTTTTTCAATTGAGAGAATTCCCAACTATAATTGCAATGCCCATAAAGAGAGCTGCAATAAATATTGCCACTGCAATGTTCCCCTTTTTCAATTCTTCAGCAAAATTTACCTTTGGCGTTAACCAGTCAAAAACTTTATATGCAAGAAACATTAGTACAACACCAAGAATTGCGTACAGAAAATTCATCGCGATAATATTCCATTCCATTTTTGAATTCCTTAATTGATATCAATTGTATTAAATAGATAATTTATCGAATTCTGCGAAAATTTTTTTGCGGTTTTTTATCATCCCGATTCCCAAATATTTCTTTTCTAAGAAGATAATAATTAAAATAACGAAAATTTTTAATTAAAATTACTAAATGATATATTTGTTTTTGAAAAATACAGGGAGAGGTGCAGGAGTGGTTTATCTGGCTACCCTGGAAAGGTAGTGTACCTTCACGGGTACCGAGGGTTCGAATCCCTCTCTCTCCTCCAGTAAAAAACAGCAAATGCATTTAGATAATAAATGCATTTTTTGTTTATAATCGGAATATCTCTTCTCAACAACTCCAATCATTATATTCATTTCTTTTCCAATCGCGTCGCTTGAGTCTTTATTTACATGCCTTTGTGTATCATCCCTATCATCTTACCCACTTTTCCTTGCACTATCTTTTTGTTATGCTTCTGCGTTATTCACCATTTCCAATCCAGCAGCAATTGTTGATGCAGTTAGTATGACAAAACGTGAGAAGCAGGTAATTGAATTGATAGCAAAAGGTTTTACTAATAAAGAGATTGATCAAAAACTTCATATCTCAACCTACACAATCAAGATTCATTCCCATAACAGCCTTGAAATATTAACTCTTCAATCTCTTGTTCAAATAGTTAAACATGCTATTTTTTCGGCCTCGTACAACACAAATTGTAGTATGGTTTATTTCAGTGCTGAATAGTAAATATTCTCCACTTTTAAAAAGAAGTAATTCTATTTTCATCCCTTTGCTTTCTTGAAATCGAAATACGCTTCATTTGAAGAAAAACATAATAATCGAAATTCATGCTCGGAGATAAATACTTCTGCTGAAATAACTAATTTCATAACCCTATCCCGTTTTGCAAAAAATGTTTTCCACCTTCAATTTTGATGTGAATTTGCTTTATCATCTCAAATTTTACTATAAAATCGTGAAATCACTAATCAAATACATGTAAATTCATCTTTCTACCTCATGAAATGCTGCAAAATCATGTTTCCAGCGTAAAATTCGCAGTAAATATCGTTAAATCAGCCTTTGCTGACCAGTCAAGAGCTATATCCGTTTCTCAAAATTATAATAAAATCTAAGCGTTTCACTCAACATTTTTTAATTTGCCAGTCTTTTATTACATTAATCAGATAAATCTCAACTGAGAAATTTTATATTTTTTTATATGAAATATTTTTCAGATTTTATTTTGAATAAGGACGAGGATTATAGATTAATTGATCCGGGAAAGTCTATTATGGAAAGCTAGCTCTTCAAATCATCCGCTATCTAAATTACATTGTGATAAAAAGAAGAAGTTCAACGTTTTAAGATAAAATAAGAAATAATTCTCGCTGTTATAACCCCGAAATAAAACCCTGCAATAACATCACTTAAAAAATGGTAATCTGTTACAATTGTAGAAATTCCAAGTAAGGAAAGAACTAGGAGTGTATATTTCCTAAACTGAGGATAGTATAAACATAACACCTGACCAAAAGCGGCAAACACCGTCATATGCCCTGATGGAAAGCTGCTGAGATCATTATGAAGTAATAAGTTATGATGCAAAGTTGAATGATGAGCCACCCATACTCGAAAGAATTCTCCTCTGAAGAATATTTTCAACAAAGATTTAATTATATACGAAGATGGGATAATAATTCCTGATAATTTGAGAAAAATAACTTTTTGTGTTTTATCATCCCTCCGTGCATAATAAAAGTAGAATGCCCATATTAAAATTGTACTTATTATTACAATATAAATTAAAAGGTCAGGGATATTATTTGCTAGGTTTCTTAATAAATGATGAGAAAAAAGGAAGTTTGTAATAAAACCTGCAATCCAATTGTCCAGGTAAATAATTGAAAATACAGTTGCAAATAGTGCAATTAAAGTAAATAAAATATTTTTTGGCGCTAGATTTATTTTTTGACTATGCATACTTCTTTTTTAAATAATGTAGTTGATAATTAAGTTAACTGTATCAATCAACGCAATTTTTGAAGTCTTAACACTCCCGGGTATGTAACACATTAAATATCAAAGCTTACTTATTGCGAGCAAATAATCAAGCTTTAAATATATTTGGTTGATGAATTCCGTGTCTTTCAAACGCATTTCTTGTATCAATAATTAAGTTAGAATTCTTAGCGATAAGCTCATAGTCAAACATATCGTGGTCAGTCGATAACAGTACAAGACCATATGATTGCAGTTTGGTGGGATTTAATTCAACAGAGTGCATCTCATAATTATACTTTCTCGTTGGGAATAATTTCAGAACATATGGATCATGATAATCCACTTTGGCACCCTTGGATTCTAATATTTCAATTAACTTCAATGTGGGTGATTCCCTCATATCATCAATATTCTTTTTATAAGCAGCTCCCAGGATCAATAATTTAGAATTTACAATTGAGAGTTGTGAATTATTCAGGACTTCAATTACTTTTTCAACTACATAATATGGCTGATAGGTATTAATCTCACCGGCTAGTTCAATAAACTTAGTGTTAATATCATATTCACGAGCTTTCCATGTTAAATAGAAAGGATCAATTGGAATACAATGACCTCCTAATCCCGGACCTGGATAAAACGCTTGAAAACCAAACGGCTTTGTTTTGGCTGCTTCAATTACTTCCCATATATCTATATTCATCCTATCAAAAACCATTTTAAGTTCGTTTATAAGAGCAATATTGACAGAGCGGTAAATATTCTCAAGTAACTTGGTTGCTTCAGCTGTTCGAGGTGATGACACCGGGACAGTCTTAACAATTACCTGATCATACAATTTGCTTGCAACTTCTAAACAATTAGGTGTCATTCCACCAACAACTTTTGGAATTGTTGAAGTTGAATAATTAGGGTTATTAGGGTCTTCACGTTCAGGACTAAATGCTAAAAAGAAATCTTCCCCTACTTTCATTTTTGAACCATTTTCACCATTGCATCTCTCAAATAATGGAAGTAAGATTTCCTCAGTTGTTCCGGGATATGTTGAAGATTCCAAAGTAACTAATTGTCCTGACCTTAAATATTGTGCAACAAACTTGCCAGAATTTTCAATATAGCTTAAGTCGGGTTCACGGTGATGATCAAGCGGAGTAGGGACACAAATTATTATACAATCACAAGAAGTTAGTTCTGAGAAATCATATGTGGCTTTAAATTTTTTGCTTTCGACTACTGACAGAACGTTGTCATCTGAAATATGTTTGATATAGCTCTTACCATCCATTAGGATCGGAATTTTCTTTTCATCGATATCCAAACCAATTGTTGTAAATCCTTTCTTCGAAAATTCTAATGCAAGAGGAAGTCCAACATAACCAAGACCTATTATACCTATAACGGCTTTTCTTGAACTAATTTTTTCAAGTAAGATATTTTTAATCTTCATAAGAGATCCATTATTATTATTTAAATCAACTAAATTTTATTGATTATTGTTTTTAAAAATCTGTAAAATATTTTGTGTAAACGGACATTAACCTCAAAGGGCATTACAGTCTCTCATAAAAAGTAATAGATAAATGAAATAATCGAGTTATACGATGAATACTCTTTGAAATTATGAATAATGTGATTCTTTTATTATATAACTTAAATATTGTTGTTTCCGCTGAAAATTGACCAGTATTCCGGCCAAAATTGACCAGCCAAGTTAGTTATTTTTTACAATATTTTTCATTCTAAAACTCTTTCCGTTTATCAAAAAAGGATAAGAATGATGCAGCAATCTGTCAAGGATTGCCGATGCTACAATATCATCATTAAAGATTTCTCCCCACTCTTCAAACGGTTTATTAGTTGTAATAATAATTGACCCTGATTCATATCGTTTCGATATGAGTTGGAAAAATAATTTCGCTGTTTGTTTTGTAAGCGAGAGATATCCAAGTTCATCGATGATAATTAAATCAAGTCTTGAAAGACTATCGAGAGTTCTGTTAAGATTGCCCGATACTTCTGCAGAAGCGAGTTGAAGGGTTAGATTTTCGGCAGTAAAAAACATAACCCTTTTTCTTTCTTGAACTGCTTTAACACCAATACTGATAGCAAGATGAGTTTTGCCCACACCTGGAGCTCCGACAAAAAGAATATTCTTTGCCCCTTCTAAAAAGTTCAAGTTGGCAAGTTCACGGATAAGTTTTTCATTTATTTTGGGCTGATAAGAAAAATCAAATTCCTCAAGCTTCTTGATTTGAGGGAAGCCTGCAA
>PMDS01000093.1 GCA_003155655.1 Melioribacter sp.
GTATTTACGCCAATTGATTTTAAAACTTCATAACTTCACCGTTTACGGTGGAGAAAAAAGACATCAAAAAAAGAAAAGGGCTTTAGCCCAACTCTTTGTTTAATAGAAACATAATTTCGTTATTAGCTTAAATCTTCATCTATTTTATTTGGGCTAAAGCCCAGATTTTTTTACTTGGTTACACTCCACGTCCTGAAGGACATGGTTATAAATTAAATTATGCGTAACGTGAGTAAATAATCCATATAATACTTAATTATGAAGGCAATGATTTTCAATTTTTTCGATCAAAATCATATTTGCCAGTCCATCCTCAGCAGTAACTGCCGGTGGCTCATGTTTCAAAAAGGTTTTCTGTGAAGAACGGATCAGGAATGACATTTTATTTGTCCTTTTGCGAAAAACTTTTTTTGCCTCATTGTGAAGATCTATAATAAGTTTTGTTGCCTGGTTTCTCTTTGTCAAATAGTTCTCAATTGAAAGAGACCCATTGCGTCCAATAACTTCAATTCTATTATTTGCTTTTTTAGCGTTGTACGATACGCTAAAATATCCATAACCGCCTTTTTCAAATTTAACAATGGCAGATGCAAAGTCTTCAACATCGCTTTTATAAATAACGTTATCCATATAAGCTTTTACATCTGTAATCTCTCCGCCAAAATATCTAAGCATATCAATTACTTGAGAACCTAAATCCCTTAGTACACCGCCTCCGCTTAATTCTTTATTGAATCGGAAATTATCATTCGGCGAAAGATCAATATTATAAGAGGCTGAAATTGATATAATCTTTCCAATCATATTCTTATCAATAAGTTCTTTTGCTTTTTGAACAAGCGGATGGAACCGGTGAAGATAATTAATCAATAAGACTACATTATTTTTTTTACATTCTTCAATTATCTCTTCAGCCTGGGTCGAATTTATAGCAATAGGTTTTTCACAAACAATATTTTTGCCTGCTTTAGCCGCTTTTATAATCTGCCAGTGGTGATCTGAATTTTTACTTGAAATATAAACCGTATCAATATCACTGGAAAGAAACGCATCATAATCATCAAACGCATTTGGCGCACTGAACTTGCTGGCAATATTTTTTGAACGTTTTATATCATGACTGAATACGGAGACTAATTTGCTTCTTTGTGCTAATTGAAGCGCAGGTAAAAAATAATTTTCAGCAAACTGTCCGCAACCTGCAACGCCCCATTTAAGTCTGCGAGGCATAGGAGACTTAAATTTCAACCTAGATCTTGAAGAAATCATTTTATCCAGCTCAAATTTTTAATTTATTCATTAACATCTTAACCGGTTTTGAATGCTGCATAATGTAAAAGTGAATAGCGGGAATATTTTTATTAAGTAGTTCTTCAACCTGACGTGCAGTCCATTCAACGCCAATTTCTATTACATGCTCCGGTTTTGCAGCTTCAACTTCGTCAGCAAGTTCATTTGGAAGATCTATATAGAAATTTTTGGGTAAGGTTTTTATATGTGTTTTTGATGTTATAATTTTTAGTCCGGGAATAATAGGGACTTTAATTCCCTCCTTGCGGCAAAGCTCAACATAATCGAAAAACAGCTTGTTTGTATAAAACATCTGTGTAACTATGTATGAAGCGCCGGCATCAACCTTAGCTTTGGCATTCCTTACATCAGTAGCTAGATTTGGAGCTTCAAAATGTTTTTCAGGATACCCGCTGGCGCCAATGCAAAAATCCATTGGCTGGGGATCAAGCAGCCCTTCTTCCAGATATCTCCCCTGGTTGATTGAATTGATCTGCCTTATTAGGTCAACAGCATATTCATTTATACTTCTGCCAAATTTTATAGGCTTCTTATAATCACTGTCGTCACCGCGTATTGCAAGCACGTTATCAATCCCCAGGTAGTGAAGTTCTATTAGGAAATCCTCTGTTTCTTCACGGGTGAATCCGGTACATAGTACATGTGGCACTGCATCAATATTATATTTATTCTGGATAAGTGCGCAAATTCCAAGTGTACCCGGTCGTTTGCGTTTTATTTTCATTTGAGTTCCATGTGCAGTCTCTTCAAATACTACTTCTGCCGCATGACTGGTTATATCAATAAACGGAGGATTAAATTTTACAATATCTTCCAGTACCTGTAAAAGCTGCTTAATATTTCCACCACGCTTTGGAGGAATAATTTCAAAGCTAATTAATGTTCTTGTAGATCTTTCAAGATGTTCAATTACTTTCATATTGTCCCAAATTGTTCGAAGCGAATTTAATATTTTTCTAAATTAACTTTTTAATGTAATAAATATTTTACTGTGGAATCAATTCCAGTTTATTAATTGATGATTTAATAAAATCATCCTGCCGAAGCGGCATTTTTATATATTTTCCATTAAGCCACATTTGGCTCATGTCGTTATAATGACTGCTCATAAAATTACCAGACTCACCTGTTGGTAAAATAAATTCAAGATGATTCCGGTCTGCAAAATCAAAAATATACCGCATTGACGGACCAAGAATGTTTGAATAAGGTTCTGACCGGTGAGGTTTTTGATTATCACGTGTGCCTTCTAATAGTTCAGGAAAAGAATATTCAGTATTGAAAATAGTAGTGCCATCTCCTCCAATACTAAACGGCCCAATATTGATTATCTTATCCAGCATTGAAGAAAAATCATGGAAAGGATGTTTGAAAATAACTTTATGTATTTCACCCCATTGCCAATTTTTAATGTCGGAACCATAATTCATTTCAAGCTCCGATAGAGCATCCACCAGGCTTTTTCTGATTATGTCGTCCCTGTTTTCAACCTGTGGAGTATGAATATTATCAAAAAAAGACGATTTATTTTCTTCAAGCATTTTTGGAATTATCCTGTATGGTACATTTGCAATAAACACATATTCCTTTAATAAATCGGTTCCCATCTCATCTTCAAAAATATTTTTGATTAGAAACTGGAAAAAGTGTGTATAAATTGTTGGCACCTGACTCCTCGAATCCATAACAAAATCCCATTGGCTGAACAGCTCGAGTGCAGTCTTAAGATTTTTATCAGTGACTTTAACTTTATTAAATGCATTAAGTATAAAAGGCACAATTTTTTTTGCATATGGCGAAAGAAAATCCATTTGGTATTTTTCATAATCCTCTTTGGAATGAACGGGTTTGGATTTAAGCAGTTCGGTAATCCTGTCAATGCGGGAAGAAGGTTCCCAGATGTTTGATATGTGATACTTAAAATTCTCAATTGTTTTGTTATTTGCAGATGCAATAAAATTTTGCGGAGGGTTTAGTAGCTTAGGCATTTCCTCATATGGAACAAATCCTTTCCAATCATTTGCATCAGTAGTTCCGTCATAAATTAAAGTTGGACTGTTTGAAGCACGAATTGGAAGTTTTGCCGCACAGATGTACCCAATATTTCCTTTATCATCACCGTAAACAAAATTCTGACCTGGTACGGTAAAATATTTTACAGCATTTTTAAAATCTTCCCAATTTTTTGATTTGTTAATTGATATAGCTGCAAACATTTCATCACTAAATTCAAGACCCGTCCATCTCATACTCATTGTTGGAATATTAACCCCGGCATTAGGATACAATTTTCCAAACGGATGAATATCAGAAATAATCGGTCCTCGGTGAGTTTTCTTTATTTCATAAATTACACTTGCAGAATCTTTTACGTTTATTGTATCTTTTTCAATAAAAAGTTTACGCCAGGAACTGTTTACAGAATAATTTTTACCGGCTTGATCAAGTTTTTCTATATAGAAATCTGCATCATCAGCCATAACATTAGTCATTGCCCATGCTATATTTTGATTTTTACCAATAACAATAGCAGGCAGCCCGGGAAGTGTAAATCCCTCCGCATTCCAGTTATCGCTTCTTATTATTGCAAAGAACCATCTGCAGGGTGCTGTGTAAGCTAAATGAGGATCATTGGCAATTATCGGTTTCCCGGATACAGAAAGTTTTCCATTAACAATCCAATTGTTTGAACCGATATGTGTTCCAACAAAACCGGTAAGTTCTCTAAACTGCCGGTCAACTTTAATCAAATCATTTCTTATAGCTGCAACTCCTGGTAAGCTTGGCGGTATTATTGTGGGAGAATTTTCAGGAAAATCAGGTAAAAGTTCTTTTGCTTTTTCTGCTCCAAATTTTTGAACTATTTGGGAAAAAGTTATGTCCGTCCACCAGCTTATGTTTAGTTCCCATCCCATCAATTTGGCAATAACCAAACTGTGTTCCGGTTTCCAGGGATAAGGATCATACCCAAGAACGTCAAATTCAATGGAATATTTTCCCTTCGCATCTTTAAGATAAGCATTCACGCCGCGTGTGTATGCTTCCAAAATTTTTTTAGTTACCGGATTCAGTTTACTGTAGTTCGACTGTACATTTTTATAAATACCGACAGTTCTAAACATTTGATCAATAGGAACCGCTTTAGACCCAAGAATTTCACTCAGTCTTCCCTCACCAGCCCTGCGCTCAATATCCATCTGGAATAATCTTTCCTGTGCATGAACATATCCTAGAGCAAAGGCAGCATCTTCATCATTATCTGCTTTGATAAGAGGGACTGCGAAGCCATCTCTGTATATTTCAACTCTTTCTTTCAATCCTGAAACTTTCTTTTCACCATCATAATCCGGTAAAGTTTTTTTCAGTTTGATATAGGAGATTAAGGCTATAACCAAAATTAAAATTAAAAAAGAGGCAAAAATGCCTAAAACAACTTTCATCCAGGTTTTCATTTAATAATATCCAAGAATTACTTCCTTAAATTATGAAATAATTGATTTGCTGAATAATAAAATATTTGATAAATAAGCAATGGCAATTCTGCTAAAATCCAAATTTGATGGTGAATCCATGAATGAAATTTTAATTGCACTAAGTTTTATATCTCTACTATTAATAATCTTCTTATTTTTTTGGATAAGTAAAAAATCAGGTAATGATAAAAATCCTGAACTTAAAGATGAATTTACAAAACTAGACCATTCATTTCGCGAAGAAATTGCACGTAACAGGGAAGAAACTTCAAAAAATGCTAAATCGCACAGAGAAGAATTAAGCGGCGCAATAAATTTATTCAGCGAACAAATTAATAATCAGCTTTCCAAATTAATATTAACCAATGAGCAAAAATTTGACAAGCTCCAGGAGAAAGTGGGAGTTCAGCTACAAGAGATCCAGGATAAAAATGAAAAGAAATTAGAAGAGATGCGCGTTACTGTTGATGAAAAATTGCACGCCACGCTTGAAAAACGCCTTGGAGAGTCATTCAAACTTGTAAGCGAAAGATTAGAGCAGGTTTATAAAGGATTAGGAGACATGCAGGAATTAGCCCGCGGTGTTGGCGATTTAAAGAATGTTCTTGCTAATGTTAAAACACGAGGCGGCTGGGGAGAAATTCAACTTGAAAATTTAATTGACCAGATTCTGACAAGAGAACAATTTGAAAAAAATGTTGCAACAAAAAAAGGAAGTAACGACAGAGTAGAAATTGCAATTAAATTGCCGGGCAGGAACCTTACTAACAGTGAAGTAGTTTGGCTGCCTATCGATGCTAAATTTCCTGTAGAAGACTACCAAAGATTATTGGATGCCCAGGATGCGGCAAATTTAGGAGCAATTAATGATGCAAGTAAAGCAATTGAGACACGGATTAAAGGTGAAGCTAAAAAGATTGCTGAAAAATATATTGATCCGCCTCAAACTACTGATTTTGCTATAATGTTTCTTCCAATTGAAGGATTGTATGCTGAAGTATTACGCCGCCCCGGATTAGCAGAGTTTTTACAAAGGGAACATAGAATAGTTGTCTCCGGACCTACTACTTTAGCCGCATTGTTAAATAGTCTGCAGATGGGATTCAGAACCCTTGCAATTGAAAAACGTTCCAGTGAAGTGTGGAAAATTTTAGGAGCAGTAAAAAGTGAATTTAGTAAATTTGGCGACGTTTTGGAAAAGACCCAAAAGAAACTACAGGAAGCCAGCAATACAATAGACGATGCGGCTAAATCATCACGCAAAATTGAAAGACAATTGAAAGACGTTCAGGAATTACCGGCTAATGAAACAAATCTAATCTCATAGAGTTAATAATTGAACGAATTTCAATTTACAAATCAATCTGATTATAAAAATTAACGTGAAATAAATGCTCTCTTTAACAACATTTTTTAAGGAATTAAAGACTAGAAAAATTCCTAAAGCTCTTGCAATTTATATCAGTTCTGGTATCACAATTCTTGGTGTTATTAATCTTTTTTCAGGCGTTTATCACCTTCCAATGGTCATTTTTGATTGTGCACTGACATTAATTATTTGCGGTTTGCCAAGTGCATTTGTATTTGGATGGTTTCACTTTGGTCTAGAAGGACAACAAAGAATTCAAAAGAAAGAAATAATTGTACACTCATTGGCAATTATAATTGCTGTATTAATAATTTTCAGATTAACGGGAACCTCAACGGCACGGCTGCTGCCCCGTGATGCAAAATCAATTGCAGTTCTTCCATTTGAAAATCTTGGCAACAGCAAAGAAGATGAGTACTTCAGTGACGGTGTAATGGAAGATATTCTTTCCCAGCTTAGTAAGATTAGTGAACTCAGGGTTATTTCAAGAACATCGGTAATGCAGTACAGGGATACAAAAAAGACGATAAAAGAGATAGGTGATGAGCTTGGTGTAGCAACAATTTTAGAAGGAAGTGTCCGGCGGGTTGGGAACAAAGTACGTATTGTAAGTCAGTTAATTAATGCAAGGAATGACCAATATATTTGGACTGAGACTTATGACCGCGATATGAAAGACATACTTGCAGTTCAAACTGAAGTAGCAAAAAGCATATCAACAGCATTAGAAGCAAAACTATCCCCACTTGAAATTCAGCAAATAGAGAAAAAAAGTACTATAAATTTACAGGCTTACAGTTTCTATCTTCGCGGCAGGGATTATTTTTATAACTACACGAAAGAAAGTAATGAAAGGGCAATTGAACTTTTCAAAAAATCATTAGAGTTGGATCCTAAATATGCCCTTGCATGTGCCGGACTTGCAGATGCTTTCGTACGTAAAAAGTATTATGATAACACCTCTGACTGGATCGATTCATCATTTACTCTAAGTAATAAGGCAATAACATTGGATCCAAATCTTGCCGAGGGTTACAAAGCATTAGGTAATATTTATGATGTAAAGGAGGAATTCCAAACAGCTCTTAACAACTACATGAACGCAGTGAGATTAAATCCAAATTATGCCGCTGCAATATCAAATATTGGATTTATTTACTCCCGTTTAGGTTCATTTGATGAATCTTTAAAATGGATGAAAAAAGCAATGACAATTGAACCTGGAAGAGCTATGCTATCTTCAAATGTTGGATTACAATATTTTAACTTGGGGTTTGATAGTTTAGCGGCTTCCTGGCTGAAAAAAGCAATAGAACTACAGCCCGAATTCTTTTTCCCAAATATAATTTTGACTCTGATTAATATATATGATCATAAATATGACCAAGCGAGAGAACTTATTATGCCTCTTCTTAATAAGTATCCTAAAGTACCAATTATACTTACTACAGCCGGAGATATTGAACTGTTAAGCGGCAATTTGAGGAAGGCGAAAGAATATTATCAAAAATCTGTTGAATTCTCTTCCCCACTAAGCGATGGAGGAACTAAACTTGCTTATACACTTTCCAGATTAAATGAAAAAGCTAAAGCAAATAAAATTTTGGAATTATATTTTACGACAGAATCAGAAGATCTAAACAGCTATAAAGAAAATACCGAGACATATTTATATGCATCCGCTTATTGTATTGCCCACAAAGATCAGCAAGCCATTAATTTGCTGCATCGTGCTTTTGAATTAGGATACAGGGATTACCGCTGGATTATGGTCGACCCCGCATTTGATACCTTGCGCAACAATCCTGAATTTGTTTCCATAGTTACTTCAATTAAATTAAAGATTGATGAGATGCGAAATCATGTTAAAAATGATAATCTTTACAAATAAAATTCAAATGTAAGTTTTATCAGAAGTAATTTATTTAAAATGAAAGAGGCGCTTTTTTTTACAACGCCTCTTTTCTTAATTCCGCATTAAGTTATTATTTAAATACCACCATCACCGCTGTCTGGTTTATATGCCCAATATACTCTTCGCCATAAGTACTAAAACCAATTGTAGGAATATCTTCAAACAATTTGCCATAAGCTTCAGTCTGATTTTTATTTTGCAGTTCAAGCGTTCTTAGAATACAGTTAAAATTAATTAGACCGGAGATTTTTTTAACTTCTGCAATTTTTTTAGCAAGTACATTTTTTGTTTCCTCTACAATATCACCGGAGCGTAAAAGTGTTAACTCTGTACCCTCGACTATATTACAATAAAATTTAATGCCTTTCCCGGACACCTGTTGCGGACTTCTAACAAAAGGTTCATCGCCGACCATCACACCAAACGGATAAGTCATAAACTCTGTTGATGCGTTTTCGGTAGTTTTAGCAACTGCTTTGGAGTAGGCTTCAATCGCAGGCATGTTATTAAACTCTATTACTTCGCGTTTTTCCACGTCAACTTTTGTCGCTGTAAATTTATCCTTCATAACTGCAAAGCTTTGTGTTTTGATTATATCAAAGTCGGCTAATGGTTTAAGTAGCACTAATACCGCAGCATTAGTATAGGATTTACCATTTGCAAAAACAAATGTCTGTTTAAACTTAAGATCATCGCCAGCCGAGCCGCCAACAAAATTAAGGTTTGACCTGGTTCCAATCATTTCCATTAATTTTTCTTCACTGCCGCTTAGACCATCAATTAATACAAGACCAAGGTATTTCTGATAATCCATCTCGCCCATAGATTCCCCAAAATGAATTTCAAAATTCTTGAATGCAGGGTCTACATCAGGATTTTGTCTTAAATTTTCGATTACTTCCACTTTCAGATCACCAATGGTCGCTTTATCAAAAACCATTGCAACCACCGAATTGGAGAGCATTTTTCCGCTTACAATTTCGCCTGCTGTTGTGCAACCGATTACTTCGGATGATTTAAATGTATTTTTAAATTCGCTTGATAACTCTGTAGGCTGATAATTACTTGATGCAAAGAAAAGAATGAGTTTTGGATTTTGTATATCTATTTTATTTGCTAATTCCTTTACCGCATCTTTAACAGATTTGTTTGTTGAATAAACTGCTTGAACACTCATATTATTTCTCCTTTTAGTCACTTAATTTTACATTAAAATCTTTTGCAAAAGCTAATACCTTTGCCAAAACTACAGGATCGTCTTCCGAATTATCATTAAAATTATTGGGATCTAAACCTTTAAGTATAAGCTTTGTTCTAGTTGTGTTTTGTAGAATTACGTTGTTATTAGAGACAGACGAAATTATTTCATTAAGATGTCTCTTAATTTTACCCGCCATAGCAGCTCCTTAATAATATTGTGGAATCAAATAATTTGGATTATTAATCAATTATCGTTAAAAGGACATAAATATTTAGACTTTTTCCCGATTATTTTTAATCATTTTCGCCGATAAAATTCTGCAACTCGCCGATTAGTGGTCTTTTAGCAGGTAACGTTCTATTAAATTTGCCGTCAAAAGAAGTGAAAACAAATTAGGAGATAAAATGGAAGCACCTAGACTTCGCGGAAGAGTGATAATAGGGTTATTGCTCATCATACTTGGGGCGTTAGCAGTAATGCACAATTACGGTATTATAGATCTATCAGAGTATCCTTTATCCTGGGAATACTTTTTTATAGTTGGCGGATTACTATTTATGCTCTTTTCACAAAATAAAGTTGCAGGGATAATATTTTTCTCAATTGGTTTATTTAACCTTGTACCGGAACTATGGCCTTTAATACTGGTTATTATTGGATTGTATATTATTCTTGGCAAAAGGTATCACAGGAGGAGCTATTACTACAATAGTGCTCCCTTCGACCACGGATTCATTCCTGATGATAAAGGTGAATTCATGGGTAAAAAATCTCATTGGAGAAGACATTTTTACGATAGGTTCAACATTCCAAATCAAGAAGCAGACCCGGAAAACATTCATGATTATGTAGAAAGTGTTAATGTTTTTGGAGGCGGACATAAAATCATCAATTCAGAAAACTTCAAAGGTGGAAGCATAGTTTCTATATTCGGAGGCGCAGAAATAGATCTAACAAATGCAAAACTCGCAGAAGGCAATAATATAATAGAGGTAACTGCAATATTTGGGGGTGCAACTATTATTGTACCACCAGATTGGAAGGTTGATGTAGATGTACTGGCAATCTTTGGCGGGTTTGGAGATAAAAGAACAAAAGACCCTAACAAAACATACCAGGATGGTAAACTATTAACCGTTAAAGGAGTTGTATTATTTGGCGGCGGCGAAGTTAAAACCCTTTTTTGATAGGAGCTTAAAATGACACATTCAAACAGATCAAACTGGTTTGGAATTATCCTGGTTATTATTGGTATTTTATTTTTGATGGATAACTTTAGCTTTCCATTTTTATATGGATTTGGAATTCACAGCATAATTTTTTCGTGGCATACATTTTTCTTGATAATAGGCATAGTAATAATTATAAATCATAAAAACAGTTTCTGGGGTTATGTTTTTATAGCAATCGGATTATTCGGCCTATCACGTCATTGGGTTCCATTTTTTTACCAATTCGAATTCGGTGATCTTTGGCCAATTATATTTTTAGCTTTTGGTATCTGGCTGATTCTTAGAAGAAATAGCAAAACTGTTTATTCAAAAGGAAGTTATAATACACAATTTGCTGAAAGTCAGACGGAAGAACGTGCAAATGAATATATGTTGGACGAGTCTTGTTCATTTAGTGAAATAAAACGAACATTACATACAGATAATTTTAAAGGAGGAAGAATTTCAGTTGTATTTGGTTCAGTTAGAATCGATTTAAGCGATTCAAAACTTGCACCAGGTGATAATATCCTTCATGTAGAAGTTGTCTTCGGCGAGGTTAAACTGCGTGTTCCTCCAGATTGGAGAGTGGTAATTAATGACAGTTCTTTATTTGGCGGATTTAACGACAAACGTTATCCAAATCTTAGCGATTCTCCAAAAAGTGAAGGACTTTTAATTATTAAAGGATCAACTGTTTTTGGCGGTGGATTAATAACAAATTAATCAGGTCTTTGAATGACAAATCCATTTATAAGTAATAAAAAAGTTTTAGCATCATACAGTATTGTCTGGTTTTTTGTATTTCTAGTGCAAGTGAGTGTCCTCAATTTATTTCTGCATATTTCATTTTTTGCATCTGTACTAGATAGCGCTTTTTATAACGGACTTTACTTTGCTCTTGGAATAAGTTTATGGTATACAGTAAATTTCAATTCACTTGAGAATTATAGTGTACCTAAAATTTTCCTCAATCATATTGCTGCTGCTGCAATTACATCCGGGCTATGGATCTTTGTAGGTTATTATTTCCTTTCTCATATGATTACCGACGACATAACCTATTCCAATTTTCTTCTTAAAAGTTCATTAGTCTGGAGATTTTTAATTGGGATTCTTTATTACTCGGTTATAATATCGATCGATTATATTTTTATTTACTATTATAATTTTCAAGAAAAGGTATTAAAAGAAACCGAACTTCATGCTCTTGTAAAGGAAGCAGAACTTAAAACATTAAAATATCAGATCAATCCTCACTTTATTTTTAACAGCCTCAACTCAATAAGTTCTCTTACAATTACTAATCCGGTTAAAGCGCAAGATATGACAATAAAACTTTCATCATTTCTCAGAAGCACATTATCAAAAAATGAAAAGCAGAAAAGCAAGCTGAGCGAGGAAATAAATAATGCAAAACTTTACCTTGACATAGAAAAGGTGCGTTTTGCTGAAAAATTTGATTTTATTGATGAGATTAAACCGGAATGCAAAGAACTTGAAGTACCAAGCATGATTCTTCAACCGCTTTTTGAAAATGCTATCAAACATGGCGTCTATGAGAGTTTAGATAAAGTTTTTATTAAACTTTCATGCGGCATGGAAAAAGAATATTTTAAAATTGTAGTTGAAAATAATTTTGATACCGAAGCGATTCCCCGCAAGGGAGAAGGTATTGGATTAAGAAATATTAAAAACAGGCTGAAACTGATATATAACCAGGAAAATCTATTAACAGTGGAAAAGATCAAAAATATATTTAAGGTCACTATTTTTATTCCCCTTCAATCAGGCAAATAATGGAAAAGAAAATCAAAACGATAATAATTGATGATGAAGAACTTGCGCGTGCAATCATTATAAATTACCTAAAAAAATTTGATAACATTGAAATACTAACAGAGTGCTCCAATGGATTTGAAGCGATAAAACAGATCGGTGAGCTTAAACCGGATTTGATTTTTCTTGATATCCAGATGCCGAAATTAACAGGCTTTGAGATGCTGGAAATTTTAGACGACCCTCCTGTAATTATTTTTACTACAGCTTTTGATCAATATGCTCTTAAAGCTTTTGAGGTTAATGCAATTGATTATCTTCTTAAACCGTTTTCAGAAGAGAGATTTTCGGAGGCGCTTGTAAAAGCTATTAAAATGATCAAGAGTGTTCCTCCAAAAAAACAGAAGCTGGCAGAGCTTGTGAATACAGGAGGAAAAAGGAATGAATTTTTAGACAGGGTAGTTATTAAACAGGGTCAAAAAATATCAATTGTTCCGGTAGATGATATCTCTTATATAGAAGCACAGGATGACTACACAATGCTCTATACCGGCAAAGGAAATTTTCTTAAGCAAAAAACAATGAAGTATTATGATGAAAATTTGAATCCGGCAGAGTTTATCCGGATTCACCGTTCATATTTCGTAAAACTTTCTTCAGTAAAACAGATAGAACTTTTTGAAAAAGAATCTTACCGCGTTATTTTACATGATGGCAAACAATTACCGGTAAGTAAAAGCGGCTATCAAAATCTCAAAGAAACTTTTAAGTGATTATTCACAATTAGGACATTTGTCCGGTTGCTGTTTTTATTGGTTTTTGTAGATTCATTTTATTAACTGTATTCAAAATCAAATTATTCCTGCCACGCTGCTTTATAACATCACTAATTCCGCAAAGTTAAATGCGCGAGGTCATGAAGAACGGGTTTGGTTGAATATCTATTATTTATTAAAATATTTTTTTGTAAATACAATTGGTAACATTGTAAATATTAATAAACCCAAATTAACTATCACATTGATGTATACTTTATAATAAAGAGAAATTGATGTATCTATTGAAAACCATAAAAGTAACCCGGTCGTAATGCAATAACGAGACCAAACTTCTCTGTTCTTAAATGGGAAATGAGAAATAAATGCAAGAAAAATTCCCCATCCAGCCATTGTTGCACCCAACACACCATAAATGAACCGTTGGTATTCTTTGATACTGTTTGAAGTTGAATTTAAACCCCAGAAGACCGGATCAACCTGTTGATTCAATAAGGAAAATAACGGGCTCCCTGAAAAGAATGCCAATATGATTCCTATCAAAACAATTACAATACTAAAATCAAACAACCATTTTTGCCAGAAAGAAAAAGTATTCATTTATAAATGCCTTTCTAATAATTTAGATAAAATTAGATTTATTAACATAACTATCAGTTAATCCGTCGAAACCGGGTTTATCAGCCTTAGTGTATTACTTCACAATTTTACAAATCACAATACTCTTTAATAAATTTAATCCAATCAATGCCGAAGGGAATTGTAATATATTTTCCTTTAGGGGTTATTAAGATATTAGTAGGATAATATTCTACATTAAAATTATGCCCAATATTCTTGTCCGCCATTGCAACAGGAAAAGAATAATTATTCCGTTTTAAGTATGTTATAACGCTATCCTCTTTATCCCTGCAGGCAATTGTCAACATATTGATATGTTCAGTATTTTTAAGAATAACAGAATCATAAAATTGTTGTAACCCGGGATGTTCATCTCTGCAAGCCGGACACCATGTACCCCAAAATTCGACTAATATCCACTTTCCCAGCATTTCTTTACTGGAAAAAATCTTCCCGTCAATTTTCTTAAATAAAAAAGGATAAGCCTTTTTTGATTTTGAATCAATAGCATTCATCCAAAATTCATTAAAACTCAAGCCTGATAAATTATTGCTCTCATAAAATTCCTTTAATTTATACTTGTATTCAGGCTCTGCAAGTGCAATATGTACTAAAGTAGAAAGAACTTTTTTTGCATCTATATCAGAATGAATCAAGAATTGTATGTAGTCGTTTTTAATAGTTTGAATTTCTCCATTAAAGAAAAGTAAATTTTCATTGAAATACGCCAACTGATGTTCATTTTCAATCCTATCGGGACTGTAATCAAATGCTTTTTTTAAGAACAATTCTTTTTTGTGTAAATCACTATTTTGCATTGATTCTAAGTAATTTACATAAGAATACAAATATCTGTAATAATACCATTTTTGTTTATTCAAATTGGAACCAGAAGGCGAAGTTTGAACAAGAACCCGATTTTTTCTTAAAATTGATTTTATTTTTGTAAATAATCTTTTTGCTTCCGGTTTTAATTCTTCTTGTATGGCTATTTTTTGATAGATCATTAATCCATAGCGCCCGGTTTTGTTTGCGTAAAATAAATCTTGCGAAAGTTCATTTTTTAGAAATTCTTCAGTTATTTTTTTTAATTCCGAAACATTATTCTTTGCACTATGTATTTCATAACATAAATATATTGGCCTGGCGGTTTCTTGTAAAAGTTTTACTGTATCAGACATAATATTCAACAGTATCTTTTCTTTTATTTTGTTTGTTACCGGGTCATCTGCCCTAGGTCCCTGAATTAAAAATAGGGCAAATGAAGCATGTAAAAAATCTTTCAAAGCGGATAAATCATTGTGAGCAATTTTGGTCAAACATAAGTATGCGGAATCGGCATCTAATTTTGTGTAGACATAATTTTGAAAATTATTTAAATATCTCACAGTCAATTCATTAGAAAGACTATATGTTTGAGCAATTACATTACAATGTACTGCGATGCATAATCCTAACAATAATATTTGTTTGATATTCTTAAACGAAGCAGTCATAGCAATGTCCAATTTCATTTTTTTTGAATCCCTTAAAAGAGTTATCTTTGTCTAAATGTCAACATAACCGAAGCAGGCAAGATTGTCAATAAATAATTTGTAAAGATAATGCAGTACATCTTTTCATTAAGAAGACATACCGCATTTCGTGTAGTCTATTGTTTTAATCCTACCTTCGATTGACTAAAGCAGCACGTGCCGGACTATTCATCGAAGCTAATTTTTCAGCGCAGATGGATCATAAGTAAATATAGTTTTGGGCGATTAATTTTCTTTGTAATGGTCAAGCCTGGAATTGATTGCAAGCGAACAAATGAAATGAGTGACGTCCCGTTAAGCGAAATCAGGGTACTGCACCCAGCAACTAAGATACCCTCAAAGCAAAATGTTTTGAGCGTTTTACCACGTTTTTACAATTTTAGGAATTCTTTCAAATATTTCTTTGCCAAAAATTACCTCATCAATAAATCCCATATGTAGCATATCAATTAATCTACATAGATAAGATTTTCCTCCTAATTCCCACCAAGTTTCATATGCGTCAACGAATAAATAGTGCTTTACAGAAATTCCTAGAGTTTTTTGAACTTCATTTAATTCATATCCATCTAATAATGATTCGTAAACACCATCTGCTATTCTGCTACCAAATGTTGTTGTGTAATAATATTCTTTTATTTCCCAAATAGTTTTCGGGTTTAATGTTGATGGATACGCCCCATCAACCCTTCTTGCCATAACTATTCCGGGGCGATTACAATGAGTGAATGTATTTAATTCTTTTGGATCAAAATTGCATTTTTTGCCCTTTAGGTTTGATTCAATGAGCATATTTATCATACATGTAAAAAATGCATGTTCTCTCATTTTCCCCTTTTGTTTATTCATTGGAAGTGGACAAAATGGAGTTAATTTATTCAATAAAAGTTTGAATTCCTTTTTAGCTTCTTTTTGATTCATTAATAAATTTTTTACGGAGCTATTGAGAATATCACCTCTGTATTTAAAATACCCGACAATACTTTTCATATAAGCTGATGGAGTGTTATCTTTTAATAGAAGTTTTTCTTTTGAAAGATTAAGTCCATCATAAGTGGATAGAATCTCAGAATATTTTGGAATTTTAATTAAGGTAGTATTTCTATCGGTATACCCAATATGTTGACTTAATAACTTGATGTTTGCCCAAAATTCTAGCGGCTTATTTTGATATTTTGGGTTTGGCACCATTTAGTTCCTCCTCATATTTTTTAATAAAGTCTATCAATGTAAGATCAAAAACCTTACATATGTTCTTAAGTTCAATAATATCAACACGTCTTTGACCATTCTCAATCTTACTTATATATGATTGAGGAACACCTAATTGACTAGCTAATTCAGATTGCTTAAGACCGGAATTTAATCGAAGCCGATAGAGAAGGTCATAGAAGATTTTATGGTTAATATCATAAATTGATTTTGCCATATTTAAAAATATATTCCAAGTTAGGATATCCCAAAATAGGATATGTGTACAATTTTTATTATATTCGCACTATTAAAACAAAGAGTTTATGCAGCTAACTTTAGACAATAAGTTTTGTGCTTATATACCTCCAAGGACACAATTACTTAAATGGGTAGGTAATAAGCAAAAATTTGCTGTTGAAATCACCAAATTTTTTCCAAAGGACTTTAATTACTATTATGAACCATTTTTAGGTAGTGGCGCCATTCTTGCTACAATTTCGCCCACAAAAGGATTAGGTTCTGATATTTATAAACCACTGATGGAGATTTGGAAGACACTCAAGAAAAATCCAAAAGAATTAATTGAGTGGTATTCTGAAAGAAGAAATTTAATTGGGAAAGAAAAGAAAGAAATTGTCTATGAAAAAGTGAAAGAATCTTTCAACAGAAATCCAAATGGTGCAGATTTTTTGTTTTTATCAAGAAGTTGCTATGGTGGAGTTATCAGATTCAGAAAAGTTGATGGTTACATGTCAACACCTTGCGGAATTCATGATCCAATACATGTCAATGCTTTCAAGAAAAGAGTAAATGAGTGGTATAATAGAATTTACAAATCTGACTTTGAAAGTATGGATTATATGGATGCTTTCGATGAAGCAAAACGAGGTGATTTTATTTACTGCGATCCCCCATATTCTTTTAGTCAGGGAATTCTATATGGAGCTCAAGATTTTAAATTAAATAATCTATTTCATCAAATTGAAATAGCTAAAATTAAAGGTGTAAAAGTGGCATTAAGTATAGATGGCAATAAAAAATCAGGTAATTTAATTTGCGATGTTCCAATTCCTAAAAAACTTTTTGAGCAAGAAATTTTTATTAAGCTTGGAAGTTCAATGTTAAAAAGATTTCAAATAAATGGTGAACAGATGATTAATGAAGATGTTTCAGACAGATTATTATTGACCTATTAAATTTTCTTAACTTATTTACACCCCACCTTTTTTCTTGCCCCCAAAAATTACAGATTCAACCATCTCCGGCTGTCAAGAAAAAAACGGTGCGTGTTTTTAACCCCTTTAATATATGAATGGTTGAAGCCAAAAGAAAATATAGTTTTTGGCATTGCGCAAATGGGTTGCCTCCACAAAAAAAACGGACCGGTTTTATTTTATAAGCCTGAGCAATAAAAATAATTATGCACACCTATGTATAATTATTGACACACTCAAAAGATATCATTATCTTAAATGCAGAATTCGGGTGCTTGTTGACTCACTTTGGCAATCTGTGACGCGGCATCATTAGAATCCTGCCTTGGGAATATTTTAAAAATATCTATAAACTAAGGAGTTAATATGTTAGTAAAATTAACAAACGGAAAAACATTACCTATTGAAAATCATAAGGTTAGAATTGTTCAAAAGTGCGAACTTATACCTGTTGATGAAAGACTTAAGGCAATGGAAGAAGGCGGGTACAATACCTTTTTGCTAAGAAGCAAAGATATATTTATGGATATGCTTACAGACAGCGGAACTAATGCTATGAGTGATAACCAATTAGCGGCAATGATGGTATCAGACGATGCTTATGCCGGTTCTGAAAGTTTTTACAGGCTTAGTGACGCAGTAGAAGAAATATTCGGATTAAAATACTCAATGCCGACTCACCAGGGCCGTGCTTCGGAACATCTTCTTGCTAAATATTTTATTAAGCCGGGTGATGTAATTCCTATGAACTACCATTTTACAACTACGCGCGCACATTTTGAAATGGCCGGCGGTAAGGTTCTTGAAATCTACACAGACGAAGCTCTTAAAACAACTAGCGATGTACAATTTAAGGGCAACATAGATTTAAAGAAATTAGAAGATGTAATCAGCAAATACGGCAGAGATAAAGTATCCTTTGTAAGAATGGAAGCAACTACAAACCTTATTGGCGGACAGCCATTTTCGATGCAGAATCTTAAGGAAGTAAGCGCAATAGCGCATAAAAATAATATTCCAGTTGTTATTGACTGCAGTTTGATTTCTGAAAATGCCTACTTTATCCACACACGGGAAGCAGGATACAATAAAAAAAGTGTTGCTGAGATTGTTAAAGAAATGATGACATATTGCGATCTTATGTATTTATCAGGCAGAAAAAGCTGTTCTGTAAGAGGCGGTTTAATAGCTACCAATAAAAAAGAATACTATGATGGAATTCTACCGTTACTTCCTCTATTTGAAGGATTTGCTACTTACGGCGGTATGTCTACAAAAGAAATTGAAGCAATGGCTGTTGGTATGAGAGAAATGGTCGATGTAAACGTTGCAGGCAGTTCCGCTGAAATGATAAAATATTTTGTTGACCGTCTTGTTGAATTGAAAGTGCCTGTTGTTACACCTGCCGGCGGTTTGGCATGCCATGTTGACGCTATGAGATTTGTTGACCATATTCCGCAGTTACAATACCCTGCAGGTGCATTAACTGCTGCAATTTTTATTATGTCGGGTATCAGAAGCATGGAAAGAGGAACAGTTTCTATGGATAGGGACCAGGACGGTAAAGAATTGGTTTCAGATCTTGAGCTTGCGCGTCTTGCCGTACCAAGAAGAGTTTATACTCTTTCTCATATTGAATACGGTGCGGATAGATTAAAATGGCTTTATGATCACCGCAAATTAATCGGCGGATTAAAATTTGTTTACGAACCTCCGGTACTCCGCTTCTTTTTTGGCAGAATGGAAGCAATCGGCAACTGGGGAAAAGCACTTGCCGAAGCATACAAAAAAGATTTCGGCGAAATCTAAATTTAAGCCCCGCTCCGTTATCCGTTAGCTAACGGAAACGGAGCGGGTTTTTTTTACTTTGTCTTGCCCTAAAAAAAGTTGACAACAATTAAAGAAAATTCAGAAAGTTTCGTTCTTAACCGGCTAAAGGTTTTATCATAAAAAAATTATATTTATTATTTTAGTGTTAATATAAACGTGACGGAGTAATTATGAATATTACCAGTAAAGATCAGTTTGCAAAATTTATCGGGATAAAAATAGTTTCTGCCGGTGAAGGGAAAGCAACCGGCGAAATGACAATAACTAAAGAACATTTAAATGGCGCGGAAACTATTCACGGCGGGGCAATCTTCTCTCTTGCCGATACTGTTTTTGGTGCGGCTTCTAATTCAAGAGAAGGACTTGCACTGGCAATTAATGTAAGTATCTCATATTTCAAAGCTATTAGTAATGGAAAATTAACAGCAGTTGCTGAAGAAATCTCACTGCATAGAAAACTTGCTACATATATTATAAAAATATTTGACGATGATTCAAATATTATAGCATTATTCCAGGGAACTGTATACCGCAAATCATAATATGTTCTCCGGCAGTTTAAGACTGTTCGTTTCCGGTGTTGGCTATCCATAAAAAATATTGCTGAAAATACTTGCAACGTTCTCCGGCAAATATATTTCTACATCTGCTATTTCTTACGTATTTTTTTGATGACTATAAATTTCTCCGGCGGTCAAGGACCACTCCTTGACCGAACAATTCCTTATTTGTTGTGGAATGACCCACGACAATAATTAATAACAAAGTAAAATCTTTTTTGTGGTTTTCTTATAATCTTTTCCTCCTCTATGCTTTCAATCCTTTCCAATTTATCTTTTATCTGCAGATGCTAATTCTTTATTATCTAATTTTAAAGGATTTTTCAGAATTATTCCCACCTTTATCCGGCAAATATATTTCTACATCTGTTATTTCTTATGTATTTTTTTGATGATGATAAATTTATCATTGTTAAAATATCAAACTGTAATCCGCTGACTGATATAAAAGGTAAAAATGAAAAACAAAACGGCTGTATTCTTCATAGTTTTTTTCTGCACTACATTTATTTATTCACAGACGATTTCTCTTAAATCTATTCCTAATTACAAGAAGTGGGGATGGAATGCAATTGTAATGCAAAATGATTTTATAACAATAGCTACAGTTCCTGCAATTGGCGGCAGGGTAATGCAGTACGATCTGGGAAATCTTCCATCGGTTTATATTGATTCATCCCTATTTGGAAAAACTTATACGCCTGCTCAAAATGAATTACACATTTTTGGCGGATATAAAACATGGCCTTCACCTCAAAATAATTGGAGTGCGGCCGGCTGGCCTCCGCCTCCAACACTTGACTATGGTCTTTATACGGTAACTGATACTGTTCGCTCAAACGACTCGGTATGTGTAGTTGTTGAAAGTCCGGTTGAAAAATGGCTGGCGCCCGGTATTAAATTTATTCGCAAAGCTACTATGTATGCCGGAACCAGCCGTGTAAGAATGGAAGGAACAATTATCAATCAAGGCACACAACCCGCTAACTGGGGTATGTGGGGTATTACTCAATCAATAGTTAACCATCCTGGCAAAACGGATTACCAAAATTATTGGGCTTATTTTCCTCTTAATCCAAATAGTACTTATGGAAAAAGCGGTGTAAGTCCTTCAGGAGCTTCCAAAGCCTGGAAAGGAGAAATATTACCAGGTATTTATGGCGTTCAGTTCTCACCGGATAATCAAAAGGTTTTTGCCGACCCGGTTAGAGGATGGATTGCTTATGCTGTTCTATCGGACACAGTTGTCTTTGTAAAAACATTCAACATCTCTGAAGGCGCTCAATATCCCGACAACGGCGCCCGGGTTACTGTATATGTAAGCGACAAAAGTGCATTATATATGGAAGTTGAAACTAAAGGTCCGGTTGCTAATCTTCCTGCAAACGGCGGAATGTATACGTTCACAGAAAATTGGTGGTCTGCTAAAGTGCGTGCACCTCTGCTGGTTGTAAATTCTGCCGGGGCAATAGCAAAAAAACTTTCTTATAATTCCACTACAAAAAATATTTCAGGGATTTACGGAATATTTTATGACGGCACTGCAAAAGTTGTGGTTAAAAATGCAGCTGGACAAATTCTTGCAGAAGGACACCAGTATAACGTCTCTCCGCTTAAAGAGATTAAGCTTGATGAGACAATGAATTTTCCGGTGAATTCAAAAACGGTTGAAGTACTAGTTCAAAATAAAAACGGCAGCCTTATCGGCGTTCTGGATGCCGCTGAAGTTTCGCAGCTTTTAACATCTGTGGAAACGACGAACTCCTTAATTCCTTCAGAGTTTCGTTTGGAGCAAAATTATCCTAATCCGTTTAACCCAAGCACAGTAATAAGATATTCGATACCAGCCTCCCCGGATCCTTCCGAAGGAGAAATGTTGGTATCGTTAAAAATCTATGATGTTTTAGGAAGACAAGTTGCAGCACTTATAAACGAACAAAAGTCACCCGGCTTTTACGAAGTTAAATTTGATGGTACAGGATTATCCAGCGGANNGTCCGGAATACTTTTATTCTCACGCTTGTCCAATAGGTTTATTGCGGGACTTTTTACTTACTAGCCCGGATGGAAGAAAAGGTCAGACAACCATTTATTGGTTTTGTTATAAATTATTTAGGAATATGTTTCATTGCAACCCATCCAGGACCCATATTAAATTGTGTACGCAGCCGCTCATATAGTTGTCCTGTATGATGTTGTATATGCCGAATATTATAGAACTGAAGTTCTAATTTATTGAATGACAGCCAGGAAAATCCTGATTCAGCGTAGAGATTTATTGAATCAAGTTTCAAATCAACTTCCTCCTTGCACATCAGTAGAAATTCGAGAATATCGTCCCTAGTGTATGGCTCACTAATTTTTGGCTCATTGTGCGGCGGCCAGGGAATTGGTCCCATAAATTGATATTGGTCTTTGTGTTTACTCCACGGAACAAATTTTTGTTCTGATTCCTGCAAATAAAGGTGCGTGTAAAAAAGAACATGGTAGGCAATATGCCAGAATTTATTCTTGAAGTTGCAATCATTCCACAATGAATCCGGACACTTTATGACAGCGTGATGTAACATTTCAAGCGATGCCAAATATTGGGATTTTATTGTTTCATTTATTTCCATTGATGTAACCCTTATATAATCAGCGGCTGTATTACGACACTGGTTTTTACTTCTCCGACTTAAATTGCATGAACGAACTGAAAACAACAGGCAACTTGTCCACCGGGACGGATTGAGAATTATGAATTCCTGGTCGCTTAAATTCATTTACTAATGTTAATATTTCCATTCCAAATGCATCTAGATTTTTGACCTTAACTTAATGCATAAAAATTCAAAAAAAAACACTTTTGAAAGTATAAATCTAAATTGAAGTTTGCGGCATCATGTTTTATATTTGGTTAGATAAACAAAAGCAAAAAATGAATTTTGATAAAGATCTTCAATCAATTCAAGAATCCCGAACTTTAGCAGCCGCTGCAAAAGAAGCCCAGTTGGAATTTAAACATTACAACCAGGATCAGGTTGATAAGGTGTGTAAAGCTATGGCAGATGCAGGATTCAATGAAGCCGAACGTCTTGCAAAAATGGCTTATGAAGAAACCGGTTTTGGAAACGTTCATGATAAAATTATTAAAAACCAGTTCGGTACAAAAAATGTCTGGGAATCAATAAAAGATTTAAAAACAGTCGGGGTTATAGAAGTAAAGAAAAACGGGAAAGTTCTTAAAATTGCTGAGCCAATGGGAGTAGTTGCTGCATTAGTGCCATCAACCAACCCAACATCGACTGCAATGTTTAAGGCAATTATATCTTTAAAATGCAGAAATAGTATTGTAGTATCTCCGCATCCCAAAGCATTGAATTGCACTTCTGAAGCTTTGCGGGTTATAGCAAATGCTGCAGAAAAGGCAGGAGCGCCAAAAGGTGTAATACAATGCCTTAGCATTCCAACTATTGAAGGAACAAATGCTTTAATGAAAAATAAAAATGTTGCCGTAATTCTAGCTACGGGTGGAATGCCAATGGTTCAGGCAGCATATAGTTCAGGAACACCGGCTTATGGGGTTGGAAGCGGAAACGTTCCTGCATTTATTGAGAAAACTGCAAATTATCAAAAAGCTGTTGCCGACATTGTCTATGGTACTACTTTTGACAATGGAACATTATGTTCTTCTGAACAGGCAATGATAGTTGATAGAACACTTCGTGAAAAAGTAATTGAAGAAGCAAAACGAATTGGCTGCTATTTTGTAAATGAAGAAGAGAAGAAAAAATTAGAAAATAAAGTTGCGCGGGGCGCTAAATTAAATGCCGATATAGTAGGAAAACCGGCAGTATGGATTGCAAATTACGCCGGGTTTAAAGTTCCTGAGAAAACTACTGTACTTATTGCAGAATGTGATAAAGTTGGCAAAGATGAACCGCTATCAATTGAAAAACTCTCTCCGGTGCTTGCTTTTTATACAGTTGACGGCTGGATGGAAGGATGCCATAAATGCATTGAGTTATTGGAGTTTGGAGGCATTGGTCATACAATGGCAATTCATTCTAACGATAAAGAAATAATACTGAAATTTGCACTTGAAAAGCCTGCGTTTCGAATTGTTGTTAATACACCTTCTTCTGTAGGTGCAGTTGGATATACAACAGGCTTAATGCCGTCGCTCACTTTAGGTCCCGGTACATGGGGTGGTTCAATAATTTCTGAAAATGTTTCGGCTGTGCATCTGATGAATATAAAAACCTTAGCGTTTGAAATAAACCCTGTTAACAGTGGAAATTGTGTTACCTCGTTAGATTTACCTGACGCAATACAAAACACAAAGATAACCTCAGCACCCGGTAATTTTACAAAACAAATTGAAGAAAGATTAAGAGCGCGTGCAGGTAATCCTTCATCAAATCCTCCCGGAAATGTAAGCCGAACAACTGCCGGCAATAAAGAAAAAATTGCCTATGGTTCCGGTATCAGCGAGGAAGAAATTCAAAAAATTATTAGAGAATTTAATAAGTAGCCTCCCGGCAAAAAAAGTTCTTACAGATGAAAAACTATTGCGAAATTGTTTCAAACAGATGGAATTTATGGTGTACTCAAAATTTTGAATAAAGGACTTGTTAAGTGCATAAAATAAAAGATAATAATTATTATAAATGGTCTGTTGAGAAAGGTGATTACGACCGGGATAGTGAAGCAACAACGAGTCATATAAAAAAAATCAGCAGAAAAAAAAGAATTAAATTGACCTTATTAATTTTGCTCTATGTATTAAGTGTTACTGCATTTTCCTATTTAATAATTTCGCATTTGTAAGTTATTTTTTTCTCTACTGTTTTTACTGATTTTTTAATTTTACAATTAATTTTAAAATATTTCCCGCTAAACTTTTCCTATTTCAATCCGATGATAATTTATAAAATTGTAAGCAATTTGAATTTATTGAGAAAATAATTGTAAAGGAAGATTTTTAGTGGGAAAAAATGATTTTTACACATGGACGATTGATAAAGGTGATTATTTAAGAGATGAATACTCTACCTTATCATATCAAAAAAAAATAATCACCAGAAAGAAAATAAAAATTACATTGTTTACATTTATTTATTGCGGAATAATTTCAGCAATTACTTATTTAATATTTGTAACTCTTTAGGAATACCTGTCCAGTCTAAAATTTTCACCGAGGTATAATTTTCTAACATCGGGATCTTCTGCCATGCTGTTTGCAGTTCCTTCCTTGAATATTTTCCCGTCAATCAAAATATAAGCGCGGTCAACAATGCTTAGGGTTTCGTGAACATTATGATCTGTAATTAAAATTCCAATGCCTTTGTGTTTCAGATTCGCAACTAAAGTCATAATTTCTTCTACTGCGATTGGATCAATACCGGCAAATGGCTCATCCAATAATATAAATTTCGGGTCCGTAGCAAGTGCTCTAGCAATTTCACAACGTCTTCTTTCACCGCCGCTTAACTGAAAGCCCATACTTTTACGCACTTGGCTAATGCCAAGTTCATTCAATAACTTCTCCTGTTTTTCTTTTCGTTCTTCGTTTGTAATTTTCATCATTTGAAGCACAGCCATAATATTATCTTCAACACTCAATCTCCTGAAAACAGAAGCTTCTTGAGGAAGATAACCAATTCCCATCTTTGCGCGTTTATACATCGGTTCATCTGTTATTTCTTTTTTTTCTAGAAAGACTTTACCCCCATTTGGTTTAATCATTCCAACAATCATATAAAACGTAGTAGTTTTGCCTGCGCCGTTAGGGCCCAGCAGTCCTACTACTTCACCCTGTTGAACCTGTACCGAAACGCGGTCTACAACAGTCCTCTTCTTGTAAATTTTAATAAGATTTTCACTTCTTAGAATTAAGTTTTCCTGCATAGTATTGAGCATCCTTGATTAAATAAGAAAGTATATCTTTTCTTTTTAGAAGAAGATTTTCTTTTGTAGGCTTATTAGAATAAATTCTGAATGTTGGAATAGTAAAATCTTTTTCTTTTCCTTTAACTTTATTTTCCGGGTGATATTCACTGACAGGCTTGCCATAAAGATGTACATCATTAACAGAACTGTTTTTGAAATATATTTTTGTTCGTTCTGCGCTGGATTTGAGCAGTCCATTAGGTTCATTATCCTCAAACATATAATAAATGCTCAAGACATTTCCGGTAACTTCAGACCTCTTTAATCCATCTTTGTCAAAAAACATTTTAATATTTTTGCCGGACATCTGATCAAAACGTGAAAGCGAATCTTTATTCTGTGTAATAATTGAAGCATTTGATTTAACCTCTAACCATTCCAGGCTGTTTTTTTTCAAATATATATTAATTGAATCGCCTGCCATTTGTGTTTCATCATTCCAAATCACCGGCTGCACTAAATCCGATTCCCTTTTGTATGTCTCAATCTTATCTCCCTTTTGATAATAAAAAGTCTGTCCGTTAACTGAAGCAAATGTACCTCTCACAATTTTAACGGAATCAGTTACAATCATTTTTTTCACACTGTCGTTATAAGATTCCATTATTTTTGAAGAAATCATTAAAGTGTCAAGTTTGCCGGTTGACGTTGTATCTAATCTGACAAGAAAAGGATTTCCTGTAATAATTGAATAGTTGTTTTTCCCGGTATCTTCAAGCTTGTTCCCAAATATGGCAAGATGGTTTGCGGGATCATAAATTCTAATATTATTAAAAGCATAAGTTTCTTTTGTTTTGCGGAAATGAATCAGGCTATCAGCAAATATTGTTGAAGAAGTATCATTTACCTGAACACTGCCGACTGCAATGGCTTTATTCTCATTATTAAAATAGGTGAGCTTTCTTGCAAACATTGAAGAAACAGAATCTTTCAGATTAACATTTTCATAAAAGTAAGAACGTTTTTCGTCGAAATAGTAATACCCGTTTTTAGCTGTTAAATTAAAATGACCATCTGTTAAAAATACTCCGTAATTAGAAAATGAAGTTTTAGTATCACCGTAATAAAATCCGTGCTCGGTTTTTATTATAACGCTATCCTGCGTTGCAACAACATTTCCTATTAATTCAGCTTCATTGCGGGCAATAAACTGAACAGCCTTATTACACGTAATTTTAACACCGCCTTGTGTTATAATAACATGTCCATAGACCTCGTGTACACTCTCACCATTAATATTTTTTCCGACAAGGCTATCTCCTACAACCCGGAAACGATTGTCTTGATTCTGAGCAGCTAAATAAGATGCAAATAATAGTATTATAAAAAATATGTATGAAAATCGTTTCATCATTTTTTCTTTTTTGATTCTGAAGCAGAGTACGTTACATTACGTATAACGTAATTGTCAAGGTGCTGATCAGATTCAAATCCATATCCCTGGATTGTTTCTTTAGGAGAATTAATAGTAACAAATTTATCAGAAACAATTTTTTGATCTTTATTACGCCACATCAATTCAGAAGTTTTAAGGACGGTACCGCTGTCGTTTTTTGCAATTACACTGTCGTAAGCAAACATATTTTTAGTAGCGTCATCAACTTTACCCCGCAACGATGTCAGCCATGAAGTATTTTTCTGCTCCCTGTTAAAGAATTGAATATGCACTCCGTCGAGCAGCGTAATTTTTTGAATATCAAACATTTTTAAATGGTCTGTAAAAAGAACAGCTTTTATCTTTCCGTCATCAGTAAACATAATTTTCGAGTTCCAGCTTTCATTGGAAGGAATCTCGCCGGGATTAATAGATTTTTCAACTTGAGGTTGAATTTTCTCTTCGGAGCAGGAAATAATTGCTAAAATTAAAAAAAATAAACATACATATTTTTTCATCTTGACTGCAGGCCTAACTTTACCAGATCGTGCAGGTGAACTATTCCCTCGGGATTATTTGAATTATCACTTACTATTAACGACGTAATATTAAATTTTTCCATCTGTTGTAATGCAAATGAAGCAAGAAAATCTTTACTGATTGTTTTGGGTTTTTTAGTCATAACATCCGCTGCAATTAAATTTTTTATATCAAGAGTATGTTCTAACAATCTGCGCAAATCACCATCTGTAATAATCCCAGTAAGTATTCCCAATTCATTTACAACGCATGTCATTCCTAGCCGTTTGGAAGTTATTTCAATTATAGCATCTTTCAATGAAGATCTTTCACTTATTATTGGAACATCATTTCCTTTAATCATTATCTCATTTATCCTTAAGGAAAGACGCCTGCCCAAACTTCCGGCAGGATGAAGCAGAGCAAAATCTTCTTCAGTAAAACCGCGTTTTTCCAAAAGTGTTATTGCAAGCGCGTCTCCCATTACAAGTGCAGCAGTTGTAGAGGCTGTCGGAGCAAGATCATATGGACAAGCTTCTTCTTTTACTCCAACATTTAATACTAGGTCACAGTCCTTACCTAATGAAGAATTATTCCCTCCAATCATACCAATAATTGCTGCTCCAATTCTTTTAACCATAGGAATGAGCTGCAGCAGCTCTTCAGTATGACCGCTTTTTGAAATTAAAATTACAACATCATTTTTGCGTACCATACCAAGATCACCGTGTAAAGCATCGGTTGGATGCATGAAAATTGCAGCAGTACCAGTTGAATTCATTGTGGCAACAATTTTGCGTGCAATAATTCCGGATTTGCCCATACCGGTAAAGACAACCCTTCCAGTGGAATTAAATATTAACTCAACTGCTGAGGCAAAATTTTGATCGATACTCTTCAAAAGATTTAATACTGCTTCTGCTTCAACCCGGATTACTTCTTTCCCTTTTGCAATTATGTTTTCTACAGTCACATTATCCTCTTTATTATTCAACCCTTAGAAAAAAAGCTGAAAAATGATTTATTTTTTTTGGTTTCTTTCTTTTCAAAGAGATGATAGTCCAGCTCTATACGCCGCCAATACTTGTTATAAACCAAAAATCCTTGAATTAATTCTTCATCAGAAAAATCATTCAGGTTTGTAAAAAGTTTCCCGGGATTTAATGCAGTCTCAGAATCCTTAATGTTAATCAACATCATCATTTCGTTATAATAATTTGTAACCGGAACAAAATGGTTAATGCCGCTTTTTGCATTATACACCCAAACTTTTTTATGTGCCGGAGCAATAACCAAAATAATTTCATTTTTGATAAGATGAATTTCACGCACTTCTGTATTATCAAGCGGGGCTTTTTCACCAGGGACCCAATCCGAGTAAGTCCAAACTCTTGCCTGCGATAAATCATCGGGAATCATATCTGCTGCAGTTCCATTAATGTCAACTTCAATCTGACCGTCAAGTTCTTCATGGATTGCAACGTAAACTTTACCGACATCAAAAATTATAGTTGCAACGGCAAAAATTGGGGTTGACGATATGTCCGGGTCAACTTCGTCATTTTCCTGACCAAGAATAAAATTCCCATCACCAAATCTACCATTACCAATCACATAAAGTGATTCAATAATATCCCTGTATTGTTTGTAGCCCAATTTATTTTCAGGAAGAGCCGTTAGCAGCCAATTTTTTTCTCTTTCAAAAAGTTTACGCGGAAATTCTATATTAAGATTTTGTTGCACGGCTTGGTTTCTCCTTAGAATTTATGTATGCGGAAATAATTTCCTGAATTAAATCTTCGCATTTATCAGATTTTAATATAAAATTTACAACTCTTTTAACTTCCCTTCTAGCACTGTTAGGTGCCGCGGAAACTTTGCTCTTCTTTAGCAGCTGTATATCTAAAAGGTCATCACCGATATAAAAAACATTTTCATAATCTAATGAATTGAGTTTAAGAAATTCATCAACAGCAGAAACTTTATCAAGTGCCGCTGCTAAAACATTGCAGCCTTTAATCTCTTTTAATTTTTTTATTAATTCGTCATCCTTTCTGGCCGTAACAATACCAAATATCAACTCTAACTTGTTAAATTCCAAACACGCATTAGAAATCAATTCAATGCATTTTTCTTCCGGATAATCCGAATGAGTAAGTACGCCTTCCAGATCGAATAAAAATAATTTAACGTTTTCAAACTTTAATAAAATATCATCCTTCATTCTTTCACTAATGCGTCAATTTGTTTAATTGTTATTAAAAGTTTTTTTAGATGTTCCAGGGGGAACTGGCTTGCAGCATCGCTTAAAGCTTTTGCCGGTTCCGGGTGAACTTCTAAAAAAAGACCATCAATTCCAACTGCCGCAGCAGCCCTTGCTAACGTGGGTATAAAACGTGCTTCGCCTCCTGAAACATTTGTATTACTTGGAAGCTGAACAGCATGGGTAGCATCCATAATAACCGGGTAACCAAACTCTTTCATAATCTCAAGCGAACGCATATCAACAATAAGATTATGGTAGCCAAAAGATGAGCCTCGTTCGGTTAGTAAAATTTTTTTGTTCTTCGCCGATTCAATTTTTTCAATTATATGTTTCATATCCTGCGGGGCAAGAAATTGTCCTTTCTTAACATTGACTGCTTTACCAGTCCTTGCAGCAGCTATCAATAGTTCCGTTTGTCTGCATAAAAATGCCGGAATTTGAAGAATATCGGCAACGTGCGAGACCGGTTCTGCTTCCTGTTCCGAATGAATATCAGTTAAGATTGGAACGTTTAATTCTTTTTTAACTTTTTCAAGAATTTTCAATGCCTTGTCAAAATGAATTCCTGAAAAGGAATTAATACTTGTACGGTTTGCTTTTTTGTAACTTGATTTGAAGATAAATGGTATCTGAAGATCGCATGTAATTTTTTTTATTGCTTCAGCTGTGGTCATTGTTATTTTTTCGTTTTCAATAACACAAGGACCTGCGATCAATACAAACGGCAAGTTACTGCCGATTTTAATTTTGTTTACTTGAACCATGTTAGCTGCTATTATATTTATTGAAAAAGATTTTCTTGAGTCTTAACAGGGCCGCGTTTTTTGCCAAACCGTATATAAGCAAGATCAGTTGCTTCCCTTCCTCTGGGTGTACGATGAATAAATCCCTGCTGAATTAAAAAAGGTTCATAAACTTCCTCAATAGTACCGGCATCTTCATTTACAGCAACTGAAAGAGAGCTTAATCCAACGGGACCGCCATTGAACTTTTCAATAATGGTTAAAATAATTTCCTTATCCATCTCGTCCAGACCAAACTCGTCAACTTCAAGAGAGTTCAATGCTTTTTTAGTAATCTGCATATCAATCGTTTTTTTATTTTCAAAGTCTGCAAAATCGCGTGTTCTCCTGAGCAGACGGTTGGCTATTCTAGGCGTACCACGTGAACGTTTAGATAATTCAATTGCAGCATCGTCTTCAATCTTGACATTTAATATTTCCGCAGAACGATGAATTATTTTTCCAATCAAATCACTTTCATAATAGTCAAGTCTTGATTTAATTCCAAACCGGTCTCTTAATGGAGCAGTAAGCAAGCCAGCTCTTGTTGTAGCGCCAATTAATGTATAACGCGGCAGTTTAATTTGAACAGTCCGCGCGTTAGGTCCGGTATCGATCATTATATCCAACTTAAAATCTTCCATGGCAGAATATAAATATTCTTCAACAACAGGACTAAGTCTATGAATTTCATCAATGAAAAGAACAGATTTTTCTTCAAGATTTGTGAGTATACCGGCAAGGTCTCCAGGTTTTTCAAGAACAGGGCCTGATGAGATTTTTATTTTAACACCCAGTTCGTTAGCTATAATAATAGCAAGAGTGGTCTTACCAAGACCGGGCGGTCCTGTAAGCAAAACGTGATCCAATGCTTCGCCACGTTTAATAGCAGCGCCAATAAAAACTTTAAGATTGTCTGTTATTTTTGATTGACCTGTAAACTCGCTGAAACTTTTTGGACGAAGCGAAAGATCAACCTTTTTATCTTCTTCATTTACAAAAGGATTTAATTCATTAGATTTTCGCTTCACAAATTACTCCTTGAATAATTAGATCTCAACAGTAACAAATTTTTTCCGGCGGTAAATTTTAAGCCATTCAACAATTGAAACCAACCCAAACATTAGAGTTATTAAAACCCCAGCAGCAAGTATTGAGAGCTGAATATTTAAAGTTTTGGAATAAAACATTGCAAACCCGGGAATCCATGCGCTGCCATATAGAATAATAATGTGAACTGTGTATATAAACAAAGTATTTTTGCCAACCTGACTAATTAAAATAGGGATGCTTTTAATTTTTATAGAAATAAAGGCCATAAAGCTATTAAGAATCAAAACTATTCCCAGCCTGTAAAAAATTAATGTCATATTGTCCGTCCAAAATTCTTTTGTGCCGAACTCAAAATTTTCTAAAAGATTAAGCGCACAAGAAAATATCACCGAAAAAACACCAACTGCTAATAACTTATAACAAAAAGTCTTTGTTGAAACAAAGGTAGGATTTTTTGCTATATAGATGCCAAGTATGGCCCCGCATACAACATATCCGCTCCAAGGGAAAATCGGAAAAATAGAACCTGTACCCTGGTACAAATAAGAGGCAAATGGAACTGGTAAATAATTAGCCCAGGAAATTTTTTCCGAGAAAAATGAAAATAAGAATAAAAAGCATGCTGCAATAGCAAATACAAAATAATCACTGCGCTTATACACTTCAGCAAAGTAAGCCAGGCATAAAATTATAAGAATGCTAATGCCAATTACATGAAGTGCATCAATTGTAAAAAAGACCATCCATTGCTGCTTAGTTACTTCATTGAATACAAACATTTTTGGGGTTGGAAAACGTAAAAGATATCCTATCAATATCAGAACAATAGCCCTGTAAACACCTTTTTTAACTCTTGGATTATACACAAATGGTATAGAATTGGAACGCAAGAGATATGTGAACACAACACCGGAAGTAAACATAAATATCGGCGCTGTAATACCTCTCATAGTAAGCCAGAAATCATAAACAGGTGAATCAAATGATCTATATTGATCTCCAAGAAAAGTATCAATAGTGTGCCCTTGTACCATCATCAATACTGCAAAAGCTCTCATCAAATCCAAAAAAATGATACGCTTAACGGAATTTGAAGCCATATTTTTCCTAATATTTCATTTGTAAAAATAAATAAACATTACCACTTATAAAATTAAAGTGGTAGTCTTAAAACTAATATTATTTAGTAAACTAGAACACGGATGACGCAGATTTAACTGATTTTCACTGATAGAAAAGTTGAATAATTAATATTGAGACATCCTCATAAATAATCACTTATTTTACACCCGCGGGTGCTGTTCTGCCCATAACCGCAAATATTTAATAATTTCTTGTGTTGATGTGCCGGGAGTGAACAAATCTCCCACACCCATTTCTTTCAGTTTTTTCAAATCTTCTCCCGGTATAATTCCCCCTCCAAATAGGAGTATATCATTGACACCTTTTTCCTTCATCAAGTTTAAAATTCTTGGAAAAAGAGTCATATGAGCCCCGGATAAAATGCTAATTCCAACAGCATCTACATCTTCTTGAATTGAAGCTTCAACAATCATTTCCGGCGTCTGGCGCAGTCCTGTATAAATTACTTCCATTCCCGCATCACGGAGAGCCGCCGCTACTACTTTTGCTCCTCTATCATGACCGTCGAGCCCGGCTTTAGCAATCAGCACCCTTATTTTTCTTTCCATTTATTAACCTTTCTAATATTTTTAATTTTTACCTACAAAATTATGATAAGGTTGAAAAATTCTACCAGCAGTTATTTTCTAACCGGTTTTTCTTGCAGTCTAACATTTTTATCATAAAATCTTCTAGCAATCTCTAAATCTTTTGGAGTATCAACAGATAAGCTATCGTAATCAGTTACAACAATTTTAATTTTCATGCCGTGTTCAAGAAATCTAAGCTGTTCCAATTTCTCAATTTGTTCAAGATCAGTTGGTCTTAACCGGGTGAATTTTAATAGAGCCTCTCTACGGTAAACATATAGTCCAATATGTTTATAAATTTCAGTAGATTGGATTCGTTCAAGATTAGTCTTTGCATCGCGGACAAATGGTATTGGTGAGCGTGAAAAATACAGCGCATAATTATTATAATCATAAACAACCTTAACTACAGATGGGGATTTCATATCTTCAACATTTGTAATCCTTCTTGCAAGAGTTGAAAGATCGACTTTCTTATCGAACAATAAAGGTTCTATTGCTTCATCAATCATTCTTCCTTTAATGAACGGTTCATCCCCTTGTATATTAACAATAATATGCGCATCAGGAATTTTTTCAGTGACTAATGCAATTCTATCGGAGCCGCTTGTACAAGTTTTAGGAGTCATGTACACTTCAGCGCCGAAACTTTTAACCACACGAAAAACTTTTTCATCATCAACAGCAATAATAAGTTTATCAAGCAGTTTAGATTTTTTTGCGCTGGCATAGGTATGCAGAATCATCGGTTTGCCGCCAATATCTGCAAGCGGTTTTCCAAGTAATCTGGATGAAGCAAATCTCGCCGGTATAATTCCAATGATCATTAAGTTTCTGTTTAGTCTTGGTTAATAACTTTTGGAACTTTGAAAAATTCTTCTGTACTGCTAGGGGCATTTTTTAATGCCTCATCAGTTGAAATTGATTCAGCAAGCTTGTCTTCTCTGAAAACATTTGTATTTTCAACCGGGTGTGAAAGCGGCTGAACATTTTCGGTATTAAGTTCATTCAATTTTTCAACGTAATTCAATATCTCATTAAGCTGATGTGTAAAATTTTCTAGCTCTTCATCTTTGAATTTGAGTCTTGCTAATTCAGCAATATATTCAACATCTTTTCTTGTAACTGACATTTTTTATTCCCTTGTTAAAATCCTGAACTATTATAATTAACCTGTAAATATGAATCATTGCCATTGTATAAATTATTTTTAATGGTTATCGTCAACAGGTGATCAAAATTTCCCCTCTTAGGGCTGTGATAAACCAATTTATAATAACTGTTAACATTATCATTAAGTATGCTATGTATCAAATCAAACTTAGACTGGAGCTGGTCAGCCGAAGAAATTGTAAAATACCCGCTGGTTCCGAATGATTGCAATATTGCAGGGTCAATTTCATTACCTAATCCAATTGTAAAAACAGATTTATTGTTAATTGCGCTTAATGCATCAGTCAGACTAGTCGAACCCTGAGTATCAGTACCGTCAGTAAATACAATTAAAACCCCTTTTGTAACTCCGTTAATCGAGTTCTGGTCTTTCAATTGCGATTCACCTATTACAACAGCACCATATAAATTTGTTGATGATTTACCAGTAGTAATTAAATCTATTTTACTATTGATCATATTAGGGTCATCGGAAAAACCTGTGTATAACGAATCTACCGTCTCGGAAAACTGAAACACTTTAATTAGCTGGTTTCCGCCTATAGTTATATTTTGAGTAACGTAGTTTTTTGCAGCAATCTTTATCTGGTCTAAATCACTTTGAGATAAACTTGAACTGTTATCCAGCATAAGACATGTATAAATTTTTAAAGGCAGTTGCGGATATTTTGAAAAGTTAACTAAAGATTCTGATGTTATTGGCACCCCATCTTCAGCTATATTAAAGTCGGTGGATTGTAAAGTTGAAACTCCCACACGATTCATATCAACTACCTGGAAAATAACATTAACCACATCCGGCGCGGCAGTATTTGATTGATTATAATACATTGCGTAACCATTACCCATTGGAAGTGTTCCTGCCAGGGTTGTAAATTTCCAAACAGGGCCCTCTTTCATACTTCCATCACTTGTGTAAGCGTAAACTCTCCAGTAATAATCAGTACTGTAAGAAAGTAGTTTTGGTAAAGAAAAAGTATTGCCGGTCTGTCTTAAAACCGTCTGGCTGTTTGCAGAAACCGGCGATGGAGGATTATTAGTATCTAAAATTATATCATAATTAACAGTATTATCAGAAGTCCATTGCAAAGTTGGTTTAATGCTTATATCAGTAGTGCCATCAGCCGGTGCTGGACTGTGCGGAATTGTAACATCGCTCACGCTTCCGCCCGGCTGTGTAGAATTGTTATCAAAAGAGCATGTATTGAACAGGAAAATAGTCAACGGTAAAATCCAGATGAAATGTTTAGATGATCTTAGCATTTACAAAAATATTTCCAGTTGGTTGATTACAAATATAAGTAATAAAATCATTTTTGTAACAGCGTATAATAGATTTGATTTCTTTGCGATTATGCCTGTCCATCAATGTGTATTACTTCAGCAATTCGGTAACGTTCAGGAGGAGATAAACACCAGGATTTTTTATCAATCTTTTATTTTTTTTCAGAATCTTTTTTCCCGGAAAATAACAAGGCTTCTAATACTGGTCCTCAATTTTTCGTCCATTTCAATCCAATTCAATCCATTTTTGACAATTTCAATCCCGTTTTTGACCATTTCAATCCCGTTTTTTCACCATTAGGCATCTATGGAATAGTCAGTATGTCAAAGAACTTTTTTCAGGGTAAAATATTTTTACATCTAAAATTCCCTTAGCGAATATGCAAAACTTCTTTAAAAAATAATTTTGAACAGTTCAAAAAACTTGCCCTGATCCAGTCGAAGGGTCTGCTCAACTTTTTTTGTACACCGGATTATTAATAAAATATAAATCCTGTGGTACCTAAATACTGAAGTAATACACTATGGCAAACTGACATGCCGGCTTTGATTTTTTCAGCGTCAAAGACTTCTCAAAGTCCTAAAGGGATTCCTGCAGAAGCGACCCTTTGGAAGAAGTCCTGAGGCTACAGAAACTTAATTAAGAATTATAATCAAAAAAATTGTAACTGAATAGTTCATCGGAAAGTTATATGGGAGTTGTATTTGAGGAGAAGCCAATAATTATAATAAATACCAAAAGGTTGTATAATATAAAAGGTACAACATACTTTAACTTAGTACTTTATTTTAGCTAAGAATTAAATAAAGATATTTGAATAGTTTAATTTTTATATTAAGTTGCAGTTTATAGACGGGGAAGGTTATGAATTTAATTAAAGATGATTATAAGCAAAAATTCAAATATATTAACTTTCTAATCAATTCTACAAATTGGGGATTAGAAGTAGATAAGCGGAACAAATTTGATGTTACCCTTTTCTCCAGCATATCTTGTATACAAAAAAATAGATTTAATATTAAGTCGTTTTTATTTTAACATAATGGTACCATAACGTAGTTCAGTAATTTTTAGGAAAGCAAGCAATAAATAAAATAAATATTTAATCGTAATATTTCTAAAAACACTATTAGCTTATTAAATAAAGGAGAGAGTTATGACTACAGATGGATTAAAGAAACTAGCTCAAGAAATTGTTAATCAAGCTCAACAATTAAACATTGCTTATACTACTGAGCATAATGCTCCAGTAAATTATGCTTGTGTATTTTCTCAAAGTGAGTACGAATATGAGGAGTTGATTCATACAGCAAGTCAATTCGGTTCTATTGTACAAGAAACAAAAACAGGACCCGTTTTTCAAATTCCACCCATCCAGACTGTAGCGGGTACATTAAAGTTACTGAAAATTCGTCATCCAGACCCGAAACGCACAGAACGTGGAGATGCAGATTTTACTGTATCTGATTATCCTTCTTTCAAGAAAAAATATCTCGGAACAACAGGCTTTGGTATAATAGAACGACCCGAGATGGAAATGATGGAACTTATTGACCCATCATATAATGTTCTTGCATATTACTCCTATCCAACACTTGCTAAAGTTTTAAAGATTGATCTGTAATGTTAATACTAATAAAATTTAACTGAATGAGGGAGATCAATATGCCGGATAACAGCCAATTAGATAAAACAAAAAAAATAAAACTAGCAATTCATCAACCAAATTTTTACCCTCGTCTCAAGGTATTGCAAAAATTAGCTTATGCTGATGTTTGGTGTATTCTTGATTCAGTTCAATATTGTACAAGAGAATGGCAAAACCGCACATGTATTATTCCTATGCATGGAAATAGAGGTCCTTTTTGGCTTTCAATTCCAGTAAATCGACCGAATGGGAGAAGTACATTAATTAAAGATGTTTCCATAATTAATCCCATCTCCACAACATCACTTATTGAAAGAACATTGCATCATGCATTTCACAGAGCTCCTTATTGGAGTTTTATTAAGCATATTATTCGAGAAAATAAAGATGTAATGGCTGCTAATAATCTTACTGATATGTGTGTAGAGACTACTAATACACTGTTAAATTTAATTGACAGGAGACCTACTTTAATTTTTGCATCTACTCTTGATGTCAGAGGAAAAGCTTCGAACCTAATGGCTGCAATTTGCAAACATTTAAACGCAACAACATACCTCGCTGATAGTGGTTCCAAAAATTATCTTGTTGCTAGTGATTTCACAGACATTGAAGTAGTGTGGCAAAATTGGGAAGAACCTATCGAATCTTGGCCAGAAATAAAATCATGGAGAAACCTTTCCAGCGTAAATTATTTATGCAGAGAAGGACCCGAAAAGTTCGCTAATCATTTAATCCGTGATAATTTTACACCGGATCTAGTATGGTCAAAACCAAAGTTAAATACTTATTCAAAGTCGAGGTGATTATTAAAAAAATTAAATATAAAAAAGAAATATGCGCCATACTCGACATTGATGGTGTACTCTGGATAGGAAATTCTCCAGGAGAAGGAGCGGTTAAATTTTTAGATTCGCTACATTCAGATGATATTCCTTTTTGCCTTTTATCCAACACTTGCAATGTCTCAAAAGATAAAAGATTTAAAGAACTTAGAGATGCAGGATTCAAATTAGAATCAGAACAACTTATAACCGCTGTTGAGGTAACTAAAGATTGGTTGTTAGAAACTGGTGTCAAAACAATAATGTATCTTGGGACCCAGGATGCTTTTAAGGATTTACAAACCAGTTTTGTAGTAAAGAATACAAAACCAGTAGATGCGGTTGTTATTGGTGATTTTTTTACAAATTATGAACGTAGCTTATTAAATAATGCGACTAAAGCTGTAATAGCTGGTGCCACTTTGGTAGCAATGCACCGTAATCCACGTTGGTTTGATGGGATAGAATGGTATGTTGATAACGGATTTTGGGTTGCAGGTTTAGAGTACGTTACCGGTAAAAAAGCGATTGTATTAGGCAAACCATATCAGAATGCATATCAAGCGGCAATGAATCGACTTGGAAAATCAAAGAGTTGCAGTAAGGATGTTATTTTTATAAGTGATGATATAATGTTTGATTTGAAGGGGGCAAAAGATTTTGATTTAAGAACAGTACACTTTGGTTCAACTGAGACATCACAACCGTGGGTTGATTATTATGCTAAAGATTATGATTCTCTATTATCGCTCATAAGAAATGGTTAGTGTAACTATTGGAATAGACATAGGAACATCTTATACAAAATGTTCAGCTCGGACGAAAAATGGAACAGTAATAGCTTCTTCTAGAAAACCATCGTCTAAAATTTTGGTAAGTCATCTTACCGATATATGGTCAGCAACAGAATGGTGGAAAGATGTTAAAGAAGTGTTTAATAGATTGTTTATAAGTGTTAAACAAGAAAGGATTTGCATTAAATCAATCTGTGTATCAGCTATTGCTCCAACTTTGACTCTGTTTGACTCTTCAAATCCAGATAAAGCATATTCTATATTATATTCGACTCTACCAAAATTTGAAGATGGATCTTCATTCTCACAATGTGATCCATTGTTAACAGAATACCGTCTAAATATTCTTAAGCAAATTGCTATTACGGAACATTTCATCAAACCTTGTGTAACTGATCTGGTAGGATATATAAATTGGAGATTTACGGAAGCATTGACAATTAATAATATTTCCCTTGTTGAAATGGGAATGTCTCAAGGAATGAAAGATTGTGAAAGACTAACAATTGAAAATAATATTAGCCCTCGACTTGTTGCTGTGGGAGAGGTAATAGGTATAATTTCTAAAAAAGTCGAACAAGAGTTAAATATTTCAAAAGAAGTTACTATATGTGGTGGTTGTCCAGATACAATGAGTTCTATTGTCGGGGCTGGTCTTTCTAATTCTCAAGATGTAATGTTATATCTTGGGACTTTTGGCTCTTTTATGTCAATCGAAAAAGATGTTCAAACACTTTTAGATTCAACTAACCTTAAATACACTCCATTTAATTGGCAACTTTCAGTACCTGGACTTGGACCTCAAATTGAATTTCTAAGTCATCAATGGTTTGACTCTAAATATAATATTGATTGTTTAGCTACTCTTGATCAATTCGCAGCTAGTATGACTCAGGGAGCTGATGGAACATTATTTTTAATACCAAGATGGAAAAATGGGATGACTTCAGTTGGCAAATTTGAATTCATGCCAAATAGAAAAGGAGAAATTGGAAATATTGCTCGGTGCGCAAGAGCGGTGCTTGAAAGTATTTCATACGCAATACTAGCAGTTGAGCCTTATTCTTGTGACAGAATTTATGTTAGTGGTGGTGGTTCCCGCAGTAAAACTTGGATAAATATTATATCATCAATTCTTGAGAAAGATCTCCTTGTTCATAATATGGCATGGGAAGCTGTTGGTGCTGCTGATATTGCTGCAAGAACAATTTGGTCTAATTTTGAAACACGCCCTCTTTATTATGCTCGAACCGATATGCAACCTACTAATAAAATTGCAATTGATAATTTTAAACGTGTTATGGAGTACTATAATGAATTCAACTGGTTATAATATTCAACAAATAACTGAAACAAAAACTTTCTTAAGTCGATTTAATGCTTTTCGAGATCGATACAGAATTCAATTTTCCGCAACACTTGCAGTTATCGCTTCGATTACATTTGTCGTTGCTACAATAATCCCAATTGTTCAAAAATATGTATCAGATAGTGGTCTTCTTCAATATTTAACGGTTATTATTGTTTTGGATTTAGCGGTCACGATATATCGTCAACAACGTCCGGAAAATACTACTCTGATCAAGAATCAAGATGATTCAATGCCGAAATTAATTGAAGTGGTAGAACATTGTAAAACTGATGGTGTGGACTTACTAGAATATGCTGGTGCAACGGCTTTACCCTTAATAAGAGCAATTCAAAGAAATGGTGTCCCGTTTCGATTGCTAGTAAAACATCCAAATACAGTTTCTGGAATTCAAAAACAAAGAATGATTACGACACTAGATACATTATACAATTCCATTTTTGATAATTGTGAAGGTACATTTGAAATTCGCTGTTACAAATTACCATATACACTCAGAGGGCGACGTCTTGGCAGAGAACTACTTGAATTGGGCTGGTTAACTCCGGATATTAAACGTGTAACAGCATTCGGACATGCGAATCCATCTGTACTAGCGGATTTATCTATAAAGAGTAATGATTATCTTTACCATTTTTTCAACAAGACATTTCTTGATTATTGGGAGGATAAAAACACGGAAGATGGTAATGTTGTATTAACAAAATTATTAAGTGGGACTAAAAAGGTCAGGCATAAATAAATATTCCATAATTTTATTCTTCTTTGCAAATTCTTTTGTCATTAAGCTAAGCGATAATGATAGAATTAATTGATTTACTGTTTCCTAACTGACAAGTACTATGAGTCTGTAGGAGTACTCTGATTTTTAAGAATTTTCATTCATTGTTGTTTTGTTTTTTTTAAACCAGAGTCTGTTTTTTCAAAAAATTGGTTTTCGGACAGACTCCCATTCGTTGCCGACCGTGGAAAATGGTTAGGTATTATTGCAAAGATATTATTGCTTCAATCCTGTTTTTTATCGATGGGTGGCTGTAGAAGAACCACTCGACTAATGGATGAGGTTCTTTATCGCCAAGGTTTTGCTCTGTAAGTTTTTCTAGTGTTGAGATGAATGCTTCTTTTTTATTTGTTGATTGGACTGCGTACTGATCTGCTTCATATTCAAATTTGCGCGATATATAATTTGAGATTGGCTCCTGCACCAAGCCAATTAGCGCACCCCACAATGCTAATAATGGAAGAGACGCAACCTGTATTATATTATTAAAGCCGAACCATGTTAATGAAATATAGTGCAATTGTGCCATTAAGAAAAACACCAGGAAACTTGATACTGTTCCTATGAAGATATTTTTTATAATATGTTTTTTCTTATAATGACCGAGCTCGTGGGCAATAACAGTTTCAATTTCATCATCTGTATAGTTATCTAATAAAGTATCTCCAAGAAGAATGCGCTTGGTTCTGCCAAGACCTGTAAAAGCAGCATTTGCTTTCTTTGTATTCTTGCTCATATTGAATTTGAATACATTTTCGACTTTCAATCCGGCATTTTTGCTAAGTGCAATAATTCTTGTTTTCAAATTTTCATTTTCAATTGGCGTTACTTTGTAAAAGATTGGAAGAATTACAATCGGCATAATCTGCGCAAGAAAAACTGAAACGATAAACATCAGTACTGCAAACGGAAGCCACCAGTAAATTCCAAATGATCTCATCACAAAATAAAAAAGGAGTAAAAGCGGAACGCCAATTACCAGTCCTACCAGAGTTTCCTTACAACCTTCCCATATCCATTTCCAAAAAGTCTGGTTGGATAAATTGTATTTGTGCTCAAGATAAAAGCCTGTATAATAATTAACCGGTGAAAATAAAATGGATGAGGCTATTCCTAATACAAACAGGTATAAAAGAAAAATTAAATAATCATTTATAAAAAAGGTTCTTAAATAATTTTCCAGATGGGTACTAAACCCAAAAGCAATAAAAACAAAAAGAAGGATGAAAGAAGCAATCCCCTCGCCGATTCCTATAAAAAGTTTTGTGTTGCTGTATTTTTTAGCCTGGGTGTTATCCAAAGTTAAATCTGCCCGATTGCATTTTTTTGCACCCATCCAACTTTGCCGTCGGTCAGCCTAATTTTTACCCAATCGTTTAACTGATCATCAATTGCAAATTTAATGCCCTCATGGACAACAAATGCATCACTCCCCTTTGAATCCGGAGAAGCCTTAGCGGAATATGTCTGCTCTAAAAGAATTCCATAATTTGTAGCAGCTTCGCGGTTAACACGGGAAAAAAGAATAAGTATTACAATTAAAAGTAAAGCAAGAGAAACGGAACTGCTAAGAAAAGCAATTCTTAAAAATTTAGTTCTGCGCGAAAAATAGTACACAGCAATGCTACCTAACAATATCCAGAAAACAACTACAACAACCATCGACCAACCGGAAATACCGAGAAAAGTAATCAACCCTTCCCACCATGAAACAATAAATAATTTAGGAAGCTGCGTTATTTTATCAAATGTGCGCAGGTTTGCTATCTTTAGATTATAAACAAGGTCTTCATCATTGGGCTCAAGCTTTAGCCCTTTTTCGTAATTGTAAATTGCATAACCAAGTTTCCCGCTCCTGAAATAAGCGTTGCCCAGATTGAAATACAGCGCTCCGCTTTCAAAACCCTGAGCAAGAATTTTTTGATATGTCTGAATTGCAGAATCAAAATTTCCATCCTGGTAAAATTTATTGGCATTCTGCATAAGCTCATCAGGAGTTTGAGCAAACAAAACCGTTGAAAAAAGAAATACTACAGCAATAGTTTTGAATATTGTACTTTTTACTGCATTACATTTTTCTAAAATATTTGGACTGAGATTCTTCGCTGTTTCACTCTTCAGAATTAAAAAATTCATTTTTTCCTCCTGGCATCAACAGCGGCATCAACTTCAACAATTACTTTTACAGCTTCGTTATAAATTTCTTTTGCTTCTGCAGTAGTTTCACCTTGCGGGGCAAAACGAACATACTCACATTTTTCTGCAATCTTCTTTACACGGTCAACAAGGCTGCTATCAACGTTTCTCTGGAGTAATCTTTCAACAGCATCATCCATTGTGAATTCGGACTTTTGTATACCAAGTTTATCTTCAAGGTATCCAAATAATGCAAGAGACAATTCCGAGTAAAAATTTACAGTATTATTTTTATCAAGAGCTTCTTTTGAGACTTTCAATCTTTTGCGTGCAGCTTTTTCTGCTTTATTATACCGCATCAGAAGTACATTTCCGGAAAGTTTATCCTGTCTGCGTTTAACAACAACAGCGCCAATTAAGGCAAAAAGAGGAAACAGCATTGAAACCCAGAACATAGGCTTAATTAAAGAAATCTCATGTCTTGGTTCAAGATTGAAATTTGAAGTTTTAATATAACGAATATCCTCGCTTAACATTTTCACATCTTCGCGCGAAAATCCCTGAGATGCAGTTTCGTTACCTCCTACACCCTGGCGTACATTTATTTTGAACGGCTGGGTTTTTAAAGTAACATATTTTCTTGAAGACGGATTGAAATAAGTAAACTCAACAGGCGGAATTTCTTTTTCTCCTGCAGTACGCGGTACAATCAGGTAGTCAATAATTTTTTGCCCGGAAATAACTGCACCCCTGTTAACATTCTCTACAATTTTTGGTTCATATTTTTCAAACCCTGCAGGAAGCTGCGGCTCGGGTACCTTTAAAAGTTTTATGTTTCCATTTCCGCTAATTGTTAAACGGAGTGTAATACTTTCATTAGCAGTAACATCTTTTTTATCAAGCTCAGCTTTAAGATTTAATTCTCCGACAGCACCGCTAAATGAAGCAGGCGCTCCTGAAGGCAACGGATCAACATCAATTTTTAGCGTATTGGATTTAGCGGGGTACTCAATAGTTTCAGTTCTTCCAAAAAAAGAATCATTAAAAAATTCATCAAAAACATCATTACCGGTTTTTTTCTTTTTAACAATTACAGGAATGTTTAATGCAAAAGGAGTAACTGAAAGTGTCCCGGTTTTTGAAGGAAATAGAGCCACCTGCTTAATTTTTGCAACGCGGTAACGTTCACCTTTATACATCGCGATTTCAAAATTAATATTTTGGAGGGCACCAACTTCTTCAGCCCAAAATCCATCATAAGACGGCAGCTTTGAAATTTGCGGAGAAGAAATATTTAACTTTGTATAAAGCTTGTAAGTAACTGTAACTTGTTCTCCAAGCAGCGTACGGGATTTATTAGATTCTGCAAGTATGAAAACATTTTTAGCAAGTTCTTCCTGTGTATAACCCCCTGTACTTTCCTTTTGCTGCTGTGGAGTTCCCTTTTCTACTTTAATTTTGACTGGCTGAGTATGAAATGTTTTTCCGCCGAAATCAATCGAAGCAGAACCAACAGTGAACTCGCCAATGTTTGAAGGCTGTAAGATATATGAAAAGATGAGAGAGCCGGATACTTTGCCATTAATTATCTGCATGCTGCTTGATTGATTTGGTCCGCTAAGAATTTTAAACCCCGGAAAAGAGGGCGGTCTAAAATTACTTGTACTATTAATATCGGCGCCTTCAAATGTAAAGTAGAACTGGAACCTGTCAAACTGTCCAACAGTAGTTCTATCAACAGTTGCGTTGAATTGCTGGGCATTAATTCCGGTGTTAAAACAGATTAGCGCCAGGCAGAACATAAATATTTTTAAATAATTATTTCTTTTCATAATTTTATATAAAAATCTCTTAAAATATAACTACCAATTCTTATCAGTTACAACAGGTTTGCCTTTAGCGCGTCTTAATTTTTTCTGAGTATCGGTTTCATTATTCTTCAAAGCTTCAAGAATTCTTTGCGCTTCTTCTTTTGAGATCTGGTTTTTCTGTTGTTGCTGCTGCTGTTTTTGCTGATCCTTGTTTTTATCTTTTTGATCCTGGTTCTGCTGATTTTGATTTTGCTGCTGGTCTTTATTTTGATCTTTGTTCTTATCATTCTTGTTTTGTTTCTGTTTCTGCTGGTTCTGTTTCATCATATCAAGAGCGTATGAAAGATTATATTTTGTATCAAGATCATTAGGTTTACTTTTCAAAGCATTTTTATAAGCTTCAATGCTCTCCGGGTATTTTTGTTGTTTTAGCAGTCCGTTGCCAATATTGTGGTAAGCTTGAGCCTGTTTGCTCTTATCTTCAGTGAACTGAAGCGAATTTTTGTATGATTGAATTGCTTCGTCATAGCGTCCCTGTTTATAGTAAGTATCCCCCAGATTGAAATGCCCTTGAAACATTTGGGGATCTTTTTCCAAACCCTTTTTGAAATTGACTTCCGCGTCGGTATATTTTTTTTGATCGTACAGATCAACGCCGCCGTTATTCAAACTCCTTGTACTTTGCGCAAAATTAAGCGCAGCAGAAAATATTATTGCAATCAATAAAAAATATTTTTTCATGATTGTTTAACCTCTCTCAACTTCTCAAACCTTGCAAGCCATTTTGATTTATTGGATGAAATTAAAATTTCAGCAAACAAAATTATTATTGCCGGGAAAAGAAAATAGTAAAATCTATCTTCATACTCGGTAATTTTTTTAGAACCGTATTCACTCTGCTGAATTTTAGCAAGATCGTTATAAATTTCGTTAAGCTCATCTTGCCCGTTACTTCCCCTGTAGTATTTCCCGGAAGCTTTTTCTGTAATCGATTTAAGAATTTCCTCGTCAAGTTTTGTTAGAACAATATTGCCCTGGTTATCTTTCATAAATCCGGTCTGCTTGCCGTTATCATCATAAACAGGAATAGGAACACCTGCGGGTGAACCGAAACCAATCGAGTAAATTGCAACATCCTTTGATTTAGCTTCATCAACTGCCGCGTCAATGTTTCCTTCATGGTCTTCGCCATCGGTTATTAAAACAATAGCTTTTTTTGTATCATCATCATAACGAAATGATTTCAAAGCCATATCAATAGCAGGACCAATAGCTGTTCCCGGCTGGGGAACAGAATTAAAATCCACTGCATTTAAAAATAAATTGGCAGCTGAATAATCAGAAGTAAGCGGAAATTGTATATATGCCTGTCCTGCAAAAACAACTAATCCTAATTTATCACCTTGCAGCTTTTGGATAAGATTAGAGATTTCAAACTTTGCTTTATCCAACCGGCTTGGTTTAATATCTTCAGCGCCCATGCTTCTTGACACATCAAGAAGAATGTAAACTTCAATACCAATCTGTTTAACATCTTCTATTTTTGAACCGACTTGCGGATTTGCCAGTGCAATTATTATCAGGACAATTGCAAAAAGCGTCATTCCATATTTTAATGATGGTTTGAGTTTGCTTCTTAAAGGAAAAAGAACATCGTGCAGTTTTTTGCCGGCAAATTTTTCGAGAATATTATTTTGCTGTTTGAACGTATACCAGTATAAGGCAATTAAAATTGGTACAAGCCACAGTAAATAAAGATAATCACTATTTGCAAATCTGATCATTTTTATCAATCTTTTTTAATTATTAACTAATTTAATATCAGAAGTCATATTAGATATTATATTATTTTTAAGTTTTAATTCAAATAATTTGTCTTTAGAAGTTTCCAAATAAAATAATTTTTTAAAGGATGATTCATATTCATGTTGTTGAGTTTCAACCGATGGAGAATAATAACTTCCACCACCAATTCCTTTTTCGTAGACAACTAACCAATTTTCATCTGTTTTAAGCTTAGATTTTTTTATTTTCTTATCTTTTTCATAGATCAATTGTTGTAATTCAAAAATAAAATCATTGTAGTCCCGCCTATTTTTTGAAACAAAAAAATAATGGGAAAGAATGGAATCATATCGTAAAATACTAATATAACTTATTTCAAATGGGAAATAATTGTTATTATCGAAATCATTGTAAAATGTAAAATTAAAATTTCTTGCTGGTAAATTTTCAATTATAAAATCATATAATCTATTAATTAGCCTAGTTTTTACTTTATTCCCTAATCTTTCAGTTACTCCAGGTATAATTATAATATGTAAAGGATCAATTCCATTTTTAATCAGTTTCATTTCAATATTCTCAGCTATATTATCCCAAATTGCTTCTCTTTCAGTAAAACTAAATTTTCTTAGCTTTTTTTTGTCTATAATTTTTGTCAGTTCAATACCTATTTTCTTTATTTTACTTATCAATATAAAATCTGGATTTTCATGATCTTCTCTTATGCAATCAGGATATTCATTATATAGTTTTTGGAAAATTGATAAATAAAATTTCTCCTCTTCTTTTTTATTTTGAAAATCCTTCATAATAATATTTAGGGTAATTTTCTTAAATATGTTCTTGATAAACCAACATCAGCAAGCAGTAAAAACAACCCTACAAAAGCCCATCCATAAAAAAGTTCCTTTGCGTTTCTATAGGAAGTAATTTCAACCCGGGTTTTTTCCATTTTATCAATTTCTTCATAGATATCGGCAAGAGTTTTATTATCAGTTGCACGGAAATATTTGCCGCCGGTTATATTTGCTATCTGCTGCAAAGCATTTTCATCTATTTCAACCGGGATAGTTTGATAACGAATACCAAAAGGAGTCTGGAACGGATATGGAGCATCGGATTTTGAGCCCACGCCAACAGTATAAATTCTAATTCCAAATTTTTGAGCAATTTGTGCACCGGTTAAAGGATCAATTTCTCCCCTATTGTTAACGCCATCAGTAAGTAAAATCATTACCTTGCTTTTTGATTTACTGTCTTTCAGCCTATTAACACCGTTTGCTATTGCATTTCCAATTGCAGTTCCATCTTCAATCATACCTGTGTGAATTTCTTTCAGCAGGCTGCGCAATACATTGTAGTCAACAGTCAAAGGGCATTGAGTAAAGCTTTCTCCGGAAAAAATAACTAACCCAATTTTATCATTTGTTCGTCCTGCAATAAAATCATCAATAACTTTTTTTGCAGCTTCAACGCGGTTAGGTTTAAAATCTTCAGCCATCATACTACCGGAAATATCAAGCAGCATTGCAATATCTATTCCCTCTGTGTAAATATTTTCTCCGCTCGAAAAACTTTGAGGGCGCGCTGCTGCAATTATAAAAAATGCCAGCGATAAAATTTTAAGCCAAGCGGGGAGATCAGCCAGTTTTTCTTTTAATGTTTTAGGAGTTTTTCCGAATATCTGCAATGATGAGAAAGCAAAATTTGGGGAAATTGAGTTTTTATTTTTCCAGTACCAGTAGCCCAGCGCCGGCACTAATAACAGCAGCCATAAAACAATTGGATAGGCAAATTTAACGTCACTGAACATTTTCCACCTCATTAACAGGCGGCTCAACTACAGGAGCAGGTATTGTCTTAGTAACAATTTCATTTGCCTGTTTCATCATATCATCATTCACATTAGGCATTGGCTGGAATTTTGCAAATTTTACAAGATCAGCATTGCTGAAAAAACTTTCCGCTGAATTAACAACAACTTTCCCGCCGTCGATATAACTTAACACTGCAAGAATTTCTGCCGATGTCATTTCGAGAGCGCGGAAATTAAAACGCGCTTCAAAGTATTGACGAACTATTTCAGTAATCTCGCTGTGATATTCTTTTACAAATCCATTTTGCCAGAGCTTTTTCTTATCCAATTCTAAAAGTTTTGCCAGGGCAGATTCATGAGGAGGAATTATTATTTCGGGAGCAGCGTCTTTTCCCGCAGGATGTTTTTTCTTATAGCGTCTATATAAATAATATGCTGCCGCAAATAAAATAATAGCTCCAATGGTTATTAAAATAATGAGCAGCCAATCAAGGGGGATAGTAATTGGCGCTTTTACATCTTTAATATCACCCTGTGAATTGATTGTCAATTTAGAAACGGTTATTGCAATTGGGTTTGTGGCTAATACTCTTTTTACAGTGTCGCTGCCAACAGTATAACAAATTTTTAAAGATGGAATTGTAACCTGTGCCGAATCATATTTTGAAAAAATGTAAGTGTATTTCTTAATGATTTTAGAATCAACCTGACTGCTGTCTACCGGAAGCTCCTTCAAATAATCCAAAACTTTAACACTATCTTTAACCGGCGGCAATATTACACTAATATTCTTATCAAAATGAAGTTCAAGCTGGTATTTAATGTAATCTCCAACTTCATATTTTATAGAATCAGTTGTTGCGGTTACAGAGATGCTTTGCGCTTTAACAAGTGAAAAGAAAAAGAAAAAAGAAATAAAGCAGATTTTTTTTACCATCTCTTTTCCCTCAGCTTAAAGAAATCAACAAGGGGTTTGATGTATGACCCGCCTGTTTCAATATCAATTGAGTCCAGCCTGCTTGATAAAAAAAGCTGTCTTCGGTATTCCATCCACTTTTCATTCTCATTAATAATTGACTGACGTACGGATTTATCACTTGTATCAATAAACCGGATATCATTTGTCTCTGCATCGCGGAATTTAATTAACCCTGCATTTATCAAATTTTTCTCTCGGATATCACGCAATACAATTCCAATCAGATCGTGTTTCTTTCCTACAATCCGCAATATTTTTTCATAGCCGCCGTCAATATAATCTGAAATAAGAAAGACAATGGCTTTCTTCTTAATAGTATGATTAAAATACTCTAATGCCTGGCGGATATTAGTTTTATTTCCCTGCGGCTCAAAAGAAAGCACTTCGCGGATTATCCTAAGTGCATGGCTTTTCCCTTTTCTAGGAGGAACAAATTTTTCAATTTGATCGGTGAATAAGATTAAACCAACCTTATCATTATTTTTCAAAGCGGAAAATGCAAGAATGGCGCTCATCTCTGCAGCAATTTGCTGCTTTGTCTTTTCAACTGAACCAAATACCAAAGAACCGCTCATATCAACAAGCAGCATAACAGTAAGTTCGCGTTCTTCCTCAAATATTTTAATAAAAGGATGCCCGAACCGTGCAGTTACGTTCCAATCGATGCTGCGAATATCATCGCCAATATTGTATTCGCGGACTTCCGAAAATTCCATTCCCCTGCCTTTAAAAACAGAGTGGTATTCGCCGGAAAAAACTTCGTTCACAATTCCGCGTGTACGAATTTCAATTTGCTTAACTTGTTTTAATAGTTCTTTTGTTAGCATGTTCTTTTTGAAAAATTAATTTATCCTAATCTCTTTCTTAAAATCTAATAGCTAATGGCTAGCAGCTAAAAGCTATCAAGGCACTTCAATTCTATTTAATATTTTGGAAATAATTGTTTCAGAAGTAATATCCTCCGCTTCCGCTTCGTAAGTAACGGCAATTCTATGGCGCATAACGTCTGCACAAATTGATCTTACATCTTCAGGTATTACATAACCTCTTCTGCGAATAAAAGCCATAGCACGCGCCCCTAATGCAAGATTGATTGAAGCACGCGGTGACCCGCCGTAACTTATTAATTCTGTCAGTTCATCAAGTCCAAATTCTTTAGGATACCTGGTTGCAAAGACAATATCAAGGATATATTTTTCAATTTTTTCATCGACATAAATTTCCTGCACAAGCTTTCTTGCACGTATTATATCTGCCGGTGAAACCACAGCATTTATAGCCGGACCCTCAGCAGATGTATTAAGCTTCATAATTTTTTGTTCTTCTTCCCGGGAAGGATAAGTAATTTTTACTTTGAGCATAAAACGATCGACTTGTGCTTCGGGCAAAGGATATGTTCCATCCTGCTCAATTGGGTTTTGAGTTGCAAGCACTAAAAACGGATCATCTAACTTAAAAGTCGACTCACCAATTGTAACCTGTCTTTCCTGCATACATTCAAGAAGAGCGCTTTGAACCTTTGCAGGGGCGCGGTTTATTTCATCTGCCAGAATAAAATTGGCAAAGATTGGTCCTTTCTTGATAGCAAAGTTACCGTCCTTCTGGTTGTAAATTAAAGTTCCAACTAAGTCTGCAGGCAGAAGATCGGGAGTAAACTGAATCCTTTGAAATTTAGCTTTCATCGAAGCGGCAAGAGATTTGATTGCAAGAGTTTTTGCCAGTCCTGGCACGCCTTCAAGCAGTACATGCCCATTTGAAAGCAGACCCACCACAAGACGCTCGAGCATTGCTTTTTGACCAACAATTGTTTTCCCAATTTCATTGAAAAGAATATCAATAAACTCGCTTTCTTTTCTTATTTTCTCATTGAGTGCTGTAATATCCAATTTGAACCCTCACTGTTTTTATAATTTGAATATTTTTCTACAAACCTAATTTGATTTGGTTTCTGAAAATTTGTTAAAATCTGTTAAGATAAATATTTTTAGCGGCGCAAATATAAGAAATTTAGTTGTTTGAGATTATATATTTAATTAGCACTATCCCTCAAATAATCTGCTGGAATTGAAGAATAAATGATTTCCAACAATGTATTATCCATATTGTTGTTAATTTATTTGATTGATAGTTTCTTTTTTCCCTATTTTGCCACACAGTTTTTGGAAAATTGATATAAATAAGCGTTTAAATTAATATTATTTTTTTTTAATATTAAACCAAACCATAATTGTAGCAGTCTAACCTCCGAATATAGAAAATTAGTAGGTTCACTCTATCCCAAAATGGTAAAAATTACAAATTAAGGGAATAGAACTAAAAATTGGAAATAAATTTTTTAACAAAATAATAAAAGTAATCAGAGAAACATTATGAAAAAAAAGATAATTATCATTTCCTCAATTGTTATTGGTCTTGCAATCATTTCATATTTCTTATTTTTTAGAGGAGAAAGCCAGAGTACAAAATTTTCATTCTCTACAGTCAGCCGTGGAAATTTAGATGTTAAGATAAGCAGTTCCGGTACAATTCAAGCTATTAAGACAGTTGATGTTGGAACACAGGTTTCCGGTATAATAGCTAAACTTCTTGTGGATTTTAATTCACATGTTAAAAAGGGACAGCTTCTTGCAGTATTGGACACGGTAGTTCTTGCTGCTTCAGTAAGGGATGCAGAAGCAAATCTTGACAAAGCTAAAGCTCAGTTTGAACAAGCAGCTGCAGTTCATGAAAGGAACAAACAGTTGTATGAAAAGAAATTCATGAATGAAGTTGATTTTATTGCTTCAAAAACCAACGTGGCTACCTTTCAGGCTACTTATAAATCAGCTATTACCGCACTCGATAGAGCAAAATTAAATCTTAATTACGCATATATTTATGCTCCTATTTCGGGTACAATAACAAACAGGGTTGTTGAACAGGGACAGACAGTAGCTGCAAGTTTTTCTGCTCCAACAATCTTTACTATTGCCGAAGACTTAACTTCAATGCGAATTTTGGCAAATGTTGATGAAAGTGATATCGGTCAAATTAAGGTGGGTCAAAAAGTTAAATTCACAGTTCAATCATTTCAAAACAGAATTTTTGACGGTCAAGTAGTACAGATCCGATTAAATCCAACAACTGTTTCAAATGTTGTAAACTACACAGTAGTTGTAAATGCAGATAATAAAGATCTTGTTTTACTACCAGGAATGACAGCAACAGTCGATTTTTATGTTGATTCAAGAGAAAGTGTTTTATTAGTGCCAAACATTGCATTAAGATTCCAGCCAAGTGATGTCATGATGGAAGAATATAGAAAAAACATGGAAAAAGAAATGGCTAATATGCCAGATAGCATTAAGAAAAGATTCGGAAACATGGGTCAAGGCGGACAACAGGGCGGTGGTGGACAATTTGGCGGCGGAGCAGCTTTTGGCGGTGGTGCAGCTTTCGGTGGCGGTGGCGGAACCGGTTCACCAAGACGCTCCGGTATGAACAGGTTGTGGTACCTTGATGAAAAAAACACCTTAAAGATGGCAATGGTTTTTGTTGGATTAAGTGATGGCAAGAATACTGAAATTGTAAGAGGAAGAAATGTTAATGAAGGAATGAAAGTAATCTCAGGTATTACTGATAATTCAACAGCAGCTGCCGCTTCGAGCAGTACGAACGTATTTAACCCAACTCAGAACCGTGGCGGCGGCGGACCCGGCGGTGGTTTTGGAAGAGGATTTTAATTGGGAGATCAAATTTTGGAAAACACTATTATTAAAACTGTAAACCTGACAAAAACTTATCAAGTTGGCGAAATAGATGTGCCTGCGTTAAAAGCAGTCAACATTACAATAGGAAAAGGTGAATTTGTTGCCATAATGGGTGCATCAGGTTCCGGCAAATCGACATTGATGAACCTGATAGGGTGTTTGGATATGCCCACCTCTGGTGATTATTTTCTTGATGGAGTTAATACAAGCAAGTTGACAAAGAATGAATATGCCAATATAAGAAACCAGAAAATTGGTTTTGTGTTTCAAGGATTCAATCTGCTGCCAAGAACAACAGCGCTCGAAAATGTTGAATTGCCTTTAATGTATGACAGACTAGATAAAATTAAAAACCCAATCAAACAGGCTAAACAAGCATTGGATAAAGTTGGACTTGCAGACAGAATGCATCATATCCCAAGTCAACTATCGGGAGGACAGCAGCAGAGAGTAGCACTTGCAAGAGCACTTGTTAATGAGCCGGCTATAATACTTGCAGATGAACCAACCGGTAATCTTGACAGCAAAACTTCAGTTGAAGTATTTTCTCTCTTTCAAAAATTAAACAATGAAGGAATTACAATTGTAATGGTTACCCATGAAAGAGATTTTGCTGCATTTGCAAAAAGAATAATTGAAATGCGTGATGGAAAAGTAATTAAAGATTCACCTATTAAAGATAGACTTGATGCAGAAGCTGAATTAAAAAAAATCAATGAAGAAGCAATAATTGCTGAATAAAGGAATTAGAAAATGCAGGCAAAAATAATTTTAAAAGTTGCTACAAAAAGCATTATGAAATCCAGAATGCGAAGCTTATTAACAGCTTTAGGTATTATTATTGGAGTAGCGGCAGTAGTTGTAATGGTTGCTATTGGAGACGGCGCACAAAGAAACGTTGAAAAGTCAATCGCATCCCTAGGGACAAACTTGATTATTGTAACACCCGGTACTTCAACCTCAGGCGGTGTTAGAGGCGGTGCAGGTACTTTTAATAGATTTACAATGGATGATGTTGATAAAATTAAAAATGAAGCCACTTTAATAAAAGGTGTATCACCGCTTGTCAGATCAGGCGGGCAGATCATCGGCGGTACAGGCAACTGGTTTACTCAAATCCAGGGTGTATCCCCCGATTATTTGGACATCCGTGAATGGCCTTTGCAAAGCGGTGAATTTTTTACAGATAGGGATGTGATGGCAAGATCAAAGGTTTGTATTTTAGGCATGGATGTAAAGAAAAATTTATTCCCTAATGATGATCCAATTGGACAGCAAATAAGAATTCGTAACACACCATTTAAGGTTATTGGAGTTCTTTCTGAAAAGGGTCAATCTTCTGTTGGAACAAGCAACGATGATGTTATATTGGCACCTTCAAAGACAGTTCTGGACCGTCTTTCCGGCGGAAGATTTATAAGTTCAATACAAGTCAGTGCTATTACTACAGATAAAATTGCAGCAGCACAGGCAGAATTAAGAAATATTATGAGAGAATCGCATAAGCTTGTACAAGGAGAGGATGATGACTTCACAATCCGTGACCAATCAGATCTTTCCGAAGCAGCTACCGAGACTTCAAGAATACTAACCATACTGCTGGCATCAGTTGCGGGTGTTTCACTAGTTGTAGGCGGAATAGGAATTATGAATATTATGTTAGTTTCTGTAACTGAAAGGACAAGAGAAATTGGTATCCGCCTTTCGGTTGGAGCCCGGGCTTCTGATATACTAGTTCAGTTTTTAACTGAAGCAATTGTACTAAGTTTATCCGGAGGAGTTATAGGAGTGGCACTTTCATTCTTAATAGCTTATATCTTAAATACTTACACAGATCAGTCAGCTTTTATAAAACCGCAAATTATTATGATAGCTTTTGGATTTGCCGGTGCAATAGGAATATTTTTCGGATTTTACCCTGCAAGAAAAGCATCCGGCTTAAATCCAATTGATGCTTTAAGGTATGAATAATATTTGTTTCAATAATTTGATATACATGAATTAATAAAAAATTTGGAATAACCTGATGAAATTTTGCAAAATTACATTTACAATAATCTTTACAGTGGGATGCTTGTTTAATCTGCATGCACAAGAAAAGATTTCTTTAAGTACAGCAATTACCACTGCACTCAATCAGAATACTTCTTTGGTTAAAAGTAATAATAACCTACAAACTTCTAATGCAGCGGTAAAAAACGCAATTGGTAATCTTTTACCAAACTTAAACTTAAGCAGCGGCTGGAGCTGGCAGCATACTACAGTTGCGAGCCAAGGTGTTTCAATTGTCGGCTTTCAGGGAGATGCACAAAATGCAGTCTCATCAGAAACCCGCAGTTATAGTCTTACTGCAAATGGAAATATTACTTTGTTCGATGGGCTTTCATCCATTACTAGTTTGAGCCAAAAGCAAAATGATTTGCAATCTGCCAAATATGATTTAGAAAAATTGAGACAGGACGTTATTCTGCAGACAGTTAGTTTATTTGTTACTATAGCAAACAATGAAAAGATTTTAGCTTTTCAGGCTGAAGATCAAAAGTATAACCAGGATCTGTTGAACAAGGTTAATGAAATGTATAATCTTAGGATGGTTGCGAATGTAGATCTTTACTCGCAGGAATATCAGACATCAAATTCTCAGCTGAATTATATTACAGCAAAAAGTAATTTTGATAAAGCTAAGATCACTTTGTTAAATTATCTTTCAAAAGATGTTTTGAAAGAATATAGTTTTGAAATTGATTCGACTTACATACCAGCTATAAACTACGCAAATAATGTTGATAGTCTTTACCAGGTTGCACTAAATAATAGAAGCGACTACCTAAGCCAGTTACGAAAAGTAACAAGCGCGGAATATCAAACAACAATAGCACAATCGGGTTTATATCCATCATTAACCGGTAACTATAGTGTTTCAACAAGCGCAACGCAACCTTCTGATTTATTTCAAAGAAAGGTTTGGAGCTTTGGCATGACTTTAAGTTTACCAGTATTTTCTCATTGGAGTACCGATTTTGCGATTCAGTCTGCCAGTGTACAGTTAAAAAATACAAATGAAGATCTTAAAGCTCTTGACAGACAAATTAAAAGTGATGTTAAAAATGCAGTTATTGATTTACAAACTGCAAGACTACAGCTTGATGTTACAAAAGCCGCCTTAAAATCATCAAAAGAAACTTGGTCAATAAAAAAAGATTCATACATACTTGGTTCTGCAACTTTTATTGATCAACAACAATCCTACCGCGATTATATCCAGGCAATGAACAACTCAATTGCCGCAGAATCAAATTTTATTTATAAGCAATTTGGACTTTTAAGTGCGCTTGGTTTGTTGAAAGTTGGTCAATAAATAAACTATGCTTTTTAGATAAAGATGCCAAAGAAAAATCCTTTGGCATTTTTATTTTAAAGATACCTTAAAAGCGGCAAATTTAAGATAAGATGTTTCTTCCATTGCCGGCAGTGAGGGGTGATCCATGGAAGCATTATTAAAATAAAACAACTGGATGTTCTTTTGGGATTTTTGTGCCGCTTTATTAACTGTTTCCAGAAAAACTTCCTCCTTCAGATGATGCGAACAAGATGAGGTGAAAAGCAAACCTCCGTCTTTTAGCAACTCCATTCCCAGGCGGTTTAGTTTTTCATAACCTTTGACTGCTTTCGGGATACTCTTTTTGTTTTTCGCAAATGCAGGCGGGTCTAAAATCAAAACATCAAATTTCTTTTTTTCCGTTATGCAATTTTCAAGATAATCAAAGACATCAGACTGAATAAACTGTGATTTGCAGTTAAATTCATTAAGAGTAAAATTTTGCCGCACGTTCTTAATTTCTTCCTGTGACGAATCAACAAACACAACTTCTTCTGCCCCTCCAGAAGCTGCATTCAAGCCAAATCCGCCGGAGTAACAAAAACAATCCAACACGGTTTTATTTTTACAGAACTGCTTTACAAAACTTCTATTATCACACTGGTCAAAGTAAAATCCTGTTTTGTGCCCGGTTGAAAAATTTACATTGTATTTAACCTGCCCATCAGAGATAATTTCTTCACTCATGCCGCCTAAATAGACAGTATCATCCAGCGCAAGTCCTTCAAGCTTGCGGAAATACTCTTCATTTTTTGTGAAAATATTTTTAGCTGAAAATTCCTCAGCTAATATTTTTGTAATCAGTCCAATGTTTTTTTCTATGCCGGCAGAATAAATTTGCATAACAAAAGTGCTGTTATATTTGTCAATAATCAGTCCGGGTAAAAAATCACTTTCACTAAAAACCATTCTAAAAGAATCTCTTTGAGGGTAAACAGTTTTACGAAAATTATAAGCTTGCTCTAGTTTTTTCTTAATGAGCAGTTCTAGGTTGAAATCTTCCGCCAAAGAAATAATACGAACTGCGATCAAGGAATTTGCATTATAAAAGCCTGCGCCGAGAAAATTATTGCCGGTATCATAAACATTAATGACATCACCATTGGAAATGGTTCCTTCAATTTTGCCAATCTCATTGCTGAAAATCCAAAGATGCCCTTGTTTTATTCTTTTTTCTTCATTTTTTCTAAGAAATATTTTAGCCACTTTTTTCTCTATTTGTTAATGTAAATATAATCCGTTTCAATGAAGTTCACAGTTCATTATTATTACATTAATACTAAAAAAAGTCCGCTTAAAGTAGGTCCAGCATTGAAAGAAAAATCAAAGATGAGATTTATGTCTAATGATGATTTGGTTGAATTATTTAGTAAATGGTAAAACTCAAAATTGCAGGAATTAATGTATTCTATTTATCCATTGTGGATATTTAATGAAGGATTATTCATGTAGTCAATAACGTGTTGCGAGGGAAATCTATATGACATGCACGTTTTATTCTGAAAATTTGAAATTGAAAAATCACCTAAACTAAGTACGTCCATTCCTATTAAACAATTTCGATCTTTTGAAATTTGGCCTAAAACTACTCTATGCAAAATTAATTTAAGTTCCTGGTTAAGGTGTAATACAATACTGTATGTTGGACGTGGTTGTTCTGTTTGGCTCACGGAATTAACAAGAGCAAAACTTGTCACTTAAAGTGAAAGAGCGCTTACAACTTCTTGTGTAATGACCGAACTACTGGCACCTGTATCCCAAATAGCTGTTGTTTTAAACCGTACCTCTCGAGAAACATCTTTTTGTGATGGGTCGAATTTAGAAATTTCAATGGAACTTTCTAATACTTTTAGAATTTTTTCTTCTCTTAGTGTTATGACATGCACTTCCCTCCCCGAATAGGTGCTTAACATTATTAACCTAAACTGAACGAAACATTTGAATAAAACGTGGAAGTATAATCATCAGAGCCTTGCGTACATTTTTGAATCAAAAAACTTCCAGGTTCGAGCTCTTTGCATGTTTCAATGTATGCTTCTTCAAATGTATCATACGAACCAATAAGTTTCTGATCTTTAATAACAAGAAACTTACCATCATGTTTTTTTACATACTCTTCCTGATGCTCAAGGTAAAACTCAAACTCTTTTTTGAGTTGGTTCTCCATGATTTCACTCTCCAATTATCAAAAACTAAAAATTTAAAATAAAGCTAGAAAGAAGAATTATATTTTTATAAAAATAATTCACCTTTGTTCTCCTTTCGGTATCACTAAACACTATTATCCACTCACGTGCTATATATCTTTTTTCTATATTAAAAGTCAAATATTTTCTCATTATACAAGCAATTTTACACATAGGGATCAGAGGATTTTTAGGTGGCAAAAGAAACATTAAGTTTACAGAATAAAATAAAAAGGAAGAGAAAATGGATAAAATAAAGGAGTTGATAGAAATATTCTTGCCGG
>PMDS01000041.1 GCA_003155655.1 Melioribacter sp.
CAGGACTTGATGGCTTCGCATTTTTTTTTCCCATCTCACCCGATTAGATTAGTCCAAGCTTAGCTTGGCACTCATTTCAGCAATACAAATTTTTTTGAATCAGAAAAACTTTCCGCCTGTATTTTATAAATATAGACTCCGCTTGCATAATTACTCCCGTTAAATTTGACTGTATAATTTCCAGCCGACTTTTCATCGTTGACCAATGTTGCTATTTCTTGACCTAGTAGATTATAAACCTTTAAAGAGACAAAGCTTTGCTGGGGCACTGTATAGTTTATTTTTGTATCCGGGTTAAAAGGATTTGGATAATTCTGGTACAGCTTAAATGTCTGAGGAAAAATATTCTGCGTTTTAACTGCAGTAGAATTATCAGAGGGCAAAGTTACTTCATATAATTTGGGAGAATTATTATTATAATTTAACCCGGTTTCCATAACATAAATTTTGTTACCGACCAGCTCAATTCCAAGAGGTGAAATAAAGTTCTTTACAAGTTGAGTTACCACAGCTTTATAATTTGAATCTACTTTTGTTAAAGCAACATGTAATAAATCATTACCGGTATCGCCAAATGCATTAAGCAGCGGGCTGCTGTTGATTCTTGTTACAAAGGCACCTCCTTTTAATTTGCCCGACAATACTGAATCTCTATCAAATACAATTCCGTCAGGTGAGCTATGTGGTGAAAAAGTTTCCACCGGTTTTCCTGTATCGATTGCACGTTTAATTATACCGTTTGTTGTGTCACGAAAACCATCAGCATCCGGTCCAAAGTTGAGAACCGGAGGAGTAAATGTAATGCTGTCGGGTTTATGTGGATAAGTTGGGTCATTGCTGAATGTTTTATATAGCAGTCCGGGACCACCGCCCCATGCATTAGGACTTAACAAAGGATCTTTATGAGGATCATAATTGGAAAATTGCTGCGGAGTTACATCACCGCCAATATTCCACGGAAAGCCGTAATGATGGCCTTCCCTTATCCAATTCATTTCATCCGGATCATCGCGGTCGCCGGAATTTTCTACTCCGAAAAGATCACCATTTGCAGAATATGCAAGACCAAATGTATTTCTAATTCCTTCTGCCATAATATAGTTGTGGGCTTTCAACCATGTTCTGTCATTTTGTAAAAGAATATTATTTCCGTCGACTGGCAACTTTAAGATGATTGATGTTAAACCTACCTCCCTATTCCCTTCGCGGATTTCTCCGTGATCGGTAGCAGCGCCGTTGTTCACATATATATATTTCCCTTTTGGGTCCACTGCTATTGCATTTGTTTTATGATTATAAATATGACCAAAAGTATATTCAACAGATTTTGCTATAAAACTCCAGGTACGTTTTTCACTTCCGGATTGATCGGGCACGCCTTTAGCAATTACGCATGTTGCATAGGCACTGTTTGTATCGCTGATTTCATTGCCAGCTAAATACATTATACCATCCTTTCCGAATGCTATTCCCAGTGGCGAAGTTAGACCATGATCCGAAGTTTGATAGACAAGGGTTAATGTAACATTGCTGCTTTGCCCGAAATCCACTCTTCTGATATCACCGTTATTTTGTAATATATAAAGGTTGCCGGAAACGGGATCCTTTATTATTCTAACAGCACTCATAGGAACAGTTGCAAGGTATTTTACTGTTATATCAGAACGGTTAGATACAGGTTGAGCATTTAAAGAAATATATGATATAAAAAAAATAAGAGAAATCATTAAAACAGATTTATATATAATAGAACGTGTCATCGTACTTCCTTTCATGATATTATGATAAATTAAGTATTTAGAATAATCGAATTCAGTAATAATCATCAATGTATTATCATTTTGGAAATAAATAAATCAGTTCAACAACTGTTCTTCATCTTACATTGTTGAATTTTCAACTGATTTTTGAAACTATTCTTTATTTAACCTCTCTGAGAAATTATTATATCAATGTTTTCAAACGCATAACTTGAGTAAAACTAATTATTTCTTTCCAATCAATTGACTAGTCAGCAATCGGGCAAAATAAGTACCACATAATAACCCTCGAACAAACCATTGTTTTGAATATATGCCTGGAAACATCTGATTGGAAATAAGTTTCGGCACTTCACACTCTGATGAATCAAAAACTTCAAGGGTAACAAAAGTTTGCACTGGAAGAGTAAATGAAATGGCCGATGTAGGATTAAACGGAATAGGATAATTATGATTGCGTTTAATTTTTTTCTCAAGATGTCCTGTTCTAGGTTCGCTAACAGATGTAGTCGGATTATTTTTATCGATGAAAATTAGCCATTGAAGCATAAAATTCTTTCGTTTCCGGCACCTTTAAATCTAAGATATAGATCCTGTCTTTCAGAAACAGACATTACCAAGTTTGCTGTAAAAATACGGTAATTACTCCAACCGCCCTTTCTGCTTATAACGCACTCTGCAATTTTGCTTCTTGAAGCAAGTGAATCCAGCCAAACTCTGCAAGTGTATGCACATGAGGCAATGACTGCAATTGAATCAGCAGTCTTCCTATATATATTATTATTTCCGAATTCCACACCGGCATACAATACCAAATAGTTATCACCAATATTATCCAATGAGCTCATTCCATTCTTCTTTAACGAATAAGTAGTCCAATAATGTAAGAGCGATTAAGACCTTTACTTTTATTCGAATTCTTATCGATTTAAGAAATGTCGTTATTTATTGAATTATATAAATCTTTGTATAATATTAATTAATGATTTAGTAATTGTCGTTTTAAGTTATTTGCTTCGGGATTATTCGGAATCATAATTAAACATTTATTAAATATTGTAAGAGCTGTTTTGAAATCTTTCTTTTTGAAAAAGCTAAGGCAAGATTATAGAATACTTGAGTATCGTTGAAGTTTAATTTATAATTCTCAGTTAAATATTTAATTGCATCATCGATTTATCCTAGATGCAATGATATTATTCCAACGCTCTTTGTATTATAATCTTCCATATCTATTCTATTTTGTTTACAGAAATATGTAAAAACAGTATTATAATCTCCAAGAAAAGTATATTGATAAATTAAAACGTTCAAATGCTTAAAATAATTCTCTATATCATCTCTTTTCAAATATGATTTTGCGACAAGTAAATGAGCATCAACCCAGGATAAACCCTGTATCCTGAACATGGCAATCGAATTGATTAAATCCTCAGGATGAAATAAATTCGCAAAATCATAAGTTTGAAATTCTGACATTTTACTACTCTTATTTAAATATGGCCATTTATATTTTAGAAGTATAATATTATAATTACGTATAACAGAATCGAGTTTTGTAAATACAAAAATTGCACAGGTAAGACTATTCTTCTTAGCAAAAGGAATTTTTGCTTTATCTAATTTAAGCAGATATTCCTGTTCTCATTTCACTGCTTTACAAAATGTCTTCCCTCAGCCGTTACTATTTTAACATTTGAAAAATCCGTATTTATAACACCATTGTAATCTTTATATTTTCAATAATATCTAAAAAATCAGGATTAACTTCAACCCCTGTAATTTCTCAAACTTCGCCTAGTATACCAGATAGAATTTCTTTATCTCCTCCTGGACCTATAACAAGCATATTTTACTTTTCATTTTCTTTCAGAAATAGAAAAAATATCGAATTTGTATATTCATGTAGAAGCTTATTTAAAAATTAGTCAGGATTATAAATATTACCACTAAAACGATACATCTAAGAACCAGTATAATTGTCTATTAAAACGATACATCTAAGAACCAGTATAATTGTCTATAAGTAATTGCTTTACTATGCATAAAATTGATGAAGCATTTCTAGAGTTGCCTTCCGGATACCCGTATCAATAGCCGCATGATTGTATAAAAATTCAAGTCTGTTTTGTATAATAGTATTTTTTGTATAAAGATTAATTAGGGTTTTACCCAAGTTAAATTTTGGGGTTTATTTAATTAGATAATCGCTTGCTTTACCTATCTCGGTGGTGAAACAACCACTTTATTTTACTGAGTATGATTACTTAAATTGTCGTGAAAGCCGACCAAGGAATAATGATTGTCGAATTGTTATTTCATATACATCAAGTTTTTTCGTAATTTTTGGCTATTGAAACTTGTAAAAACTTTTAAATTATTGAGTTAAATAAAGATAAAATCTTGACCAAGATTAGTTACCAAGCAAAATATCTGAAAGTGTATACGAATGAATATTTTGGGAATTTCAGCATTTTATCACGATAGCGCCGCATGCCTAATTCGTGACGGCGAGATAATTGCTGCCGCACAGGAGGAAAGATTCACACGCAAAAAACACGATCACCGATTTCCGTTGAATGCTTCGAATTTTTGTTTGAATTTTGCAAATATCAAAATTACTGATATAGATATTGTCGCCTTCTATGATAAACCTTTTTTGAAATTTGAACGACTGCTTGAGACATATCTTTCATTTTCACCTTTTGGAATAAAGTCCTTTATCAAAGCAATGCCGTTATGGATAAAAGAAAAATTATGGATGAAGGAATTAATAAAAAAGGAATTGGGATACGAGGGTAAAGTACTCTTCCCGGAACATCATGAATCGCATGCTGCTTCTGCTTTTTTCGCATCACCGTTTCAGGAAGCGGCTATTCTAACCATCGATGGAGTAGGTGAATGGACTACAAGCAGTTACGGGATTGGAAGGGATAACCATGTTTCAATTCTTGCAGATATAAAATTCCCGCATTCTCTCGGACTGCTTTATTCAGCTTTCACGTATTATACAGGGTTCAAAGTTAATTCCGGCGAATATAAAGTAATGGGATTAGCTCCATACGGAGAACCGAAATATGTCGAGACGATTTTAACTCACTTATTAGATTTGAAAGAAGATGGCTCGTTTCGAATGAATATGGAATATTTTGATTACTGTGCCGGACTCACAATGACCAACGGTAAATTTGAAAAATTATTCGGCGGGAAAGCGCGCGAACCGGAATCAAAACTAACACAAAAAGATATGGATTTGGCACGCTCGGTCCAAGATGTTACTGAAGAAATCATGCTTCGAATGGCACGGCATATTAAAAAAGAAACCGGTATGAAAAAACTTTCACTTGCCGGTGGAGTTGCGCTTAACTGTGTCGCAAACGGTAAAATATTAAAAGAAGGAATTTTTGATGACATATGGATTCAGCCCGCAGCCGGAGATTCCGGCGGAGCGCTAGGTGCTGCTTTGTTTACATGGTATCATTATTTAGACAACGCACGAATTGCCGATGGTAAAACCGATTTCCAAAAAGGTTCGTTTCTCGGTCCCGAATTTTCAAACGAATATATCGAGCAATTTTTAAATGCAAATAACTTCCCTTTCAAAAAACTTGCTGATGAAATATTACCAGTTGTTGTTGCAGATTTGATTGACAATGAAAAAATAATCGGTTGGTTCGAAGGTAGAATGGAATTCGGACCGCGTGCGCTCGGCGCACGATCGATTATTGGCGATGCCCGTTCAGCCCAGATGCAATCGATTATGAATTTGAAAATAAAATTCCGTGAGAGTTTCCGCCCTTTCGCTCCTTCGGTTCTCGAAGAAAAAGTCTCGGAATATTTCGAATTAGATAAGCCGAGTCCGTACATGCTGGTTGTTGCAGATGTAAAAAAAGAACGGCAAAAAAAGATGAACGAAGCTGATGATAAGTTATGGGGCATCGACAAGTTAAACGTTGTCCGTTCCGATATTCCTGCTATTACACATGTTGATTATTCGGCACGTGTTCAAACAGTCAGCAAAATTACAAATCCGCTTTATCATAAAATGATATCGGAATTTGACAAACGGTATGGATGCGCTGCTATTATTAACACTTCATTTAATGTTCGGGGTGAACCTATTGTATGCACTCCCCATGAAGCATATACATGTTTCATGCGTACCGGAATCGACTATCTTGTACTAGGCAATTATCTTTTGGATAAAAAGGAACAGAACCAACTGGAAAAAGACATTAATTGGAAAAAAGAATTTGAGCTTGATTGATGCTAATCGAAGAAATCAAAGAAATAAAAAGTGACAGAAAAGAACTTCGCAAGTTTGGATATACAATTGGCGCTGCATTATTCGTTATCGGCTCAGTATTACTTTATTTTGGTAAGCCGACGAACCCTTATTTTATAAGCTTCGGTGTTCTTCTTTTTTTGATTGGATTAATTAGTCCTTCTTTACTGAAACCGGTTCACAAAATATGGATGAGTCTTTCCGTAGTACTCGGTTTTATAATGACCCGAGTTATATTAATAATATTATTCTATTTCGTTTTTATGCCGTTGCGATTTACCGCACGGATTTTCGGAAAAAAATTTATTGATATGAAATTTAAAGAAAAAGCAGATTCTTATTGGAATAATCGAGAATATAAAAGCTATGAACCAATTGATACTGAAAGGCAGTTTTAACTGAATTTATTATTTTTTTTAATATTAATTTCCAACTGGGTAAATACATGAGCAAATTATCAATTGTATCTGAGTTGTGGGCATTTTTGAAAATTCGTAAAAAATGGTGGCTTTTACCGATTTTATTTTTTTTAGTTGTACTCGGCGGGTTAATTCTTTTAACGCAAGGCTCTGCATTGGCTCCGTTTATTTACTCTATATTTTAAACTGACCTATTATATTGCCAGGGCAACACTAAAAACCAAAAATGATAAAGTGATTATGACCTTTACTTTTATTCAAGTTCTTATCGATTTAAGAAATGACGCAATTTCCTAAATTATATAAAGCTTGGTATAATATTTATTGTTGATTCAATATTTGCCGTTTTAAATTATTTGCCTCTGGGTACTTTGAATTTGCAATCAAACATTGATTAATTATTGAAAGAGCTGTTTTGAAATCTTTCTTTTTTGAATAAGCTAAAGCAAGATTATATAATATTAGAGGATCATTGGGATTTAATTTATAACTCTCAGTTAAATATTTAATTGCATCATCGTATTTTCCTCTACACAATTGAATAATTCCAACTCTCTTTGCAGTATAATCATTCATATCTATTTTATTTTGATTATAGTAATACGTGAGAACTGTATTAAAATCCTTAAGAACAGGATACTGGTAGAGCAAAATATTCATATGTTTTAAATAATTTTCTATATCATCTCTTTTCAAATACGTTTTAGCGGCAAGTAAATGAGCATCAACCCAGGATAATCCTTCAATCTTAAACATCGCAACAGAATCGATTAAATTCTTAGGCTGAAGTAAGTCCATAAAATCCTTATGTTGAAAATCAGACATTATACTACTCTTATTTACATATGGCCAATTATACTTTAGTAGAATAATGTTATAATTACCCATAACAGAATCGAGTTTTGAAAACACAAAATTTACCCGGGTAAGACTATCCTGTTTAGCCGACGGAATTTCTGCTTTATCGAATTTAGGTAGATATCCCAGTTTTTCCATAGAATTGTAAAATGCTGCACCAATAAGCTGATATCCTTTTACATTTGGGTGTAGATGATCAACAATTAAATTATCCCCAACAATCCCTCCTGGACTAGCAGAATCAAATAAGGAATCAACCGGAACGGTTGGTACCTGAAATTCTTTCCCTAATTTGTCAATAATCTTATTTATCTCTTCGGGTGCCCTAAACCTTAGAGCATCAAGGTCCTTAGCCAACCTGAAAAGAGAATCGGCTTTTGCATAATTATTGTTTTTTAAATCATTTCGGGCTTCTTCATAAACTTGATCTGCAGTTTTATAACCAGGTGTATTTACTGAAATAAATGGCTTCTGATCTTTTAAATTGCTTACAAGCCTGCTTATGATTATAGGCACTCTTTTATCTTTAATTAATCGCAAAATATCAGCAAAGTTTTCCTTAAATTGCTGAAGACCTGCATTGTACTCTTCAGAATTTAAAAGAATGTACTTATCTTTTGCTATCCTGGACATTAGCGTACCTGATAATTTTTTATTTTCGGATGAAAATAATGATGAAACCCACTGAATTGAATTGCGTATAAATTGAGTAATCTTAAATTTATTCAAATATAATGTTAACTCAATTAAAGTCCGGGATGAACCAACTGATTGAACTGAACCAACACCCAAAGCCCCATAATATTCGTTATGTCCGGTATAAATTAAAATTAAATCAGGTTTCTGATCTAGTACTCCAGGTAAAAGATCCAATAAAGTGTATGAATTAATTGCTGTCATACCTAAATTAATAACCTCAACTTGTGTTTGGGGATAGACCAATTCCAGCCTTCTTCGTATATAACGTGAAAATGACCCCATAGGGCTATAAGGAAACCCTTCCGCACTGCTTTCACCTAAAACAAAAACTCTAAAAGAGTTTTCCTTTTTATCTATATCAAAATAATCTTCACTTGTCGTTGGATTAAAGTCTCCACCCATAAAATACTTTCTACCAATGTTAGGGTTTAGTTCATATTTTCCTTCACCGACATCTACCCATTGATCATAATTATATCCGTAATTTATTACTCTCAGGAAAATTTCCAGTATAATTAGAAATACAAAAGGAAGTGAGAACAATATTATGTAAAACCATTTCGGAGTTACTGTCTTTGTAACTTTAATAATATTTTCTACTTCGTTGGGTTTAAGATTGTATTTTTTTGAGATTTGATGTACGGAAAGCCGATCTTTATCAGCTAGAATTTGCTTCTCAATATCCTTTGAAATTTTCAACATGCCTCTAATTAATTAAAGAATATGAAATAATTATAAACAAATAAAATTTATATATGATTTTAACTACATGTTTGCATTTTATTTTTTGCTAAGAATAATATTGTTATTCCTTGAATTTGTAGTTAAAAATATAAAAATGATTAAATACATGCTTAATCCGGTAAAATAACTTATAGTAAATCCATATATCATAGATAGTATAACTGCGGATATTGAACCGAGAACTGTAAAAATTCCATTTACACCATACATCCAGGGAATATATTTTACCAAATTATTCTGCTTCAATATTTGGATTCCGGTTGGAAATGGAATCCCAAGCAAAAAACCAAATGGTAATAATAAAACAAAACATACAATTGCTCTAACAGTTAAACTCGAGGCTAATAATTCATTGAGTATCATTGGATAAATAATAAATAATAGTATTCCAATAACGACAATAAAACCTAAAATATATTTTAAACGCTTTATTACATCATGAGAATAGATTTTTTCGCCGAAAAAACTCCCGATTCCCATGCCAACCAATAACGAACCAAGTAAAATAGATAAAGCTATTGTTGGCGCTCCGAGAAAAAGAATGAATTTTTGGAATAGTGATATTTCCAAAATCATAAATCCTACACCAATACAAATAAAAAGAAAAAGAGGAAATAAAACATTTTCCTTTTGTTTATTAGTTTTAGTTATTTTCAATTTCGATTTTATCTTCATTAAAGGAATCACTACAGCCAACACAGCGACAATCGAAACTGCAATTAAAAGATTTTTAAAGTCATCAGATACACCCCTATTTACTTTATAAAAATATGGACTATCATCGCGGACAGGCGAAATATCGGAGCTGTTACTTGCAATAAGGTCTTCAAGTGAAGTTTGCCTTTCTCTAACAGTATTTAACAAAACATTTTCAACTTCATTGTTGATAGAATTGTTTAGATACGGCAAATAAGTTATCTGAGGAAAATCAGAAGGTAAAGATTTTGCAACTTTCACTATAGATTGTATTTCATCAACAGTATAAGAAGATTTTTTTATTACGATTGTTGGTGCATACTCGCTACCTAGTATTATAAAATGATTTACGACATCTGAATCATCAATTCCATTTTCTTTAAAAGCGTATAATGTAGTTACAATTAGTCTTACAAGTTCCCACCTATTATGCACTGTAAAAATTATACTCCCGTCAGGGGTCAACACTTTGAAATAATCCTTTATCGCTTCAACCGTTAAAAGAAAATTTTCATTGGAGGCAATGCCGTCAATATTTTGCAGTTGTTCAGTTGAAGGAAGAGCTAATACAATGCTATTGTATACCTGGTTTGAACTTTTTATAAAATGACGTCCTTCTTCAATTTGAATTTTTACATTTGGAAAGTTTGTATATATACCACCGTTATAATTTTTATAATCTTTTACTATGTCAACAAAATCGGGGTTCACTTCCACACCGGTAATATTCTGAATTTCCCCAAGGATTCCTGTAAGAATTTCTTTACCGCCTCCGGGCCCTATTACAAGCATGTTTTTCTTTTCTTCTTTTTTTAAGAATAGAAATGGAATTGCAGTCGAATGTTGTAATAATAGTTTATTAAGAAGTGTATCATGGTCCGCAATATTCCCATTAAAATTGTACATCGGTGTGCCTGCCGAACCATCAATAAAAATGTCTTTAATTATACTTTGATTGTTAAACTCAACTAGATCCGATCTACCGTTTATACTCCATCGGCTTTCGATAATATTTGGTTCAATACCAGGATTATTATCATATACATGATAAATATCTTTTTCCGGGAAATTACCTATCGGAATTTTTCCAACAAGATCCTTTTTCCCATAAATTGTTAACACAACAGTTAAGCAGGAAAGGGTTAGATATAGTAAGATTCGCTTTTTCTTTTCAACAATTAAAAAATTAACAGATGAAATAAATAAAATGAGTCCTAAAAATAGAACTGCATTTTCAGCATTAAACAAATTGAAAATATAAATTGATAAGATAGATCCTAATGCAGCGCCAACAAGATCAAATGCATAAATTATAAAACCCGCATTTGCATAACTTCTAAAAAACTCAGCATATATTATCCCTGCAAAAAAGAAAGGCATAAAAAGAAGAAAAAGAAAAATAAATATATTAGTTATGGATACAATGACTACAGATATAATAAAAAATATAAGCGAAGCGCCTGAAAGAAAGATGAACAAGCTGAATATTTTTTGATTCTTTGTTGACTCTTCATCCGATTTAATTTTGTAAAATGAATAGATCCCACCGCTTCCCAGGCCTAAAATAGCAAGGGATAAAATTATAAAAGCATAGTTTTGAACAAATACTACAGAAGATATTCTTGTTGATATTATTTCAAAACAAATAACAACGGCAGAAAGCAAGAATATATTCGAATATGCAATTTTTGAATTTATCATGCCTACTTTGCAGATAACGCATTCTCTAAAACATTTCCGAATATTTCTACTTTATATTTTTTATTTAACCGCAAATCGACTTCATTTGCTATTTTATTCCTATAATAATTTTTAAATTCTTCCTTAATATTTTTTTTAACGTCTTCATAAGTAAGCTGTTTTTCGGGAATTATTTCATCACATTTAATAACTGCATAGTTTTTTACATTTGCAGTGTCAGAATATTCAATGGGTCCTGCAACACCATTTAATTCTAATTTAAATGCAGCTTCAGCAAGATAAGGAGGTTCCGGACTAAAATAAGATTTCAGTTTCCCGTCTTTTTTACGGACAAAACCTTTATTATACCATGTATTTGAAATTTTTTCAAAAGGAATACCTTTTTTAATTTCCTTCATCTCTTCAGCTGCTTTTATGCTGTCTGTATAGATTCTAGCTAAAATATTTACCACTTTCAGCTGATAAAAAATAGAATCCCTATGTTCGTCATAAAATTTATGCAGCGATGCTTCAGTTATCTCCGGTATTTGATTTTCAATTAATTCATTATTGTATTCTTGAACAATTTGGAATTTCAAAATATCATTTTTTGTGTACGGATTAAATATTTCTTTTTGATCAACTACTTTTTTTGCTTCTTTGATAATATAATCGGTCCGTATTGCTTCCATAATAAAATTCTTAACATTTTCCTTATCCATTTTTCCTAAAGGCTTCATAATTTCAACTTCGTCTAGAAAGCGAAGAAATTCATTTAAATCCACTGAACCTTTATTATATGACAATATTTCAAAATTTCCGTTCCTTTTAATTACATTTTGAATTGTATCTTGATAAGAATCTTGATAGAATCTTGGAATATTCGACCATTCAGTAATTTTAGTTATACTATTATCATTCCATTTTACTTTACTTTCATCAACATATTCCTGCTTTTTTTTAACAAACTCATCTTCAAATATTGTAAAATATACTTCTCTTAATTTTGTCATAATATTATTTTTCATCTTTTCAAATGGCTCTAAATCTATTTTTTTAATATCGGTTACAATTACAATATAATATCCATCGACAGATTTAATAATTCGTGTGAATCCTTTACTAAGATTGAAAACAACATCTCCAACCGGGTCACTTATACTTTGTTCCCATGTAACTTTTTTAGGATTATCTAATTTTCCATTTTTAGCAGAATATTTTTTTAAATACTTTTCAATATCTTTAGTTTTAACAAAATCATTTTGAATTTTCAGCGCTATCGCTTTTAATGAATCAAGTGTCCTTTCTTTTTCATCCCCGTGCAATGGCAGAACTATTTGATAATAAACAACTTCCTTTCCCATCAATTTATACGTTTCAAGCGCTTTCTTTTCAGTTATATATGTCGATTTAAATAGCCTGATAAAATATTCCACACTTAGCTCTTCATTAATAATCCGGTTCATACTTCTCATTAAATTTTTATTCTCATAAAGTCTTCTATCAAAAAAATCGAATCTTTTCATTTGATCTCTGATTAACGCGTTTAAGCCAACTTTAGATGCGACTTTAATGCCGCCATGTATACGATATTTTATATCATATTGCCAATCAGAAACATACTTACTTAGATCTTTGAATGTTACATTATAATCTTCTCCAATCTTAGCAACTATTGTATCTTTTTCAGTTATTATAATTTTATCGTTTGCGCAGCAGACATTTAACAAAATAAAAAAAACAAGAAGAATGTGTTTTTTTGATAACATTAAAAACTCCAATTTGTTTTTATAAAGGAATAATACAAGATTATTTTACTTAAAGCCATATTAGAAGCGTATAAGGCAAACATTTCTTTGATATGAGAACTTACTTTATTACATGAATAGAAATTTAACTAAAGTATATAAAATACCCCGGCAGAAAAATACCGGGGTAATATTCAACTTCAATAATTATCAAAGAATTACTTAAGCAACATCATTTTCTTTGATTGTGTAAAATCGCCAGCGTTGATTGTATAGATATAAATACCACTTGCCAATTTAGAAGCGTTAAAGCTTACTTTATAATTGGAAGCATCTTTATATTCATTAACCAAAGTTGCAACTTCTTGACCCAATGCGTTATAAACTTTCAATGTAACATTTCCTGATTTCGGAATGGTGAAGTTAATAACTGTTGATGGGTTAAATGGATTTGGATAATTTTGTTCAAGTTTGTATGCGGTTGGAATACCAGCAACTTCTTCAATACCTGTACCAGTATCTAAAACACGCTGCATAGCTGCATACTCTGCAGTTCTTTGAGCTTTCCATGAAGCATACTGAGTTGGGAACCAGTTTAAGTCGCCAACAGGGAATCCACCAATTGCAGCTGTTTTTAAATCTGCATCGGTATAAGAAAGATCAATTGGAATTGGAACATCTGAATATGAGAAACTAGTTGTAGAAGGATTTATTTCACGCCAGTATGACAATGCAGCTGTGCTGGTAGTATCAGAACAAACCTTAATATATGTAATTATATTATCAATCTGTGTTGTAAACAAAGTAGCTGTCTTTGCAAATGTAGGTAGTTTTGAAGTAACCCATGTACCTGCAACAAGATAAGGATATTTAGTACTACTATGAGCAGCAAAAGCTGCCTGGGTTCTTGAATTCATTGTAATCATCTGGCTAACCCAATTTTTAACACCATTTACACCAGTTCCACTATTTAAGGCTGAAGGCATAACAGCGGTTAATTTTGGATCCCAGTAAGCTAAATTTTTATCAAAATAAAATTTACCGCCGCCAGCAGCTTTAAAAGCAGCAGAGTCGGGAGTTACGTTAATTAAACCCATAGGTAAATTATCCGGATCAACTTCACCTTGATCAGAATGTTTAAGAATAGGAGCAAAACCTTGCAAACCACAATTTACAAAGATATTATTTGTAACACTAATATTTGTTGCACAGCCTCTATTCATTATAGGATAACCAACGCTATTAATAAAGTCATTATGGTTATATACAGATTTGTTAGTCTTATAACCATCTCTGTATTTATACAAACTACCCTGTGTCATTACGTGTGTACAATTTTCGACCCACAGTGTATCCATAATTGTTCCGGAACTGTTGAAATCAACAACACCGCCATTACGTCTGCATTGATAACCGCTTAAATTTACAAAGTAACAGTTCTTCCAAAATATTCTTTGCATTTGGTTAGGTTGTATTTCGACCCAAATATTATGTTCAAGAAGGCAATTATCTACTGTTAGTCTACCGCCAACCGGGTTAATACCAAAGAAAGTCCAATCTCCTGTAGAAGCTGTAGAATTACCTGAGTTTAAACTACAATTTTTTACTAGCAAATCTAAACCGCTTGTTAAACCTCCCTTAGAAGAACCAGTAGAATAAACTGCACCGGTAATAATCGGAAGATCAGCTGATTTTGGATTATTTTTAATTAATGCATTACTATAACCAGCAATAGTAACTGATCTTTTTGCGGAAGATGTAGGACGGCCAATAACTGAATAATACCCGTATGAATGTAACTGATAAACACGGCCAGCTGGAACATTATTTGTGTCAGCCTGTAGAAGCAACGCTAAAGCGCCGGCTGCACCATAATCGTACTCGTCTTTTACAACAAGGGTATCTCCCTTCGTTTGTTGAACATAAGCTGCAATTTGTGCAACTACAGATGTTACTTGAAAACACAACAAGATACTAAAAAGTACCACTATCCTTCTCATTTGAACCTCCTTAAGTTAGTTAATTTTGCAATAAGCTTACAAAAACATCTACAATTCTTTTAATAAACCGACACCTCCTTTATAATCATTTATATATTAATAATTATTTAAAAAATGTATCTTAAATTCATCTGGAAAAAAGTTGGTCCATATAAAATAGACACCAAGTTTTCAGTTATTGGAGCATCCGGACTTAATCTAAAATTCCGGTACGTTCTTACTGCATTATGGAAAATATTTATTCCATTTAGAGATATACTCAAACCGTCAACAGGCAAATCTTGTTTTAATGTAAAATCCCATCTTAATATATTGCCAGTATAAGAGGTTTCCTCCGGTCTATTACCTACATTATTTAATACATTACCTCTCAAATTAAATGAGAACCGGCCTGAAAACCCTTTATAATCAACACCAATATTTGCATTTAGAACATCATTTGCTTGTTGAGTAAGTCTTGCGACATAAACCGTGTCTCTTGTTACATAAGTTTGTATTTGATGATGAGGAGGTAACGGGTCAACAATTTTAGGCCCCGCAACAGATGAAAGTTGTCTATAGGCCATACTTGATGCAGATTTTGTATAGTTTACGCTTAAGACAAGTGAATTAAATGGCTCGGGCAAATACCAGAAATTTGTCTGCCAATCAATCTCAACGCCCCTTATATAACCTGTATTAGGATTATTCAAATTAACATAAATTACATCGTTTTTATTAGGTGTATAGCCAAAATGGTTGTATAAAAATGCCGAATCAGGAATAGGAACATCTTTCTCAACTAGAGGCGCTTGACCATAGTAGACACCAGTATTATAATAAACTACATCTTTCAATTCCTTATAGAAACCGTTTACAGTTAAAAGACCAACTTTATTACCGTAAACAGATGCAATAACATCAAAGTTTTTAACTGTTGTAGGTCTTAATAGAGGATTTCCCATTTCAATATGATCTGAAGGATAAACAGCAACTTTGGGCATAATTGCTGTATAATCCGGGCGGGAAATACCGGTTGTATACGCTGCTCTAAGATCCGCCCAATCATTTAATTTATATTTTACCTGCACACCCGGGAATAAATTACGGTCTGTACGGTTAACGTTATTTCTACTATACCCAATTGCATGGTGACCGTAGAGAGAATCTGGTTGTGTATATGGTAAAGTATCTATGCCTGGTGTATTATCGGGAACATCTATAATAGTTCCTACTCTAGTGCTAATACAGTCACCGTCAACACTATGGGTAATAAAAGTAAATTGAGCATGATAATTCATATTATAAGCTTCATAACGAACACCGCCAAGTACTGTAATGTTATCAAAAATATTGAAAGTACCCATTATATAGGTTGCAGCGAAACTTTCAGCTCCATCCCAATCGTTTTGAAAGCTCTCAGTTTTCTTTAACGGCACTACCCAGTGTGTCATAGCTGTTTTTATAAACGTATCATAAATATCCGTATTCATAGCATATTTAAAACCGCCATTTTGAAAATTATATTCATCACCTAGAAAATATTGTCCTCTTGTAAAATTATAATCCCTAACCATATCAAAGCGCACAGGGTGTGTATTAGTCAAATAAGTTCCCGGGAAGTAATTAAGCATACCTTCATAAGCATTCTGACCTCCGAAATATCTATCAAAATCATTACTGCGCGTAGTTCTTACATATTTACCGCCGGCTTTAAATGTTGCACTAACGTCATCGGAAAAAGAAACAGGTAATGAAAAATCAAGTGCACCATTATATAAATGTTGTTTAAAAGCAGTGTAACCTGAACCTGGCCAGCCGCTTAAGCCTGCACTATCAACGTCTGATGTATTTGTATTGTCAAAGATACTAAATACTCTTGACCAGGGCATATTCATCTGATCGGCAAGGGTACTATATGTTATTTTATGACCTGAAGCGTCTTTTCCATATGGAAACTGATCTGAAGTACCATTTACAAATGTAGAATAAATCCCATCATATTCAACATCTGTATATTGGTCAGTGAAGGAATGAGATAAACTTAATTCTACTTTAAGATCTCCGAAAGAATTTTCAGCTTGCAATCCATTTACCCACAGTTCTTTTCCATATTTATTACGATTTATACCATATGATATAGCGCCAGCACCACCACCAAAAGATAGGCCCTCTGTATAATTGCGCTGATCCACATTAGTAGCAGAATACATATTTTGCATTACTATTTTTCCGTGTGGAAGTTTATAATCTAATAAAAGACTCCCACCCGTGGTATTAACAATATCCCGATCAAATCCAAAGTTTGCACTGGTTGTCAGATAAACCGCTTGACCGTAAGCCAAACTATGAGATATTTGGTCAGGCCCAGCAATTCCAAGGTTCGCACTTTGATTACCACCATCAGAACGATCTGCATTTGCATTTACAATAACTCCTAATGCATCATCAAAGAAACGGTTGCTTACAGTTCCCCAGAATTTATAAGTATTAGCTGTTCTATCTGTTGAATTGTAATTTCCCTGAGCCATAACATCAAAATGCAATCCGGGTTGAGCAGAAGCTAATTTTAAATTAACTACACCGCCAATTGTATTAGCGTCCATATCCGGTGTAATTGCTTTTATAACTTCAATACCGGCAAGCATATTTGAGGAAATAAATCCGAGATTTGTTGAACGGTTATTAAAATCTGTTGAAGGCATTTCAATACCATTAATAAGAACCTGGTTTAATTTTGCCTCAACGCCGCGGATTACAACCTGATCTCCATTCATTAGAGAAACGCCTGGCAAACGGCTGAGCGCTGTTGCAGCATTATCATCCGGAAGCTGACGAATTTTATCAGCAGAAACGGCATTCATAATAGTATTAGATGATAATTGTTGGTTAATGGCACCCAATTGACCCTGGGCTTGTGCCGTAATTGTAATTGTTTGCCCTTCAATACTCTTTGCACTTAGCAGGAAAGACATATTACTGATTTTCTGATCTTTAATTGTAATTTCAACAGTCTTTGTAGCATAACCAACATATGAAACCTTAACCTTAATTCTCCCTTCGGAAAGGTTAGGAATTTTATACTCACCATTAAAATCCGTTGCAGCGCCTTGCGAAGTTCCAACAATAAGAATTGTGGCACCGAATAACGGTTCCTTTGTGAGAGAATCAGCAACAACACCTTGTAAGGTTCCTTGTCCAAAAACACTTCCCGCCAAAAACAAAAAAAAGCCGGCGAAGATTAATTTTCTTGTAAAAAGAATTTTCATAAAACAGCTCCTCAATTAGTTATTCCTTGGTAAAAAATTATTTGTTCCATTTGCAATAAGTATTTATGTTAACTCCAGTTTCAGAGGTAAAATAATTTATAAATTAAAAAGTAGTATTTCAGTTTATGTCAACAAATCAGTCAACATTTCAAGTTGTAATAATTACTGCTTTTCATCAATCTTCAAATAACGTTTTAGAAGCCTAATCTAAGAACATCTTTTAAAACTAAGAGAATTACCAGTATTAAATCTTTTTCAAGTGATTTATTATAGGTAAATATTTAATAATACTCAAATCCTAAACTAGTGAATAATAATTGCATTTTTCATAAAAAAATAATATGTCCTAACATCTAATAAATTAGTAGTCAAATTCATCAAACATTTTTGTTATTGGAAAAACTCTTAAACATAAATATCAGTTATAATAGCGTTATGTGTTTAATAGGGTCATTAGCTTTCTCAAATCAGCAAAATTCAAGAGTTAACATTATTTCTCTTCTGTGATTGAAAAATATTCAGGTAAATAACAATTCAAATAAATTTGAATCGGTTTAATTTTCTTAAAACCCATTTATTACTAAAAAATTTTTCATCGCGCCAATAAACTTTTTTATAATACTCAAATAGGCTATAAATAACTTATTTAAGAACTTAACTTACTCTAATTATAAAAAAAAAAAATAAAAGGCAAGCAAATTTATTGGATAAATATTGTGGAGAACTAATGAAATCAAATAATTTTAGATTAAATATATATTTCTTAGACATTTTAGATACTGAATTGTAAACCGGATATTTTCCCTTGTAACTTCTTATCTTAGGTTAAGATAACGCATTTTAAGATGCGAATTTGATTAATATATCACTGATTTTACTGAATTATTCACTTACTTTTTCTTAGTTTTTTTAATGAATTATTCCATATAAAATCTTCAACAATTTTTAAGTTTATGTGTTGCCTTGAAGTTTTTCGTTCAATATTATTAAAAAACAATTTCGTTGTCATTTTACCTATTAAACGAAGATCTTGATTTATGACTGAAAGTGTAGGATTCAAAAACGCAGCTGTTTCATAAAAACCGTATGCAACTACTCTCAAATCTTCTTATATTTTTATCCCGACTTCCCGTGCTTCTTTGAATATGCCCAAAACAACTTGATCATTAACTGCATGGATTGACCCTGGTAATTATTCCCCTTTGTAAAGTTTCATGAATGATTGTATTCCATCAGCTATATCAAATCCACCTTCTAATACTTTATTAATATTTACCAACCATCTACTTGCTCAATCTTGACCACATGTATCCATAAACACCGACAAATGCAAAGCAGATCATAGGCATTATAAAGCTAAATGACATGCCATATACATCTCCAAGGTGTCCCATTAGTTTCGGCATGATTGCACCTCCCATTATTGCCATTACAATAAAGCCAGAAGCTTTCTTTGCCTGAACTCCCAGACCATAAATACCAAGCGCAAAAATTGTAGGAAACATGATTGACATAAAAAAGAAACTTAGAAAAACCGATGCAACTGAAACCCAACTGAGTTTAGCCATAACAATAGCACAGAGAATTACATTAATAAAAGCGTACGCACCAAGCGCTTTATGAGCTTTCAATTTTCGAAGAATAGCTGCTCCTGTAGCCCGCCCAAGAAGAAAAAGCGGGAACCCAATAGTGCCGAGAAGAAATGTTGCACCTTGTTCATTAATATAGTAAGCTCCTCCCTTTAATATAGATCTATCTTTCAATAACCAATTGTTTGATAATTGCTGGGAGATTGAGGGCATCTCTTCTACAACATAGTTGATGAAAAAACTAAAAATTCCTGCTTGTGCAGCTACATATAAGAACTGGGCCAGAACTGCGCCAACAAAATGAGGATGTGACCAGATAGAACTTTTAAGAGAAGTTTTGGCCGAATCATTTAAGTTGTATTCATCTTCAGTATTAAGATCTGGAATATCAGCAAAGTAGAATACTGTTGCCATTATTAGAACTATTACGGCTACTGCAACATATGGAATATAGAGTTGCCCTTGAGCAGCTTTTGCACCATCAGTTGAATAGAAGAACATTCCACCAATTATTGGCCCAAAAATCCAACCGACACCATTGAACGATTGTGCAAAATTTATTCTTGCCGCTGAGAAATTTTTGGGACCTAAAACAGTTGTATATGGATTAGCCACTGTTTCAAGAATTGTAAGTCCCATTGCAATAATACATACACCAAGAAGAAATGCCCAGAATGTAGTAATATATGTCGCGGGAATAAACCAGAAGCCTCCTAGTGCTACAAGTAATAGTCCGGAAATAATTCCACCCTTATAACCGAGTTTACGTGCCAGCCAGCTAGCTGGAATTGCCATTAAAAAATAGCCCAAATAATGTGCGAACTGCACCCATGCAGATTGGGATTTTGTCAAGTGCAAATAATCCTGGAAGTGTTTGTCCATAACATCAATCATTCCATTGCAAACACCCCACAACAAGAATAATGTGCTTACAAGAGCAAACGTAAACGCATAACTTTTTCCGTCTTCGGTTTTGAACATTTTGGATAAATTCATTTTCACTTCCCTTACTTTACTATGTAATGTATTCCAAATGCGTTAGTTAAATGTTTTGATTCGTGCATAAACCGGATTTTATTCTAATATGATTATTATATCAATTCTAAAATTTTATTTCCTCCACATATCCTTCTTCAGCTTTGAATTCTTTATTCTGGTCCATCTTGTAAATACGTTCAACTATTTTCCATTTTTCTTTTGCTGAAGATGAAACGGAAGTTTTTTGAAATTTTGAAACTACTGCTTCCCATTCTGACTGACGTGGCATTGCTGCAAGTTTTGTCATTGCTTTCTCATGATCGAAATTTTCTTCAGTATCCATAATCATAAAAAGCGTTGTGCCGTCAAGATAAATTTCCATATCAATAATACCAACGTCTTTCATGCCATGTGTAATTTCAGGCCAAGGGTTTCCTATAGCGTGAAGATTTTTATATTCTTCAATTAGCCTGGTATCGTTCTCTAACTGAAGAGTTTTACAATAGCGTTTGAATTTTTTCAATCTTAGTACCTAATCTTAATTTTGATTGCACCAGTGATTTCTTTTTCCGATGCGACTACGACATAACCGCCGCCACTGCCGGAAGTAATTGCCCCCGGATAATTTGGAAAATAAATTGTTTCCATTTCTTTCATCACATAATCCGGAACAACGTTAGGCAGCATTTTTTTCCAGGAGAGAAAAGATTTTGTCATTGAGCTACCCAAACCAACCACATCTTTTTTATTTATACTTTGCCAGCATTGTTCACCGGCATCACCAAGTTCTTTAACAAACTCTTTCTTAAGATTTTTATTTTGGATAGGATCATAGCCAATTGGTCTAGGTTCAAGAGGAATCAAATGAAGTACTTTTGATAACCATTCACATGTTTCTTTATCAATTATTGAATCGATTTGTTCGGGCCAAAAATTTCCATTATAGAGCAACCGGTTTATCCCGGGAGCAAGCAACCCGATATGATCTTGAGAACCTGAAATATATTTTGAACCAGGCGGATTCTCTGCGCCAAATAATAATTTTGCTTTCTGAATCGGATCTCCTTTGGGATATTGATTGCCCCAAATGGCTATTGCAAATTTTCTAGAGCTTGTTGCCATCCCTGACCGGTCATTGAATTCTATTGTTGGCCACAATTGTGCAACAACAACACTCCCTGGATAGATCTCCGAAACCCATGGTTGATCCATCCAGCCACCTGCAATACAAATCCTGTATGGAAACTGTAATTCCTTTTTTGTGGTTGAACTTGCCCGTGCAGGTAATCTTTCCTCTGGAATTCTTTCCAAGACTTTGTATTCAACATTATATTTTTTACATAATTTTTCTTTTTCTTCTGTGTGACCATCGGAATTAACAATAAAAACATCAGGTTTAATTCTCTCCATGTCAGGTTCAAAATCCAGTATACCTGACCCGGAGGCAAGAAAAGCTTCTTCCACAAAACGAATCGAATTTACCATGTAAACTCTTTCCTCTTGAGAAAAGTATGGTGCTTTTCCTTTCAACAAAATTAAATTTGCATCTGTACCAACTGCTACATAAAGTCTCCCATATTGAGCGGCAGTTTTGAAAAATGCAATATGACCGCTATGAATCAAATCGTAACAACCACTTACTAGAACTTTTTTTCCCTTCATTAGGGTATTTTCCTTTGACTAGAATTCGTTGAAGACAACTTTCTTTGAATCTTTTCCTTTGTTCTCAATCATCTGTTCTTTGATCCAATCATAAGTTTTCTTCAATCCATTCTTTAATGGAATGGAAGGTTCCCATTCGAGGTACTGTTTAATCAAAGTATTCTCACTATTTCTTCCGCGAACACCCTTTGGTGCAGTTAGGTCATATTTTCTCTCGAGTTTGTGCTTTGCGATCTCTTCTACATAATCCACAAGTTGATTAATGGATACCATTTCCGAACTTCCAAGATTTATTGGTTCTTCAATGTTGCTGTACATAATATCCTGAATTCCTTTTATGCAGTCATCTATGTACATAAAACTTCTTGTTTGATGACCATCTCCCCAAATAACAATTTCCTTTTTATCATACAATTCCGATTCAATAACTTTTCTACAGATTGCAGCAGGAGCTTTTTCACGTCCGCCGTCATAAGTGCCAAAAGGACCATAAACATTATGAAATCTTGCCACTCGTGTAATCAGACCAAAATCTTCTTTGAAGTGACGGCACATTCTTTCACTGAAAAGTTTTTCCCAGCCGTAACCATCTTCGGCAAGCGCAGGATATGCATCTGATTCTTTCAATCCCGGATTATTCGTATCAGTTTGTTTTTCTCCGTTATAAACACAAGCCGATGATGAATAGAAATATCTTCGTAATCCAAGGTCGCGGGCAGCCATTAATAAATGTGTGTTGATCAAAACACTTAACATGCATTCGGCTTTATGTGTTTCGATAAATCCCATTCCTCCCATATCTGCAGCCAGATTAAAAACTTCTTCGTAACCGTTAAGAGCTTGGTAACAATTCTCTTTATTCTTTAAGTCCAATACAAAATTTTCTACACCCGTAGTAATTTGATACCATCTTGTAAGAGGTTTAATATCAACAGCACGAACCTTGTGTCCCATTGTTTTAAATGCTTTTGTTAAATGTCCTCCGATAAATCCACCAGCACCGCATATTACTATTTGCTTCATTATATCTTTCTCCAATATATTTTTATTTTCTTAACTTGTTTTTTCTTTTAATCGAATTATTCCAGATGAAATCTTCTTTGATGATAATTTGTCTATCAAGTAAATTATTTTTCTGTTCAATCTTATCAACTAATGATTCTATAGCAATTTCTCCAAGTTTTCGAGGATCCTGGTTTATTATGGAAAGTGTTGGTGTAAACGTTTGAGCAGTTTCATTAAATCCGTAAGCAACAACTCCAATATCTTCCGGGATTTTCACTCCAACTTCTCTTGCAGCTTTATAAACACCCATTGCAACACGATCATTAACAGCAAAAATTATTTCGGGGAATTTTTTTTTTTGGTTTAACTTCATGAAAGAATTATAACCATCTTCAATTTCATACCCTCCTTCAATTATCCATTCCGGATCTATTTTTAATTCATTTTTTTTCATAGCAGCCAAAAAACCTTCTTTTCGATTATGGCCAATACTTATATTTGAATAACCGGAAAAATGTGCAAACCTCTTATAACCCTCGGCTGCTATACTATCAATCGCGGAAATGGCTCCATAGTTATCTGCAAACACAACACTTTGAGAGTTCAAACCATCTGGTTTCCTGTCAAAAAATACGAGTGGAATATTTAGTTTTTCAATTTCATTAAAGACTTCTATATCTCTGGAATGCTGCGACACACATACAAGAAGACCATCTACTCTCATTCCAATTAAATTTTTGAGATTTAGTATTTCGCTTTGCTGATTTTCTCTTGACACCGTAACAAATACATTATACCCTTTTTCTGAAGCAGCATCAATAATACTATCAGTTGCATAAGCAAAAAAATTGTTCTCCAAATCTGGTATTACAACACCTAAAGTAAATGTTTTTCGAGCTGTAAGGTTTTTTGCAATCAAGTTTGGTGTATACCCAAGTTCCTTGGAAGTACGTTTAATCTTTTCCTTCAATTTAGTTGAAATATCTGGATGATCTCTTAATGCTTTCGAAACTGTAACTCTAGTTACATTAAGTCTCTTTGCGATATCGGACTGTGTTATTAACGCCATATCCTTACTTTCTCGGTAACTTAGCCATATAGTTAAGCATTTTTCTTAAATAATGCAAACCTTTTAGGTTTTCAAAACCCCGTAAACATTATGAAAGGACACTCTATTCTGTAGTTACTTTTTCTGTATCATCCCAATTAACTCTTAAAACGTACAAATATAGATACAGATTAAATAATGAATATAGCAACCGATTATAAAAAAAGTTACTTCTCGGTGAAAACGTAATTTAAGGGGAGTGCATCTGCCATCCCTTGTACACCCCAATAACCATAAATTTCGACAGTATAAAATGGCTTTAAGAAATTACCGTATTTATTTAATTCTGTATACCACTTGTAAAATGAGAGTATGCTTATTTGTGATCCACGCTTGACCTTAAGGCATCCTGAAAATTTAAAGTCATAAACTGTCGAATCGTTGTCTGTAGATATATTCAAATCTTGCCATTCAATGGGAGTCCCCTCACGGTTTAATAAGTCATAAATGGTGCCAGTATAAAGCTTAAATTCATTTCTGTACAATTTTTTATTAATAAGTTGATAAAAGAAATATCTCGGCGAGTTGAGGTAAGTTTTATGTCTTCTTTTATCCCATTCAATACTATCTTCTTTTGAAGTTGGAGTTAATTCATGAAATCTTGAATACACAGTATATTTGATGCTTTTATTTGCTTTGTTATATATCAACGAATCCAAAACAACTTTCATCATATATCCTAAGGAACGATTTTCAATTTTCAAAACGCTGTCAGTATATGCTTTTAAAAGGTTTGACTTTTTATCTTCTTTAAAACTTAGAACTTCCGGGTTTAGAATCTTAGTCTCACCTGCATTATCACTTTCTCCGAGAAACATTTTAGTAAATATTCTCAGGTTGTCTTTCCAATCGTCAGCTATTTTCTCAATAATATCTATCTGATTATAGAATAAAGTTTTCATAGCAAGTGAGATATTGAAATTAATAGTTTGACGCTCAGAAATTTCAATGTGCTTCTTTTGCATTTCAAATCCTACACAACTAAAAACAATATCATAGGCGCCAATAGGAGCGCTGTGAATTTTAAACTCTCCATCTTTTCCAGTTGTTGTCCCTATCGTAGTATTAGCCAAAAATACGTTTACATATTCCATGGGTAACCCGGTTTCCTTATTTACAATTTTTCCATGTATATTTATTGGAACATTCTGCTGAGCAAATGACGGCAAGGACGGAATTAAGTAGAGAATAGACAAGATGAGAATAAATTGTAATGCTCTGTAAAAAATAAAAGTTGAACTACGAATTGTTAATGTTGTTTTCATAACGGCCATATTATTCCCAGTAAATTTAATAGTACACTCAGCTTAATAAAAGATAAGAAAAAGCAAGAACACTATGTGCAATTTATTAATATAAAAGTATTTTTCCCCGAAGTTATTTCTCCTTTCCAAAATTTAACTAAAAATCCAAATGAACGGAATAATGGGTATTTCTTACATTTAATAGAACTGCATTTAATTTTTCAAAAAATTCTTTGGGAATAATAATTCTTCCCGCAGAATTTAATTGAGCCTCTGTTTGATTTGTTCCCCTCACACAAGAAAGACATAGAATTCAATTCTCCTTTGCATATGATCATTTCTGCTGTTCATCTTCCAATGTAATATCCCATTCCCAAAAAATCAAAAACAATATTCTGATAACTTTCATTGTTTCAAAGATCTCCTTTACTATTTGTTTTAGTAATCGAATATTTATAGTCTTTGAGTAAATAAAGAAAATTCACTACCTACAATAAACACACAATTATCATCATAGATTATTGCATTAAGATCAATTTCTGATATTTTTTTGTACTTATTACATTTTGAACATGATGGCAGGCTGAACAATTCGCCATTATCACATGCTAGAATAAATTCATCCATTAAGGAATCGTATGCAATACCGTTTGGCTTTTTTGTTAGATAACAGATTGCGCCATGTTCATCTTGATAAAACGGTATTCTTTCTACCCAAACATTTCCAAGTGACGAGAATAAAATTGAAGGTGTACCATCATTATGTGCCCCGATTATTACAATACTGTTTTGTGTAGCGAGTATCTTCTTGAATTTTGAATAACTATTAAATCCGGCATACTCTTTATTGTAATCTTTGATTTCCCATTTTACGCCATCCGATGATTTAAATATCTCGCCTGAATCAGAAACACCAATAAAGAAAGATGTATTAGCAGAGAGCGATAAGATATTTCCTTTGATTTTAGCCGGTATTGTATCCCAGGATTTACCATTTTTTGAAATTAGAATTGTCCCCTCGTTGGCCCCCGCTACAAGCAATCCGTTTTTGAATGTGATTCCATTAATATTTTTATTAGTCCCCGATTCAGACTTACAAAAACTTTTCCCGTCTGTTGAGTACAGTATTATTCCATTATCGCCTGCAACAATAAGTATTTCATCATTTGAATAAGCGCAATTTAGCTTATACTTACTGGATTTATCAACGGTAATTTTTTCTGCTGATTTTGAAATGCAATCTATTCTTCCATCTGTTCCAACAGCATAGAACTTATCACCAAATTTTACAATATCGGTATATCCAATACTAAATGAATCTGATCGCACACTAACGTATTCTGCCTTAACTGAATTGGCAGCAAAGCAGAAAAAAAACATGAATGACAATATTGATAAACGAAATATTTTTATCATGTGCCACTATTTACAAGTATGAGTTTTAGTATCATTTTTTTCAACAAACAATTTTCTATTTCGCTCCGCTATTTTTAATATGAAAATAATCGACTGACATTTCAAACGGAGTTTGGGGAACTGCAGGTTTCTGTGCAGCATCCCTATTAACAAAGCGCAACATTCTTTGATCGGGAACTCCTTCACAAATCATAATTCCTGCTTTAATATCCTTTAGTAGAATTTCAGTGCTGCCCACAGATTGGAATTTGTTTCCGTCTGTTGAGTACGATGCGGTGTATTTATCACCTTTCTTTTCTAATTTGAAATAAAGAGTATTATCATCTCTAATTATATCTGCCATACTTAGGGTTGCAACATTTTTAGTATTTCCATTTTCCTCGGTTACTAGAAATACTGATCCACTTTGGTTGCTGCCCAAACGTCCAAAACCAAATCCTCCTGCACCGTAAACGATTTTTATAAAATTATCATCATCCTGATATGCAATCAGACCGCCATTTTGTGAAAACCCTAAAGGTTTCCTGGAAAAAGCAATCTTAGATTCAATAACCCAATCAGTGTTTGCACTTTGCANNGATCCGTTTTTTTTCGAGAGACTCCAATCAGCAGATTTTTCTCTAACCCAATTCCATTGATGACCTAATGCTGGTCCATTGAATTCTTCGTCAACTGATTGATATCCAAAATTGACAGAATAAAAATTCTTTTCCAGTGTAATAATATCAGTCAAAGTGATTAATGCTGTTCCCGGAACGCTCGCGGCTTGTTCTATTTCAACTGCAATATCTGAGCCGGATGAAATTGCCCCAACTTTAGGGGTTTCTGTTGAAGATGCTTGTAAGAGATAACTATAACTATGTATGTCGGTATTAAATCCATCAACCTTTTTGCCATAAACAGTTATACTTAATGGTTTCATATCCGGTGACACTTTTACCGGGAAACTGCTTGATTCAGTATTTCCTTCAATTGTTACATGGGCAGTGATACTTGCAACACCAGTTCCTTTTGCAGTAACAAGCCCTTTCTCATTTACGATTGCAACGTTTGAATTGTTACTGGTATAAACAATTTTTGCTTTAGCAATATCATAGAAACTGTCATCGGTCATTGCAGCAGTTACATTTATCTGTGCGCTGGAACCATTTTTCATTATTGTCACACCGCAATCCGCAACTACAGTTTTAAGAACAGGAATAAAATTTCCTTTCATAATGGCGCTCACCGTTCCCTTAATATCTTTCGAGGAAGAGCCTATTTCAAACAAATATTTTCCTTGGTCAAAGGTGATCCTATTTTTAACCATATCCCAGAACCAGAGGTCGGCGCAATCAATAGTAATCTTTACAGTCTTTGTCTGACCGGCTGGAATTGTCACACGTTTAAATCCTTTCAATCTCTTGATAGGTCTTTGCAGCGAAGCCGGACTTTCAGGGGTTCTCATATAAATCTGAACAACTTCATCACCTACACATTTTCCAGTATTCTTTACATCTACACTTATAGTAATATTATCATGAGGGGTTATTTTGTTCTTACTGATTTTGAAATTGCTATATTCGAAAGTTGTGTAAGATAATCCATAACCAAATTCATATGAAACATCCTTATCGAAATACCACAATGTGCGTCCATTTTTTCCATTGCCTCGTCTGAGTGAATAATCAGTTATTTCAGGAAGATCCTTAACGGATTTATACCAGGTTCCATTTAACTTTCCTCCCGGATTTACATCGCCGAAAAGAATGCTGGCGATAGCATCGCCTTGTGCTTGTCCATTGTATCCTGTCCATATTATCCCGGGTACATTCTGAAGATCTTTGAACTCACCAACTTCAACGCATCCCAATGTTTGCATTACAACAATTGTATTTGGATTTGCAGCCGCAACAGCTTTAATAAGATTTACCTGGTTCCCCGGCAATACAAGAGAAAGTCGATCTGCTTCTTCAGTAGCAGTGTTTTCATCTGTTCCTACAAACACTATTGCAACATCAGAAGATGCAGCTGCTTCAATAATTTTGTTATCAATTTTTTCATCGACAGGTGCCTTGTAAACAAGGTAGAGAGTCTGAGGTCCGTTCAATCCAAGTTTATTCACTTTCACTTTTGTCAGTTTACCTATCCCATACGGTCCACCCGCTTTTAATCCGGTTGCAACAGTTGCATTTAATGTTGTTAGCAGATTTCCTTCTGGAGAACCAACTCTGGCTTCAATGATTCCTCCTTCGGTAAAAATATTCAGATTGATTCCAATAGTATCGACATCTGTCAAGTCCACGTTATCATAGGCAGTCCACGAGCCGTCGTCAATTGATCTTACCTGTACTTCAGTTCCCATTCCAAAACCAACAGTAATTCCTTTTGATGATGAACTAAATTTGGTAGCATCGAATTTAGCGATAGTTCCAGTCGATTTTTTCAGTTCAAACCCGGCTATATAGAGCAGGTTACTCTTACTTGCTGTATTACCACCAGAAGAAAGGAATACTTCTGTAGAAAATTTCTTTTCGGAAATATATTTTTTAATTCCGGCATAAGGAGAAATCATATTTTCTTTTGATGGTCTTCCAGAATATGGACCCAGTTCAACTTTATCAGCTTGAGGGCCTATCAAAGCAATTTTTTTTATTTCAGCAGAATTCAGAGGCAGAGCTTTTTTATTTGTCTTTACACTTATATCATTTTTAAGAAGTACAGGAGTCTTTGTAGCAACTTCTTTTGCAAGTGCCTTGTTGGCAAGAGAACCAATCAATTCCTTTTGAGTAAGTGAATAAGGCACTTTAGCAGCAGGATCGAATTCGCCCAATCTCATCCTAATTGTGAATATATTAACCAGGGCTCTATCAATATCTGCAAAATCGATAAGTCCCTCATTTAGTGCAGCTATCGTGCTTCTTTGATAAACGCTTCCGCAGTCAATATCTACCCCGGCTTTCAGTCCTCCAGAGGCTGCTTCCTCCATACTTTTAACATAACGGTGACTTGTATAAATCTCCTGCACAGCTGAACAATCCCCTGTTATATATCCTTTCAATCCATATGTTCTTCTTGCAATAGTATCGAGGTATAATTTACTTGCTGATGTTGGAACTCCGTTCACTGAATTATACGAAGACATGATTGATGGTAACTTATCTTTTTCGATAAGTTGTTTGTATGGTAAAAGATAAAACTCTCTCATATCTCTGCTATCCATAATCGAATTACCATCATGCCGGTTGAATTCGCTGTTGTTGGCAAAATAGTGTTTGCCGCAAGGAACTGTTTTTAAATAAGTAATATCGTTCCCCATCATACCTTTAACGAAACCACTCGCAATTTGTGATACAAGGAATGGATCCTCTCCATATGACTCTCCGGTTCTTCCCCATCTTGGATCCCGGATAGGTTCAACCACTGGAGAATAGTAAGTCAGTCCGGTAATAATGGGAGAATTCAATGCTCTGGCTTCATCCGAAATAGCAGCAGATTCTCTTTGCATTAATTCCGGATCCCATGCCGCACCAAGAGCAGCACTATTTGGAAATGATGTAGGAGAATTGGAACCAGCACCCATAAATCCGAATGAGACACCATGCAGTGCTTCGCTCCAAACATTAAATGAATTTATTCCTAGACGAGGAACAGATGCCATATTATTACCAAGTAAACTTTGTTTTTCCTCTAAAGTCATTCTTGATACAAGATCAGCAGCTCGTTCCGCAAATGAATAAGCTGTGTTAAGATAAATCGGTAATTTAACATTTCCACCGCCAGGAATAAAAGCCATAGTGCATAAACCACAAAGGACCAAAACTGTTATTCTGATAATTTTCATTTTTCCAAATCTCCTATGTTATCTAGATGTTATTATTTTAGAAATTATAATTGAATTGGATTTGTCATCTAGATGTTCCAGTTTTATTGTTGTGTCAATTTTAGTTTGACCTGCCGCTAATTTCTAGTATTGATGATAGTTTAGTTTACAGATAAATCATGCAATACTTTAGATCTTTTAAAATGATCTGTATTGTTCTAAAGTAAAAAACGAAAATACAATTTTCTAAAATACTAATTTCAAACTAAACGAAAAATGATTTGCACAATTGAAAGGCAACTATGAATGGGTCAAATAGAGCCCATTAATAATTTCATACCGAAATTATTCAAAGAATCAGCTCCGGTAGGTTTGAAAGTTAGAATTACTGCGAAAGACAAGGTTTAGAAACTTCTATAAATTAAATTAGATTTTTGTAATCAGTCAAAACTATATCAAATTAATTTAAAATTAGGATACCTTGAAAATGCTATACTAATTGTGTAAACTTCTATAAGAAACAAAATTTTATTCTCGTTTTATTTTTTACAAAAATCAATAATTTTCCAAGGATCTATTATGAACATGTTTCGCAAAATCAAGATGCTCGTATTAGGCATCCTGGTTGTGTTAGCGTTTCAATGCAACTCTGCCGCGTCTGGCGGTACTGCATGCGGCATAACAACCGGCGATACTACTCACAGCATCGCGCCTTACTTCACTCCGGCAACATCGTCAACAAAGACTCCGGACTCTGATGGTTTTCTCCAGCGTTGGCTGCTTCTTGAGCCAATAAACAAACCGAACCGTTTTAATACGGTATTTACAGACAGCTACATTCGGAACGCCTTCAATACTGAGTACTTTCCAAATCAGTTCACCGTGGTTCCACACGATGGCGATAAGGTTTCAGTTGCAGGCCAGGAACTCAAATGGCATGCAGTGGAATCCACTAGTTTTAATGTCAAGCTCTTTCGTTTCGCCTATGGCGTGAGAAAGCAGACTTACGGCGTCCTATTCTGGGCTGTTACAGTTGTCAACAGTCCAAGAGAAATAAAGAACGTTCGCATGGCAGTCGGATCTAATTCGGCATCCATGTGGTGGCTCAACGGCAAAGAAGCCGTTATGCTTTCAGGTGATAGACGTATGGTTATGGATGATTGCGTCTCTAAACGACTTACACTTAACAAGGGTAAGAACATTATACGCGGCGCCGTTATCAATGGCCCCGGCTTAAGTGATTTCTGTGTCCGCTTCATTGATGAAAATGGTGAACCGATCAAGGATCTTACTTTGACCCTTGAATAAAAATTAATAAGTTATCCAATTTTTGATCTCAATCGTTTGTTTTGGAGGTTTTATGAAATTCCGTATTTTGACAGCAGCGGTTCTTACCCTGCTCTTTTTCTGGTTGGCTAGTCCGGCATTGGCTCAGATTGGCAAACCATTTATACACGATCCATCGACTATAGCGCAGTGCGATGGCAAGTTTTACACATTCGGCACCGGCGCCGGAGGCTTGATCTCCGAAGACGGATGGGTCTGGCAACCCGGAGCTGTACGTACCGGCGGTGGAGTGGCTCCAGATATTATCCACATCGGTGATCGTTACTATGTAACCTATGCCAAGGGAGGCGGCGGAATGTCTGGTGGACATGCAAGCAATGTCTACGTTATGTGGACCAAGACGCTTGACCCTAAATCCCCGGATTTCGGATATAAAGATGAAACTCTTGTTGCTTCTTCTGATGGAACGGAGGACTGTGATGCAATAGATCCGGCATTCTTACTCGATCCTACCGATGGCAGGTTGTGGCTCACATATGGCACGTACTTCGGTTTTATCAGGATTGTTGAGCTCGATCCGAAAACGGGCAAGCGTATGCCCAACAATCAAGCCCTTAATGTAGCCATTGACTGTGAAGCAACTGCAATGATGTACAGAGACGGCTGGTACTACCTGCTTGGCACTCATGGTACATGCTGCGATGGCAGTAACTCAACATACAACATAGTTGTAGGCCGCTCCAAGAAAGTTACCGGTCCCTACCTAGACAACATGGGCAGAGACATGATTAAAGGCGGCGGAAAGATGGTTGCGTATGCCAGCGGACGCGTTAATGGGTTTGGCCACTTCGGTTTGCTGGACCTGGGTGACGGAGTTCAGAAATACTCTTGCCATTATGAGTCTGATCTTGACCAAGGCAACCGTAGCGTACTTGCAATTCGCCCGCTGCTCTGGAAAAATGGATGGCCCGTTGGTGGTGAAAATTTTAAAGAAGGCACATATGAGATCGAGTCCGAACGCAGAGGATATGCGCTGGAACTGATTGTAGATTTTGTGCGGATGGCTGGGCGTATGCGCTTTGGTGCTGCTGCTGATGAACCTATCAAACCGGTTGCGTCTCAAGTACTTGCCGATGTAGCTAAGGATTGGCCGGCTGGTAACATCGAGGTTCGCCTGGGCGATTACCTTAACAGGCCGCATCAGAAATGGACTATTACACCTGTGGCAAATGTTGGCGGTTATCCTGGTTCCCCATATTTCAAGATTACAATTGCAGGAACTGACCGCGCACTGGCTGCAACAGCAGACGGCGAAGTTATTACAGTTCCTACTTTTACCGGCGATCCGGAACAATTGTGGCGCATCGACCAACTGACTGACGGCACTTACCGCATCATGCCCAAAGTTGTGCCAAATTCCAAGGAACCACTGGTTTTAATCTCAATAGGAGACAGCACTCCAACCCTGGCTAAGTTCGACCCTAAGAGCGATAACGGTCGTTGGAATTTTAAGTTGCCGTAAGAAGAAATCATTAGAAAAGTAAATAAAAATTATAAGTCCCGAAAATTATTTTTTCGGGACTTTTTTTTATTGATCTTCCAACGTATAATGTATCATTGTTAAATTAGTCTTTTCTAAATATCAAGCAATGACATCTTACTAAGGAATTGCTCACTTATATAAAATGGGAGTGAAAATCTTATTCTCAATATTTGCACATCAAACAATAGAAAATAAACAACCACGCCCAAAGGAC
>PMDS01000114.1 GCA_003155655.1 Melioribacter sp.
AACATTTGAAAGCAAATCACAACTAGACCAGGGCACAATAACAATACTGCCAAGTTGGTTTTAATATTGTCAAAGAAACATTTGAAAGCAAATCACAACTAAGCAGCCAGAATACAACTTACGATTTAAGTTGGTTTTAATATTGTCAAAGAAACATTTGAAAGCAAATCACAACTATACGCACAGGCTTTTGCTCTTTTTAAGAGTTGGTTTTAATATTGTCAAAGAAACATTTGAAAGCAAATCACAACTATTGGAATGCATGAAGTCACCAACAAGGTTAGATATTACATTAAAAGCAGTTTGTTGACCGGACAAGATTCCCTCAAAAAATCTTTTTACAAATTAAGGAAACTTTAAAGAATTATCTATTATTAAAATGTTTATACCTTTAAGAAAAAACAGGAAAATTTTTGGACAGTGAATAAGTTCCGTCAAGGAATGGTCCTTGACGGCCTGAAAATTGATAATATTACTAACCAACGGATTTATCCGTTGGTCAAAAACCGAATGCTGAGTTCCTTTAACCGATTAATCGGTTTATTAATAAAAAGTATTTATAAAAAGATGAGAATTATTAAACGGTTAAAACCGTTAAGTATATTTTTTTATTGTATTGTTACCAATGGATGAATCCATTGGTTAATTAGAAATTTCTTGTCGGCGCTCCCGACAAAATACGGCGGGACAAGTTTGAAAAAAGGTGGGGAAAATTTTATTGAATTGGAATTGTATAAAACCGGTCCCTAGAGAATTACTATGGTATTTTGGGGGTGCTTTTTGGTGGATTTGGGATAAGTTTGGATAGAAATGAAGGTACTGATTTTAAAGGTAAAAACCCTCCGAGGTAAATAAAAGACATTCAGGGTTATTAATGAGGTATAAACAAAAAACCCGGTCTCAAAGAAGAAACCAGGCTTCTAAAAATCTTGATACTTGATACTCAATGCTTGATACTCTATACTAGATACTGAATACTAAATACTAACATTCACAAACTTCATTCTGTTAACTGCTCTTTGAAGAGCAAGTTCAGCACGTAAAACATCCAAATCTTCTTTTTTACTGCCGGATAATCTTTTTTTGGCACGTTCATAAGCTTGTTTAGCACGTTCAATATCAATTTCTTCCGGGGTTTCGGCGCTATCTGCAAGCACAAGAACTTTATTATCTTTTACCTCAACAGTTCCGCCGCCGGTTGCATAAACAATTTCTTTATCGCCGACATCTTTAATTTTTATTTTACCAACTTCAAGAGTACTCATTAAAGGCGCGTGGTTAAACAAAACTTGAAAATTTCCCAGAGTTCCCGGAAGAGTAATTGATTGAACCTGTCCCTTAAAAGTACTTTTTGATGGAGTAATAATTTCGACAAACATTTCTTTCATAATTATTGCATACTCTTAGCTTTTTCAACAGCCTCTTCAACAGTTCCAACATACATAAATGCCTGTTCAGGCAGATTATCATGCTTTCCGTCAAGAATTTCTCTGAAACTTCTGATTGTATCTTCAATTTTAACGTATTTTCCTTCAAATCCTGTGAATGTTTCAGCAACATGGAAAGGCTGGCTTAAGAATCTTTGAATTCTTCTTGCTCGGCGCACAACAATTTTATCTTCCTCAGAAAGTTCATCCATACCAAGAATGTTAATAATATCCTGTAAATCCTTATATGCCTGAAGTACCTCTTTAACCTGTTTAGCAACGTTATAATGTTCATCACCAACAATATCCGGTTGAAGAATTCTTGAAGTAGAATCCAGTGGATCAACAGCCGGGTAAATTCCCAACTCGGAAATTTGACGGCTCAATACCGTTGTAGCATCAAGATGAGAAAATGCTGTTGCAGGTGCAGGATCGGTTAAGTCATCTGCAGGAACGTAAATAGCCTGAACAGAAGTAATTGAACCTTTGGATGTAGAAGTGATTCTTTCCTGAAGTTCACCCATTTCCGAAGAAAGGTTAGGTTGATAACCTACTGCAGAAGGCATTCTGCCAAGCAAAGCAGAAACTTCAGAACCTGCCTGAGTAAAACGGAAAATGTTATCAATAAATAATAAAACATCACGTTCTTCTTCATCACGGAAATATTCTGCAATAGCTAAACCGGTTAATCCAATTCTTAAACGGGCTCCCGGAGGTTCGTTCATCTGCCCGAAAACAAGCGCTGTTTTGGCCAAAACACCGGATTCTTTCATTTCGCGCCAAAGATCATTTCCCTCTCTTGTTCTTTCACCAACTCCTGCGAAGACGGAATAACCTCCGTGCTGCTTTGCAATGTTATGAATCAGCTCCTGTATAATAACAGTTTTACCAACGCCAGCGCCTCCAAAAAGCCCTGTTTTTCCACCTTTTGAATATGGTTCAAGAAGATCTATTACTTTGATACCGGTTTCAAACATTTCCTGTTTTGTAGTAAGATCTTCAAATTTAGGGGCATGACGGTGAATTGCATATCTTTTTTTAGTCTTAATTTCACCAAGTCCGTCTATTCCATCGCCAATAACATTGATTAATCTTCCTAAAGTTTCAGGTCCAACCGGGACAGAAATCGGGCCTCCGGTATCAATTGCCTTCATTCCACGAACAAGACCGTCGGTAGAATCCATAGCAACAGTACGTACTCTATTTTCTCCAAGATGCTGCTGTGCTTCAACAATCAAATTTTCATCTATACCTTCTATACTCTTTCTTGGAATTTGAATTGCATTATAAATTTCCGGCAGGTAGCCATCCTGGAAATCAATATCAACTACGGGTCCTATAACCTGAGCAATTGCACCTTCGTTGTTAGCCATTTTTGATCCTATTATTTCAAAATTTTCGGATGTAAAATTAGGAAAGAAAGAGTTTAATTCCAAAAAAACCTATAGTTATTGTGAGTTTTACATAAACCGCTTGCTAAAACAATGGCTTAAGCGAAAGGTCTATCAATAATTTTTGAAATACAAATCAAGCGTTTATTGCAACGTATAAAACAGATAAAACTATAGTGACATTAAAACTTTGGGGTTAATGCCAAATAGTTTTCCGATTTATGCTTTTACAGCTATATTTTCTGCTAATTCCATCCCCTTTTCAAGAGCTTGCTTGTTAAGCGGAATGAGGTGGTGATATCTTTCAGGAAGTACTTTTTTAATACCTTCCAGTATGTTCTCTAATTTAATAATTGGTTTTCTTTGTAAAAAAGCGCCCAATACAATCATATTCATAACTTTTGAGTTCTTTAACTTAACAGCTTCGTTTGCAGCTTCAATACCAAGAACTTCAATATCTGTTCTTGTAGGCAAATTAATAATTGCGTTGGCTTCATATATTAATAAACCGCCCGGTTTAACAGCAGATTCAAATCTATCTAAAGACGGCTGATTTAATACAATTACTGTATCAAATTTTGTAATAATAGGAGAGCTGATTTTTGTATCACTAATTATTGTAATGCAGTTCGCAGTTCCACCGCGCATTTCAGGTCCATACGAAGGCATCCAGGTAACTTCTTTATCTTCCATTACGGCGCTGTAACATAGAATTTGCCCCATGGATAAAACTCCCTGTCCTCCAAATCCGGCAATAATAATTTCTTCTTGCATAATCACTCTCCTTTACCTTTTGAAGATTGATCAGACGGCACTTTCATATCACCAAGTGGATAAAATGGAAGCATATTTTCTTCAAGCCATTTATTAGATTCAACCGGGGTCAGTTTCCAGTTTGAAGGACAATTAGTAACAATTTCAACAAAGCTTAATCCTTTTTTCAATTCCTGGTATTTGAATCCATTCATTATTGCTTTCTTTGCTTTACGGACATTAACAGGATTATTAACTGCAACGCGTGTGCAATAATAAACTCCGGGTAATTGAGCAATAAGTTCCGTTATTTTAAGCGGGTTTCCCATTACTGCAACTTCCCTACCAAATGGTGTTGTGGTTGATTTCATGCCGACTAAAGTTGTTGGAGCCATTTGCCCGCCGGTCATTCCATATATACCATTGTTGATAAAAACAATTAAAATGTTTTCACCACGGTTGCAAGTGTGGATAGTTTCACCTGTTCCAATAGCGGCAAGATCTCCATCACCCTGATAAGAGAATACATACTTATCAGGCAATACTCTTTTTATGCCGGTTGCAACAGCCGAGGCACGCCCGTGCGCTGCTTCCGTCATGTCAATATTCATGTAATTATACATAAATACCGAACAACCAACAGGAGCAACACCGATTGTTTTATCCTGTATTCCAAGTTCGTCAATTACTTCCGCTATTAATCTATGGGCAACTCCATGCCCGCAGCCCGGGCAGTAATGCATAACTGTATCAATAAGAGTTTCCGGTTTTTCGAATACGAGATTTTCATTTGTGCAGATATTTTCTTCAGTAATAACCTGCTCAAAATGTTGATCTTCAGTCATAGTTTTTTCGTTCATACAATTTCTCCTACCAATTTATTTTCAAGCATCTGAAGAATTTCCTCAGGAGACGGAATTATTCCGCCCATTCTGCCATGAAACTCCACTGGTACTTTTCCATTTACTGCAAGACGGACATCTTCGACCATTTGACCGGCATTCATCTCAACGGTTAAAAATCCTTTTACCTTGCCAGCGATTTTCTTTAATTCGTTTGTTGGAAACGGGAATAAAGTAACTGGTCTGAATACACCAACCTTAATCCCTTTCTCTTTTGCAAGACTTGCTGCTTTTTGACATATGCGGGCAACCAATCCGTAAGCAACCAAAACAAATTCAGCATCATCGCAGTTGATCTTTTCAAATCTAATCTCTTCATTTTCAATAGCTCTATATTTTCTTTGAAGAGTATTATTTATTTCTTCCATTACTTCAGATTTCAAGTGAAGAGAAGTAATAAAATTTCTTTCCCGCGTTTTTGGCTTACCAATAGTTGCCCAGTCATAAACAACATTAGTCCTAGGAATTTGAGGAGGAAGGGCAACTTTTTCCATCATTTGCCCAAGAGCGCCATCTGTAAGAATCATAACCGGGTTGCGCCATTTAAATGCAAGATCAAAACCAAGACTAACATGATCCACCATTTCCTGAACTGTTGACGGTGCAAGAACTATAAGTTTGTAATCTCCGTGTCCGCCTCCTTTTACAGCCTGGAAATAATCTCCCTGTGAGGGCTGGATTGTTCCTAATCCCGGGCCGCCGCGAACAACATTAACTAACAAACATGGAAGTTCCGCGCAGGCAATGTATGAAATACCTTCCTGCATTAAGCTGATTCCCGGCGAAGAAGAGGAAGTAATTACTTTTTTGCCTGTTCCGGCAGCGCCGTAAATCATATTAATTGCAGCCACTTCACTTTCCGCTTGAAGAATTACCATCCCGGTTCTTTTTTCTGCTTCTAGAGCTAAATATTCTAAAACTTCAGATTGTGGAGTAATTGGATAACCAAAATAAGCATCGGCACCGGCACGGATTGCGGCTTCAGCCAGTGCTTCATTCCCTTTCATTAATTTTAATTCTTTCATGAGTTCACCGTTACTGTTAAATCTCCGGTTACGTTAGTTATTGTTGCAATAGGTTCTTTTTTCTTTTCTGTCTTACGATAGACCTTAATAATTCCATCTGGGCAAACTAAAGCACAATTAATACAGCCGGTACAGTTATCTTCAATTTTAACAATATAATGATAACCTTTAGAGTTTATTTTGCGGGAAAGTTCGAGCGAATCTTGAGGACAGGCAGCAGCACAAAGCTCGCATCCTTTACATTTTTCGATATCAATTATGATATCACCCTTAACTTTTGCCATGTATTTTACCTCTTGTTATTAAACAAAAAAAGGCTACAGCTTTACTATAACCTTTTCTAAATTTGGTTTTCTTGTTTTTAGGTTTATTTCCAGTATTTCCAATAAAACTTTTTTCATTCTATATCACAAGAAACTAACGTGCCAATCTATGCCATAATTCAATTTGCTAAATAAGTGTTTAGCTATCTTTAATCAACGGTTCCAACTGAAATTATGAACTAAAGTAATAATACCTAATTGACCTTTTTTTTACTTTTAAGAAATCCACCTGTACAATGAGAAAATACTTCTCTAAACTCTTAATGTACGAAAAATAAGCAAATTTTTTTGAAGTTCAAGGGAGAACAATAATAACAAAAAGTTCAATTTCTTTTTCCAGTTGACTTATTGTAAAGTATTATTTACCCTATACTAATTCGGCATGTTTATCGGCATGATATGAACTGCGGACGAGCGGGGATGATTCAACTGCTTTTAATCCGATATTTAATCCATATTCTTTATAGAATTTAAATTCTTCCAATGTAACATATCTGTGAACCGGTAAATGATTTTTTGTCGGCTGGAGATATTGACCTATGGTCATAATATCGCAGCCATGATTATATATTTCTTCTATCAATTCAATTACTTCTTCTTTAGTTTCACCAATACCAACCATTATACCGCTTTTAGTTCTTAATCTTTTTTCCTTAAACCAGCTAATCAAATCAAGACTGCGTTCATATTTTGCCTGAGGACGAACACCATGATATAAACGCTTTACAGTTTCAAGATTGTGATTAAGAATATCCGGCGGATTATTCATTATAATCTCAAACGATTCTTTATCTCCTTTAAAATCCGGGATCAATATTTCAATTGTTGTTGAAGGCATTTTTTCCCTGATCAACCTTACAGTTTCAGAAAAAATTGATGCGCCTCCATCTTTTAATTCATCGCGGTCAACAGAAGTAATTACAACGTGTTTTAGATTTAATGATTCGACTGATTCTGCGACCCGTCTTGGTTCGTCAAGATCAAGTTCGTTTGGTATTCCTACTTTGATATTACAAAAGCCGCAGCTTCTTGTGCATGTATCGCCGAGAATCATGAATGTTGCTGTACGCCGGTTCCAGCATTCGGCAAGATTAGGGCATTTAGCTTCCTCGCAAACAGTATTGAGTTTTGCTTTACGCATTAGTTCATTAACTTCTTTATAATTTTGCCCGGTCGGTAAACGTACTTTTAGCCAGTCGGGGCGTTTTCCTAATTCGGGTCGTCCTTTCTCAATTATCTCTGCAAATTTTTTCTGATGCTGGTTAATCAATATTTTTCCCTTTGTATCTTAATAATAAAATTGAAACCGATGGATAAAATCTTATCCCAATATCCATTATTTTAGACTTGTAATGAAAGATATGTATCTAATTCTTTAAGGAAATAATAATCTCCTTATAAAGATTCCATTGAAATAATCTTATCAAATTTAAACGTAACTAATTTATTATTTTTTTCTAATTTGATCCATCCTGAATCAGGATCTTTTTCATCTCGCAATTTAAACTCACTTAATTTTGCTATAATGGTCTTATTTTCCCACCATTCAATCAATAAACCTTGTCCTTCCCTTACTTTTCCTAATTCAACTTGGATATTTTTCCCTACATAGCTTTTAAGTTCATCAGGTTTTATACGCATATATCCTCCTAAATTTTTATGGTATAAAATACATATTAATATTATTTAACCAAAATAATCATCAAATTATCGAAATATCAAAGTTCTCTAAAGTATTCTTAACAAAATTCAAAAATTTTCCACCTAACATTCCATCCACCAAACGGTGATCATGACTAAGCGAAAGGTACATCATGGGTTTAATTGCAATGCTGTCCAATCCACCGGATTCTATAACAACAGGTTTTTTGGTTACAGCTCCAACGCCCAGCACTCCAACTTCAGGTTGATTAATTATCGGCGTTCCAAAAAGTGAACCAAACACACCGTAATTTGTAATTGTAAATGTACCGTCCATTGTATCCTCAGGAACAAGCTTTTTTGTTCTTGCCCTGTTTCCAATATCAGCAATTGATTTAGCCAATCCTCTAACATTTTTCTCATCGGCCTTTTTAATATTTGGGACGATCAATCCGTTTGGCTCAACCGCCACGGCAATTCCGAGATTTACATATTTTTTAATCAAAATATTTTTACCGTCTATTGAGGCATTCATAAGCGAAAATTCCTTCAACGCTTTTACTACTGTAAATGCAATGAAAGATAAATACGTAAGTTTAACGCCCTCTTTGGAAAATGAGTCCCTGTTTTTTTCAAGGAAGTAATGAATTTTTGATACGTCTACTTCCGTAACAGCGGTAACATGAACAGAAATATCTTTACTTTTTATCATGTGTTCCATTATTCTTTGACGGGTATTATCCATTGGCATAATTTCTACGCGCTGTACTTTATCAGTCTTCATTATACCAACATTTGAAGTGGTAGTTGCCCCGCTTCTTCCTTTTTGAATATAATTCAATAAATCATTTTTTGTTAGACGCCCTCCAATACCAGTGCCCTGAATTAATTCTAATTCATCAATAGAAATTCCTTCAGCACGTGCTATGTTCAAAACCAACGGTGAATAAAATTTGTTTGTTAGTTGGGAGTTGTTAGCAATTAGTTGTTTGTTGTTAGTGGTTTGCGGAATTGAATTATCTAGCTTTTTCTCCTTTGCAGGCTCAATACTTGTCGGTTTAGTTTGTGTTGAAGCTGAAATGTTACCGGTGGAAATTTTTGCAACTGTAACTCCAACAGCAACAGTATCGTTTTCCACAAATAAAATCTCTTCAAGAGTTCCATCAACGGGTGAAGGTACTTCTGTATCAACTTTATCTGTACTGATCTCAAAAATTATTTCATCCTGTTTAACTTTATCTCCAACTTTTTTATGCCATTTTATTATAGTGCCTTCCATTACTGATTCACCCATCTTTGGCATGGGAATTTCAATAACTTCATTATCAACCTGCTTAGCTGTCTGAACTTCCTTTTTCAGTTCTTCACTTTTTGATTCAACTTGTACACCATTTGTTTCAATAATCGCTACGACTGTTCCTACAGCAACTGTATCCTGTTCAAGAACTCTGATCTCAGTTAAAACACCGTCCTCAGGAGATGGAATTTCAGTATCGACTTTGTCAGTGCTAATCTCATAAATGATCTCATCTTTTTTTACTCGGTCTCCTATATTCTTATGCCATTTTATGAGTGTGCCTTCGTAAATGCTTTCACCCATTTTAGGCATTACAATATCAACTTTCATTTTCTTCTCCTTTAATAAACTGTGCCTGGCATTAAGTAGATGAAGTATCTCAGCGAAAAGGTCAGAGATACTTCTCTAGTCTCCACTTCGCTCAGTATTTTAATAAGTCTTTTACAGATTTATAAATCTTTTCACGTGTTGGAAGAATAGCATTTTCCAAATTTGGATGATAAGGAATTGGTGTATCGGCAGCGCCAATTCTTCTAACAGGACCATCAAGAGATTCAAAACAATTATCTGAAATTAATGCAGCTATCTCTGCGCCAAACCCGGCAGTTAAACTATCCTCATGAATTACAATTACTTTCCCGGTTTTTTTAATCGACTTATAAATTGTGTCAACGTCAAGTGGTACTATTGTTCTTATATCAATAATCTCAACAGAGTAGCCTTCTTCTTCCAATTTACGCGCGGCAAAATTTGATTCGTGAACCATCGCACCATAGGTAATAATTGAAACATCATTACCCTCTTTAAATATTTTAGCTTTGCCAAAAGGAACAAGATACCCTGTATCAGGTTCCGGTGAAGATGCATAACTTTGACGGTATAGCCCTTTATGCTCAAGAAATAAAACCGGGTCATTCAAGCGTAGTGCAGTTTTCAATAAGCCTTTTGCATCTGCAGCATTGGATGGATAGGCTATTAACAATCCTGGCATATGCGAAAAGAATCCTTCTATGTTCTGGCTATGGTATAACCCGCCGTGGATATACCCGCCCACAGCCACCCGCGTTACAACAGGTGATTCAAAAAGATTATTTGAACGGTACCTGTACATAACCATCTCATCACGAAATTGCATGAAGGCAGGCCAGATGTAATCACCAAACTGAATTTCTACACATGGTTTTAAGCCGTTTAGAGCCATCCCAATTGCTACCCCGGCAATACTCGCCTCGGCGAGAGGAGAATTAAATACCCTGTCATTACCAAACACGGTGGATAATCCTTTTGTTGCTGTGAATACGCCGCCCTTACCATCTGCAACGTCTTCGCCAAAAAGAAATATTTTATCATTGCGTTCCATTTCCTCATGTAGAGCATGATTGACTGCATCAACTAAAACAACTGATTTACCCTGGCTGGTAACTTTTTCATATTCAAGTGTGTCACGTTTACCGGATTCATCAAATACAAAACGCAGTGCAGTTTCCGGGAGAGGATCACTTTGTTTTAACACCCGGTCTGCTGCCTCATTTACCTGTTTATTTATTTCTTTTTTAACTTCATCATAAGAAGATTCGGTAATAATTTCTTTCTTTATAAGAATATTCGAAAAGATCTGGATTGGGTCTTTCTTTAAATCCTCTTTTAATGATTCATCAGGCCTGTATTTTTTCTGGTCGTCTGATGAGGAATGAGAAAGCAATCGTACAACGTGTGCTTCAACAAGAGCAGGACCTTTCCCCTGTCTTGCATGTTTAAAAGCAGATTGCGCGGCAACATTTGCCTGTAGAAAATCAGTTCCGTCAACTTCCAAACGTAAAAGATTTTCAAAACCTTTCATCATTTCACATACAGAAGAATTTTTTCCTGCCGTTTGGTTATGCACAGGAACAGAAATAGCCCACTTATTATTTTGAATAACAAACACAACCGGCAATTTTTCGCGTGAAGCCCAATTTACAGCTTCATGAAACTCGCCCTGTGATGTTGTTCCTTCCCCGCTGCTTACATAAACAACTCCATTAATTCCTTTCTTTTTCAAAGCAAGTGCAGCACCTACAGCCTGTAAAAATTGTGTACCGGTGGGACTTGACTGAGTGGGCACGTTAAATTCTTTTGAAGTCCAATGACATGGCATTTGTCTTCCACCGGTCATTGGGTCATTAGCTTTACCCAGAAAGCCAAGAAAAATTTCTTCCGGTTTCAACCCCAAGGCAAGCATAAAACACATGTCGCGGTAATATGGGAATGCCCAATCAACACCTTTTATCATCGCAAGACCAAATGCAACCTGAGTTGCTTCATGTCCGGCGCCTGCAATATGAAAAAAAGCTTTCCCCTGCTTGAGAAGGTTCATTACCTTGTTATCCATTGTGCGCGAAAGATTCATTAAACGGAGCGCATTAATTAATTCATCCTTTGATGCCATCCCGCCAAATGAATCTATCTTGCCGGTTGGAAGGTTACTGGTATCTTTTATATCTAATACAGCTTCTTTTAGATTGCTGTCCTTTGTCATTTCAATTCCCTTTGTTTTATTGTTTCAAAGTTGATTGAAAAAAATGTTCTTTTGGTTTTACATTGTAACTGTTGTACTCAAATACTTCCTTGAAATTCTTAATAACTTTTTCTTTTACTTCCTCAATTGGAACTTCATTTCCTAGTTCCCGCTGCAGTGAAGTAACTTCTTTATCCTTAATGCCGCAAGGGATAATTCCTCCAAAATATGCTAGATCGGTATTTACATTAAATGCAAATCCGTGCATTGTAATCCATCTGCTTACTTTTATGCCAATTGCCGCAATTTTTCTATCACCTATCCAGACACCTGTATATTTGGAATTGCGTTCTGTTTTCAATCCATACTCATTGCATGTCAGCATTATAACTTCTTCCAGCCCGCGTAAATATGCATGTGTGTCTTCTTTCCAGTCACTCAACTTGATAATCGGATACCCAACAATCTGTCCCGGTCCGTGATAGGTTATATCACCGCCTCTGTCAATTTCATAAACACTAATGCCAAGTTCTTTCAGCTGACCGCTAGTACTAATTAAATTTTCTTTTTCAGCAACTTTACCCAAAGTATAAGTATGCGGATGCTCAAGCATAAAAAATGTATCGTCAACCTTACTATGATACCGTAAATCAAATATTTCCTTTTGAAGATCCCAGCATTGCTTATAATCAATCAAGCCAAGATCACAATAATCAAAAGTTCTATATGTGGATTGATTCGCCATACGCGTTAGCAGCAGCTTCCATTATTGATTCTGATAAAGTTGGATGAGCATGAATAGTTTTAACAATTGATTCGTATGTTGCTTCCATCGATTTTGCAAGTGTAAGTTCTGCAATTAACTCTGTAGCCTCAGGTCCAATTATATGCGCTCCTAAAAGTTCTCCATATTTTGCATCAAAAATTAATTTCACAAAACCCTCCCGTTCACCAACAGCAAATGCTTTGCCGCTTGCCATGAAAGGAAATTTTCCGATTTTTAATTTATATCCGGCATCTAGTGCTTTTTGCTCTGTTAATCCAACACTTGCAACTTGAGGGATGCAATATGTACAGCCGGGAATGTTATCATAATCAATCGGCTGCAGAGATAAACCTTTAATTGTTTCAACGCAATGAATTCCTTCCGATGATGCAACATGAGCTAGCCATGGTGGACCAATAACATCGCCGATGGCAAATATTCCTTCTACATTTGTCTGATAAGTTTGCTTATCAACCTTTATGTGATTTTTTTCAATCTCTATTCCCAGTTCTTCCAAACCGAATCCTTCAACATTACCCATTACACCAATTGCGCTTAATACTTTTTCGGCTTTTAGTTCAATCTTTTTCCCTTCATTCAGAATAGAGACAAATACTTCATCTCCTTTTACTTCGGCTTTTTCAACTTTGGCAGAAGTATAAATTTCAATCCCGCGTTTCTTAAAACTTTTAAGAAGTGTTTCAGAAATCTCTTTATCCTCTACAGGCAGTATCTGCTCCAGCATTTCTACGATTGTCACTTTTGTTCCCAGAACAGAATAGAAATATGCAAACTCTATTCCTATTGCACCCGCGCCAATAATTATTAAATCTCTCGGCTGGGTTGAAAAATTCATTGCCTCCGTTGATGTAACAATTTTTTTGTAGTCAACCGGAATTTGCGGAAAATTTTTAGGTCTGGCGCCTGTTGCAATTATTATTTTTTCAGCATTGATTGAATCTGTTACTTTTCCACTCTCATCAAAAATATCGATAGTATTTTTTGAGCTTAATTTTCCAAAACCGCGTATCCTGGTAACTTTATTTTTCTTAATTAATAGCTCAACGTTTTTAGTTATTTTCTCAGAAATATCCCTGCTTCTTTTTATGATTTTTGAAAAGTCGAAACTTAGTCCTTGAATTGAAATACCAAAATCAGCAGAGTGATTTTTCATCAAATCAAAAATTTCTGCGTTCTTTAACAGGGACTTGGTTGGAATACATCCCCAATTAAGACAAACACCACCAAGATTATCTTTATCAATTAAAACAGTATTAAAACCCAATTGAGAAGCGCGGATTGCAGCTACATAGCCTCCGGGACCACCACCAAGAATTGCTAGATCATAAGATTTACTCAAAAATATCCTCTTTTTGTGGAGAACGGCTAAAATTTAAGAAGATTATTGTTTCAATTACAACTGTACAACTGGGTTATTGCATTATAAAAACTAACAAAGATTTGGATGTCTTGGTTCATTAATTAATTGAAAATTGCAAATTGCCTGCCGTGTATTATTTCAGTAATTCGGAAACGACTCTGAGTCTGGTAAGCATCAAGATTTTTTGTCAATCTTTAATTTTTTTTCAGAATCTTTTTTGCAAAAAATTACAATTCTCCTTTTAATTCTTGTCCTAAGTTTTTCACCTATTTTCACCAATTTTCACCCCTTTTTTATACCATTTTTTGTCCCGTTTCTATCCTTTTTTTGTCCCGTTTCTATCCCATTTTTGGTCCGTTTTTATCCCATTTTCATCCCATTTTTTCGCCATTAGGCATCTATGGAAAAGTCAGTATATCAAAGAGCTTTTTCCAGAGTAAAATATTTTTACATTTTCCTCCCTCTCCTTTTTTTAAGGAGAGGGCCGGGGTGAGGTCCGTTGCGAATATGCGAAATCCCCTTAATAAAAAATTTTGAACTATTCAAAATACTTGTCCCGACGTTTTTTGTCGGGGATTTCCCTTCCTTTTTTCAAGGAGGGGAATTAAAAGAGCTTGTCCCGCGTCCGTTTACTAACGGATTTGCGGGAGGTGGTCTCATAACTTTTTTTGTACACCGGATTATTAATAAAATACAACTTCAGTGTTACCGGAATAATGAAGAGTTACACTGCCAGCAGACTGGATTGAGCATGCATAATTATGGAGTCATGGTAATATCACTAAAGACATTTTTCTATGAAAATACAATTAGCAAAACACCAAGCAGCATAACAAATGAACCTAATAACCTCTGTTTCAAGTTGGCTTCTTTAAGAAATATATTCCCTAAAAAGACAGAGATAACTCCCGACATTCTTTTCATTGCTACAACATAAGCTGCTAGAGTAAGAGAAAGCGCGGTCATGTGAAAAATATATGACCCAACTGTGAATGCACTTATAATGAATAAGTATTTTTTATCAACAGCAGCTAGATTGATTTTTGATCTTCCGGTTGCTAAAACTAAAATAGTAATAACGGAGAATATTAAAATATTTGTACATGCCATATACTGCCATGTGGAGGAGTTTTGAATTGCTATCTTATCAAAATTTGCTGAAATACTCCAAAGAAACGCAACAATAAGCATGTACCTTGTTCCCTTGTCCTTCACTAAAGATTTTAATGGATCGAGGAGGCTGTTCTTGGTTAGATCCAGATTGAGCAGGTAGGAGCCGACAAAACCTGTAAGTATACCAATCAGCCCCATTAAATTTGGAAATTCACCCAGTAAAAAAGGACTGGATAAAAGTAAAAATATTGGCGCAAAACTTTGCATAGGCATTACACTGGAAATATCACCTTTTGAGATAGAGCGCATATACAAAATATTTGCTGCAACGTTTAGCAAACTGGACCCGCCCAGTCCAATCCAGAACAAAGAATTGAATTTTAGTTTTATAAAAAACAATAAAGGAGTAAAAACAATTACAGGTAAAAAATTATTTGCCCATGAAATAATAAAAGAATCAAAATCTTTAGTTGCCTTTTTAATGAAAACACTTCTTATTCCTTCTGAAATTGGATTAAGCGAAGCGAACAATACCCACATAAGATATCAAATAATTTAAGGAAATATTTTTGCGTGCAAATTACAAATTACTAACATACCTTACTCATAATTTATTTTAATAACCACGTCCTTCAGGACGTGGAGCAACTATGAACTCAACCCCCTGTTTCCCCTTCTCTTTTTAAGAGAATGGGATTAAGGGGATGAGTTATTTTTGTTAATCTGACAGCATTGTGGACTTGCCCGCCTCTGGAGGATTAATCCGTTGGTTAACAAGAACATACATACTCATTGAAACTGTTTCAACAGTTTTGCTTTACCAGCTTATTATTCACGCAATCAGTTTATTATTAATTTCAAATAGGTTAATAACTATGTAACATTATCTAATAACATAAAGTCGCGTTGTTTGCCGCGCCCCTTATATTCGAAATTTTTCTTTTTATAAGTACAAATTTTGTTTAATGGGCATTCAGTGCAGTTTGGCTTTGAAGGTGTGCATATTTCCCGTCCTAAACGTATAAGATTTGTATGGAAAGAATGGGCTGCTCCTTCCGGGAAATTTCTGTTAAGAGTTGAAAAACTTTTACCGGGAGTGTTTTCCTTAACAATTCCTAAACGGTTAACTGTTCTATGCACATGAGTATCAACCGGACAAACATTTCTTCCAAGTGCAAAAAGCAAGACGCAGCTTGCTGTTTTGACTCCTATTCCTTTATGCCGGGTTAATTCATTAATTACTTCTTCATCAGAGAATTTTTTGATATAATCTAATGATACTTCTCCATTTTTTTTATTCAGATACACTACTATACTTTTTATTGCCGATGATTTTTGTTCAGCTAAGCCCGCAACACGGATTATTTTTTCAATTTTAACTCTTTTTTCATTAATTAATTCATTCCAGGATTTATAATGACTCTTCAAATTATTAAATGCTTTATATGAATTATTATCGTTTGTATTCTGAGATAGGATTGTGGCAATTAACAGATCAAGAGGATCGGGAAAATTCCTATTACTAAATGGGACTCCAAATTTTTTGATTAATAGGGAGTTTACTTCTTTAATAAATTTTGCTTGTGCTTTCATTTCCTGGATATTTTTGCCGATAAAGTTATTAAATTTCTAATTGAAATAATTAATTCTAATATCCAATCAATTACAAAGATACAAGGAATTTTATGGGTACGTTAATGGTAAGTGTTTCCGGCATTAGAGGAATAATTGGAGACGGACTGGATCCGAATGTTCTTGTTAAATATACATCGGCTTATGCGGATTTCTGCGGCAAAGGGAAAATTGTTGTCGGAAGCGACGGAAGAATTACTGGAGAAATGGTGCGCCAGATAGTTATAGGAACGTTATTGGCAAAGGGGAATGATGTAATAGATATCGGCATTTGCCCCACCCCAACTGTTTTGTTCAACGTCAAAAAATTAAAAGCTGTTGGCGGAATTCAGCTTTCTGCGAGTCATAATCCTAATCAATGGAATGCTTTAAAGCTGCTTAACAAAAACGGCGAGTTTATGAGTCCGGAAGAAAACGCCAAAATGTTAAAAGACCTTGAGAGTGCTAACACAAAATATGTTGAATGGAATAAACTTGGCAAGCTGAATAAATATGAAAATGGATTGGATGAGCATATCAAAGCAGTATTAAACATGAAGTATATAAATGTTGAAATAATCAGAAGAAGAAAATTTAAAGTACTGCTCGATTGTGTTAACGGCGCAGGTGCATATTCAATGCCGCAGTTGTTAAAAAAGCTGGGCTGCAGAGTAATTGAGATGAATTGTGAAAAAACCGGAATATTCCCGCGTTCACCTGAACCTGTACCGGAAAATTTAACCACCACAATGAAAGCTGTAAAAAAGCACAAAGCTGAAATTGGAATTGTAGTTGATCCGGATGTTGACCGTCTCGTTTTAATTACAGAGGATGGCAAACCTTTTGGAGAAGAAAACACAATTACACAGGCTGTACAATTTTATCTTTCCAAAAAGAAAGGGAATGTGGTTGTTAATCTTTCAACCACACGTGCAGTGGATGATGTTGCCAATGAATATGGATGCAAAGTTTTTAGATCTCCTGTTGGTGAAGCAAACGTTATAAAGAAAATGAAAGAAGTTAATGCTGTAATCGGCGGCGAAGGCAGCGGCGGAGTAATTTTGCCGGCTGTTGTATTTGGCAGGGATGCTTTAACCGGTACCATTATAATGCTGCAGCATCTTTTGGAATTTGGCGGCAAAATGAGTGAGTTAAAAAAATCCCTGCCCCAATATTTTATTGCAAAGAAAAAAATTGAACTAGGCAGCACAAATCCTGATGAAGTTATTAAATCGCTTATTGAGAAATACAAGGATGAAAAAATAAACATTGAAGACGGATTGCGGATTGATTTTGCAGATCATTGGGTACATTTCAGAAAATCTAATACAGAACCAATAATAAGATGCATTGTTGAAGCCGGTTCAAAGGACAATGCTGAGAAACTGACAGAGAAATATTTCAAAGAATTGACGCTGTCTTAAAAGTAATTATTCAACTTATGGATCAGTGAAAATCAGTTAAATCTGCGTCATCTGCGTTCTATTTTAAATAATAATATTACTTTTGAGACAACCTCTAATATTATTAACCACGTCCTTCAGGACGT
>PMDS01000069.1 GCA_003155655.1 Melioribacter sp.
GATTAGTTATGCAACAGACTCTGAAAGGACGTGGTTATTAATATAACTCCGCCGTTCATTGTCTTGGAAGGATATGGTTAATAATATAATTTCATAACTCCGCCGGTTACGGCGGAGAAAAAGGACAAAAAAACAAAAGGGCTTTAGCCCAAATAAAATAGATGAAGATATAAGCTAATAATGAAATTATGTTTTGATTAAACAATTAGTTGGACTTGGCATAGCCAACCCTTCGGGAAAAGCCAAAAACTTGTTTCTTTATCTATTCAGCGACTTAACAGTCGTAATTATAAATTAAATTTTGCATAAGGTGAGTAATAAATTATTTTCCTTTCTCAACTTCAACAGCAAATACCCCAATTTTACCAAACATATTTGTACGGGAAATTATCTACTTGCCGTCCGGGGGAAAATGAACATTAGGCTCCAGCTTGTAATATTTTGAAAATAAAGGCTAATATTGTTTCCATCTCGAGGTGTAAGCCAAATAATATTGTGTCCGGTAGATGGATCAATCCACGAAACAGGAATTATTATTGCCGAATCATTTTGAGCCATTAATCTAATCGAAGTAAATGCCGATAATATAGTTAAGAAATTTAACGGGAATTTTAATTTCATTACAAAACCTTTTTAAGAAGAATAATTTGCCAGGGAAAATAGATATAATTTCAATGTGTGTACTTACTTAACAATGAACATTTGAAGCGGGTAAAAATATCAGCATATATTTTAGGGAACAAAAGAATATGTTCTTTCATCTAAAGGGCAGAGAGGAAAAATAGAATATAAATGGAAGCGGTAAATAATATAAAACAAATTACTATTGACAATTATTTGTTAAACGGAAAAATCTACCGCGTTTTCATTGCGTCATTAGAGAATAATATTCTTGTAGATCTAAAAATTCACTCTAATTCGGAAAGAATATTAATTACAACATTTATTCGTATGCTGAGAATGGTATCGTTTTTCTTTTCTTCTTTTAGCATTAATGTTCATAATAAATCATTAGAAAGAGCCTGATCATGGTAAATGAATTTAAAGTTAAAGGGAAAGAACTTCTTGCAAAAATTGAAGAATTAATTAAAGAGGGTAATGCAAGAAGAATTATCATCAAAGATGATAATGGAAGAACGTATTTGGAAATTCCTGTTACAATTGGTGTTATTGGAACGTTCTTTGCCCCTGTCCTGGCTGCTGTGGGCGCTTTGGCTGCTCTAACAGCAAATTTTACAATCCAGGTTATAAATAAAGATGATACGGGCAACCAGGACAACCAAAGTTAAATAATTTTACTGCCTTACGAAATGTGGCATCTCAAAGGGAATTTCAATTGCCAGTTCAACAAGTCCTTTTACCTCGCCATTTTCTACAAACGGCGCCTGGTAGATCAGTTTTTTCACTCCATTCTTTTCTATTGTATAAACATTGATTTTATTTTCATTCATTAATTTCTTGATCATATTTGTTGAATCTTCCGAATGGCAGTCGAACAAATTTTTCCCGAGTAAATCATAGCCACCATCATTTGCAAAAGTGGAAGCAGCTTTATCATTCAGTTCAGTTATAATTCCATTTTTATTACAGACAGTTATTGCTGCCGGAAACTCCTTACTCCAGGCTGATGGCATCTTTTCTCCCTTTAGTAATTATGTTTAATAAAGTAATGAGAAATATTTATTTATTTTTTTTGAAACAATGCACTTAAGCTTCTCCTGATTATTGGTCTCTCAATCAGGGTGAATCCTTTTTGCTTAGCAATGGAAATAGTATTCTCAAATGCTTCCTGGCTGACATGCCCCGCGGGTTCTGAAACTAAAAGATGCCCTTTAGGCTTTAGTGCATTAAAGATTTCTGTGAAAAGCAGCGGTGTATCCGGCACTTCATGTACCATTGCAAATGTAAGTGCAAAATCAATTTTTTCTTTTAGGTCATCTATCATTAAAGAATTTTGATTGCAGACGCGGGGCACAATTCTATTTTCCAGGTTTGCTTTTGTTGCGCGTTTCATTAAAACATCCAGCATTTTTTCCTGCATATCGATACAGAACACTTTTCCGTTAGTACCAACAAGATCAGCAAGGGGTAAGCTGAAATATCCCATTGCGCTTCCGATATCCATTACCTTCATCCCGCTTATTACATGGCCGCTTAAAATCTTATACGGATTTTGCATTAATTTACGCAAAGGGCTTAATAATAAATAACCAATCCACACAGGACATACTCGTTCTGCCATCTCTTCTCCAAACGATTATTAAAAATATTTAGTATCCAATCAGACGTTCTAAGGATTGATGTGTTCTATTTTATATTATTAAAAAATGAGACTGATTAAGCAATTAGATAGATAAACGTTTTTGTAAGAATTTTATAAATGACTTCTTATCTGATCTAAATGCAATTTTGCTGTTTCTTCATTTTTAAATGTCTCAGTCAGATTTACGCAGGGGTATTCATTACAGTATGCGCAATTTTGATGTCCTTTTGTAGAGCAGCATTCCCTGATTTTACAATTAACACATCCTGAGAAAATTCTGCCCTCAAGTGATGTACACCCATCACATGTGGTTATATCTACTTCTTTATAATCAATTCCATAAAAATCTCTGCATGTATGAATAATTTCTGTAATAAGAATGGCTTTTTTCTGTTCGTCTTGTTCTCTTCCGGCAAGATAAATGGGGCAATTAGAGCAAATTAAGCCGCAATATGAAAGTATTTCTGTTGAGGTCATTTCTTTAGTTAAAAATAAAGTTCAAAACTAGCAGAGAAATTCCTTATTGGTGCAATATTGCCTATAAACTCCACATAATTGTAGTTAAAAATATTTTTTGCGTTAAGGAATATTTTTGCCTGCGTATTCCCTATTAATAGGTTGTATCCCAGGTTTAAATCAGTTACATAAATCGGAACACGCTTGGCCCCATCAATTACTAATTGAAATGGTGGCTGCGTTATTAAGTCATCAATTTCATCAACACGGCTTGAGCATCTGAAATCAATTCCAATATCGAATGGATAAGGAGTAAAGCGCACCTGGGCGTTAAATGAGTGGCGGGAGCGGTATTTCAAAAATTTATTATCGGTAAGGTTCCTTGCCCACATAAAATTATATCCTAAATTCACTTTGAGGAGTTCAGGAACAAGAGACAAGTTTGATCCAAACTCCAGTCCTTCAATTCTTGCCTTGGGCACATTTAAAAATTTAATATCTCCCTTGTTTGTAAGATTTGCTTCGATATAATCATTATAATTTGTCATATATAAAGAAAGATCAAAAGAGTATTCTTTCTCCGGCTCATAAATGCATCCTGCTTCAACAGACATACTTGTTTCGGCATTAAGATCAGGATTGCCCGTAATATTAAATCCGCCGCCCAGCGCGGTAGCAGTAAAAACTTCTGAAGGTGTAGGCGCACGGAATCCGGTGCCAAACGAAGCGCGTAAAATAAAATCTTGAGCTGCCTTATAGTTAAAACCAATCTTAGGTGTAATTGCATTTGCAGCATTGATTGAATCCATCTTCATATAATCATAACGTAAGCCAAAAGTTGCAAGAAGTCCCGGAATTCCTTTATACTCAAACTGCGAATAAATGCCTGTACCAAAAAATCTTGGACTGTGGAAAATGTTTGAATTAATTGTCGAGTTTGAAACTTCAACTCCTGATGTTAAAACGGATGCTTCCGATAAGTTTATGTTTGTAACTAATTCATTACGGAAAAGATTTCCAATTGATTCGGTTAATTCTTTTCCATAGCCGTCAAATTTTGTATAGTAATAACTTGATTTGAATTCTGCAGTTACACTTTGACTGAAATGATGATGGTAAATTAGTCCCGTGAATAATCTATTTGATTTAACAGTATTGCCGGCAGAGGAGGTATCAATCAGGGCATAGCTGCGGGAATCTCCCCAGTAAAGAAAATTGCCGCGATCCATGTTTAAATAATCTGCAAAGTACGTTAATTTATTTTCGCTGGTGAAATCATAAGTAAGCTTTAAGTACCCAAGGTAGCGTTTAGAAAAATCATTTTTGCGGTAGCTCATATTATCAAATTTCTTGAAAGAGAAAGTGTAGCCAAGGTTTCCTATTGAATTTGAATGTGTTAATTCAACTCCATAAAATGTGCGCAGGTCGTCATTCCATTTCCAAAGATCATAAGCGGGTTTATCGTAGGCGCCAAAGTATGAACGAAAATGCGTTATTGGATTTTTAACAGAATTTTTAGTGATTATATTTATAACTCCACCAATTGCAGAAGAGCCGTACAGAGAACTTGCAGGACCTTTAATAATTTCAACCCGCTCAATATCGGCTGTTGGAATTAACTCCCAAATTATTTCGCCTGTATCTCCTGTGTACATGGGAATGCCATTTACAGCAACAAGTACCCGTGCGCCGGTGCCTTTACTATAGCCGCTTGAGCCGCGGATGCTCGGCTGTTCAAGATTCATTTGTACTCCGGGCACAAATCTTAACATGTCATCAAATGTTTGAAAATTATTGCGTGTAATAAAATCAGGCTGTATAACAGCCGTACTTACCGGTAAATCCTGAACTCGCTGCTCATATTTTGAAGCGCTTACAACAATTTGTTGTGTCTGTATAAGCTGCTCTGTTAAAATGATTGTTATGCTTGTTGATGAAGCATCAAGAAAATAATTTATAATTTTTTTTGAATAGTCAATCATTGAAACTTCTAAAGTATATTCTCCAAAAGGAAGATTTTTTATTTCAAAACTTCCATCCTTCTTTGTAGCTGCACCAAATTGGGTTCCTATAACAATAATATTTACTCCGTTAAGAGGCTCATTTTCATCAGTCACAACTTTTCCTCTGATGGAACCATTCTGTGCATGCAGAAAAAAAGATGGCAGTATTATCAAAGCAATGATTAGTTTTCTCATACAAACTCTTCCAGATTTATACTGATATAAAATATTTAGCCGCCGGGTGGCTGCTGGGGTGGATTACTAAAATCAACATTAATATTAATTCCGTTTGTCATTTGCCCGTTTTGAATTGTCATTACACCGGGTTTCGATTTATCATTCCCGTTGTAATAAATTCCAACAATGAACCAGTCTTTTCTGTCAAGGGAAAGGTCTGGCGTTTTAGATTGGGCAACTACAACATAGCTGTAATCACCAAGTCCTAATTTTAAAATTGAAAATTGAATATTATTATCTATCGAGTTATAGTCAAAAACAGCGCTTCTATATGGAATCGAATCAATTACAAATGCAAGATTGGGTGGTGGAAAGTCACTGCTAGATTGAATTACATTTCTGAATACAACAAGATGAGTTCTTTTAATCCCTGCGGGCCAATTTCCCGTAAAAGTTACCTTTCCGCTAAAACCGGTTTTCCCAGACTGGGTTGCATCCTGCGGCTCCGGTTCAATTCCTTTATCGCATCCTGCAATAAAAGAAAGAAGGGAGCAGAGGGCTATAACTAAAACTATTTTATGCATATCAATCATTCCAATCTCTGACTCAACTAATATAATAGAAGTTTAGGAACAAATCACCTTCCATTTTAACGAGAACTAAATATGAATTTGGATGTTAAAATGAGTACATTTTTAAAGTATCAAAATTCAGTACATGTTAATAAAAATATCGAATTGATTCTTAACCAGATTGAACTGTGCATAAAAACCCATCTAAATATTTCCTGATAATAATTTCAGTTTTGCAGTTTATAATAAGCAACAAATTTGTATTAGCCCAGATTCCAAAAGAAGAATATATTTTCCGCCAGATAAAAATTGAAGACGGTCTATCACAAAGTTCTGTCTTTACTGTAATTCAGGATAAGAAAGGATTTCTCTGGTTTGGAACTGCAAATGGTTTGAACCGTTACGATGGATATTCTTTCAAAGTATTCACAAATGACCCCGCAGATTCTTCTTCAATCTCAAACAATGGAATCTCATCTTTGTTTGAAGACAAAGAAGGAGATATATGGATTGGAACTTTTGAAGGCATGCTAAACAAGTTTAATAGAACGAAAGGAACTTTTACTCATTTCAATATTCCGGAATATACAAGGGCGGTGGCAAATCCCGAAGAAAAATACTACAGCTTTCCGCTTCCTTTTTCGCGTAATAATAATAATACTATTACTTCAATTGCCCAGGATGAAAAGGGAATTCTATGGATTGGAACGTGGGGAAAAGGATTAATTAAATTTGATTTGAAGAAAAATAAATTTGAATACTATCACCACACACCGGGATCACTAGACGGATTTGGGTCTAATAGAATAAGAGCAATTTTACCTGATAAAGAGGGTGTTTTATGGGTGGGAACTTTAGGTGACGGACTTTACAAATTTTTAACGGATGAAACAAATAAGAAGATTATTAAATATAAAAGCAGTAATAATGAATGGTGCATAAGCGATAATAGAATCCTTTCTTTGCTGAAAGATAAAAAGGGGGATTTGTGGATTGGTACTTTTAATGGAGGACTTGATAGGCTCTCTCACAGAAATCAATTAACATCACCTCAGGATGCACGCTTTGAGAAATTTTTACATAGGCAAAAAGATAATAATTCCTTATCAAACAATTTTGTTACATCTATTATCCAGGACAAGAATGGATCTCTCTGGGCTGGAACTTTTGGAGGGGGAATAAATCGTTTTATACCATTGAGCAAGTCATTCGAAGCATTCAAAAATGATGTGAACGATCCTAACTCACTTTCTAAAAACGATGTTCTTACAATTTTTGAGGATAAATCTGGAAGCATCTGGGTTGGAACTCATCTCGGAAAGGGACTAAACAAATTAGAACATAATATTGTGAAATTTGGATTGATTAATAAAGATATTCAAAACCATGAAGGCTTGGATGACGACGTAGTATGGGCTGTAAGCGAAGATAAAAATTCTAATTTATGGATTGGTACTCTAAGCGGAGGATTGAACAAGCTTGATAGGAAAAGCGGAAAGTTTTATTACTATAAAAATAATCCTCACGATCCCAATTCAATAAGCGATAATCATGTGCGCGCAATTCTGGACGATCAAAAAGGAAATTTATGGATTGGTACTTACAACGGTGGATTAAATAAGTTCAATAAGGCTACTTTGAATTTCACACGGTTCAAAAATCTATTTCCGGATAGTACTGAATTAAATACTAACCAGGTACAGGCAATTCTGATTGATAAAGACAAAAACCTTTGGGTAGGCAGTTTTGGAGGAGGTCTTTATAGGTTTGAAGGGGATAACCCTTCGGCAGGATCTGCATATAAGCGTTTTATACATGATGCTAATGATCCGTTCAGTCTTAGTGATAATAGAATTTATTCCATGACTGAAGACCGCGAGGGAATAATTTGGGTTGGTACTTATAATGGAGGATTAAACAGGTTTGAAAAAAAATCCGGGAAATTTATTTCTTATAAAAATATTCCCGGTGATGAAACAAGCTTAACGGATAACAGGGTAATGTGTATTTATGAAGATCCCTTTGGATTTTTATGGATTGGAACTTACGGCGGAGGTCTGCAAAAATTTGATAAGCGTACTGAAAAATTTATACGCTATGATAAAAAAGATAAAATGAACAGTTCTGTTGTTTATGGGATTCTTGAAGATAGTAAAAGAAATCTTTGGATGAGCACCGATAATGGTTTGTATAAATTCAATTTACAGACAGAACATTTTACACAGTATGATTTGCATGATGGGCTGCAAAGCCTGGAATATAGCGGCGGTGCATATTTTAAATCTGCGCATGGTGAAATGTTCTTTGGCGGTATAAACGGTCTCAACTATTTTGTACCTGACAGTATAAAAGATGATTCCTATATCCCGCCGGTTGTAATAAGTTCAGTTAGAATATTTAACCAACCGGTACAGGGGGAAAAAGACACACTTGAATTGACTTACTCACAAAATTTTTTCTCTTTTGAATTTGCATCACTCGATTTTTCAAATCCCGAGGATAATCAGTATGCTTACATGCTTGAAGGATTTGACATCGATTGGCATTATGTAGATTCAAGAAGAAGAATTGCTAATTATACAAATCTTTCTCCGGGTGATTATATTTTTAGTGTGCGCGGTTCCAATAGTGACGGTGTCTGGAATAATGATGGTGCAAAAATTTTTTTGAGAATCCTGCCGCCTTTGTGGAAAAGATGGTGGTTTTTGTCATTTTCTGGTTTGTTAACCGCATTCCTTATTTTTTATTTAAGCACGCTACGTTATAGGGGCTTGCTGGCAATTGAAAGATTGAAGAGCAAACTTGCAGCCGATTTGCACGATAATGTCGGTTCAGGTTTAACTGAAATATCAATATTGAGCGAACTTGCTTCTTATGAGGCAAGTAATTATTCTTATAATTCGGCAAAGAAGCTCACAACAATCAGCGAGAAAGCTCGTCAGCTTATTGATAACATGAGTGATATAGTATGGATGGTAAATCCACAGCGTGATTCTTTTTATCATCTCATTTTACGTCTGAAAGATACTTATAGTGACCTGCTGCAGTCATCTGATATTTCTTTTAAAACAACCAACCTGGAAAAGCTTAGCCCTCTTAAACTTCCAATGGAATACAAGCAAAATTTATATTTACTTTTTAAAGAGGGTATAAATAATTCTATTAAACATGCTAAATGTAAACGCATTGGATTGGAAGCGTCATTAAATAAAGATATTCTTGAACTTGAATTAAAAGACGATGGAGCCGGGTTTGATCCTCAAACGGTAAATTTTGGAAACGGAATATCGAATATGAAATCACGCGCAAAAGCAATTGGGGGAGAAATATCGATAAACTCTACAACTGAAGGTACTTCAATAAAATTTGTGGGAAAAGTTGGAAGCTTAAAAAAGTATTTTCTTTCCTTTAAGGGATCTTGAATTAGATGTTAATATTTTTCCCCGGCCATGTAAGTGTTTCACACCTTTAATAAAAATGTTATTTTGCAGACATAACAATTTGATTTTATAATGCTGAAAGTCTCTATCATTGAAGATAATAATACTATTCGCGAAGGACTTGCCGCACTTATCAATGGTACAACAGGATATAGTTGTGTGGGATCTTTTGGAGATTGCGAATCGTTTCTTGCTAAACTATCTTCACTTGATGTTGATGTTGTGCTGATGGACATTGGTCTTCCCGGAATCAGCGGTATTGACGGAATTGTTCGTGCAAAAAAAATTAAGCCTGATCTTAACATTCTTATGCTAACAATTTATGAAGACAGCCAGTCCGTTTTCAAGGCCTTATGTGCCGGGGCTTGCGGCTATCTTGTAAAAAAAACTCCACCCAGCAGACTGCTTGAGGCTATCAAAGATGCTTTTGAAGGGGGAGCGCCAATGAGTTCTTTAATTGCCAGACAAGTAATAAATGTTTTTCAGCAGACTCAGGGCAAAGTACAGCAAGAGGAAGACTCTGGATTGTCGTCCCGCGAAATTGAAGTTTTAACCTCACTTTCTGATGGAAATAATTATCAGGAAATTGCAGACAGGTTGTTTATCAGCGTAGATACGGTCAGGCATCATATCAGGAATATTTACCGTAAACTTCATGTACATTCACAATCCGAAGCTGTTGCCAAAGCTATTCGCAAAGGATTAATCTGAGCCTTTTGCGGGCTTATTAAACCGCTTAAATAAAGTAAATGTATTAACCAACTGCATAAATATGCAGGTATATCCCGTAATTTTGCCCCTTCCTATCAAAAACTACACAATTATGCAGTTTACAAGTCATTTTCAAAATATTAAATAGGGTTCGGAAACTAGCTTTTGAAAATCCTTACAAAGTAAACAAATATTGGAGGCAGTATGGAATCCCAGGTCAATAACATCAGCCACAATCCAATTGCTGAATTAATTAACGATGATATCTACTCCCTTCTTGCCAGCAGAGGTTTGATTGATGAGAAATCTGTCAGAGATTATATTATCAGAAAAAAGTTTAAAACATTGAGATCTAAAAAAGTTAGTGCAAGTGAGGCAATTGAATCTCTTAGAGAAGAATACCCGTATTTGCAGTATGATACAATTCGCAAAATTGTTTACCAGCCCCGTAACTAAAATTAGAACCCCTCATAGAAAAACAAACCGGTGTGAAGTTCAATTTTTTGTATCACACCGGTTTTTTTATTTTAAAGAGGAGAGACTGGTTTAAAATTTCAATTTATTATATTGCCCGCAAGGATTTTCCTGATTCTTCAGAAAAAGGATTTGAACCAAAATCATCATATACGGAGTATTTGAAATGAAGAAACTCTTAGTTATTGTATTACTTTTTCAATTTATTTTTCCAGTCTATGCACAGAAGGAAATCGATCATAATGTAAATTCTGAAGTAAAGGAACTTAGCGATTTTCATGATGTTATCTTTCAAATTTGGCATACTGGCTGGCCCCATAAAGACATAAAATTCTTACAGTCGATCCTTCCTGCAGTAGAAAAAGGTTATGAAAAAATAAAAAAAGCCGAACTGCCAGGTATATTGAAAGACAAAAAATCAAAATGGGATGATGGCTTGAAAAAATTTGGCGTTTGTGTAGATATGTATAAAATTGCCTGTTCAAAAAAAGATTCAATTTCTCTTCTTAATGCTGCGGAAAAACTTCATTCTCAATTTGAGCTGATGGTTCGAATAATTAAACCTGTTACAAAAGAGATTGATTCATTCCATCAGACACTTTATGTACTTTACCATAATTATTTGCCTGCGGATGAATTTGAAAAAATTAAAGATGCAGCTGTTGAGCTAAAAACCAAGATGGAAGACCTTAGCAAAGCTCCACTTTCTCAAAGACTTAAAGGGAAGGAAGATAAATTTGCAAAAGTAAAAGAAGAATTATCCGCATCTGTTGATAAATTAAAAGAAGTTGTAAAAGCAGGAAACAATAAAAAAGATATTGATAAAGTAGTAAACAGCCTTCATTCAAAATACCAGGAGCTGGAAAAACTTTTTGATTAACTTTTTAAATAAATGGGCTCAGAATTATGAGCCCATTTTAATTCCCATTCTCACAGGTGCAATTTTTTCCTGTTCTTGCCTTTTCGAATGCTTCTTTTCCTTCCATAAATGAAAAATAGCTTATTGCCATTGCCCCTGCAGAATCTAAGTACCCAATTCCGGTTAATTGATATCCTACACTTGCAGCAAGTAAAATTATTGAAAGATATAGACAAGTTTTTGTACAATTTGCATCGGTAATTAATGCTTTTGAATTAAGCGACTGACCAACTTTGTTTTTGTAGAAAATCAACAATGCCATAGTGACAATAGAAATAAGAGAAATAACTATTCCCCAATAAGTTGTTTCAGGCTGATGATTTGTTATTATGTTGTATAGGGCAGTAAATGATAGTCCAATAACCAAAATATAGAATGAGGATCCAGTAATTTTGAGGGCAGTTTTTTCAAATACATCTTGTTCCTCGTATCCGTGAATTTTTATTTTGACAAGCATATGCCAGATGCCAATACCGGAGATCACTTCAACGAAGGAATCAATGCCAAATCCCAAAAGAGAAAGGGTTTTATCTTCTGCGCCTAGATATACTGAGATTAACCCCTCTGCCGTATTATACAGGATTGTAATTAGTGCAAGTACATACGCTTGCTTTAAAAGGGTTTCTCTAGTAATAACCAATCCTTTCTTTTACTGACACATTAATTAAGATTGAATAGATGTTGGTCCAAATGCGCTTATGAAATATGAGAAAAAAACAATAATCAGTATTAAATAAATTGCCGTCAAAACCAATCCAACAATTATAAGAATCTTGATAATTCGATAGTATTTACCCTGCAGTTCAAACCCATTCCTTAATGCAGCGGCTTCGTTAGTCATTTTAAATATCGCAAACTGATCTGCAGCTTCGCGTATTCTAAGCCCAATAATAATTGTAGGAACGCCAATCAAAGCGCCAATAATTGTCAGACATGCAATAGCGCCGTAAATAATAGAAAACATGCCAACAAAACGCATGTCTTTTGTCATCTTATCGAAAGCAAATTGAAACGGACTTGGCGTTTTTAATGATGAAGCAGGTTCTAAATTTAAATCATCCATTTGACCCATACCTTTCTCCCACTTTATTTTTTGAAATGACGTTCAGCTAATTTAAAGCCACACTTATATTCAAATATATTGATTTTAATATTGAAATCAAGGCTGATGTAATAATTCAGGAAAATATAATTAATGGTTTATATTATCTCAACAAAGAGGTTACTTTTTAATTCAATATTTCGTTAAGTTATAATGTTAGAATTGTTAGTCGGTTTATTTTATTAGTTCGTGTTTTTTTCGATTTAGAAAAACAATATGGGAGCTGCAAATGAAGAGTAGGCTGGCAAATTTCCTTTTTTATTTTTTAATTGTATTTAATGTGTTTGTTATTGCGCAGGAAAAAACGTTTAATGTTTGGTCTGGAAAAATACCCGATGCAATTGATAATCCCGCTGTGAAAGAAACTACAGTAGTTGAAACTGGTATAGAGCGGGTTAAATTCGTAACAAATCCAACTTTAACTGCTTTTTTACCTCCGAAAGAAAAATCAAATGGAGCAGCAGTAATAATTTGTCCTGGCGGCTCATATATTAGATTGTCAATTTCCCAGGAAGGATATGAAGTTGCAAAATGGTTCAATGAAAACGGTGTAGCTGCATTTGTTCTAAAGTATAGACTTCCTAGCGATTTAATAATGAAAAACAAAAGTATAGGTCCGCTGCAAGATATTCAGGAATCAATAAGGATTGTACGCCGCAACGCTAAAGAATGGGGAATACATCCTGATAAAATTGGTGTTGTTGGTTTTTCGGCGGGAGGGCACCTTGCATCTACTGCTGCAACGCATTTTAATGATAAAGTTTATGATTCGGATACAACAAGTGCACGCCCTAGCTTTGCAGTGCTAATCTACCCTGTTATATCATGCATTGGAAAATATATTCATGTTGGTTCTGTTGTAGCTCTTTTAGGAAAGAACCCCGACGAAAAATTGCTCGAAGCCTTTTCAAATCAACTTATGGTTACTAAAGATACGCCTCCGGCATTTTTAGCCTGCTCACAGGACGATAAAACTGTTCCTTTTATAAACAGTGTTAATTATTTCCTGGCAATGAAAGAATATAATGTGCCTGGAGAACTTCATGTTTATGAAAAAGGCGGACATGGCTATAGTCTTGCAAAAAACGGCGGAAGTGAATCTAGCTGGCCGGAAGCATGTAAAAAATGGCTGAAACAGCGCGGGCTTCTTTAATCAGACTTTGAATTATAATTTTTGAATAACAATTTCATTTAAATGCCAAAAGATTTTGCATTACCCGAAACTATTGTTATTTGTGAAGCTGCCTGAATACTTCTTCAGTAAGTTTTTTTACTAATTCTTCTTTTGATTTATCAATTGCCGGAGAAACCAGGCTTTTTGCGCCTGATGAGGTGTCTTCATCTCGTGTAACACAGCCGACATTTGTTCTAATTCCAAACTTTTCTCTTAAATCTGTTAGCTTTTGTACCTGTTCCTTATTTAAAGTATTTAAATTACCCAATTGTTGGGCAACAAATGCGATATGAGCAAAGTGTTCAAGTGTTTCCATTTTGTGGAATGCATTCACAACATCTTTTCCGACTGTGAGAGCGCCATGATTTGCCAAAAGAAATGCATCGTAATCTTTTAGAAGTGGAAGCACCGGTTTATAAAATTCTTCAGTTCCCGGAGTACCATATTCAATTAATGGAATTCCGCCTAGAACAATAATAACTTCCGGCAAAACACATTTATCAAGTGGAATTCCCGCCACTGCAAAACCGGTTGCATAAGGCGGATGAGAATGGCAGACGCTGTTTACATCAGGTCTGTCTTTATAAACCTGCAAGTGCATCATTACTTCAGAAGATGGTTTTTTTGAACCGGAAATTGACTTGCCGTTATAGTCCACTATAATCAAATCTTCCGTTTTCATAAAACCTTTACTGATGCCGGTTGGAGTAATCAATACTTGGTCCTTATTAATCCGGGCGCTTATATTACCGTCATTCGATGCAACATAGCCGCGCTCGTACATTCTTTTTCCAACAGCAACAATATCATTCTTAATCGCAAATAAATTCTGTTCCAATTTATTTCCTTTAATTTTTAAAAATTCTTTTTGTGCAATACAATATTTCTACTGTTCTAGGAGCTAGAGTGTTGAAATTCTCTTATTTTGCACCAGGTAAAATCATTTCAACATCACTATGTGGTCTGGGAATTACGTGAACAGAAACCAGCTCACCTACACGCTGTGCGGCAGAAGCACCCGCATCAGTCGCTGCTTTAACTGCACCTACGTCACCGCGCACCATAACGGTAACATATCCGCCGCCGATTGTTTCTTTTCCAATTAGTTTTACATTAGCTGCTTTAACCATTGCATCAGCAGCTTCTATGGAGCCGATCAATCCTTTTGTTTCGATCATCCCTAATGCTTCTAATGTTGCCATTTTTATCCTCTTATTTTAATTGTTATGAATAATTAGCAGAACAAACTGCTTCATCAACATTATTAAAAACTCCCATTGAGCCGGAGTAAGAAGAAAATTTTACCGAAGAAGAATTCTCCATATCTTCAATTACTTTTCTTACAATTTCCGATATGTTCTCGTTATATTTCAAAAACTATTTTCCGGGGTTAGATTTATATTCTATAGTATCAACTATTCCAATAATTACACTTCGTAAGGGTTCTCTCTTTTTGAACTCCATGATTTCCATCGCGCTTCTTCCTTCGGAGGCAACTAGAACAATATCACCCACGCCGGCGCGTATTGTATCTACGGCAACCATTGTTCCGGATTTTAATGTCCCATCGGGATTAATAGGTCTAACCAGCATTATCTTCTGATTTTGAAACGATGAATGCTTAATTGTTGAAACAATACTTCCTATTACTTTGCATAAAATCATTTTTTCTCTTCCAGATCAAGCCTGTCAACTAATCCAACAATTGTAACATCACTTGGAATTTGTCTGTCTGCGAATGGAAATGTAGCTTCAGCGCCCCCAACCCAATAAACTAAATCGCCCTCACGGCAGCTAACAGTATCAACGGCAACTTGCATCATACCCATAGGGTTTTCTTCTTCATCAACCGGCTGCATAATAAAAAATGTACAGTTATTTAATTTTTCGTCTTTTACAGTTGACCAGACACTTCCCACTATTCTACCAAGTTTCATTCTAAAAAATTCCTTGTTTCATCCGTAATAAAATAATTTTAAGCATTTTTAGATTTTTGAAAAACAGTATCACCCTTGAACGTTACTGAGTCAACTATTCCTATTATGCTTGCATCTGTGGGAACGTTAGTAAGTTTTTCAGCCTGGCGTGCCGAACTGCCCCGGCAAACAATAACAACTTCACCATCACCGGCGCCTACAGCGTCAACAGCAACAACAAAATTACTGGTTGGTTTCATATCAGGATTTATCAAATTAAGCAAGAGCAGCTTGTAACCCTGTAATTTTTCTGCCTTAGCTGTTGAAACAATTGTCCCTTCTACGCGTGCAAGTTCCATTTATTACACCATTTTCTTAATTAATATCGTTTTTACTATAATAAATGTGAGAAATATTTTCATTTTTACCAAAAAATTTATTTTAATAAAATCTAAATCAATTCTTGCCAAAAACTTTGCTTTGAGTTGTACACCTTATAGCACTTTGAACTGCATTATTAATTATTCAGATTGGATAAATTTTTTGGATATTATTTAGTTAATTTTGCGGTGCAAATTGCAATATTCAGTTTGTTTCAGAATTAATTATCATTTAAAATCTTATTTCTATCAACGCTAATTATTTGGACGGGATATGAAATTTCCAGATGCTGTTAAAGAAAAATTTCAGAAAATCTTTAATGAAGAGCCTTTAGTTATCCGCTCGCCCGGACGGGTTAATCTGATTGGTGAACATACCGATTATAACCTAGGGTACGTTCTACCGGGTGCAATTGAAAAAGCAATTTATTTCGCTGTATCATCGCGAGAAGATAAGAACTGTAAATTGTATTCTTTGGATATGAACGATAGTTATGAGTTTACAACAGAAAATTTAACTAAGTCCCCCAAAGGCTGGCCAAATTATTTAATGGGAGTTGTCGATCAGCTTAACAAAATGGGATGTAAGTTTAACGGATTTAATTGTGTCTTCGGTGGTGATATTCCCATCGGAGCGGGCTTATCTTCCTCGGCTGCTATTGAAGCTGGATTGGCATTCACATTAAATCACATATTCAATCTTGGAATTGATAAACTCTCTCTTGTAAAATTATCTCAAAAAGCCGAAAACCAATTTGTCGGTGTAAACTGCGGCATAATGGATCAGTACATAAATGTTTTTGGCAAGCAGGGGCATTTACTGCGCATAGACTGCCGCTCTCTTGAGTATGAATATTTCCCGTTTAATTTTGATAATGTTTCAATAGTTCTATTCAATACAAATGTTTCTCATTCGCTTGCTTCGTCTGAGTATAATCAAAGAAGAAAAGAATGTAATGATGGAGTGGAAATAATTAAGAAAGATCACCCGCAGATTGAAAGTCTCAGGGATGTATCAATAGAACTTCTTGAAAAATATAAATCAAAAATGGAACCTGTTGTTTATAAAAGATGCAAATATGCTGTTGAAGAAAACATAAGATTGTTAAAAGCATGTGAAGCGCTGAATAAAAGTGATTTGAAAACTTTTGGAGCGTTAATGTATCAAACACATGAGGGGCTCAACAGGGACTATGAAGTTAGCTGCAAAGAACTTGATTATCTTGTAGATCTTACGAAAGAAAATTCCAAAATATACGGCTCAAGAATGATGGGCGGAGGATTTGGCGGCTGCACAATTAATCTTATAGAAAACAGCGCAGTAGAAAAAGTGAGCAAGAATATTCTGGCAGAGTATGAAAAGAAATTCCAAAAGAAGGCTGATGTTTATATAACTTCAATTAGCAGCGGAACGGGGATAATAAGTTAGAAATTGTGAAGACAGTGCGAGATTGTTCGTCTATGCATGTAGCTATCTTTTTTCTGAAGCGGGATAGTTCTTGATAAGTTAAAACAGAGTTACATTGTACAGGTATCTTTACGACGTATCATTACAATTTATTAATTAAAATCAAGTAAGTTAAAAAATGATCAAATATTTGAATTCAGCTAAAAACGAATTCCATTTTTTTGATATAACAAAAGAAAAAGAAATGGTCGTTTACTTGGACCAAATCAACAAAGGGAAAAATGGAATATATTGTGTCGATTTTAAGGATATTAATGAGATACGAAAATTATTTTTAGCGTTTTCAGAGGCAATGGATATTCCAGAGTATTTTGAAGCAAATTGGAACGTTTTTGATGAATGTATAAATGATCTTTCGTGGTTGAAAAATAAAACACATTTTTTATTTCTGCGAAATGTATTTTCATTTTATTTAACAGACGTGGATATTTTTAAAATTATGATTGAAATATTATGTGGTAAATTGAAGTATTGTGTTAAAAATGAAATCGTGTTTAATGTAATAATAATTGATAGTAAGGATTACTTAAAATATTTGAAACAAGCGGTTTCTGCGATTGATAAATCTTATACAAAAGCGCTGAAAAAGATTATGTCTACCTGCAATGTTTTTGATATTAAGCCATTTCATAGCAGACTTTCCGTGCTTTCTAGTGCCGCCAAAGACCATGCCTTGTCAGAAATACAAAACAATAAAATTAACATTAACATTCGAGAATTAAAAAGAATATTAGGAAAGAACAAAATTCATCGTGGACTTTATAGTTTCAACAAAAATTACAATGATATGAGTTTTTGTCTTAACTCGACTTCAAATGGTTGGGAAGTATATTACTGTGAAAGAGGAGAGAAATTTGAATATCATAGATTTAATACTGAAGATGAAGCGTGTCGTTATTTTTTAAATAGATTAATAAGTACTAATGTATATTTGTAATATAATTACTTATTTACTCACGTTACGCATAATTTAATTTATAACCATGTCCTTCAGGACGTGGAGTGTAACCAAGTAAAAAAATCCGGGCTTTAGCCCAACTTTTTGTTTAATGGAAACATAATTTCATTATTAGCTTATATCTTCATAATGAACTCGAAAATATGAAAGCATGCTTTGCTCTGAAGTTTTAAAATCAATTGGTGTAAATACAGTTTTTGCGTAACATGAGTTACTTATTATTATAGTGGAGCTGAAGGGATTCGAACCCTCGGCCTATTCGTTGCGAACGAATCGCTCTCCCAACTGAGCTACAGCCCCAAAATCAAAAAAAATAGAACAAAAAATATTGGTGTATCTCGTTGCGAATCCCGCAAAGCGGGACTCTCTCAACTGAGCTACAGCCCCAAAATCAAAAAAAACAAAACATAAAATAATGGTGTAACTCGTTGCGAATCCCGCATAACGGGACTCTCCCAACTGAGCTACAG
>PMDS01000075.1 GCA_003155655.1 Melioribacter sp.
CCAAGCTTAGCTTGGCACTCATTTCATTAATAAGAATTTTATCAATAATAAGACCATCTCTATCAACAACTGGTTTAAACAAAATATGACCGGCATCAAATCTAACTGTTTTTTACCATAGAAAGATACCTTGTAAACTGCAGATTTATTTGCATTCGTGTATACAATGGCCCATTTAATGACAAAATCATAGATGAATTACTAAACAAAGAAACACTTAGTACACTTATTGAAGTACGGGTCATTACAGAACGTGAAAGAAATCATACTAATAGTCAGATTATTATTAAGAAATTTGTAAAATAAAAATAATATTAGTGATTATATTCGACTTTTTACCAATTAATTGATTCTTTATATTAGATACATTAATCAGTGAAAAAATGGAGCAATTTGAAATGAGAAAAAGAATTTTTGTACTGCTATTTGGAATTTTACCGATTGTCTTAACTGCTCAGATCAAAGTTACATTAGATGCAGATCAGGCGAAAACACAGATAAGCAGAAACATCTATGGGCATTTTGCTGAGCATATAGGAAGATTGATTTATGGAGGACTGTATGTTGGCGAAAATAACACCAGTATTCCAAATACGTCGGGTGTTCGAAACGATGTGATAAAAGCACTAAAGGATTTAAAGATACCAATCCTTCGTTGGCCGGGCGGATGCTTTGCCGATACCTATCACTGGAAAGATGCTGTAGGGCAAAAAAATGAAAGGAAGCCTATTGAAAACCTGGCCTGGGGTAATGTGCGCGAAGACAATAGTTTTGGTACAACTGAGTTTTTAAATTTGTGTGAACTGCTTGGCGCTGAGCCATATTTATCTGTAAATATTAATTCAGGTACTGTGCAAGAAGCTGTAGAATGGGTTCAATATGCAAATCATGCCAATGGCACAAGCTATCTTACAGATATACGGGAAAAAAGCGGACGTGATAAACCATGGAACGTAAAGTACTGGGGAATTGGTAATGAATCATGGGACTGCGGCGGTAATATGTCGTCGGAACATTATGTTAATCTTTATAAACAGTATGCAACCGCAATGACAAGCTACAGTAATACTGAAAAACTTTTCAGAGTAGCAGTTGGACCCGGAGGCCCGGATACGAAGTGGACAGAAGACATTATGAAAGGTATTCCTGCAAGACGGTTTGAAGGTATATCAGTTCATCATTATTCAGTTACTAATTGGAATAATAAAAGCTCATCGACAAAGTTTACAGATGATGAATATTTTAAAACCATGCAGCAAGCATGGCGCATGGAAGATGTGATCCGTGTTAACTCTGAAATGATGGATAAATACGATCAGAAGAAAAGGGTTGCACTTATTATTGATGAATGGGGAGGTTGGTATGAAACAGACCCTGAAGGGAATGGACAATTATACCAGCAGAATACAATGCGCGATGCAATGATCGCGGGTATTACGCTGAACATCTTTAATAATCATGCTGACCGGGTTAGAATGGCCAATCTGGCCCAGATAGTAAATGTTCTCCAGTCGGTTATTCTCACAAAGGAGGAAAAGATTATTCTTACTCCTACTTATCATGTAATGGAAATGTATAAAGTACATCAGGATGCGCTTTTAGTGCCTGTGCAATTAACTTCAACCGACTTTGTAATGGGAAATAACCGGATCCAGGCTGTTTCTGTTTCGGCTTCAAAAGATCAATCCGGTAAATTGCACATTTCGCTAACAAATATCGATAACATAAAAAGCCAGGTTGCGGAAATTGATTTGAAGGGTTTTAAAGTAAAACAAGTAACAGGCAGAATTTTAACATCACCAAAAATTCAGGATCATAATACTTTTGATAATCCTACAAATGTAGCACCCAAAACATTTAATGACGCAATTATTTCAGAAGGTAATTTAAAAGTAAATATGCCTCCTAACTCAGTAATTGTTTTGGAATTGGGTTCATAATCTTTTTTGTTAAGTAAAAATATTCGTGACCGGGTTGTCCGGATGGACTATGAAAATAACGAAAGACGTAAGACTCAATATTCATTTTAGAGATATAAGGTAATTATTTAATCTTTCAGACCTCCCTGGTAAAGTGAAAGTCAGGGAGGTTTGAAAGCGATTATATTCCTAATTAAAGAAGTTTCAAATATCTAATCATTTTTTTCTTCAATGACCATTTTATCTATGTTAAAGAGTTCGCCGTCAATTGCAAGTTTCAGTATGTGATTTCCCGCGTCTAGCTTTATAGACCTTTTAATTACAGTCCAATTTTGAAATCCTGCAGTATTTGGTACTGAGATAACTCCTGTTTTATCAATACCATCAGATTCAAGATGAATCTTTCCGCTATCGTAAGATGAAGCGACGTAAAACGAAACTTCATAAGTCCCTGTTTTCTTTACATCCACAGTGTAAGTGAGGAATTCACCTTTGCGAGTCCAGCCAACATTGTAAGTTCCTGCAGAACATTTTTCAATATCTACACCGTCTTTACGATATTCTCCACCCTGGTTAACATCATCGGAATCGAAGTAAGCATCACCCGGACAACCTTTATCATAATCTTCTGCTTCAATTGTTCCAGGTATAACGTGTTTTTTGAAAGGTTCATGTTTTGCTTCGCAAACTTCAGCAAGTTGCCAGCCATACGCTGTATTCTTTTCTGAAGGCAATACTCCAGCTTTGTCTCCTTCAGTAATAGGATTGGAATACGATAAAACAACACCCGGGAATTGTTTGTTAGAAATTTTCAATAACCCGCTATGAGCGTCTTCAATTTTCCATAATTGATTTTCTTTTCCAGAAATGGAAACGAGCGATATTTCATTTGTAGCGTTGTTGTATGCTAATCCTTTCTTAGTATTTTCGCGATTAAAAATTTTAAAATAACCTTTTCCAACAGATTCTAATTTCCATTGATTAGTAATGCTCTGCCTCTTGCCAGTTATTTTCAAAGCGGACCCAAGAACTAAACTTCCTGCATTCTCTCCTGGCACCAGATAATAATGCAGTTTACAATTAACATCAGCATATTTATTTAGAGGGGGAATTTTATCATTGAATTTTAGTTTAATTACATACGCCATTTCTTTAAAAGATAATTTCGGTAAATCAACAACTAAACCTTCCGCAGTCTGTTTGAATGTTAACGGTAAATATTTTCCTGCTTCGCCATTGATTAGTTCTACTGATGATAAACTTTTACAATCAATTCTATCGGAAGAAAGTGAAGTGAGTTTGATATTTTTTTGCCCTTTATCCAATCCAAGTAATATTGCAAAGAGAGTTGAATTATCTTTTGTCCGGGTATAACGAACATCGCCGGATATTCCGGCTACCGGCGCACCCATTACACCGTGAGCAGCTCCCATCCTTGTTGGCCCTTCACCAAATTTTTCCCAGGCACGTGTAGAGTAAACTGCTTCTCCATATTTTTTAAGCCATGAACCCATTGCAAGTAAAACATCTTTTTGTTCTTGAGGAATTATTCCATCTGCTTTTGGAGAAATGTTCAGAACCATGTTTCCATTTTTACTAATTCTATCTAAGAACGCATGAAGCACCTGTTTCTTTGAATAATATCCGATGCCTTCGGTGTAACACCAACTTGATGAACTAATTGCGTCATCAGTTAGCCAGTAATTATCTGTGATGTCGGGCGGGCCTCCACGTTCATAATCAAGAAGCGCACAATTTTTGTTCAAGCCGTCTTTAAATGTTGCAACCACCTCTTTATTCCATTCAGTGGCTTTGTTATAATAGTATGCTAAAAATTGGAGAAGTACTGACTGTGAAATAATGTGCAGGTTGAAATCCTGATAGATAATATCCGGTTTGTAGTTATCAATTATTTCTTTGTGCTTGGCTAACCAAAATGCTTCGTTTTTTTCTTTTCCTTGCTGGCCATAAAGCATTTGTAATTTTGGATCATCTGTTTTAGGAACGTGTTCATAATATCCGGTGATGTTATATGCATGATGCATTGAAAGCATAATCTTCATATTTTTTTTACGAATGGCATCAGTTAACAATCCAACAAGATCAAGTTTCGGTCCCATGTCTTTTGCATTCCATGGATTTACTTTACTTGCCCACATTGAAAAACCATCATGATGTTCTGCAACAGGACCAGCAAAGCGAGCGCCTGCATCTGCAAAAAGTTGTGCCCATTCTTCCGGATCAAACTTTCCACCTTCAGATTTTAACTTTGGTGCAAATTGAACAAAATTCCCCTGCTTATCTTTAGCCCCAGTAATAAAGTTATTATATGGCCACTCGGAAATATCACCATATTTTTCTATATGGTGTTTGTTTTCGGGCGTTCCTTTAATAAACATTGTTCTTGGGTACCATTCATTTGAATATGCGGGAACAGAGTAAACTCCCCAATGAAAATAAATACCAAACTTTGCATCTTTAAACCATTCAGGAACCGGACTAACTTTCTCTAACGATTCAAAGTTAGGTTGATATTCTTGCTTATTATTTTGAGCTGAAATATTTCCGATTATTCCCACAGCAAACAGAAACAGGAAAAAAACATTTTTACATTTCATACTTCAAATCCTTTTTATTATAATAATTTTCACAAACTTTTTAATAATAGTTTTTAGCTCGATATATCTTAGTGTGCACTTCTTATTTAGTACATTTTTCTAGCATTCCAATCATCTTGTACTGCTTGACGTTTAGGGCCCCATTGAGCCCGGAAACTGGATTTTGTGTTTCGAATCCAATCCGTAAATCTATATTGTTGAAGTGACTCCTATGTTGTTTTAAATTTACCTGAGTCAACTGGTTCTTTGTATATTCAAATAGTTATTTTATAGTTCTCCTTAGCAGATATGCCAACTTAAAATCATAAAAATATGATTAGAATTATTTTTTTTTAATAAAGTTCATTGGTTCTGAATGGACTTGCAGGCAATCCTTCTCTATTATATAGATTAGCTCCTTCAGGATTATTTGCCCATGCATATCTAACAGCAATAGGTGCTATCACTTCATCACTCGAAACAATTATTTTCCCATTTTCTATTTTCGCTTTTGCAGGATAATATTTGCTATCTATACCACATATTTCAAAACATTTTAGCTCACCGTTTTTAGCAACTAATCCACCTCCCACGTTTGTGAAAGTTAGGATTACTTTACTACCATCAATTTTCATCATTTTATATATTGGTCCTGAATAGACAATATTCTTTTCTCCATAAGCTGCTTTTTGTGCGGCAAGCGCCAATCTATAACCTACATCTTTTTTATTGACAGGGTGTATATCATTATATTGACCAATATCAATTGTAACCGCCATTCCGGTATTTGGTATTTCCATTGCTTTTAACTGGCTTTCGCGAAAGAAAGCCCAATCATTTTGAGTTGTTTCTTCATTTACTTCTACAAAGTTTGGCAATTGAACATAAATAAAAGGGAAATTCCCCTGTTGCCAGTTATTTCGCCAATCGCTAATCAGCAATTTAAAAAGATTATAGTGTTCAAAAGCTCTGCTAGTATTGGATTCTCCCTGATACCAAAGAGCACCTTTAATTCTATAATTAGTTAAAGGTGCAATCATTCCATTAAATAAACCGGTTGGAATTTTCCCGGTAAACAAACGATCTTCAAGCGGTTCGACAACGGCGCCTATTTTGTATTTCCATTCACCTTCCAGACTTAAAGTATCGTTACCGGCAATAATATTATATTGCTTTCCAGGTACAAAACCGCCGTGACGAATATTACTTATATCCCGAATAACGATCGTGTTCGCACCTGCTTTCAGCAGATCGGCAGGGAGCTTATAATTTCTTGGAGCGTATTGGGAACCTGTTGTTCCGACAAATTTTCCATTAATAAAAACCGAATCAACATCAAAAATTCTTCCTAAACTTAACAAAGCAGATTTTCCAATCATGCTATTAGGGACATTCATTTCCTTTCTGAACCATACTACTCCATTCATATTACCAAGTCTGGTTTCAGTCCAGTACTTAGGAAGTTTCACTGTTTCCCAGTCTGAGGTACTAATCTTAGGATCAGACCAAACATTTTGAGGATCTTTTAATCCTTCATCAGTTTGTCTAACAAGTCTATACCAGCTTTTAACTCTCTCATCGTCCTGCTTGTTAATTTTATCAATCAGGTTTGGAATTTTGAACCGGCTTGCATTTTCATAGTATTTTGGAAAAGATTTAATTGCTTCTTCACTTATCCACGCTTCGGCCGAAGATCCGCCAAGGTTTGCGTTTATTAGTCCGATGGGAATTTTATATATATCATAGATTTTTTTTGCGAAGAAATATCCCGATGCAGTAAAACTTCGTACATTCTTTGGATCGGCGTATTGCCAGCGACCGAACTTCAGATCTTTTTCTCTCCCTGTGAAATTATAAGTTACCGGAACGGAAAAATGCCTTATAAATTTATTTTCAGAATTATTTATTTCATTGGGATAAACATTTCTCAACGCTCCAACTGTCATTCCCATATTCGACTGCCCTGAACAAACCCACACATCACCTACAAGAACATCATTGATTGTTATTGAATTGCTTGCATCAATCTTCATTACATAAGGTCCGCCTGCTTTCAATTCGGGAAGATAGACTTCCCACTCACCGTTTGCTTTTGTAATTGTATGGTATGTTGAACCAATAAATTGAATTGTAACTTCTTCATTTGCCGAAGCCCAACCCCATATTTTAATTTTGGTATCCCTCTGTAAAACCATACTATCGCTTATCAATTTGGGAAGTTTTACCTGAGCAAATAATCCGGAATAAAAGATGAAAATTAAAGCAGTAATTATTTTTTTTTGTTTGCTATACTTATTCATTCAATTGATCTTCCAATATGTTCTTAAGCTGTTAATATTATTTTGCACAATCAAAATTTAATCGCGAGTCCTATAGATTATTTAATCCCATATTATCATTGCTGAATTAATTTTATATCAACTCTGCCAGTCAAGATTTTTTCGTTTACTTACGCGCGTACTTATGCAAATATATAACAAATTTAATAATAAAAAATGAAAAAACGAGTAGTATTTAAATTTACTCAAGTTGACCGCCATTAAG
>PMDS01000018.1 GCA_003155655.1 Melioribacter sp.
TGATTGCCTCCTACTCGATTATAATTTTAACTTTGCCTTTTTTATCTTCTTATTCGCTTTAATTATTCTCGTTCAGTCTGCCGTTCTTTTTTAGAATGTCTTTTAGAAGAAATTCGATTTGACCGTTAATGCTTCTGAATTCATCGGCTGCCCATTTTTCCAGCGCAGAATATGTCTTATCGTCTATTCTTAATAAAAATTTTTTCTTTTCAGCCATTTTATTTTTCTTTCATTCTATGCCGCCGAATGTGATGCCCGTCTTTTTATTTGAATCATAACAATATGAGCAAGTACAACAATCCAGGGGTATTTATCAATTATATCCGATTTCTTTTCAATTAATACATCGGCTTTATCTTTGTATGTTCTTTTTGATTTTATCATTATCAGCCGGTCGCCGGTTTCGTTTTTTATTTCACAGAAATACTTGAATAGATGGGGAAGGATTTTTAATCTTTCACCTTTTGGTAGTTTTAAAAGCCATCTGCCTCTGAAGCCTTCCCTTAATGTTTCTGCAAGAGGTATTTCAAAACCGGATTCGCGTATGCACATGGAAGATCTCCACCGGCTTTTCCTGTACATTTCCCACGTCTTGCCGTCGATTGTTACTAACCATCTCGTTTTGACGAAATAACCTTTCTGTTCTATTGTTGCAATTACTTCGTCATTTACTTTTAATTCATGATATCTCTTCCAAAAGGAAGGCTGTTCAAAAAAAATTCTTTGTCCGGCGTATTCTGAAAGTAACTTCATTTTATAATCTCAATTATTACATAATTAATCTGTAGATTAAGTTTGTCCAGTTGGAATTCATTCCCTCAAGTTGTTTGTTTTCCCCCTCGATTAAATTTTTTTCATTCAGCCGGTCGTTTTTTTTCAGCATGACTTTCAGAAGAAATTCGATTTGAACGTTAATGCTCCTGAATTCATCGGCTGCCCATTTTTCCATGGTAGCATAAGTCATATCATCTATTCTTAATAGAAATTTATTATTTTCAGCCATTTAGTTCTTCATTCATTCTAAACTGCTGCTGCATGGGCTGCCTGGTGTTTTAATTGTATAATAATCATATATGCAAGCACTACAGACCATGGATATTTGTCAACTATATTTGACTTTTTTTCAATACTGATATCAGCCCTTTCTTTAAATGATACCCTGGGTTTAATCATTACAAGGCATTCATCCAATTCGTTTTTTAATTCGCTGTAGCCTTTGAACAAATGCGGGATAACTTGTAATCTTTCGCCTTTTGGCAGTATTATCAGCCATTTGTTGCGAAAACCCTCCTTATTAACTTCCGCAAATGGAAGTTCATAGCCGGATTCACGTACATTCATAGCAGATCTCCAAAAGCTTTTTCTATATATTTCCCAGGTTTTACCTCCCATCGTAATTTCCCATTTCATTCCAAAGAGTCCTTTTTGCCGTATTGTTCCTATTACTTCATCATTCGCTTTTAATTCATGATACATTTTCCAAATTGAGGGCTGTACAAATAATAATTTATAACCTGCATATTCAGAAATTAATTTCATGTTAACCTGCGTTTTTAATTATTTCATTAGTCTGTAAATTAAATTTGTCCAATTTGGATTCATTGCCTCAACAAGTTTATTCTTTTTATCGCGCTTCAGTTTTTTTATTTCCCGTTCTCGTTCAATGGCGTTGTTTAAATCAGCAGCAGTTTCATAATAAACAAGTTTATTTACTTTGTATTCTTTTATAAAACTATTTAAAAGTTTACCCTGGCTCTCATAAATTTTCCTTACCCGGTCATTGATCGTATTAACATGAATCATTTTATTATTCCTGTTCGTAAGCATATAAATATAATATTCGCATCCGCTCATTTATAATTCTCAATCCACTGCAAATTCTCAACCTGCCTACCGGCAGGCAGGTTCTCCATTATCAATCCGCCAAACGGCGGACAAGTTAATAAAGGCTTCCTGCGTTTATTACCGGCTGTGCCTGTACTTCGGAGACAAGAGCAACCAACAGATTGTTTACCATTGTAGCTTTCTTTTCATTATCAAGATCAACAATATGATTTTCGCTAAGTGATTTCAATGCAAGCTCAACCATTCCAACAGCGCCTTCAACAATTTTTGTTCTTGCTGCAACAACCGCCTGAGCCTGCTGTCTTCTTAACATTGCCTGTGCAATTTCCGGGGCGTAGGCCAAATAGCTTATTCTTGTTTCAACTATTTCAATTCCTGCTATATCAAGTCTGGCTTGAGTATGTTTTTTCAATTCATCGGCAATTTCATTTTGATTTCCCACTAGCGACATTTTATCAGTTTCCGTAGAAGAATCATAACCATATTGAGATACAATTCCTCTTATTGCAGTTTCACTTTGAATAGCTATAAACTGCTCGTAGTTTTGCACATCAAAAATTGCACGTGCAGAATCTATTACACGCCATACAATTACCGCTGCAATTTCTATAGGGTTGCCGTGCAGGTCATTCACTTTAATTTTATCGCTGTTAAAGTTGTGAATTCTCAAAGACACTTTTTTCTTTGTAGTGAATGGGTTAACCCACCAGAATCCGGATTCTCTTACAGTGCCAAGATATTTTCCAAAGAAAACCAGTACGCGCGATTCATTTGGCTGGATGATCATAAACCCGTTGAACGTTAAAAATCCTACTATTACTATTGGGAAGTAAAAGTAGAGGATTGAAAGCTCTTTTGTTACAATGCCACGGTATAAAAGTAAGCCGCTAATAAGAAAATCAAGAACTACAAGTAAAACCATTAAAAAACCACTCATTTTTGCTGCGTTTTTTTCTGTTATTGCATCCATTTTTCATACTCCCTTTAATTGCTATTATTATGATATCATTTTGATGTCATAAAGTCAAGAAAAGTTCCGTAGAAAAGTAAAAAAAGTAAGAATATGGAATAAAAACAAGGTGTTTGATGTATGTCTATATTATAGAGACGCATAAAAATGCGCCTCTACGAAGAAAGAAGCACACGGATTGTAGCCAAACAAGCACTGCGCGCCTCTTCTCTTAAATATATTTAACATACAGGTTAGACTTAAAAGAATTGTTTTTGTTTCCCTGGAAAGAATTGGTATTCAATTTTATCAGAATGGAAGTCACAAATTGTGACCTCCAATATTTAAATAATTTTAAAGATTGTAATAACGGGTCGAAACCCGTCAGTGACAACTCTCGAGTCAATGTTGTCAGGTTAAGAAATTAATTTTTGGCAACTCTGTTGTTAAGTCCATTTATGATGTTGTTTTTATTTCTATGCAATAAAGAATCTGTTATATAACTTTCATAACTCCGTCATTTATGACGGAGAATACGAAACCTTCCCTTATACAAGGCTTTAGCCAAAATGGAAGTACCGATATAGACAATTATATCTCCTTGGGCTAAAGCCCGTCCGTGTTTTTGTTTTTATTTCCCCGCGATAAATCGCAGGGTTAATATCTATTAACCTGACAGCATTGACCCAGCGAGTCGTCTTTACAAATAATATTTTCAAAATTTATTTTTCCGCGTTATCCAGCATTACATTTACTGCTTCATATCCCAGTGCGTCAAAAATATCCTCTATATTTTTAGTATAAGCTGCTTTGTGGCTTATAACCGCATCTTTAAGAAAGAATGCGGAATAATCGTGATCTTCTGCACCGATATAAGTTGCAAGAACGCATCCAACAGCGCTAAGTCCGCAAAGAAATATTGTGTTTACCTTTTTCTCTTTTAAAATTTTATCCAGCTCTGTTTTATTAAAGGCATCCCCGTAATGTTTAATAACCTTAGGATCATCCGGTTTAATCAGAACTGATTTTGGAAATTCAAATTCTTCCGAACCCTCCTTAGGTCCATATCCGTATTTAAGATCGCTATGATAGATCCGAATTATTGGAAAGCCATTTTTGCGAAAAAAGTTGATATACATATTTATATATCCCATTGCCGGTTCAACGTCAGCTTTATCCATGTGCGGCAAATAACCGTTTTGGATGTCAATTACTAGCAGCGCGGGGTGAAGTCTATCGGGTTTTGCAACATCATTGCTTTGAGAAAAACTTTTGCCTGAAAATACAATCAGCACAAGAAACAATATTAAAACCATTTTTTTCATATAAAGTTACTCCTAGTAATGGATAATTATTTTTTAGAAATATGATTAACAACAATATATGTAATGTATATTATTTCTGTGGAGTGATATGTTGATCAATATGCCGGCATTAATTACAAATTTATCAACCGGGTTAAAATTGCTTAAAATAGATTTCATTTTCAATGAATTTATTTATCAAGCCCTAAAGACGATCCCGACCGTTCTTACATAAAAAATCACAGGGATTATTTAAAATAAAAAATCCCGTCTGGAAAGGACGGGATTAATAAAACGTAGAGACGCGTTGAACGCGTCTCGTTAATATTGTTTTGTTTAAAACACACCCGGGGCGTTTTTACAAACTTGGGGGGAGCTATTAATCATTCCATTTAGAGATCAAGATTTTCAGGCAGGCTTTTTTCCAATTCCCATCGCAAAGGATTTTGTTCTATATATAAACGTATCTTTTACAATTCTTTTTCATTACGGATTATTCTATCATAAAAGCGGGATTGCCAGGAAAAATTATTATAACCAGATTGAGTAATTTGTTTAGTTGCCGCAGATTTGAAACCCCTAATAATATCTCCCAAACAATTTTTGGAGAGATGTTCCATTATCCCCGGCGTTTTAATATTGAGGCTGTTATTATCTTGATTGAGACGCATGCGATGCGTCTCTACTCCATTAATTATTAAAACACCATGAATGTGATTGGGCATTATTACATAATAATCTAAATCTACATTTGTTCTTATTTCTTTGGTTCTCAACCATTCTTGATCAACTATCTTTCCTAATTCATTTAAAATCATTCTATTGTTTAGGATATTGCCGAAGTGACATATATGATTTTTTGTATTTATTGTTATAAAATAATACCAGGGATTGGAGTAATCCCACCCTTTTAATCTAGTTGATTCTATCCGGTATTTATTCTGATATAATGACAAAAAAAGTTAAAATTTTAGTTTAATCAATCGTAAAGTGAGCGGAATAAATATATTTTACGTTCAAAATCGCAAACACTTTATAGAAAATCCACAATAATTTTTATAATTATTGAGACGAGTTGAACGCGTCTCAATAATATTGTTTTGTCTGAAAGCACTAAGTGCGGTTCAAAAAAAATCATAGGAATTATTTAAAATAAAAAATCCCGTCTGGAAAGGACGGGATCTCAAAAAGAGAAAAGATAATATTCTTACTTAAGAACTTTAACTTCTGAAGCCTGAAGACCTTTTGGGCCTTGTGTAACAGAAAATTCTACTTTATCGTTTTCATTTAATGTTTTGTATCCGTCTCCGACAATAGCTTGAAAATGTACAAATACATCTTCACCGTCGGTTTGAGAAATAAAACCAAAACCTTTTGCACTGTTAAACCATTTAACAGATCCTTGTTTGCGCTCTGACATGACAGAAGCTCCTTTAATTTTTTTTAAATAATTAATTGATTTTTTGTTACGACAGGGCTTTAAACAGGTGTGGCTTCGAATTTACTTCTACGTCTACATCTACATATAAAGTTACTGCCATTACAGCACAAACATAAGTGAAGTAATTATAACAACCAAATTTAAATTTCCAAATTTTTGATTGTTTGGACGTAAATGTCTTGTAATTTATTGTCGGGGTTGGCTGGTTAGCCCCTCCGGGAAAAGTATTCGTCAATTTTATCACGTATAATTTTAGCGCTCCTTTGCAAACCGGCTTTTTCCTCATCGTTTAATTTCAACGGAAGTGTACCAAACTCACCATTACCGGAAATAAGATGAGGTAATGAAACGGTTACATCATCAACACCTTCAATATTATTGGTACGTGTGCAAACGGTTAATATTGCACGGCTGTCTCTGGCAATCACATCAACCAGCCGCACTATAGCGCCGCCGATTCCGTAATGAGTTGAACCCTTCCCATCGATTATTTTATAAGCGGCATTTCGAACATCGCCGTCTATTCTTTTTTTAACGTCATCATTAAAATCCAGCCCTCTGAATTTGATAAAATCGTTTAATGGAATTCCGCCAACACCGATACTTGACCAAACTAATACTTCGGAATCGCCGTGCTCTCCAATTACGTAACCATGTACATGCTGTGCATCAACACCCAAATATTTTCCCAAAAGAGATCTGAATCTTGCCGTATCGAGCGTTGTGCCGGTACCGATAACTCTTGAAGAGGGTACTCCGAATTTCTCAGCAATTATTGATGCCAGATGGGTTATGATATCAACCGGGTTGGTCGCAATAATGAAAATTGCATCCGGTGTATTTTCGATTGATTTGGAAATTATTTCTTCAAGTATAAGCGCATTTCTTTCCAGAAGCGCCAGCCTTGTTTCCCCCGGTTTTTGCGAGGCGCCAGCAGCAATTATAATTATCTTGCTGCCGGATAAATCTTTATACGTTCCGTTGTAAACATCGGCAGCATGAATGAACGGAACCGCATGCTGAATATCAGCCGCTTCAGCTGTTGCCCGTTTTTGATTTGCATCAACCATTACAATTTCATTTGCAGAACGCCGCATCATCAAAGCATAAGCCGCTGTAGAACCCACAAGTCCGTTACCTATAATGCCCACTTTCATTTTTTTGCTCCGTTAAATTTTCAGTGTAAGATAGACGTTTCTATTATAAACACGTGTAATGCAATAATAGTTTTGTGCTAAACAACTTGAATGCGAATTAGATTTATAAACAGCCCGGATAATAAATGTTTTATTCTTTGGGAATTTGTTTGTCTTTGCTGCGTTTATAGATTTTGCTCGACTCCTTTACCTTACCAACCTGTTTGGGAAGGGGGATCCGGATTTTCTTCTTCTTTATTTTGGTTCCGGTCTTCATTCTTTAAATAAAGTTATATTCGTTTTTGTAAGTTAATATAGTAGTTTTTCTGCCACACTCCAAAAACAGTTAAAAAGCGTCCATGTCCGCTTTGTATATTAGGCAGATGCATATTGTATTATACAACAAAAGCAGGTAGTAAAGAGTCTAAATAGAATAAAATTTTCTTACAATAGAAAACGGAGCCATTATGAAAAGCAAAAGCATTTTTTTGTTTTCGATTATTCTGTTCTTAACAGTTGTTAGTAATTACAGCGCTCAAGATTTTAAGGAGGTTGATAAAACCTTCAAGATGGATAAGACAGGTACAGTAACCCTTGATACTTATAAAGGGGATGTAACAATTGAAACATGGGACAAAGCAGAAGTTCATGTTTATGCTAAAATCACTCCGGATGAACAATTCTGGGGAACTAAAAAAAGAACTCAGCTTGAAAATGCAGAGGTTGTTTTTGATGATTCTCATAATTCGGTAAGTATAAAATCAAAATACAATCATGAGGATTCATGGTTCGGAAGTAATACTATGGCGTTTGTTAACTATAAAATTCAAATGCCAAAAACAGCGGAATTAAAAGTTGAAGATTATAAATCCGAAATCAAAATTTACGGAGTCCAATCGTCAATTAGATTGAAAACATATAAAGGAGATATCCGGATAAAAGAACTTACGGGCTCAATAAATCTGGAAACATACAAAGGACAGGCAGAGATTTCTTTTACGCAATTAAAAAGTGACAGCCGCTTAGAAACAACTAAAGGCGATATTACAGTTTCACTCCCCGGCAAAACCGCATTTACTGTTTCTGCTGATCTTGGAAGAAGAGCTGGCTTTACCTCGGACTTTAATATTAATAGAGAGGAAAACAAAAAGAAGCATGCTGGATCAAATTTTAAACGAGAAATAAACGGAGGCGGACCTGTATTAAATATTTCCAGTGAAAAAGGAGAAATTAAGCTTCGTTCTAATTAATAGCAGTATTAAGCTTTAGCACATAATATTTCGAATACGGAACAGTACTCATAATTTTATCTGATTTTAATATTTCTGACAGAAAGCGGGTACAAATTACTAACCGGGAGACGCTCAGCAGCGCCAAACTGCAGTTATTTTTTTGTAATAAATTTCTTAATATCACATATACACTAAAATTAATACGGGAAAACTAAATGAGCCAACCGGAAAAACGATTAGATTTTACCGGCGATAATGCAGTACTTATTTACATTTCTATTTTCAAATTTCTTTTACTTGTTTTATTTGCAGGTAATTATGGTTTATTCAGGGACGAATTTTATTATTTAGAATGTTCAAAGCATCTTGATTGGGGTTATGTTGACCAGCCGCCGTTTTCGATTCTTGTGCTGGCAGTTTCTAGAATTCTTTTTGGTGAATCAATTTTGGGGATCAGGATTTTTGCTTACGCCGCGTCCTGCGGAATTATATTTGTAACGGGTCTAATTGCGCGTGAAATGAGCGGTAATAAATTTGCCCAGAGTGTTTCTGCTTTTGCTGCTGTTTTCTGCGGAACAATTTTAGGCGCAGGCAGCATCTTCTCAATGAACTCATTTGACATTTTGTTTTCGTCATTAATCTTTTTCCTGCTGATCCGGTTAATTAAAAGTGAAAATAAAAAATTATGGATTCCGCTTGGAATCATTTTCGGCATAGGCCTGCAAAATAAACTGTCGCCGGTGTTTATAGCTTTTGGGCTGGCTGTGGGTATGGCTCTTACAAAACATAGAAAGTATTTTCTATCAAAGGAATTATACATAGGTGCAGCTATAGCATTCTTGATTTTTCTTCCAAATATAATCTGGCAGATAGCTAACAGCTTCCCAACAATTGAATTCATGCGCAATGCCGCATCAAGAAAAAACCAGCCGTTAGGAGTTATTGGGTTTTTATCTGGCAGCATAATGGAATTAAATCCTTTTTTCATTTTCTTCCTGTTAACGGCAATTTACTTTTTGGTCTTCAACAAAACTGGAAGACAGTTTGCGTTAATTGCCTGGACGCTAATTTTAATCTTTTTTGTTTTTGTCTTTTTTAACGGGAAACCATATTACATGGGAATTTTATTCCCTGTGATAATTGCCGCAGGTGTTGTAGGTGCAGAGATATTAATTGATAAATATATCAATAGCTGGGGGCGGTATGCATTGATTATCTTAATACTTATTCCGGCAGCCGTTAGTGTAACTCCGTTCGCCATACCTGTTTTAAACGTTGAAGCTTTTATCGGTTTTTCCGGATCGCTGGGTGTAAAACCGGGAAGCGGTGAAAGACAGCACCTGGGAATACTTCCCCAGTTTTATGCGGACCGTTTTGGATGGAAAGAAATGGTTGAAGAGGTTGCTGCTGCATATAATAAACTTTCTGAAGATGAGAAAAAGAATGTTGTAATATTTGCTCAGAATTATGGAGAAGCAGGGGCAATAGATTATTATGGGAAGCAGTATGGTCTGCCGAAAGCGTATTCTGCGCATAATAATTATTGGTTTTGGGGTCCGCCGCAAAATTTTAATGGCGAAGCTGCTATAGTTGTAGGCTCAAACAAGCAGGATAACAGCAAATTCTTTGAACAGGTGGAACTATCCGGAACGCTTGAAAATAAATATGCAATGCCTTATGAAAATGTCGGAATTTTTATCTGTAGAAAAGCGAAAATATCTTTACAGCAGGGTTGGGCTAAATTAAAGATTTTTATTTGAAACTAATTTGAATTTGTGCTTGTGAAATGGCGGATAATATTAAGACCGGTTTATATTGTGATGTCTTTATCTTATATTTAATTAAAGGCTGGATGAATTTGTCTTTGAAAACATAATTGAATAGATAATGGAAACTTTAGAAGCAATCCGCACAAGAAGAAGCATAAGAAAGTTTACAAGCGAACCAATTGAAGACGAAACTGTTAATAAGCTTTTAGAAGCAGCAATGTATGCTCCCTCTGCCCGCGATACCCAGTCGTGGCATTTCATAGTGGTTACCATGAAAGAACTATTACACCGTATTCCCAGAGTACATCCACACGCAAATATGGCTTATGAAGCGCCGCTTGCAATATTAGTTTGTGGAGACCTTAACATTGAGCATATAACGGAGTACAATGCAATTAATTGCGCGGCAGCCACTGAAAATTTATTATTAGCTGCTCACGATCTTGGATTGGGAGGTGTTTGGCTTGGTGTTTACCCGCGCCTGGAAAGAATGGAGCCCTTAGTTAAATTGTTCGAACTTCCTGAAAATATTATTCCTATTTCTTTAATTGTATTGGGCTATCCTAACGAAAAGCATTCGGCGCCTCAGCGGTTTAAAAAATCAAGGATACATTTTAATAAATGGTAAGTACAAAACTCTTAATTTTTTTGAAATGCAATAAAAACATTTATTATTCAACTCATAAAATAGATTGGTTTATATGAAGAGATATATCTTTTGCAGAAAAAAAATTCTATTGCTTTCTTTATTTGTCTCATTATTTTTTATTAATACGGTCGCCAGTGCGCAGCCGGAAACTTCAAAATTATTTCTTGGCAAATGGACTACAGGCGCCGGGCAGGAAAATGCAATTGAATTAGGAGACAGTTTTTATAGGGCTTCCCTTACAATTTATGAATTAGATGGCATATTCTATGCTAGAATGGAAAGTCAAGATGCCGATATTTTTAATATTAGCACAGACGATGTTACAGTAACAGGAAATAAAATTAAAATATTTTTTAAAGAATTGGATGGATTGTACAAAGCCGAACTCAACGACAATAAAAACGAATTAAGCGGGACGCTTGCTATGACAGGGAAATATATTTCAGTCAGTTTTAAAAGAGTAAGAATGGAGTAACTTAACTTGCGGGAGTAATAAAAAATGAAAAATTTATTTATTCGTTTATGCCTTTTTATCCTTTCCAGCCTTTTTTTATCTAACGTAGTCTTATATGGCCAGCAGGCAGAAAAAAATTATACTAGCCTTTGGGAAGGATCAATAAAAGCCGGCGCAGTCTCGATGAGAATAGTTGTAAAAGTTTTTAAAAATGAAGACGGTTCAATTGCCGCCCACCTGGACAGCCCGGATCAGGGCGTGAAAAATGTTCCTCTTGATAAGATAACTTTATCAGGCGACAGTCTAAAATTTGAACTGAGCATATCAAAAGTTAAATATGCCGGCGCGGTTGTAAAAGACAGCGGCATTGTAAGGGGTAAATGGCTCCAGGCAGGATCTTCAACCCAGCTTGATTTTAAGAAGGTAGAAAAGCTGACAGAAGTTAAACGCCCTCAATCGCCAAAGCCGCCGTTTCCGTATAACGAGGAAGAAGTTTCATTTGATAATAGCTTAGCGAAGTTTAAACTTGCCGGAACACTAACTTATCCAAAGGGTAATCAAAAATTTCCGGCAGTTGTTTTAGTTACAGGCAGCGGACAGCAGAACCGGGATGAAGAAATATTTGGACACAAACCATTTCTTGTTATAGCAGATTACCTGTCAAGAAATGGAATAGCAGTGCTGCGTTGTGATGACCGCGGAAAGGGACAATCAAAAGGAACTTTTGCGGGGTGTACTACCGCAGATTTTGCGACAGATGCACAAGCCGCGGTTGAATATTTGAAGACACGAAAAGAGATTGATTTAAAAAAAATTGGTATTGCAGGACATAGTGAAGGCGGGGAAATTGCACCAATGGTTGCAGTCAGTTCGAATGATGTTGGTTTTATTATTCTTCTTGCGGGACCCGGTGTGAGGGGTGACGAGCTTCTTCTGAAACAAACAGAGCTTGTAATGAAATCGGGTGACAGCAAAAAGGAAGACATTGAAAAAGCTGTTTCGATAAATAAAAAAGCATATAGCATAATTGTAAATGAACCGGATAGCGCTGCTGCTTATAAAAAACTGAATTTGTTATATGAAGAAGAAATTAGTAAGCTTAATGAAAATGAAAAGAAGAAAGAAGAATATTCGTTACAATCATTTAATGCTATGGTAAACACTGTTTTAAGTCCCTGGTTTAGATTTTTCTTAAAATATGATCCCCGGCCAACTTTAGAAAGCGTTACTGTTCCGGTACTTGCTCTCAACGGCGGGAGTGATGTGCAGGTCTCTCCCAAAGAAAATCTAAGTGGGATAGAAAATGCATTGAAAAATGGCGGCAATAAAAAATTTAAGATAGTTGAATTGCCCGGCTTGAATCATCTTTTCCAGCACTGTAAAACATGTGCAGTAGCTGAGTATGGACAACTTGAAGAAACATTTTCTGAAGATGCTTTAAAAATTATGAAAGATTGGATTTTGGAAGTAACAAAGTAAAAAGAAAAACCTTAGAGGTCGCAAAGAAGTGACCTCGAAGGTTATCGAAGAAAGTATAATTGCCGATATTTTTCTTGGCTGTCGAGGACCACTCCTCGACAGTAGAATTGATTCCGTCAAGGAATGGTCCTTGACGGCCGGATAAAATTATTTATTCGGTGTAAACTTAACCACTGTATTTGAAACCGGTTTTAGAGTTTTTAAATACTCATATATTGCGCCAAGATCTTCATTGCTCATTCCGGCTAATAAAGTCCATGGCATTACCGTATTAAATTCTTTTGGATCAACACTCGCCGGGGGATAAGCTATAGGATCCATGGATTTAAATCTCTCAATAAAATCATCTTTTGACCATGATCCGATTCCCGATTCTTTATCTGGAGTAATATTAGCAGAACGCACAACCCCGCCGGAAAGCTGAAATGGAAATCCGCCGGCAAATTCTTTTCCTGGAATTGGCTGCCCTTTTTCCATTTGCGTATGGCAGTCGCTGCAGCTTGCAATTGTAACCAAATATTTTCCGTATTCAAGCGGATTGTTTCTATCCGGTTCTTTAGCCGGAACAAAAGATTTTGGCTGTATTGTTTTGATTATTAAGTTCACCGGAAAATCTATTGAGCCTTGCGGTACTTCATTTTGAATTGGCTGCAAGGAACGGATGTAAGCAACCACCGAATACAAATCTTCCTTTGTAAACTGACTGTAGTTCATGTACGGCATTAAGGGAAATAGAGCAGAGCCGTCTTTGGTTACACCGCAAGCAATTGCTCTTATAAGTTCGCCATCAGAATAATTACCAATTCCGGCAGGAGTAATATTTTTAGCATATATCACACCGGGCACCTGGGCAGTTGGCCAGTCATATTTTTCGCCGCCTTTGCCGTAAGTATTTTCCATTACAGGTACGGCATATTTAGAATAATCGCGTGTCGAATGGCAGTCTATACATACAGTAACATGTTGAACAAGATATTTTCCACGCTCGAGACGTGCCGGGGTAATTTCAACTTTTTCGTTTGACGGCGGATCGACTTTTGGATATGTTGAATTAAAATAAATAAGAAAAGCTATTATGACTACTGCTAACGCCCCCACAATGTATGCAAGAATTTTTAAGAATTTCTTCATTTATTATCCCTTTCCTGGCTTTTTATAAGCAGACCAACAGTCTTAATATTATATGAATTTATGATATATGCAAGTGAAAAGATTTAAATTTAATGGCTATTCAGGACTTACATGTACGGAATTAGTATTGTACAATTCCCATGAAATGTAAACATTTTGAGCCAGCACATAAAAAACGGGGCCTAATGTTGCAACAGGGCTGATGAATAAAAGAGAGACCCAAATTGTGAATGCATTATTCTTTTGACCTAATGACTGGCTGGCTTCAAAAGCAAATTTTTTGCCGCCGAGGAACCATCCGAGTGTGAAATAAAAAATGCACAATAGTGCAGAGGTCAATGCAATTAGGAATACAATCCCATAATTTGCTGTAAGTTCTGTGCGGATATAATTTGAAGCGTCTGAAATAGCGATGTAGACGGTGCCCATCAAAAAAAAGAAAGAGGAATCTTTCCATCCGACAAGTCTGCTCCAAATTTTTGGAAGAAGAAATTTAATTATTTGTGCTACAGCAAAAGGAACCGAAATTGTTATCAAAATTGGTATTAAAACTTTTACTATAGAAACTCCGGCAGAGCTGTTGGTAAGAATTGGTAATAAGAAAGGAAGTAAAAATGCAATCGCTACATTGTTAAGCAGCAGGGAGAATGCAGCAAATTCAACGTTCCCTTTTTTCAAGCTGACCACCACAGGTGCGCCAATTGCCGTGGGTGCAATTGCGGCAATGAAAACAGCCTGGGCAAGTATAACATTGAAAGGTTTTATCAATAAATAAAGTACAACAGAGGTAAAGATTATTGCCGCCAGAATCTCGAAATGAATTAAACTAACTATTTCTTTTACAATTTTAACATCTAAGAAGGAAAAGAAAAGCATCATCATCAAAAAGTAGCGTATCAGGTAAACGTAATTATGTCCATAGGGAAAAAAAATACCTGCTATAATAGCAACAAGAAGAATTACAGTTTTCATCAAGAGTAAAATTTATTAATAGAAACTTAACAAGTACTAATTAACACATCAAATTATATTGCTGCAGAAAGCAGGTATTCAACAGAAAAGTATAAAGCAAAGATAAGTGAGTTGGAATTATTAAATAAAGCAGGATGTTATTATAAAAGAAAAGCCCCGCTATAAATTTAGTATTCAAAGCGGGACTTTTTAATTAATTTTCAAAAAAGATTCGCTTACAAGACGATTCCTAACTCTACGGAAAATGCTGCGCCGCTTAGATTTTTCTTTGTTCCAATAACTTCGCTGAAATCTCCAATAAAGTGGTAGGACAATTTTGGACCAATCTTAAACCACGATGCTACAAAAAAATCTGCACCAACCGATAGCTGTCCTTCCAAAACCGATTCACTTACAACACTTGTGTTCGAAAATGCTCCGGTTTTAGTTGCAAATCCCATATAATCACCGGCAGCTAAGCCAAAATAGCTCCGTCCAATTGCACCTAGTGCAAGTATATGTGGATAATATTTTAAGCCGAATAATAAAGGAATTACGCAACTTGTTTCTACATTATTGTATTTGGTGCTGGTACCGGCGCCTAACACTCCTGCGCTAATTGTAATTTCCCACTCTTCATCAAACCAATATCCGTAATTAATAGAGCCTACAAATCCGCTTTTAACGTCTACCCCGCTTGCCCCGGTATTAACAGATGTATTTGAATTAGTTTTAGCTCCTCCCTCGAATGTTATAGTGTGCCTGCCAATTAGTTTTACCGGCTCAGGCTGAGCGATTGATGTAGTTTGATAAAATAACGCACAGAATATTCCCAATAAAATTATTTTTTTCATTGGCTCCTCCTTGTGTTACGAATGTTCTATTAAAATAATACTCTGATTTTAGGATTGGGAATAGATTCAAGCTATATGAAGCATGAGTTTAATTATCTTGGTATTAAGATGGTAAAGAATACAAAAAAAGTCAAAGCAGTAATACGTGTCGGTTGATTTAAAGCACAAAAAAAACACCCTCAGTCATATTTTATTTCCATCATGCATTCTTTGCAGTTGAAAACAAGCCTATATTTTTTATTGCCGCTTAATAGATACAGAGGTTCTTCCGGTTTTTCATTGCTCGTAAGGGTACAATAACCGAGTTCTTCTTTAATGCAGTACTTACATGCCATCAAAGTCTTCCCCTTGAAATCATTTTGCAGTTCGAAACCGGTTTCAATTTCTTCAGC
>PMDS01000088.1 GCA_003155655.1 Melioribacter sp.
AACGGCTGGCTTTTACTACTCTTAATTCCTGATTCAGCGCAAGTAAAGGTTCTCTCACAGTGTTGATCAAGTTTTCAGCAAATTCACTTACTTCATCAGCGGATTTTTTAATTACCGCAAGTTCTTTGCTGGTTTTTTCCAGACCGGTTTCTATCTCCTTACGTTCAGTTATATCTTCTATGGCAAGAAGAATAATTCGTTCTTTTTCCGTACCTCTTTGAATTTGCCGGGCATTCAGAAGCATTATGCGTTTACCAATTGTAGAAAAATCGTGTTCTACTTNNTTGTTTTTTCAGGAAGGATTGTCTCTAATAATTCTCTTAGTTTAGGAATATTCCATTGTTGATTCCCCAAATCGTATATCAGTTTTCCAATAGTTTCATCAGAAGTAACTTTAAAGAACTCATAGAAAGAGCGGTTGGCTGTAACTACTCTTAAGTCTTGATTCAGTGAAAGTAACGGTTCCCGTACAGTGTTGATTACATTTACGGCGAATTCACTTACTTCATCTGCGGTTTTTTTAATCACTACAAGTTCTTTGCGGGTTTTTTCCAAACCATCTTCTATCTTTTTACGTTCGGTTATATCCTCTATGGCTAGAAGAATTATCTTCTCTTTTCCGAGCGCTCTTTCAATTTGCCGGGCATTTAAAAGCATTATACGTTTACCAATTGTAGAAAAATCGTGTTCTACTTCATAGTTGTCGAATGCTGCTTTTTCAGGAAGAATTGTCTCCAGCAGTTCTCTAAGTTTAGGAATGTTCCATTGATGATTTCCCAGATCATATATAAGCGTTCCAATAGTTTCGTCAGAGGTTACTTTAAAGAATTCATAGAATGAACGGCTGGCTTTAACTACTCTTAACTTTTGATCCAGTGCAATTAAAGGTTCACGCACAGTGTTGATTAAGTTCTCAGCAAATTCACTTACTTCATCGGCAGATATTTTAATCACAGCAAGTTCTTTACGTGTTTTTTCAAGACCGGCTTCAATCTCTTTACGTTCGGTTATATCTTCGATAGCCAGAAGGATAATCCGTTCGGTAGTTTTGGACGTCCTTTGAATTTGCCGGGCATTCAGAAGCATTATGCGTTTACCGATTGTAGCGAAATCGTGTTCAACTTCATAATTATCAAAGGATGCCTTCAGTGGAAGAATGGTTTCCAGCAATTCCCGCAGCTTTGGAATATTCCACTGGTGATTTCCCAGATCATATATAAGCTGTCCCACAGTTTCTTCAGGCTTTACCTTAAAAAACTCATAGAATGAACGGCTGACCCCGACTACCCTGAGATCTTGATCCAAAGAAAGTAAAGGTTCCCGTACAGTGTTGATTAAGTTTTCAGCGAATTCACTTGCCTCATCTGCGGATTTTTTAATCACTACAAGTTCTTTACGGGTTTTTTCCAAACCGGCTTCAATCTCTTTACGTTCGGTTATATCCTCTATGGCTAGAAGAATTATCTTCTCTTTTCCGAGCGCTCTTTCAATTTGCCGGGCATTTAAAAGCATTATACGTTTACCAATTGTAGAAAAATCGTGTTCTACTTCATAGTTGTCGAATGCTGCTTTTTCAGGAAGAATTGTCTCCAGCAGTTCTCTAAGTTTAGGAATGTTCCATTGGTGATTTCCCAGATCATATATAAGCGTTCCAATAGTTTCGTCAGAGGTTACTTTAAAGAATTCATAGAAAGAACGGCTGGCTTTAACTACTCTTAACTTTTGATCCAGGGCGATTAAAGGTTCACGCACAGTGTTGATTAAGTTCTCAGCGAATTCACTTGCTTCATCTGCCGATTCTTTAATCACTACAAGTTCTTTACGGGTTTTTTCCAAACCGGCTTCAATCTCTTTACGTTCGGTAATGTCTTCAATGGCAAGAAGTATTATCTGTTCTTTTTCGGATCCTCTTTGAATTTTACGGGCATTCAATAACATAATTCGCGTACCGATTGTAGAAAAATCGTGTTNNAAGCGTTCCAATAGTTTCTTCGGAATTTACCTTGAAGAAATCAAAGAATGAGTGGCTGGCTTTTACTACTCTTAACTCTTTATCTAATAAAAGCAGAGGTTCCCGGACTGTGTTGATTATATTTTCGGCGAACTCACTTACTTCATCTGCCGATTCTTTAATCACTACAAGTTCTTTACGGGTTTTTTCCAAACCGGCTTCGACCTCTTTACGTTCGGTAATGTCCTCAATGGCAAGAAGTATTATCTGTTCTTTTTCCGATCCTCTTTGAATTTTACGTGCATTCAATAGCATGATTCGTGTACCGATCGTAGAAAAATCGTGTTCTACTTCATNNTCTTCGGAACTTACCTTGAAGAAATCAAAGAATGAGTGGCTGGCTTTGACTACTCTTAACTCTTTATCTAATAAAAGCAGAGGTTCCCGGACTGTGTTGATTATATTTTCGGCGAACTCACTTACTTCATCTGCCGATTCTTTAATCACTACAAGTTCTTTACGTGTTTTTTCCAGTCCGTTTTCTATCTTTTTACGTTCGGTTATGTCCTCAATGGCAAGAAGTATTATCTGTTCTTTTTCTGATCCTCTTTGAATTTGCCGGGCATTTAGAAGCATTATACGCTTACCAATTGTAGAAAAATCGTGTTCTACTTCATAGTCATCAAATGTTGTTTTTTCAGGAAGGATTGTCTCCAGCAGTTCTCTAAGTTTAGGAATATTCCATTGGTGATTTCCCAGATCATAAATGAGAGTTCTGATAGTTTCCTCAGGAGTCACTTTGAAGAAATCATAGAATGAACTGCTGGCATTAACTACCCTTAATTCTTTATCCAATAAAAGTAAAGGTTCACGCACAGTGTTGATAATATTTACAGCAAATTCACTTACTTCATCAGCCGATTCTTTAATCACCACAAGTTCTTTACGGGTTTTTTCCAGTCCGGCTTCTTTCTCTTTCCGTTTAGTTATATCACGAATATTGCATTGAATTACTTTATGATTGTTTACTAAATAAACATTGCTTACAAACTCGACATTAATTTTTTGTCCGGATGCAGTTTCAAGCGGCAAATCTTCATAACGGACAAATTCTTTTTGCTGTAATTCAACAAATTTATCTTTATTGGCTGCGATATCTTTGAAAAATCCAATTTCCCATATTTCTTTTTCAATTAATTTTTCTTTCGAGTAGCCGAGTAATTCTATCAAGAATGGATTTACATCAACAATCTTTCCATTTTCTGCATCAAGGATAAGAATTCCATCTTTTGCCGATTGAAAGAGACGGCGATAACGGGTTTCTAATATTGTCAATTCATCCTCTGTACGTTTGCGTTCAGTGATGTCTTCAAATGCAAGAAGAATTATCTTCTCTTTTTCAAAGGCTCTTTCAATTTGACGGGCATTTAAAAGCATTATGCATTTACCGGTTGCAGAAAAATTGAGTTCTATTTCATAGTTATCGAAAGTAGTTTTTTCAGGTAGGATTGTCTCCAGCAGTTTTATAAGGTTCGGAATATTCCATTGGTGCTCTCCCAAATCATATATAAGGGTTCCAATAGTTTCTTTGGGGTTTGCATGGAAGAAATCATAAAATGAACGGTTTGCTTTGACTACTCTTAAATCTTTATCTAATAAAAGTAAAGGTTCGCTCATAGTATTAATTATGTTTTCGGCAAATTCACTAACTTCCACTTCAGAGTTCAATTTGATTTTTGAGAGAAGTGGATTATTAGTTGATTTTATTCTTCCTTTTTTATCAATCTTTTCCATAATACAAGCCTATATCTAATAAAGTTAGAAATCGTTTTTCTTTACCAATATTTTTGTCCGGAGCTCGAACTCAATATCTAATAAGATTTTTCATTATCATTATAATAATTCATTACAGCGTAAATAAGATGCAACTAATTTGAACACAAGTTCAATCAGGCGAAGGGATGAAAAAGGAACTACATCTTTTATGCGAGAAAAATGAAACAGAACATTTTTTTTAACTAATTATAATTCATAATGGAGTTTTTAAATGAGACACTTTTTCTTTAGACCCTCCAAAATTTCTTCATAAACTTCAGGTATAATTACCATACTGTTCCTATCAAGATCCATAGATGAGTTAGTTTTAGTCAATAACGTTTGTTCCCTTTGAAAGAATGCAATTGTCAAATTTGATGCTACAACCATCAAGATTTCATTTAATGAGTTCTCCATTGCTTTTCCTTTTAAATTATTTTCATATTTCATTAATCATAATGCTTGTAAATAAAAGTTATAACTTTGAATAGATCAATTCAATGGAGCAAAGGGATGGAAAAGGGATTACATCTTTAGCGTATATTTGAAACTATTTTCATGCACAGAATAGCGTTATTTTGATCAATTCTATCAAATACTATTTAAACATGTTTTCAATCTCTTCCAGCAAAGTTTTATTGCTAAATGGTTTGGTAATGAACTTATTTGCGCCTGCCGCTAGAGAATTTATCTCGTCTCTTTTAAATGCATAGGCTGTTACAACAATAATCGGAGTTTTTTTATACTCTTTCATCAGCCGCAATTCTTTAATTAAATCGAGTCCGTCTTTTTCACAATTCAAAGCTAAATTGATTATAAATAAGTCATACGAATTATTGGTTAATGCTAAATAAAATTCTTTATCACTTCCGCAGATTATTACATCATAAAACTTGGATAGTACTCCAGAATATGCTAATTGATTCAGTTCATCATCCTCAACAACAACTAACTTCTTTTTTTTCTGCATAAAGTTTCCATTAATCCATAAAATCTTTTTTGCTTTATTATTAAGTGCGGTTGAAAGTTAATGTGAACTTAGTTCCTATGTCTTTCTTTGATTCAACCTCAATAGTTATTCTGTTCAGTTCACAATATTTTTTTACAAGCGAAAGCCCTAATCCATTGCCTTCAAATCTTCTAGAGTATCCTCTTTCTTCTTGCCTAAATGGTTCATACATCCGGGTCATAAATTCTTCAGACATACCGATTCCGGTATCTTCGATGATTACTTTTATTTCATCCTTGTTCTTATCAACTTTGATTATGATTGAACCTTCACTTGTGTATTTAACAGCATTATCTATCAAGTTCATAAAAATTTGCAGAACGCTGTACTTATCTCCAACTATTATTACTTCGGGTACATTAGAAACGATATTTAATATTAATCCTTTTTCATTAATTTGTTTTGTGTAATCATGTTTAACGCTTTCTATAACTTCTCCAATTAATTTAATTCGATTAAAATAGGGCTGGTACGTACCAACATGCATTTCGGAAGTATTAAGTATCAAATCAACAGTTCTTATCAATCTTTGACCTGCGCTCTCAATTCCATTAAAATATTTCAATTGATCCTGGGTAAGTTTTTCATTAATATCTTCTTTTATAATATTTGAAAAACTTAATATTGCATTCATAGGTGATCTTATTTCATGCGACATCTGTGCAAGAAATTCTGATTTTAATTTATCGGATTGTTCAGCTCTTTCTTTAGCTTCCAGCAATTCTTTCTCTTTATGCTTTAGTTCAGTAATATCAATATATGTTCCGATCATTCCAGTTATCTCTCCAATAGAATTGCGTAAAGGAATCTTGTTAGTAAGAAGTGTGATAGTATTTCCATCGGGGGTTGTCTGGGGTTCTTCGATAAGAAGCTTTGACTTGTTGCTCTCTATTACCGAACGGTCATCACCACGATACAGTTCCGCCTGATCACTCCACGTCATCTGGAAATCATCTTTCCCAATGATTTCTTTTGGATCGTTAAATCCCGCATCCTCTGCGAATATTTTGTTACAGCCCAAGTAAATAAGATTTTTGTCTTTCCAGAATACTCTCACTGGTATTGCATTTATAATCCCTTCGAGGATTAACTGTGATTCTCTTAACTTATCTTCATTTAACTTGCGCCCGGTAATGTCTTGAACTGAACCCTCGAGAATTCCTTTATCCCGATATAACCGTAAAGAAGCAATACATCTTCTAACTTCTCCTTGTTTGGTCAATAGCCTAAACTCTAAATCTGTAACATGACCTTCAGCTTCAAGCATCTTTACCATCTCATTTCGCTCACGTTTATCAGCTCACATGTTTACAGAAAATTTTCCTGTTACTTCCTCACGAGTATAATTAAGAATCTTGAGATACTTTTCATTGAACTCCAAAATTTCCGAACCATCAAGCCGAGTTCTAAACATACCAACTTCGGAATTGTTGAAGAGATTGCGATATTTTGCCTCATTCTCAATTAAAGCTTCTTCCGCCTTTTTGCGCAAAGTAATATCACGCATAATGCCGATTATCTTCAAAGGTGTATTGTGAGCATCGAATTGCATCTTCGCAGAAATGGAACATTGCACGTGAGAACCATCACGGTTCTTAAGAATAACCTCATAATCTGTAACATTGCCTTGTTCATGTAATAATGTAATTAGAGCTAGCCGCCCATCTTTAATAGAATAGAAATCATATATCGACTTCCCGATGAGATCATCCCGATGATATCCTCCTTTCGACAGTATCTCGATAGAAGGACTGATTTCGAGTATCATTCCGTCCATTGACGCCTCATAGTACACGTCCTGTACGTTCTCAAAAATGCTGCGGTATTTATCTTCACTTTTCCTCAATAATTCTTCTGCATGTTTGCGCGCGGTTATATCGCGAATGATCATACTTGTGCGTTCAAATCCCTCAAAATCTTTAAAAATAGAAGATGAAATTTCTGCTAGAAAGTGTGTTCCATCTTTCCGGATAAATATTAATTCACCATATACTTTTCCGTTCAATGCCCGCTCTGATAACAAACCTGATAATTGGGGGTCGGTAATATCCACCACTCCGGCTCTACCCAATTTGATAAACTCATCTTTCGAATATCCAAACATTCTGCATGCTTCCTGATTAGCAGTGAAGATTTTTCCACCGGGACTTGTTAAAAGAATAGCGTCCATACTGTTTTCAAAAAGAGAGCGGTATTTGATTTCGTTGGCAAGCTGAGCCATCTCTGCCTTTTTGCGTTCGGTGATATCGCGTATATTACATTGGATAACCTTATGATGATTTACAATATATACATTACTTACGAACTCAACATTTATCTTTCGACCGCCAGCAGTTTCAAGCGGTAAATTTTCATAACGTACATATTCTTTCTGCTGCAGTTCAATAAATTTGTCTTCATTAGCGGCTATATCTTTGAAGAAACCAATCTCCCATATAGCTTTTTCAATTAAGTTTTCTTTTGAATAACCCAATAACTCAATCAAAAACGGATTCACATCAATAATCTTTCCTGTATTTGCATTAAGGATAAGAATTCCATCTTTTGCGGATTCGAAAAGACGGCGATACCGGGTTTCTAAAATTGTTAACGCTTCCTCAGACCGTTTACGATTAGTAATATCTTGTGCAATTGTTGCAACAATATTTTTCCCCTCATTATCAAATATATTTGCTGGATTCCAAAGAACTGTCTTGAGATCTTTATTTTTTGTCAAAATATCTATTTCGATAATATCAGTCCGTTCATCGTCTAGAAGAGTATTTTTTATTAACTCAAGAGTTGACTCAATTTTATCTTTGGGGAAAAGAATGTCAACCTTTTTATTAATTAATTCAGCTCCACTATAACCGCTCAATTTTTCAAAAGCTTGATTGATGTGTATAATAATAAGTAGAGAGTTCCAAACAATAATTGGTGCATGTGCATGATTTAAAAGAATGTCAATATATTCATTAGTGATACGTCTGTTTTCACCTAACGATTCTTCTTTGATTTTTCGTTTAGTAATATCTTCAATAGCAAGCAGGATAATCTTCTCATTGCCAGCAGCCCTTTCAATTTGCCGGGCATTCAAAAGTATAGTACGTTTACCGATTGCAGGAAACTCGTGTTCAACCTCATAGTTATTAAATGTTGTTTTTTCAGGAAGGATTGTCTCCAGAAGATCTCTCAGTTTTGGAATATTCCATTGGTGATTTCCCAAATCATATAAAAGTGTTCCAATTGTTTCATCGGATGTGACCTTGAAGAAATCAAAAAATGAACGGCTGGCTTTAACAACTCTTAACTCTTTATCTAATACAAGTAAAGGTTCCCGCACAGTGTTGAAAATTATCTCAGCGAAATTACCTTTATCATCAGGGGATCTTAATTTGATCTTAGAATGAGGATTATTGGAAGATTTTATTTTTTCAAATTTATTATTTTTTGCCATGATACCCACCATTGGAACAATGTTCAGCAATTATTTCTTAATCTATATCATTGTTGTGTTAGTAAAACATTTTGTTTTCATTTTAATTTACATAATAGTGTCTGGTTTTGAATCTGATGTTTTAGTGAAGTTGCTTTTAAGAGTAAAGAAGAACTTACTTCCTTTACCTAATTCACTTTCAGCCCAAATCTTCCCTCCATGTCTTTCAACAAATTCCTTGCAGAGAATTAATCCTAAACCGGTACCCGCCTCATTATCGGTGCCAACAGTTGAATGCGTTGCATCAAGCCTGAATAAATTTTTTCTTACTTCTTCGTTCATACCAACGCCGGTATCGGATACACATATTTTTACAAATTCTTGCAGTTCAACAACTGCGATTTCTATTTTACCACTCCTCATAGTAAATTTTAATGCATTGGTCAATAAGTTTCTAATTATTGAATTGAGCATATCTTCGTCTGCAATTATAATATTTGCTGATTCCGGGATTTTATAACTTATATCGATTTCTTTCCTTTCAGCAGATGTCTTAACTAATTTGATATTGTCTTTAATTATTTTCAAAAGATCAATTTTTTGGGGTGCAAATTCTATGTGTCCTGTCTGAGAACGTGACCATTGTAAAAGATTTTGAAGAAGAGCATAAGAAATTTCGGCAGATTTTTTCATCTCTGTTATATATGATAATTTTTCATCTTCAGTTAATTGAACAAATTCTGTCTGAAGTATCTCGCAAAAACCCAGTATAGTGATAAATGGATTCCTGAGATCATGGGCAATGATCGAGAATAACTTATCCTTTGTTTTATTTAGTTCTCCCAGATGCCTATTTATCTCTTCAATTTCCTTTTCAGCCCGTTTGCGCTCTGTAATGTCCTGGTTTACACCATGTGTTTTCACAGTACGGCCATTTACATCTTTCTCAGAACGAATAAAGACAGTTATGTAACCTACCCCACCATCGGCACGGATTATCCGATGATCTATGTGGACAAAGTAATTAGGATCGGTAGTTTCCAGCGATTTCTGAATTTCCGCACCTACCATGGACATGTCATCCGGCTGAACAAACTTTTGAGTGTAATGTGAAGATGACATATTATACCCACCCTCCCGTTCTACAGTTGTGTTAAAGAGAGTATAGAATTGATCGTTGAAGGTAAACTGATCGAGAAAAACATCGTAATCCCAGGTACCAAGCTTGGCAATCTTCATAGCCTCTTTCAGCTTGTTATCGCTTTTCTGCAATTCTTCTTCAGCCCGTTTGCTTTTTGTTATATCACGGCTGATTCCAACAATTCCTTTCACATTTCCATCTTTATCTATCAATGGAATTTTACTTGTCAAGTGCCAGCGTTGTTCTCCGGTATCCCGGCGCAAAGCCAGTTCTTCCTTGTCGAATAAAGGTTTTCCACTTTGAACCACATGCATCTCATCATTATAGTATTGCTGTGCAAGTTCATGAGGATCGAAATCAAAAGAGGTTTTTCCAATAACTTCTTCCTGATTCTTATTACCAAGAGAAAGCAGGTGATTACGATTATTAAGCAGATAGCGTCCATCAGCATCTTTGAAATAAATCAAATCAGGGACATTATCGAGTAATGTCTGGAAAAGATTTCGTTCGTGTTCCAGTGCTTCTTCAGCGCTTTTGCGTTTGGTAATATCGCGCAAACTTCCAACAATTTTTTTAGGATTGCCTTTATCATCGAACAATATTTTTGCATAGATGGAACATGGAATCAATAAACCGCCGGAATTTTTCAATGTAATTTGATAATCGGCAACATTTCCTTGCTGTTGTAAAGCTGATAAGAAAACTTTTCGCTCATTGGCATCAGAATATAAATCATTCATCGACTTTCCAATAAGATCATCCCTGCGGTATTTCCCTTTCAATACATTACTAATGGAAGGGCTGATTTCAAGTAATGTTCCGTCAATTGATGTCTCGAAGTACACGTCCTGTATATTTTCAAATATGCCCAGATATTTTTTATTGCTTTTCTGCAGCTCTTCTTCCGCCAATTTATTTTCGGTAATGTCTTCAATGGCTAAAAGAATTATTTTTTCTTTTCCCGGACCTCTTTCAATTTGCCGAGCATCAAGAAGCAAGACGCGTTTACCGATTGAGGTAAAATTATGTTCAACTTCAAATTTTTCGAATGTTATATTTTGGGAAAGGATTTTCTCAAGAAGTTCTCTTAATTTTGGAATATTCCATTGGTGATTTCCCAAATCATAAAATAGTCTTCCTAAAGTTTCATTAGAGGTAACTTTAAAGAAATTATAGAATGAACGGCTGGCATTAACTACATTAAACTCTTTATCAAGTAAAATTAAAGGTTCCCGCACAGTGTTGAATATCTTCTCAGCAAAATCATCTTGTTCATCAGCAGATTTTAAGCTGATTTTTGTGTGAGCCGGATTAACAGCAGATTTTGTTTTTACTTTTTTATTAATATTTATCACGAGACCTTCATAAATCTAATAAGGGTTAGAATTTATATCCCTTGAATTCTAAATCAATAGTATTATTGGGATTTTGAGCTTATGTTCTATATATAATAGTTCCTTGCAAATAAATATTAATTACCTGCCAGCATAATTAAGGTGCAACTATTTAGTGTATAAAACAATCGTACAAAAGGATGAAAAAGGAACTACATCTTTTAGCTGATAAGATGGAAATGAATTTCAAACAGATTAAGTAAGATAGCATTCTTTTACAATGCCTTTCTAATTGAATGGACATATGCTTTTATAAACGTAGTGTTATTTGATGAAGATATATTTACAAAAGTAATTTCCATAACATTACCATCTTCATCGACCAACTCATGTATGCCAGCATTGTCATGAAAAAACGGCAACTGGAAAGTAACCTCGTCAGGTTCCCTACGTCCTTGAACATAGTGCAAACCTCCAAACGTGGGTAAATCAATTACCTCTTTTTGCCCTTTATGAAATTCAAATTGTTGAATAGCACCAATTAATTTTCCTCTTTCATAAAGATGAATCATTTTATCACTCCCGCCTTATTGTATAAATTACAGTTGAAGGACAGCAGAAATATTTGAAGAGTGTAAAAAGCAGAGTGATTAATCATTATTTCCACAGACAATTCCTTCAAATTCTTTTGATGCTGCAGATCTATTTTTCCAGATTTGCAAAAGGCAGATTGTTATATTTTTGCCTAAACAATTCCATCAGGTTTATTTTAACACTTTTTGTCCAATCATTTGGTAATTCTTTCCAGCAAATAATATAATCTTCAATATTTTTAATTTGCCAAATAAATCTACCATCCCAATGTCCAACTTTATCACCATGACCAAAATTCAGATATAGTTTTAATTGAGAATTCAAAGTAGCATTGCCATCCGAATCACCGGCATTGTCGACATAAATAATATTTGCTTCTTCTATCCATTTTTTCTTTAATTCACTAATATCCACGTTTGGATCCATATCCTTAAAAAATCCGCCGGATCCTTTTTGAACAAATTCGACTTGACTATTCAGAGGACGTAAAACCAAATAAACACCCTTAATTTTAGGGATAGACGAAGAATCTAGTTTAAGTTCAGAGATTTTTTTGAAACCGCTAAAACCTGATTTCCTAATTGATTCAATATTATCAAGGTTCATTTTAAACTCATTATGTTTCTAGAAATAACTTATTACTGACTTTACGCATAATTTAATTTATAATCACGACTTTTAAGTCGTTGAATAGATAAAGAAACAAGTTTTTGGTTTTTCCCGAAGGGATGGCTATGCCAAGCCCAACTCTTTGTTTAATGGAAACATAATTTTGCTATCAGCTTACATCTTCATCTATTTTATTTGGGCTAAAGCCCTTTTCTTTTTTCTTGTTCTTTACCTCCGCCGTAAAGAGGCTGTGTGAAAATAGGGTGTCAAGCACATTTTGGGTTCGTTTTTAGAATGAAATCAAAACATTTTTCTAAAAAAACCGAATTATCACACAGCCTCTAAACGACGGAGTTATAGTATTAATTCTTCAATAAACTTTAAGCTGATGATATTCAAATTGTTGAACAGCATCAATTAATCTTACTCCTTAATAAATGCATAAATTTTTTCAAACGTTACCGCTGATTTTTCTTCCTGCGGAACATGTCCGCATTCATTAATAATTTCCAATCTTGCATTAGGTAATTCTTTACTAAGTTTGATGCCATATTCCACTGATAATACCTGGTCGTTTTTACCCCATAAAATCAAGGATGACGTCGTAATGGTTTTGTAAGCTTTAATTATTTCTTCGTATCCATATGGATTGATCTGTAAAGCAGACATATTAAAAGAATAGGCATAGCCGCCGCCTTCATAGAAAGCTACATACCGATCAATTAGTTTTTTATTAATCATGCTTTTATTATAAAATATTTTCTCTAAAATGTACTCTGCTCTAAGTTTATTTGGTAATATAAAAGATGATTCATTTAAAAGTGGTGTCCTTAAATATTCCATGAAAACCGGCAGCTCTTGTAAATAAGCGAGACAATCAATTAAAATCAATTTACTGATTTTTGTTTTGCTCTTCTCTTTTAATAATGAAATTTGAGTAACCAGCGCAACCGCACCGCCAAAGGAATGACCGATGAGATACAAGGAATCAGTATTAATATCCTTAATGAATTGTTTGACAATAACCGCTTGTTCTTGAATTGTATATTTATCATCCTCAGGTTTAGAAGAATTGCCGAAACCTTTCAGATCGATTAAGTAAAGTGTAAATTCATCTTCGGGAAATAAATCCTTTATATCATCCCATGTATGCAATGACGTTCCGAATCCGTGCAAGAGAACAATCTTCTTTTCACCATAGCCAATCAATTCATAGTTAATACTGACATTATTAGAGAAAGCATAAGTTAAATTTCTAGGAGTAGATTTAGGCGCTTGCTTAGATTGGACATAATCTGAAAAAAATATCAATAAGATAATTGATATAAACATTCTTACTGAATTAATTATATAATGCCTTGTTTCGATCTTTTCATTTATCATTTGTCAATGCCAGATTTTTCTTTCTGCCGTGTCTTTGATACAGCAGTCATAATTCCCAAACCAACTATGATGATGACACCAATGATTATCCAAATTAATGAGACACCCAATTTATTAGCTGTCATGGCTAGCCCGGCAGCAACAAATAAAGTTCCAATTAGATATATTGCAAAATTTGACATCTTAATTCTCCATTAAATATAGAACTGCTTTTTAAATCACCGGGATATTTGTGAATGCAAATTTTGCTGCATATAAATCTTTTTCACTCTTGGTGGAAATATTTAAACAGCACGTTTAAGATTATTTTACGAGTACTATTTGACAGATTTTGTATTTTGTTGTTTACCTACCGAAATACCACCGCTAGCACTACAACTACAAACGAAAAGAGATACAGCAAAAATTATAATTAAAAATATTGCATTAAATTTTTTCACGGTTGTTCTCCAATTAATTTATTTTTACAAATCATTAATATATTTGATTTATGAATGCAGATAAAAAATATGATTGTAGCCACCGGAATACAATCGGGCAAAGGGATGAAAAAGGAACTACACCGTTCGGGTGAATCAGTCACTTAACTCACGTTAAGCATAATTTAATTTATAACCATGTCCTTCAGGACGTGGAGTTTAACCAAATAAAAAAATCCGGGCTTTAGCCCAANNGTTTTTGCGTAACGTGAGTTACTTAATATAGAAAATGAAAGTCAGGTGTCATTTTAGATGAACACCTGACTAATCATTAAGTTCTATTTCTTTAAATCTTTCATACTCTTTGATTCTTTCAGCATTTCTTCAGTTAATACATTAACCTGGTTGTTTTCCGATACGTTTTGAAGTTCAACTTTAGTTCCTTTTAGGGGATATGCTGATTTTGCATTACCTCCAGACGGCGCCAATTTAGCTGAAGGAGTTATTGTGAAGCAAACCCATTTTAATGCGCGGCAATCAGAAGCTTCCCATGTGGCGCTGCATTTTTCAACCCAATGTATTATACGGTAAGTATGCCCGGGTAAAATTGTACAAGTTCCAGCAGATGTCCATGTAAAAGATGTACCTCCGCCCTGATATAAATAATTAAAACCACTAATAGTACAACCCGGAATGCTACTACCATAGCCCCAAGAAGTGCAAGGTGTATTAGCCGGTACAATTTCGGTAAAGCGCCATGCGTTGCCTAAAGCCATTGCTGAAGGACCGGCTGTTGCAGTAACAGTATAACCACCTAAACCGTTAGCAGTTATTGAGTAAGGGAATGATGCATCCGGTACTGGTTTTATTTGAGCAATGATATGATTTGTGATTGAAATTTTGCCGCAACTAATTGTAACAGTAATAGTAACTGAGACAGCAGCTCCAGGGACAAATGAGTTCAATGTTATTGTAGAAGTTGACTGACCTGTAAAAGTAATAGTTGGTGTTCCGGTATTAGAAACAACCGTCCATGTTATTGCGGCACCGGGACAAGCGATTGTATTAAAAATATCACCACCGCAAGGGCAAATTTTATTTGTACCGGTTATAGGCGGCGGATTAGGTGTTAGTTGATAAGCATTAACAGACTCGCAGCAAAAGCAAGGCGGTATGTTCTGCGTTGGTCTTGTTTGTGCATTTGCAACAGTAAGCAAAAATACAAACAGCATAATGCAGGATATAACGGTAAATTTCCCAAAGAGATAATAATTTTTCATATATAAACTCCAAAAAAATTAAAAAAATAATATTAGTCAGTTCAATAGAATTATTCTAAATAAGCTCCGAATTTTGTTTAGAAACGCAACAGCTTTTAAGAAAATTAATTGTGCGGGAATATTAATATTTCAAAATTCCACTTTACTAATCTCCCAAGTACATTCCTGCCTTTTGAGTCCTTCATGCCTAAATTCCATTAGAATGTTGATACTAAAGTAATGTCAGCAATTGTTAAAAAAGTGAAAACATCTTTTCAATAAACCCGCTATTTAATTTTCATAACTCACGTTTCGCAAAATTTAATTTATAAACATGTCCTTCAGGACGTGGAGTTTAACCAAGTAAAAAAATCCTGGCTTTTCCCGAAGGGATGGCTGTGCCAAGCCAACTCTTTGTTTAATAGAAATATAATTTCGTTATTAGCTTAAATCTTCATCTATT
>PMDS01000076.1:0-8138 GCA_003155655.1 Melioribacter sp.
ATAATCATTATAGAATTGTTGCAGCTCAATAAGCAAGATTTCTACCTTCAAAGGGATCCTTTGTAGTCTTAACATTTTTTTACCTATGAGCTTGTTGTACTTGTGTTAATTTAATAAATCTTTTATCTTTTCGCTGCTTTTGAACTTTTTGCTTCTAGGCGGTCAACTTGAGTTATTTTATATAAAAAATGTCTTACTTAAATTTTCTCAAAAATTCTAATCTGATAAAAGTACAAAATATTAATAAACAGTTCTAATGAACCAAGATACAAAGTCGCAAGCTAAAACTTACTTTTGCGAACCAAACTTTATAATTTTACAAATGCCGCACTGAAAATAGTTTACCCGCCTTCATTTTAGCGGGCTGTCCGTGTTGAGCAGCAGGTTATGAGCGTTCTTACTGATGATCATCATTTTATTATTTCAGCAATTGGTAATTAGATACCATTATAGATGCGGATAAATGCAATTTCTTTTCAAGTTGTCTAATCATATCTACAGTTAATTTTTTCTTTTTATTCAATACTTCTGAAACTCTGCTTTTACCTCCAATTATGCCTACTAAATCTTTTTGTTTTATATTCATTTCTTCCATCCTAATTTTGATTGCTTCTATTGGATCCGGCGCTTCAATTGCATAGTATTGATTTTCATAATTTTCAATTAACATTGATAATATTTCTGCTTCGTCACCTTCTTTAGATTCCGGTGACGCATTAAAAATCCTTTCAAGTCTCCTAAGAGCTTTTTCGTAATCTTGTTCGGTTTTGATTGGCTTTATATTCATAATATTACCTTTAAATTTCTTCTGCATTTATTTTATCATATTCTTCATGGGTTCCTATAAATCGTATAAATGCCCATTGTCTTTCATAATTAAATTTGACTACTAACCGGTATGAATTTCCTTTGATATTGAAAACCACTCTATTATCTTTCAATATACTTGCACTTGCATAAGTTTTCTTTATTTCCATTGGATTTCTCCAATATGAAGTTCTCACTGTTTCATACCAGGTTTTTAAATATTGCTCACATTCAGGGTGTTTTTCCCAATAATCACGTAAAGCTTTCTTTGCAATTATACGCTTCATTTATCTAATTTTTTTACAAAGATAGTAAAAAGTTCTATAAAAGAGAACTAATAATTTAAGATGCAAAAATTTATTTATGTTACTAAAAATAATCTTATTTAAATTTTCTCAAAAATTCTAATCTGCCTTAAAGGATATAATATTACTGCACAGTTCTAGTGTGCCACGGTACACCGTGGCAAGCTAAAAATAATTCAGTTAATAATCATATTTTATTTTTTTAGATTCATATAAGCAAATAATAATGAGAGCAACCAATAAATTATTTGAATGATTTTTGTAACAGATATTGATTTTGAACTAGTATTTGATGAAAAATATTTCAATATCTCTTTAGGAAGAAATATTAAAAACTCAACCCAGAATAAAGGATTAAAACTTTTTATTGCTTCAACTTTATAAAAACCATTAGCTCTTTCAATTAGATCTCTTGATTCAAGATAAAACTTCCCATCCGTAAGCAGCATATTTTCTAAAACCGACATATTCATTTGCTGAACATTACCATATCCGTCAGGTTGCATATATGAATGAACAATATCATCTACACCAGATTTTATTACAGCTTTCTTTATTTCGATATTGTTTCCGTGAATCCATTTACCAGCTTTATTCGCCTCCTTAATTTTAACTTCAGCGGCATCTTTAAGTTTACCTTGTACATAAATATCTAATTTTCTTATTGATTTTTTCAGATAAGCATATTTTGATATGTACAGTAAAAAACGAAGAACTATTATTCCAATAAGAATAAATATTATAGACAAATAACTATTCATTTTGCTACCTATGTTTTACTGTATAAAAACGTTGCATTTAACTCATTGCTTAACACAACAATATGGTAAACTTCACATAACTTTTAATTTATAAATCAACTTTATAAAACTAATTAATTCTGAAAAGCAAAACCCAAATCTTAAGACCGATCCCGACTTGTAGAGAGCGGTCGGGTGGAAGAGTTGGTTAGCGGTTATCAAAACATTGTATGTTAATCATCATTAAATTTTTTTAGTCCTTTCTTTGTAAAAATATAAAATCGGTTCGGAGATGCCCACATATTATTCTCGTTTTGGCTTACGTGGGTAATATCAGGTTGACAGTTAAATGCTGGTTCTGGTAATTCCAATACATGTGATACATAGAATTTACTATCTAAGTATTTTTCTGTCGAAAATTTTTCATCAGTCGAATAAGTGATGAATGAACGAAAATTTATTGGAGAATTATTTGCGTCAAAAGTTGTATTTAACATTGGAAGACGCGTTTTCCTATATTCTTTTATTACTTTAGTAGGTGGTAAATACAAAATAGTGTCTCTCGATATTACAGGATACGAAGGGAACAAAGTAATTCCACCGAGAACTATATTATAAGCAGCTTGAGATATAGTTGTATGAGGTGGAATAAAGGTTATACGTTCGGGTTTGTTTATACGAGTTAATGAATTACTGAAAGTTTGCTGAAACCATTGACTATTACTTTTACTTGTTTTTTCCCCAGTGCCTCTTACATAACCACTAAGAAAATTATTGAACCAATAATCAGAAAAAATCGTTGCTTTTGTTTGTGCGTTACCATATGATGATATATTTCCACTTGATAAAATTGTTATGCTTTCATCCCAGTAATCATTTTTTGTTGTTCCCGTAACAAAAGAGCATTTTTTCCAATCGATATAAAGTGGGTATTCCGTTTTATTATGAATAAATAAACCCATAACACCATTTTCACCCCAAAACATATAGACAACACGTAAAGTGTCATTCTCAAAAAAAAGATAATTTTCATTTGAACGGCAATTAGTTGAGGTGCAACCGAATAAAAGAAGAGATGCTGAAATCAAAAATATTTTTAGTATTGTCTTCATTATAATCCTCGTTAAGATTATCTTAAAAATAATATTTCTTGGAGACTGCTAACCATTAATTAATCCGCCAGCGGATAACTTATCTTTGGAGAATTATCTACCCGCATTTATTCAATTTATTTTATAAAATCACATTAATTGGCGTGATAACTTTCTACCTATTTTTGAATGTTATCAACCTATTTGATACCTAAACATGAAACAAAAATCTATATGGTAAAACTTTCATTCCTACGTTCAGGGCTTTTGATAAGTAACAGTTACCCCGGTAAAATTTAAATCATATTTCCAATTTGCCAAATTAGATATAAAACTATAAGAAAAGGACAAAGAGGTATCAATAATTTTCATAAAAAAAATTAAATCTGTTTAATTATTCTTACTTAAATTTTCTCAAAAATTCTAATCTATCCCTTAATTCCATAACAGGGACAAGTAGTTTTTCTTTGCCGTAGATTGCATCTTCACGGTTTTTGAAAACAAGCTCGTAATCTTTGCTCATTACAATTGCTTCTTCCGGGCAGACTTCTTCGCAGAAACCGCAGAAGATGCAGCGCAGCATATTAATCTCAAATTTTACAGGATATCTTTCTTTCTCATTTTCAGTTTCAGACGCCTGAACCTCAATTGCCAATGCAGGGCAGACACGCGAACACAAACCGCATGCAACGCATCTTTCAATGCCATTTTTTTCCTGAACTAAAACCGGACGCCCGCGGTAAGAAGCCGGGGGCTCAAATTTTACTTCAGGATATTGAAGAGTAACATTCGGCTTAAACATACTTTTTAATGTTAACAGCAATCCCTTTGCAATTTCAGGGATGTAAAGTTTCTGCAAAATGTTTAAGTCTTTTTCTCTTTTCTTACCGGGCATCGGCCTATTCCAATCTTTCAATAAAAGATGAGTCTATTAAAATCATAAATTAAAAAACATTATTAATAAAGCAACCCAGAGAATATTCAGCAGCGACAAAGGAAACATAACTTTCCAGCCGATGTTCATAAGCTGGTCATATCTGAAACGCGGGATTGACCAACGTACCCAGATAAAGAAAAATAAAATTGCCGCGCTCTTAATAAAGTATGAAGCTACCTGCAAAATTAAAACCAAAGGAGGATTCAATCCTATCTTTTCTATAAATGGAATCTGCCATCCGCCGAGATACAGAGTTGTAATCATTGCGCTTGAAATAATCATGTTTGCATACTCAGCAAGAAAGAAGCCGGCAAATTTAAATGAACTGTATTCAGTGTGGTAGCCGCCGACTAATTCAGGTTCTGCTTCGGGTAAATCAAACGGAAGCCTGTTTGTTTCTGCAAATGCAGACACAAAAAATGTTATAAATCCTATCGGTTGAATAAAAGCATTCCACATCAATCCATGCTGGGAAGCAACTATACTTACGGGACTTAAAGACTGTGCTAATAAAACCACGCCTGCAACTGAAAAGCCCATTGATACTTCATAAGAAATCATCTGTGCTGAAGAACGTATTCCACCGAACAATGAATACTTGCTGCCGGAAGACCAGCCGGCAAAAGTAATTCCGTAAACACCAAGCGATGTTAGGGCAAGTACATATAAGATGCCGATATTTACGTCTGCCATGTAAAGATTTATTTTATAGCCAAAAATTTCAACCGGCGGTCCAATTGGAATAACCGCATAAGTGGCAAATGCAACGAATAACGAGATGAACGGCGCAAGAGTGTGCAATGTTTTATTTGAGGCAGTGGGAATAATATCTTCTTTTAAAAGTAATTTGAAAACGTCTGCAAACGGCTGGAGCAATCCATTCCATCCGACGCGGTTCGGTCCCACCCTGTTTTGAACCCAAGCACTAATTTTTCTTTCAAAATAAACAAGGTAGGCTACAGTAAGCAGCATAGCAACGGTAGTAATTGCAATTTTTATTAACGAGATTAATATAATTTCCCCAATATTCATGCATTCAACTCCACTTTTGTTGTTACCTGATTTTTTACTTTGAGTTGAACACCTAAATCACCAATCTCATCATAATCCAATCCATGGAATGCTTCAACAGAGTTTGCAATATCCGTAAAAACTTCTTCAGCCATGTTGTATTTTAATTTACCGCCAAGTAAAGCAGACAGGCTTGAGAAAATTTTCCAACTAGCACGGGAATTATATTTATGTCCCTGCATCCAACGGTCGAATTTTGTTCCGAATTTATCCCACCTGCTCATTTCCATACCATCAAGCGCGCGGTCCATTTCTTCAGTAGCAACAGCCGGGCGGATTCTTTGTAATCTACCCAGGAAATTTACATACGTTCCATTCTTTTCGGCATATGTTGAAACCGGGAAAACTATGTCTGCAAGTTTTGTTGTTTTATTTAGATTTGTAGCATGTACTATCAGAAGTTCAAGCTTATTTATTGCCTGTTCAATATCAGTATTGAAGGAAGCTATATCATCTTCAATTACATAAAGAGCTTTGATCTTACCTTCCATTATTCCCTTTTGAATTGCAGCAAGACTTAAACCGGCATTTTTAACACCGACCAATTCCGCACCAAGTGTATTAGGAGTCTTATCTTCATTGATCAAAATGTCGTCTTTATCACCGAGAACAACATGGGTTAAAAAAGCGAAATTAGTAACACCAATCGATTTTGCAAATCTCAACATTGCAAAATTGTCTTCACATGATGTATAAGCAGACCCGATAAAAGCTATTTCATTTCCCTTATAGTCTTTCAAACTTTCGGCAGTAACTTTTAAAGCTTCATCCCAGGAAACACTTTGAAGCTGCCCTGCTCGGCGGACGTAAGTTTCATCTATTCTTTTAATTGAATTTACGTGTTGAAATGTATCAAGTCTACCATGGTCGCACATCCAATAACTATTTACATCCGGATTGTATCTTGGTGTCAGTCTTAATATTTCGTTGTTACGCACCCAAACTTCGGTATTGCATCCGCGCGAACAGCCAATGCAAATGGATTTTGTTTGGGACATTTCCCACACGCGCGATTTGAATCTGAAATCCTGGTTAGTAAGCGCACCAACCGGACAAATATCTGTAGTGTTCAAAGTATATGGATTATCGAAAGATTCACCGGGGAAAGTTTGAATAGTTACACTATCACCACGCTTAACAAAGGTCAATTGATTTTCTTTTGCAATTTCATCAGAAAAACGGATGCAGCGTGAACATAAGATACATCTTTCACCGTCAAATTTAATGTGAGGACCAAGTTGAACGCGCTTATCTTTGCGTACTTTAATTTCTTCAAAGCGGCTTTCACCTTTGCCATGTGCGTAAGCATATTCCTGAAGTTTACATTCACCGGCTTCATCGCAAATTGGGCAGTCGAGAGGATGGTTTATAAGAATAAATTCCATAACGGCATTGCGGGCATCGAGAGCTTTTTGCGAATTTGTGTGAACAACCATTCCATCAGCTGCCAGGGTTGAACAGGCAATGGCGAGCTTAGGCATTTTTTCAATTTCTACAAGGCAAACCCTGCAGTTACCGGAAATTGAGAGCTTTGGATGCCAGCAGAAATGCGGTATATCTATTTTTGCAGAGCGCCCCGCTTCAATGACTGTCTGACCCTGTTTAAAATCTATCTGTTTACCATCAATATTTATTGTTGGCATACCTGATCCCTTCAAAATGCTTTTTGAAGTAATAAATTTTTAGGAGATAAAACAACTCTTCTTAAAGCGCCACTTTCAAATATTTCATTTGACATGTCCATAATATCTTTTGAAGTCACTTCCTGTATTTTTTTAACGGTGTCTTCGACACTTCTAATCTTATTATAATAGATAACAGATTGCGAAATTCTTAACATCCTGTTTGTAGTGCTTTCCAGACTCATAAGCATGTTACCAATTAAATACTCTTTTGCGCGGCTAAGTTCCTTTTGCCCAACTTTTTTATTCTTAATTTCATCAAGCTCTTTGAAAATTAATTCCTGTGCTTTCTCAACAGATTTTTCACTTGTTGAAAGATACACACCAAAAGTTGAGATATCATAAAAGGAATTTAAGAATGAATTAATCTGGTAAGCAATCCCATTTTCTTCACGAATCTTTTGGAAAAGACGTGAGCTGCTTCCCTCACCTAAAATATGAGACAGGACGCTAACCGGAATTCTTTTCTTCTCATTAAAACCATAGGTCGGACGCCCTAGTATGTAGTGCACCTGTTGTGTCTCTTTTGCAATATGAAGATCATTTGAAGTATTTATTGATAATCCCCGTTTTGCATTATTAGAAGGATGTAATTTTTTTGTTATATACTTCTTGGTAAATTTCAAAAGAGCATGGTGATTGATATTACCGCAGGCTGCAATATAAAAATTATCAAATGTATAATTTTCATTCACGTATTTGAAAAGATCTTCCTGCCTGAATGCACGCAAATTTTTTTCAGTTCCGATAATAGGCATACCAAGAGAATTGCCGGCAAAGATGTTACTTTCAAACTTATCAAAAATTAATTCATCCGGTGAATCCTCGATATCATAAAGTTCATCAATAACAACCTGTGATTCCTTTTCAATTTCTTTCGGATCAAACAATGAATGCTGGACCATATCGGCAAGGACTTCAAAAGTATTTTCGATGTGGTCTATAAGTCCCCTGCCGTAAAAACAGGTGTGCTCTTTAGATGTAAAAGCATTAAGATATCCGCCAAGAGATTCAATATCCTCAGATATTTTTTTTGCAGAACGTTTTTTAGTTCCTTTGAAAAACATGTGTTCAAGAAAATGCGAAATTCCGCTGTTTGCTTCAGTTTCATCCCTGGAGCCTACGTTGAACCAAAAACCGAGTGAAAAAGATTTGACGTGAGTGATCTTTTCAGATATTACTTTTATTCCGTTGGGCAGTTCTGTAATGTTTATATTTTTCAAATAGTTTTCTTACTTAAATAAATAAATGTGGAGCAAATATAGAGAATGGCAGTATGGTTATCAATCCATGCTCTTTGAAGAATAATTTCTGAGCTGTGGCAGTCTTTTGATCTGGGCCTAAAGTTAAAATATTAATTAAATAACGAAATTATGTGTTGATTGAACAAAGAGTTGGGCTGAAGCCCGGAAACTTTTTACATAGCCAGACTCCACGTCCTGAAGAGGCTGTGTGAAAATAGGGGGTCAAGCACATTTTGGGTTCGTTTTTAGAATGAAATCAAA
>PMDS01000076.1:8147-11885 GCA_003155655.1 Melioribacter sp.
AACCTTCAAGGTTATAGAAAGCAACCTTGAAGGTTATCTATGAGTGGTTAATAATATAACTCCGCCGTAAAGAGGCGGAGTTATATTGAAGCAGTATGTTTCGCTCTCTAAATCTCCGACGAAATGAGTAAGGACACAAAGCAATCAAATATTCGCATTAATGAATGCATTCTGCAAATTGGAATATATGAATATAAAATCAATTTATGTAAATAACACTTTTGTGCAAGATGGTTGCCTAAATAATATTATCCCAAATGTTTTACATCACTTCTATTTTTAATCTGCAGAAAGAATTAAGTAAATTACTAAAGCAGTTTAATTAAATAAAAAAATGGATACTTAATGTTTAGATTCAAATATATTATATTTTATTTGACCGCAGTACTGGTTATTGCGATAAGCACTGATTCAAACTGCTCACCCTTAAAGTTTGTACCAATAACATTACAACAGCCGGATGGAACTGTTTTAAATGTATTTGCAAGCGGTGATGAATTTTATAATTGGGTTCACGATAAAGATAATTATACCATACTGCCTGATCCTGTTACAGGTTATTATGTATACGCGGAAGTCAAAGACGGCAAGCTTGTGCCAACTGAATATATCGTGGGAAAAACTGATCCCCGCGGCACTTCTTTGAAGGTTGGAGCAAATATTTTTCCGCAAAAACTTGCCGGAACTCAGAGCTCTGTAAAAAAATTGATGAAAACAACAAGCGCGCAAGTTTTTCCGGAGCCAAATGCCCCGATTGTAGGATCCAGGTATAATCTTGTCATTTTTATAAGATTTTCGGGCGAACCTGAATTCTCCGATCCTTTGTCGAAATATAATGACATGCTGAATAAAGTTGACGGACCATCATTAAAAAATTTTTACAAAGAAACTTCTTATAACCAAATTGATATTACCAGTTATTTTTTTCAGCAAGCTGCATCAATAATTTCATACCAGGACATTTTTTCAAGAAATTACTATAAAAAGTATGAGGCAAATACAAATCCAACCGGTTATACAAATGACAGCGGCACAAGAGAATTAGCATTATTGAAGAGAGCGCTTGAATTTATTAAACCGCAAATACCGGCAAGTGTTAATCTTGATGGCGACAATGACGGATTTATTGATAACGTAATTTTTATGATTGACGGAAGTGTAGAAGCCTGGGCTGATTTGCTCTGGCCACACAGATCCACATACCCATATTCAAGTCAACCTTATGCCGTGGATATAAACGGCAAAAAAGTTAGAGATTATAATTTCCAGCTGCAGAATTCCACCTCTTACAGTGTTCTTGACCATGAGATGGGACATAGCCTTGGTTTGCCCGATCTTTACAGGTACACTAATACAGATATTAACCCGATGGGCGCGTGGGATTTAATGAGCAGCAATACAATGCACATGGATAATTACATGAAATGGAAATATCTTGGCTGGATACAAACATTGACCGAAATAAAGCAAAGCGGAACTTACTGGATAAAGAAATCCACATCAACTACAAAAAACATTTATGCAATTAAATCTCCAAGAAGCGCACAGGAATTTTTTGTGCTTGAATACAGAAGCCAGGAAGGACTTTATGAGAGGAATATTCCCGGAAGCGGTCTGCTTGTTTATAGAATTAATAACAACGAATACGGGAATGCGGAAGGTCCGCCCGATGAAATATACGTTTACAGACCTTATGGAACGTTATCAACTTCAGGCGATATAAATCATGCAAATTTTGGAAGTGATTACGGCAGAACACAAATTAATGATTTGACAGATCCTTCGAGCTTTTTATCAGACGGATTGTCAGGCGGGTTAAGTATTAAAAACATAAGCGCTATAGCAGATTCAATGAAGTTTGATGTTGAAATAATTAATAACCTTTCTGAGAACACTGATTACACAGTTCAATCTACCAATTATAATTGGATTGATATTTCCCAGACCGGAACAAGAATTACAAACTGGATGAACGGACCAGATAAATCAGACTGGGCGCTTGACGATGGGTTTTCATCAACATCAATTCCTCTCGGTTTTGAATTTACATTTTTCAATCAGAAATTTACATCACTATTTGTGGGAATAAATGGAGTTATCAGTTTTACTGATCAGTTCCTCAATTTTTATACAAGTGATATACCTGTTTCGGCAACCCAGTCAGGTTATTTTGAAAATAATTTAATTTATTGGCCAGGAAATAAATATTTTCCTAATTCAATTGGGGCTGCATATGCAGACTATAATATTGCAAAATCTACAGGCGGCGGAGGAAGGATTCTATACAAGACAATAGGAAACCAATTTATTTTAAGCTGGCTCAATACCGGTAAAAGCGGCGGGACTGCCAATGATACAACAAATTCATTCCAGTTAGTGCTTGACAGGAGCAACAATTCAATAACAATTAATTACAAAAAATTTGATCAAGGTAATACCAGGAAAGAAGTAAAAATTGGCATGCAAAAGGATCAAGGTTCCGGGGTTGGATGGATTAATTCCGGTGATTGGATTGAAAGAATACCAGCAGACAGTTCTTCAATTACATTCTTACCAAAGGCAACGTATACAATTAAAACCTCTTGCAATCCCCCAACCGGAGGAACTGCCAATGGCGGAGGAACATATACAGCAGGTCAAACAGCTTCTATTACTTTAAGAGCAACTGCAAATGCAGGATATAAATTCCTTAATTGGACGAACGGCGGGACTGTTGTTTCCAGCGTTAATCCTTATTCATTCAGTGCCGGCTCTTCAAAAACATTAGTTGCAAATTTTATGGTTCAACCGTTATTTGATATCCAGCCTTCATACATTGAAGTATCTAAAACAGCCGGTTCCGTAACATTTCAGTTAATGAATAAACATTACTTAAATGATTCGTTCAATATTCTAAACTACAAGGTAAATGCAGATTGGATTTATTACACTTCATATTATTCCTTACAGTACTCCGCATCCCTTGATCAGATCTTTTATTATCATGCGAACAATGGCGGTGCAAGAATTGGTCAAATTACAATTACCCCCGACAGCATTGCTGGAACATCAAAAACAGTTGAGATTAGACAAGCGGGAACCACAGAAAATGTGAATAATGAGAGCAGAATTCCGGCAACATTTGTTCTTTCGCAGAATTATCCTAATCCTTTTAACCCAAGCACAATAATTAAATATGGACTGCCAAGGCAAAGTCATGTTAAGATAATAATTTATGATTTATTAGGAAGAGATGTGTTTAATCTGGTAGATCAAATTCAGGATGCAGGATATCATTCAGCTGAATTTAAATTGAGCGGGAATAATTATTCATTATCATCCGGAATATACTTTTACAGAATGACAGCAGGTGAATTTTCCGATGTACGTAAAATGATAATTCTTAAATGAATTGAGAATTAAAATTTAAAAGAAGTAAGGAGACAGAAGTAAGTAGTAAACGTCTTATCCTGGAATCAGTTAACAACAGAAAGTCTGGTGATTAAACAGAGGCGGGTCATCTCGATCCGTTAGCTAACGGACTCATCGCTTCGCTCTGAGAACTCGATGACCTTTCAGATAAAAAATAAATCTCCGATGTAAAGACCATCTCCCGCAAATCTGTTAGTAAACGGACGCGGGACAAGCTTTTTGAAGTGTTCAAAATTATTTTGTAAAGAAGTTTTGCATATTCGCAAAGGACCTCACCCCAACCCTCTCCCTCGTAAAATGCACGCATAGGCGTCAACTTAACTTAAA
>PMDS01000129.1 GCA_003155655.1 Melioribacter sp.
TCATCTGTTTGCGTAAGGTGAGTAATTAAATAAAATAATAAGAAACTAAAACGAAAATTATTTACAACAACCCAGTTCAAGAGAAAAACATTATACACCTGAAGATCGGTTTAGGAAATTATTCCATTAGAATAAGTGGTTACAATCTCAACTTTCATTGTAATTACAATCCCGCAGCAAAAGATGTTATTTTATTACTTCATGGACTTGCATGTTCTTTAGATTCCTTCCGGAATGTTCACGACTATAATTACTTCTCAAATAAATCTTTGTTAATGATAGACTTCTTAGGATTTGGCAAGTCAGCAAAACCTGAAAATTTTTCTTATAATATGGAAGATCAGGCTGGAATAATAGAAGAATTGCTTTCAATCCTGCCCGTGTGGGATATTCACATCGCTGCCCACAGCATGGCTGGCGCAATTGCATTATTGTTTAAGCCAGGTACATATTCACACATTATCTCATTTTCAAATATTGAGGGAAATCTTATTAGTGAAGACTGCGGAATGCTTAGCAGGGGAATTACATCTGTACCGTTTGATGAGTTCAAATCAGTTATGTACAATAAACAAGTTATTGAATTTAAAGATCATCATCAGCTTCGTTTCAATGAAACAAATCCATTTGCTGTATACAATAGTGCAAAATCTCTTGTAAATTGGTCAGATAGTAGTGAGCTCCTTAATAAATTCAGATCTCTTGGCTGCAGAAAGAGTTATTTCTTTGGAGAAGAAAATGAAAACATGGAAGTATTAAAAAAAATAGACTTTGCTCAAAAATATATGGTAAGTAAAAGCGGTCATGGAATGATGACTGAGAACCCAAATGAGTTTTATTCAAAGCTTGCAGAATTTATAAACGTGGAGAATAATTAAATATTTCCGTCATAAGAGCTTGATATGGAATTAAAAGATATTTCCTTTAGAGAAATAACTTTGCAGGATAAAGCATGGATTGATGCTTTTATTCGAAAACACTGGGGAGATAATTATATTGTAGTCCATAATGAAATCTATGTTCCGGGTGAATTAAAGGGATTTATAGCCATTAAAAGTGAAATTAAAGTTGCTTTAATTACCTATGTTATAAAGGGTGACAAAGTTGAAATAGTCAGTCTGAATAGTGAATTAGAAAATATTGGAGTGGGAGCACACCTAATTGACCTTGTAAAGAATGAAGCTAAAAAGTGCAAATGCAGTATTATGTGGCTAATTACTACTAATGATAATATAAAAGCAATTGATTTCTATAAAAAAAGAGGATTTTTACTTACCGGAATTAGCAAAGGAGCAGTTGATCTAAGCAGAAAATTAAAACCAGGTATTCCATTGTTTGGAGAAAATGGAATACCAATTCAGGATGAATTAGTATTCCAAATAAATATATGATAAAAGCTATAACTAATTAAAATAAAATGAATTAATAGTAATTAGCTAATGGAAAAATAGTAGCTCTGTTATTAAATAGTTAAGCTCTAATTAAAAGAGGAAGCATGCCATGAAAGTTGATAGAAATAATCAAATTAATTTATTTAATCGATTTTTGTCCCTTTTTGCTTTGATAATAGTAGCAGGTTCCATGCAAATAATTATGGGAGCAAACCAGCTTGAACTCAAGAACCTTAGAACAGAGTATAAAGTAAACCCTATAGGAATTGACGTAAAACAACCGCGCTTAAGCTGGGAAATTGTTATTAACAAGCGAAATTTTTTCCAGCATGCGTATCAAATACGTGCTGCATTATCGGAAGAAAAATTAATATCCAATCAGGATTTAATTTGGAATTCAGGTAAAGTAACCTCTGAGCAATCTAATAATCTTTTATATAATGGTCCTGCTTTACTATCCGGTCAAAAAATATACTGGCAGGTAAAAATTTGGGGAAAAGACGGTGAAGTTTCCAACTGGAGTAATGTTGTTTTTTGGGAAATGGGATTGCTTAAACCATCAGATTGGCAGGCAAAATGGATTGAAGCAGACCTAATAGAAGAAACAGGCAAATTACGCCCCTCTCCAATGTTGAGAAAAGAATTAGAGATAAAAAAAGAAATTAATTCTGCCCGGCTTTATATTACTTGTCATGGACTTTTTGAATTGAAAATTAATGGAGAAAAACAAAGCGATGAACTTTTTACTCCCGGATGGACAAGTTATAACAAACGCTTACAATATCTAACTTATGATGTTACTAATTGTTTAAAAAATGGAAGTAATGCTGTTGCTTTAACTCTTGGTGATGGATGGTACAGGGGTTTTCTAGGATGGGAAAGAAAAAGAAATTTTTACGGAGAAAAGCTTGCTTTATTGTTGCAGATAAATATTGAATATAAGGATGGTACAAAAGAGATTTTGGGAACAGATTCATCATGGAAGTCTTCCTATGGTCCAATTTTAATGTCTAACATTTACGATGGTGAAATCTATGATGCCCGCCTTGAAAAAGCAGGTTGGGATAAACCCGGATTTAATGATAAAGATTGGAATGGTACAGTTGAAAAAGATTACAGTAAAGAAATATTAGTTGCGCCTCAAGGTCCGCCTATAAGAACAACTAAAACAATTAAGCCGGTTAAGAAAATTATTGCCGCAAACGGTGATTTAATTTTTGATATGGGGCAAAATATGGTTGGCTGGATTCGGTTTAAGTTAAATGGTAACACAGGAACAAAAATTACTTTGAGGCATGCAGAAGTTTTGGACAAAGAAGGAAATTTTTATACAGAGAATCTCAGGGATGCTGAACAAAAAGTTGAATATACTTTTAAGGGAAGTGGTGAAGAAATATTTGAACCTCATTTTACTTTCCAGGGTTTTAGATATGTGCAGGTAAAAGATTACACGGGAGATATTTCCCTGGAAAATATTACAGGCAAAGTAATTCATTCTGATATGAATTGGACAGGAAATTTTGAATGTTCCGATTCATTAGTCAATCAACTGCAAAAAAATATTCAATGGGGTTTAAGAGGGAATTTTTTAGATGTTCCAACCGACTGCCCACAACGGGATGAAAGATTAGGATGGACAGGGGACGCACAGGTTTTTGCATCAACAGCCTGTTTTAATGTAGATGCTGCAGCATTCTATACAAAATGGATGAAGGATTTTATTGCAGATCAAAAAAAAGACGGTGCTATTCCGTGGGTAATACCTGATATTTTAAGTATTACTGATGGATCGGAAAAATCCGGCGCTACAGGATGGGCAGATGCAGATATTATTGTTCCTTGGACCGTTTATCAAAACTATGGTGATACTAGAATACTTGAAACACAATATGAATCAATGAAGGAATGGATAAATTTTATGAAATCCAAATCAAGTGATTCATTCTTGTTTAACAAGTGGACACATTTTGGAGACTGGCTTGCTTTTGCTACTACAAATTCAGATTATCCCGGCGCAACAACAGATAAAGATTTAGTGGCAACAGCATATTTTTATTATTCAACAAGTCTTATGCAAAAGATTGCTGCTATTCTTGGTAAAGAACAGGATGCAAAAGAATTTGATGAACTGAGGCAGAACATTAGAAATGGGTTTCAGAAAGAATTTTTATCAAGCACAGGTAGATTATCTTCTAACACCCAGACTGCTTATGTATTAGCATTAGCATTTGATCTAATACCTGATAATATGAAAGAGAACGCTGCAAAAAGGCTGGTGGATGACGTAAACAACTTTGGTCATATAACTACAGGTTTTTTAGGAACGCCGCTTATATGTAAGGTTCTTACAGAAAATGGTTATCCTAATCTTGCTTATCTGTTACTATTTAGGAAACAATATCCTTCATGGCTGTATGCTGTTTCAATGGGTGCAACTACAATTTGGGAAAGATGGGATGGAATTAAACCCGACGGTACTTTCCAGGATAAAGGAATGAATTCTTTTAATCATTATGCTTATGGTGCAGTTGGCAAATGGCTTTACAGCTCTGTTGCAGGAATTGATTGTGACCCCGAAGGACCGGGATATAAAAAAATAATTATTAATCCTTACCCAATTAAAAAATTAAATTACGCAAAGGCAGAGTATCATTCAATTTATGGCAAGGTATCATCTCACTGGCAATATAAAAATGATGGATTAATTTTATCTGTTGTAATTCCACCCAATACAACAGCAAAGGTATTTCTGCCCACAGATAAGAAGGAAAACATTTTAGAGAATGGAAAACCCATAAGCACAATTAAAGAAATTTCTGTATCCGGTGTAATTAATAATAAAACTGTCTTAGAAATAGGTTCCGGTGAATATAATTTTGAAATCAAAAATGTTAAGTAATTAAAAACTCTTCCCATAGTCCCTCCCCTAAATTAGGGGAGGGAAATAGGGTGGGGTCTAGAGAAGAACTAAATATTATTTTTCCCAACTGCCTAAGGAATATCTTCTATGTCAAAATTCAAATGTTTATTAATCATTTATCTGTGTCTGATAAGCGAATCATTTATAACTGCACAAAATAATTCAGTAATACTTTTTCCGGCAGACAAATCAGCCAATGTAAATCCTGACACACATCTTGAACTAACTTTCCCCAGTGCTCCTGTATTAGGCACCACAGGAAAGATTCGTATTTATGATGCTTCCAATAATCGTTTGGTGGATATGCTCGATCTCAGCATACCCGCAGGTTACACCCTCACTTTATGCAATAAATACTCCGGTTCCAATTTGCATGGCTGATTGATAATGACGTATTTTCCACGAGTAAATCAAATTAGAGAAGATTTAAGGTATTGAAAAAGAAAGATAAAAGCATAGAAGAGCTTTTGCAGGAATTGGATGCATTAAAGAAAGAGAATGCGTCCCTAAAAGCCTTATATGAAAAAGATATTACTGAACTTAAGTTCAAAGAGGAAGCTCTAAAGCAAACCAGCCGAAAATGGGAAGCCATTGTTTCAACTTCTCCGGATGGTATTGGAGTGGCTACGTTGGAAGGGAAAATACAGCTGATCTCAGATAAACTAGTAAAGATGCATGGTTATATTGAAGAAAAGCCTGATGACTTTTTGGGAAGATCAATTTTTGATTTTATTGATCCGGCAGATCATAAAAAGTTGATCGGCAATATTCAAAAATTGATTACGAGTAAAAAAGTTAATGAGCTTACTGAATATACCGGGCTAAGAAAAGATAAAAGCCGGTTCAATATTGATGTGAATTCAACAGTACTGCTTGATTCCAATGGCAAGCCTGCAAGCATTCTTTATGTTGAACGCGATATAACTGAACGCAAATTGGTAGAGGAAGCACTGCGGCAAAGTGAAGAAAAATACAGGTTGATTTTTGAGTATACTCCTGTTGGAGTTTTATCTTTTGATGAAAATGGTGTTATTGTTGCATGCAATGACAAAATAATCGAAATCATCGGATCTTCCCGCGAAGCATTAGTAGGTATCAACATGCTAAACCTTCCTGACGAAAAATTACATTCATCCATTAAAAAGGCTCTAAGCGGCGGCATAGGATATTATGACGGTATATATAATTCTGTAACTGCAAATAAAAGTACTCCGGTAAGAGCTATTTTCACACCAATGAATGTTGGTGACGGCATTTATGGCGGTGTTGGCATTATCGAAGACATTACCGAACGAAAGCAAACCGAAGAGGTGCTGCATAAAAGCAATCAAAAATTGGAAGCAATTATTTCTGCCTCGCCTGATGGAATAGGAATTATATCGTTAGATGGCAAGATGCAGTTTATGTCGGATAAATTAATTAAAATGTACGGCTATTCATTAGATGAAAAAGAGAAATATATCGGGAAACCGGTGTTCGATTTTATTGATCCGGAATATCACAAACAATTGATGGATAATTTTAAAAAATTGCTCTCTGGTGAAAGTGATTATAAAATTAGGGAATATCTTGTTATCAGAAAGGATAACAGCCGGTTTTATATAGACTTGAATTATACTCTTTTGCAAGATTCAGATGGAAAACCGGCATCAATTCTCTTTGTAGAACGCGACAGCACTGAACGAAGACAATCAGAATTAATCATACAGCAGCAATTTAAACAGCTGCAAGAGCTCAATTCTGCAAAAGATAAGTTCTTCTCAATCATTTCTCATGATTTAAGAAGTCCATTCCAGGATTTAATATTATTGACGGAATTACTGGCTGAAGGCGTTAGTGATTTTTCTCCTACTAAATTGTCTGAATTGGGCAAACAGATGAACAATAATGCGAAGAATCTCTTAAAACTTTTAAGTAATTTGTTGGAATGGGCTCGTATGCAGCAAGGGATAGTTACGTTTGCTCCGGCTAAATTACATTTATCAACCGTGGTTTCTGAAAATATAAATCTCATAATTCGGCGAGGGGAGCAAAAAGGAATTGAATTAATTAGTGAAGTTCCTGAAAATCAGCTTGTTTATGCTGATGAAGATATGCTTAACTCTATATTTCGCAATCTTTTATCTAATGCAGTTAAATTTACGAAACAAGGTGGTAAAGTTACCGTTAGTTCTAAAGAAATTGACAAAGATATTGTTGAAGTATCTGTAAGAGATAGTGGAATTGGTATGTCTGCAGAACTTTGCAGTAAGTTATTTAAAATGGATGAAAAAGTTGGGAGAAAAGGAACTGATGGAGAAGGGAGCACAGGGTTAGGTTTATTACTTTGTAAAGAATTTATTGAAAAAAATGGCGGCAAAATTTGGGTTGAAAGTTCGGTTGATCTTGGAAGCGCTTTTTATTTTACTCTTCCGTCAGCAGGGGAATAAAATATTTAATCATAGGAGAAAGAAATGTTTATAGGACATTTTGGAGCAGGTTTAGCTGCTAAAAAAATTGATAAAAAACCTTCACTCGGAACACTGTTTATTGCAGCACAATTTATTGACCTATTATGGCCAATTTTAATCCTATTTCGGCTTGAAAATGTCTCAATTGATCCTGGAAATACCTCGTTTACTCCACTTAATTTCATTTCCTATCCATTCTCTCATAGTTTCTTTGCTGTTCTAATTTGGTCGCTTCTTTTTGGCCTGGTTTACTACCTGGTGAAAAAGAATTTAAAAAGTTCAGTTTTACTTGGTTGCCTTGTGATGAGCCATTGGATCTTGGATTTAATAGTGCACCGTCCGGATTTACAATTGGTGCCCTGGAGCGAATTACGCGTCGGACTTGGTTTATGGAATTCAGTTTTGTTTACTTTAATTGTTGAGGGATTAATATTTTTTATTGGCTGTTACTTTTATCTCACTTCTACAAAAGCGAAAAATAAAATAGGCAGCATTGGTATCTGGAGCCTGCTTGTTTTTTTAGTATTAATTTATTTTATGAATATTTTTAGTGCGCCGCCTCCATCTGCCGTAGCAATTGGAATTGCTGGAATGTTCCAGTGGATTTTTGTTGGTTGGGCTTACTGGGCAGATAAGAACAGGGAATAGTTACCAGGCATTATATAAGTAAACATCAGGGAAAGTTTTTTATTTTAACAGTACTGGTTTTCCCAATAAAATTATTTGGAATTTAATGCTCACTGTTCTTGAATCTGTTAAACTTTCGGCGGACTTTTTAGAGAAAAAAGGAATTGAATCTCCCCGCCTGAATGCGGAACTTCTTCTTGCCGAAATTATGAATTGCAAAAGGCTGGATTTGTACCTTAAATTTGACCAGCCGTTGAAAGAAACTGAAATTATTAAATACCGTGATTGGATTTCAAGAAGAGGTAAGTTCGAGCCGCTTCAATACATTATTGGCAAAGTTGAGTTTTATAATTTGTTGTTCAATGTTACTCCCGATGTTTTAATTCCCCGTCCTGAAACAGAAATTCTAATAGAAACAATTGTCAATCGCTTCCAGGGAAAAGAAAACTTGAAAATTCTTGATATTGGCGTAGGTAGCGGAAATATCTCGGTTGCCCTTGCGAAAAATTTAAGCGGCTGTGAAATAACCGGAATTGACGTTTCGGAAAAAGCAGTCTTGGTTGCAAAAGAAAATATTATTGCTAATGAATGTGACTCTAAAATTAAACTTGAAAATATCGGTATTGAAAATTATTCAGCAAATGGATTTTTATTTGACATAGTTGTCTCTAATCCGCCATATGTAAGCAAGTCGGAATTTATCACTCTGCAAAAAGAAATTGTTGAATACGAACCGTCAATTGCTGTCACCGATTCTAGTGACGGATTGTACTTCTTTAGGACTATTGCAGATATTTCAAAAGATATTTTGAAGAAGGAAGGCTGCTTATTTATGGAAATTGGGAAAGGACAGCATGATGTTGTTAGAAATATTCTAGTGGAGAATTGTTTTAATAATGTTCATTTTGTAAATGACTTACAGGAAATTGAAAGAATAGCAGTTGGAGAAATGTCATGAGAGCATTGATACAAAGAGTTAATGAAGGTTCTGTTACTATTGAAGATCCAAAGTACTTCGCGGAAATTAAAAAGGGAATTGTAATTCTGCTAGGGGTCAAGGAAGGCGATACTGAACAGGATTTAATTTTTGTTGCGGACAAATGTTCCAACTTGCGGATTTTTTCACGGGATGAAGAAAACCCGGACGATGAAAAAATGAATCTTTCTCTTAAAGATATCAATGGAGAAGTATTGGTTATATCTCAATTCACATTATATGCCGATACAAGAAAAGGAAACCGTCCAAGCTTTACAAATGCTGCAAGACAGGAAGCAGCTGAATTGATGTACAAAAAATTTATTGAGAGGGTGAAAACAAATTTAGGAGATGATAAAGTTAAATCAGGGGTATTTGGTGCAATGATGATTGTTAAAATATTTAATGATGGACCGGTTACAATTATTGTCGAATCCAAAGAATAAAGAAGGGAAATATTTAGTTGCACTCAACTATAATGATATTTATAGACGGCGTTGGAATCGGAAATAAAGATTATGAATTCAATCCGTTCTTTAAATTTGGTTTCAAAACCTTTAGTGAAATATTTGGTGAAATTCCGCATCTGGAAAATCAAAAATTAACCGGCAAAAATGCTTTCCTCTTTCCGGTTGATGCTTGCATGGGTGTCCCTGATATACCGCTTAGTGGCACCGGGCAGACTTCTATTTTCTGCGGCGTGAACGCGCCCCAAATGATTGGAAAACATTTCGGTCCTTATCCTTATTCAACGCTAGTTCCCGTAATTAAAGAGAAAAATATTTTCAAAGAATTTTTAAGAAAAAAAAAGAAAGTAAGTTTTGTTAATGCATACCCTAAGGTATTCTTTGATTATGTCAATTCAGGGAGAAGGAGATTAAGCGTAACAACTCTAAGCTGTTTATTAAATGGGATGAGATTAAATAAAATTTCTGATCTGCACAGAGGACAGGCATTGAGCGCAGAAATTGATAACCGCCGCCTGGTGGAAAGAATGAATTATAAATTAAAGATCATTAAACCGGAAACAGCTGCAAAACGTCTTTTGAGAATTGGTTCTAAGAACCATTTTACATTGTTCGAGATTTTTCACACCGACCATCTTGGGCATGGAAGAAATAGCGACTGGCTTGAGTATACTACAAAGGTTTTAGATAATTTCCTTTATGCTGTAATTACTAATTTAACAAAGGACATGACGCTTGTTATATGTTCCGACCATGGTAATTTTGAAAATCTATCTATTAAAATGCATACACTTAATCCGTCACTTTGTATTACAGCAGGAAAAAATGCTGAATTCCTTTCCAAACGAATTAAGAGTTTATATGACATCAAACCTGCTATTATGGAGATGTATGAGTGAATAATTATCCGTTAATAAAATTTGTAATATTGTTTATTGCGGGCATCATTCTTCAATCATTTCTTAATCTTTCTTTACTATCACTTATTATTTTTCTCTCCATTTCATTATTAGTATACATTATAATCCGCTTCACTAATTTAAAAGAAAGATATAGCCTTAAAATAATTGCTCTTGTTATAGTTATCGTTCTTTTTGGATCAGGTTATTATTCTATTTACAATCAAAATCAGCCTGCATACTCATTTGACGAAGAAAAATATTCCAATGCAAATATTACCGGTACAATTGAAAACATCGGTCGTAAAAGGGAAGGAAGATTAAATATATATATCATCAGCGATTCAATTTATGTGAAGAATAAATTTTATACTCAAAAATATAATCTTCTGTGTTCAATCTATGATGAAAATAAGAATATTGATTCGGTGTACAACATCCTTAAAGTTGGTAATAAAATTTCAATAATTGGAAGTTTACAGAAACCAAGAGGTGAAAGAAATCCGGGTGAGTTTGATTATTCAAAATATTTACTAAACAAAGGAATTGTAGCTATTGCTTCAGTTTATGGCGCGGATAAAGTTTTAATCAGGACAAATGATGTTATAGTGTACAAGAATTTAATTTATGAGATAAGGAAAAAGATTGATGAAAAAATAGCTGCACTTAATAATAAAACTACTTCTGCGTTGTTAAGGGGATTGCTGCTTGGTGACAGAAGCATGATAGACAATCAAATAGACGATTATTTTATTAATGCTGGGGTAGTTCATGTCCTTTGTGTTGCCGGGCTTCATGTAGGTTATATTGTACTTATTTTTTTAGTAATCTTTAGCCGCTTTAACGTTTATACACGGTATTTTTTAACATTAACCGGATTATTATTCTATCTTATCATAACCGGTGCTGATCTGCCGGTATTTAGGTCCACTATAATGGCAATTGCCCTAATGTCCGCACCGGTTACCGGGAGAGACTATAACAGTTTGAATTCTTTATCACTTGCGGCAATTATTCTTCTATTTATTAACCCGTCGGAAATATTTAATCCAAGTTTCCAGTTATCTTTTTCAGCAATTTTATCTTTAATTATTATTTATCCTCCATTCAAACGCTTTATAGATAGTCTCAATATTAAACCTAAAGTTTTAAATTGGTTTATTATGTTTTGTATGACCACAACGGCTATACAATTAGGCACCATGCCATTTACACTTACTTATTTTCATCGGTTGTCAATCACGGCCTTTGCTGCTAATCTTATTGTTATTCCGGTTACAGGATCAGTAGTAGCGCTTGGAATTCTAACTATTGTTTTTGGAATGCTTTCAAGCTGGATGGGTATGTTACTTGGTTCTGCAAATGAACTGACCATATATTTAATGTACCAGTGTGTGCAGTTATTGGGAAATAAAAAATATGCGGTTATCTCTTTCAATCAGTTTAGTTATTTTGATGCAATTATATTCTATGCATCCTTAACGGCTGTATTTTTTATTCTTAAAAAATTTCTTAGCCTTCCCGCAAAAATTATTGGTGTTAGCCTTTCAATTATTCTTATGGTTCTGTTAATGCAAATTGATAATTATGACCTAATGCCCAAAAATTTGCTGTCTGTAATGGCTGTTGATGTTGGGCAGGGTGATGCTTTACTGATTAAATTCCCTGATGGAAAAACTGCATTGGTTGATGCCGGAAATGCCACACCTTATTTTGATAATGGTGAAAGAGTAATTATGCCTTTATTGAGTAGGCTAAACATTGGTAAAGTTGATTATGGATTTATTTCACATGTGGATGCCGATCACTATAAAGGCTTTTTATCATTAATAAAAGAGGGTAAAATAAATTTTATCTATAAACCCAGACTGGATACAACTCTTGTGAAGGATATTGAACTTGAAAATTTCCTGAGAAAGATGAAAGTTCCTTTTAAGTATTATTCTCCGGAAATTATTACTATTGATAATGCACGTATTTATGTTTTGAATGATACCGCAAACAGTTATTTTTCACAACAAAATTCCAACGATCAAAGCGGTATGATGAAGTTGGTCTACAACAATTGTTCTTTTCTTTTTACAGGTGACGCAGGTATTAATATTGAGAAAAATTATATTCAAACTTATGGACGGTTTTTGAAATCTGACGTTTTGAAAGCCGGGCATCACGGCAGTAAGAATAGTTCAAGCGAGGATTTTTTAAAAACAGTAAAACCCGAATATGCGTTGATAAGTGCCGGAATTGGTAATAGATTCCGTCATCCTAATAAAATAATTGTTGATAGAATGACATCAATGAATATAAATATTTTGAGGACTGATAAACAATGCGGTTTGCTGATCCGGTCGAATGGTTACAAGATAACCCCAATTAATTGGAAAGAAAAAGAATCCGCATTTAATTTTTATAACTAACATAATGGTATATGGAAATACAGGAAAATGTTTCACTGAAAAAATATAATTCCTTTGGACTGGATGTAAAAGCAAAGTATTTTGTTGAATTGACTAACAATGATGATGTAAAAGAATTATTAAAGCTTGATGATTTACACTATGCAAAGAGATTGATTATTGGCGGCGGCAGTAATATTCTTTTTACTAAAGATTATGATGGATTAATTGCAAAAATATCAACCAAAGGTAATAAGGTATTGGAAGAAAATGATAAAGATGTTCTGGTTGAATCGTGTGCCGGCGAAAAGTGGAATGATTTTGTTACTTACTGTGTGGAAAAGGAATTATACGGAGTTGAAAATCTTTCATTAATTCCAGGTACTGTTGGCGCCGCGCCCGTTCAGAACATTGGCGCTTATGGCGCTGAGCTTAAAGATGTATTTGAATCGTTGCAGGGTATTAATATTAATACCGGGGAAGAAAAAACTTATCTCAAAAATGAATGTAAATTTGATTACCGTGACAGTATTTTCAAAGGAGAATTAAAAGATAAATTTTTAATAACTAAAGTTATTCTAAGACTCAGCAAAGAGAAAAAATTCAACCTCAATTACAGGGCATTCCAATCATACCTTAAGCCGGGTGAGCAAAAAAATATTACGTTGAAACAGGTTAGTGAACTTGTAAAAAAAATAAGAAGGGATAAATTGCCCAATCCTAAAAAGTATGGTAATGCGGGAAGTTTTTTCAAAAATCCGGAAGTGGATAAAGATAAAATTGATGAACTGCATGAACGGTTTGAAGATATTGTCCATTTTAAGGTTACCGAGGAAAAATATAAAATTGCTGCGGGCTGGCTTATCGAAAAATGCGGTTTCCGCGGAAAAAATATCGGCAATGTCGGCACATATAAAAGGCAGGCTCTAATTGTTATTAATTTTGGTGAGGCAACAGGCAATGAAATAAAAAATTTTACTGAACAAATTCAAAATGCTGTTCATAAAAAATTTGGTGTAAATTTAATTCCCGAAGTAAATATTATCTAATAATCATTAACTTTTTTTCGAGGAACTTATGGATGAACAAAATCAGAATGTGAGTATACTCAAAAATACCTGGCAGGAAATAACGCAGCCTTTCAAGGATCTCTTTCATACATCGCGCGCCCTCTTTGGCCTTAATTTATCGTATCTACTGGAAGGTCTCACGTATTTCGGGGTGCTTGGTTACTTAGTTTTGTATTTCAATCAGTATGTTGGATTAGATGATATTAGTTCTGGCCGTATGGTTGGCGTCTTAACTGCAGGCATTACTTTGAGCATGTTGATATTAGGCGCAACTGTTGATTGGATTGGTCTGCGTAAGTCATTAATCTTTTCGTTATTGTTTATGCTTGCTGGCAGGATTTTGATTTCCGCAGCTCCAAATATTGGCGTTCCAGGTTTATGGAACTCGGCGCATATTTATGCTATGCTTGGAATTTTGGGTATTGTAATTGGTTATGGCATTTATATGCCGGCCTGTTATGCAGGTCTAAAAATATTAACAACTGAGAAAACTGCCGCAATGGGTTATGCAATGTTATATGCATTAATGAATCTTGGAGGCTTTTTACCCGGTATTATTGCTCCGCCAATCAGGCAGTACTTTGATAGAAATGGAGGCAATAATGGAATGGTAGCAATGATGTGGATTTACACTTTCTTCACAGTTGTTGGTATTGCTGTTGTGTATTTTATAATAACAAAAAAAGCAATGGTTAAGGCTATTCAATCTCCTGAAAAAGATAATAACTTAGATTCAAAGAAAAGCGAAAATGAACTTGGGGATATGACGCTTAAACAAAAAGCGCAGTACTATTATAAAAATTTCCCGCTTAGAGATCTTAGGTTTTTATATTTTGTTTTTATTCTTATTCCCGTTCAAACTTTATTTGCCCATAACTGGCTGACTTTACCTGCCTATTTTAAAAGGGCATTTGATGGAACTGTAAGCCAGTACTTCGAATTTTTCACCAATTTTAATCCTATTCTTATTTTTATTTTTACTCCTGTTGTAACCGCGCTAACTGCGAAAAAGAACACTTATAAGATGATGATTATAGGCACATTTGTAATGGCTAGCCCTACTTTTATACTTGCCATAGGGCCAAGTATCACAACAGTCTTCGCTTATTTAATTATAATGTCAATTGGCGAAGCAATGTGGCAGCCTAGATTTTTACAGTGGGTTGCTGAAATTGCGCCTAAGAATATGACCGGTATTTATATGGGTATCGGACAGTTTCCATGGTTCTTGACTAAAGTTATTACAAGTTTATACTCCGGCTGGTTCTTAATGCATTACTGTCCGGCTGATACTCCGCCATCTCAAATGAATACACAATTTATGTGGCTTATTTATGGCTGTATCGCTGTTGTTAGTCCAATTGGATTGATTTTAGCCCGCAAATGGATGTTGAAAGGATTTAAATCTAAGCACGGTGAGTGATATTATGTTATTGAACATGGATTTTAGATTTACCTCTAAAATCCATGTTCTTTTTTTTCATATATAGATTTTACAGAAGTGAATCTTCCTCTCCTTCATATTCTTCTTCTTCAACGCTGCTTTTGTTAAACATACTGCTTAACATGTCTTTGAACTGAAGACCTTTTTCAATGGAAAATTTACTTAACAGTGAATATTCGGATAAACCATGCAAAGCAAATTCCATTAGCAGCAGTTTAGTCTTGTATGGCTCCTGTGGATGGAATTTTTCAATTAGTTCTTTCAGCCCGGGAACAGAAAGTAATATCTTTTCATAGTCATGGTTGGAAACGTCATTGAGCAAATCAACTTTATTTTTTTTGGTAAACCAATTTAATATTGACTGGTACGGGTTAATGCTGGCATTACGTTTTAGAGTATCCGGACTCGGAAATAATTTGGCAAACTGTGTCTTGATTGATTTTCCGATAAGAATAAAAGCAACTTTAACAGGTCCTTCCTGCTCGCCTTCATAAACTAATTCTACTTTTCCTGTTATGGAAGGAATAACCCCGGTCAAATCGGAAATTCTAACTACGGTATCTTTTTCATTATTAATTAATATTCTCCGTTCAGCAAAACTTACAATATTTTCCAAAGCTGAAATAGTCAATCTTGCGGAAACTCCACTCTTTGAATCAACAAATTCACTTTCACGTCCTTCAAATGCAATCTGTTCTATAAGATTTTTTATTAATTCGGGAATTTCAATTTTATTTGTTTGGTCTTGTGTTATCCTTGCTTCCTGTTCAGTAATTTTTTTAGATATCTCTATTGTTTTGGGGTAGTGTGTTAATATTTGAGAATCGATCCTGTCTTTTAATGGAGTTACAATTGCGCCTCTGTTTGTATAATCTTCCGGGTTGGCTGTAAATACAAATTGAACGTCAAGAGGCAGACGAATTTTGAACCCGCGTATCTGTACATCTTTTTCCTGTAAAATATTAAAAAGCGCTACCTGGATTCTTGCCTGCAAATCAGGTAGTTCGTTTATTACAAAAATTCCGCGGTGCGAGCGGGGAATTAATCCAAAGTGTATTACTCTTTCATCTGAATAAGGGAGCTTTAAAGATGCAGCTTTGATTGGATCAACGTCACCTATTAAGTCAGCTATAGTAACATCCGGGGTAGCAAGTTTTTCTGTATATCTTTCATTTCTATGGATCCATTCAATCGGTGTTTCATTTTCCAATTCAAAAAATTTATCTTTTCCAAAACGGGATATCGGATTAAAAGGATCATCATTCATTTCTGAACCGGAAATAATGGGTATGTATTCATCAAGCAGGTTAATCATCAAACGTGCAATTTTTGTTTTTGCCTGTCCGCGTAGACCAAGAAAAATAATATTATGCCGCGAGAGAATCGCAGTTTGAATATCAGGTACAACAGTTTCATCATAACCAATTATGCTGGCAAACGGGTTGGTTTTATTTCTAAATATCTCTATAAGATTTTTTCTCATCTCTTCCTTAACTGGAATAGATTTATAACCGCTTTGTCTTAACTCGCCAAGTGTTTTAATTTTCCTGAAATTACTTATCATCAATTTCCCTTTATCTAACTGTTTTTCTTCTGTTTCTCACAAAATCTTCAAATACAAATTCGCCAAGAACCGAAAGACTGCTGTAATATGCTTTACCTTGATTAACCTTTGTGAACTCATGAACAAACTTTTGAAGGTACGGGTCACGGGCAATCATAAAGGTTGTAATTGTTATACCCAATTTCTTGCAGTATGCTGCCTGGTCTAGGGTTTTGTTAATAATTTTACGGTCCAGTCCAAAGCTATTTTTGTAATATTTTGCTCCAATTTTCAAACAAGTTGGTTTCCCATCTGTAATCATAAATATTTGTTTATTCTTGTTTTTCTTCCTGCGCAGTATATCCATTGCAAGCTTGATTCCTGCAACTGTGTTTGTATGATATGGTCCAACCTGGAGGTACGGCAGGTCTTTTATTTCAATTGACCATGCGTCATTTCCAAAAACTATTATATCAAGTGTATCTTTATTGTATTGTGTTGTAATAAGTTCAGATAGTGCCATTGCAACTTTTTTTGCAGGTGTAATCCTGTCTTCTCCATAAAGTATCATAGAGTGTGAAATGTCAATCATTAATACTGTAGAGGCGGAAGTTATTGACTCTTTTTCCTCAACTTCTAAGTTATCTTCAGTGAGCTTAAAATCATTTAGACCGTGCTTTATTTGTGCATTTTTAAGTGATGCTGTTACATCAATCTGATCAAGTTGATCGCCAAACATATAATCCCTGCGGTCTGCGGTTTTTTCATCGCCTTCGCCTGAAATTGGAATTCTATGATTGCCTCTGCCTGATTTTTTTAGTTTATTAAAAATTTCTTCAAGCGAACGGCGCCTCAAATCATGTTCTGATTTTGACGTCATTCTTAGCGTATCTAAGTTGCTCGGATCTTCTTCGATGTAGCCTTTATCCTTCAAATCCTGTATGAAATCACCAATACCGTATTCATCTCCGATGATTTTATATTTCCTGTCAAGATCATTCAAAATGCTGAAAGCCTGGGCAACATCGCCTGATGTAATATTTAGCAGCTGCATAAATATATTTAAAAGCTGCTCAAATAAATTTGAACCAGAAGGATCCGGAATGTAGTCTGTAAACCTGAAACCAATCATTTTTTTGTATTTTACATTATAAACTGAATTTATTAGGGGAAAGTTCACCCGGGTTGTCTTTTTTAATTCATAGTTGGTCATGAAATAAATCACTAAAACTGATTTGCGAGGCCGTCAGGGACCATTCCCTGACGGAATTATAAGAATGAATCATTTAATAAGATTTTACTGAATAAATAGTTGGATAATCCGTTTAATCCGAGATATGACTTTTCTAAGAAATATTTACATTATAGTTTGTTTGGTCAATAGGGGAATTGTTTTTTCAAATTTAGCTAATCTATCCAATACAACTTGTTTTCTTACTTCTTTTCTTCTTTATTTATTTTTAACAGCAGTGTTTTTATTCATACTTCGTCGTGAAATAAATCACTAAAATTGATTAAATTTATTTTGTAAAAATCCTTCGGATTATATTGGATCTTGCTAAACAATATTTAAGTCAGTGTTTAATTGCGGCTGCTAATAATCTTAGACTTAGCTCGGAAAAAATTGAGACGGTTGCTATTCTTAGAGATAGATTGAACAGTGCTGAAAATCTTGCTGATGAAATAAAATCGTTTAAAAAAGTAACTGAACTTTCTAAACTTGGTATTAAGCTTGGAGAAATACAAAATTTTATTGAAAACGGTAAAATTGATTTTCTCAAGTTATCAGATAGATTTAAAGAACACAGTTATAGCCTTGTCCGCGAATTAAATGGTGTATTGGATATTTTAACTCCGCAGGCAGCTAATGCGTTGTTCCGGGTATCTGATGATAAATCTGCAAACGAAATAATAATTGTTCCGCAAGCTGGTATTACGAAGGTGCAGGAAAAAATTGCTGCCCCTGAGGTTGAATTGCCTAGAAGATCGCGCGCTGATGAAATACGCGAAGCTTTAATTTTTGACGATATTATTAAAGAAAAAGAATTTAATTTCGAAAATTTTGAAGATAGTGTGCTCCGTCCTGTTAAAGAACTGGATGCTTTCCTCAACCGTGTAATTAAATTTGACTTCACCGAAAATGAAATTAATAAGTATGTAAAACTTATGAATGAGAATGCTGAGCTATCCAGAAAAATTGGCTTTGAGATTCTTTCCAACATGCATAGTATTTTTGCACGCGGATTGGAAATTATTAATCAGAAGAAAATTTCGCCAAGTCCAAATGTAATAGAATCCTTGCGGGCTTGTTTAATTGTGATTGTAGCAGTTGTGCGCGGTAAGGAAGTTGAAATTACAAATTACTTAACACGTGCTGAAAATTTTGGTAAAACAATATTTCCAAAACAAAGGGAAAAATAAATGGAATTATTTGCCGTGATTATGGCCGGAGGAGTTGGTTCAAGATTTTGGCCGCGTAGTAAAGAAAAAAAACCGAAACAATTAATTAGAATTGTTGGCGACAATACAATGATTCAAGATACTGTTAAACGTCTTGAAGGACTGGTTGCAAACGATCATATATATGTAGTCACAAATAAAGTCCAAAAATTAAGGGTAAAAGAACAGCTCCCTCAAATTCCCGAAGAAAATATTGTTGATGAACCTTTTGGTAAAAACACTGCTGCCTGCATAGGGCTGGCATCAATAATTCTTAAAGTTAAAAATGAAAAAGCAATAATGATTACATTGCCGGCAGATCATTTGATTAAAGATGATGAAGAATTCAGAAATTGCTTATCAACTGCTGCGGCTTATGCTTATAATACAAATGGGCTTGTTACAATTGGGATTACGCCAACCAGACCTGAAACCGGTTACGGTTATATACAGTTTGATGAAAAGAATATTGATAAAAATATTCATAAGGTACTTACATTTGCTGAGAAACCAAACATTTCAACGGCAAGAAAATTTATTGAGTCTGGTGACTTTCTATGGAATTCAGGCATTTTTATTTGGCGCGTTGATGCAATTCTTGAAGAAATGAAGCAGTACTTGCCGGACCTTTATGATGGATTATTAAGCATTGAAGAGACAATTGGTACCAAGGATTTTGAACGCCAGGTAGTGAATGTTTACGGCCGTCTTAAAAGTGTTTCAATCGATTATGGCATTATGGAAAAGTCTAATAATGTTTATCTTTCAAAGGCAGATTTTTATTGGAACGATGTTGGCAACTGGGAAGCTGTTTATGAAATCTCTGAAAAAAATGATGAGGGTAATGCTATTGTTGGTGATGTATACACAGCAAATACTTTCAGCTCCTATATTTTTTCCCCGAGAAAATTTACTGCCGCAATAGGAGTTGAAAACCTCATAATTATTAATACAAATGATTCTTTATTAATTTGCAATAGGAATAATGCCCAGGATGTACGCAATGTGGTCGAACATCTAAAATTAAATAATAGAACAGAGTTGATTTAAGTATGGCATTGAATAAACTAATTACTGAAGATGATGTCTTAAGAGTTATTAAAAACGGCAGCAAAGAAATTGTTGTTGAAAAGGGAACTGTTCTTACACCCTTAGCAAAAGATAGAATTTCTCATTCCGGTCTTAAGATTATTGAATCATATTCAGCGTCAGCAGGGTCAACAAATACTCAGATAAAAATTGCGATTGGCTCAGACCATACGGGTGTAAAGATGAAAAAAATTGTTCACGATTTTCTGAAACAAAAAGGTTATGATGTAATTGATGTCGGTACATTTACAGAAGATGCAGTTGATTATCCTGACATCGCTTTCAATGTTGCAAATAGAGTTGCTGTTGGCGAGGTTAATTTCGGTGTTTTGCTTGATGCAACCGGAATTCCGTCTGCAATTTCTGCTAATAAAATACCCGGGATCAGGGCTGCAACGTGTTATAATGAATTTTCTGCAAAAAGCTCACGTGAGCACAATGATGCAAATGTCCTGGTCGTTGGTGCCCGGGCACTGGGTGAAGAATCGATAAAATCAATTGTTGATGTATGGTTCTCATCAAAATTTCTTGGTGAACGACATCAGAAAAGATTGAACAAAATAACGGCTATTGAAGAAAAGTATTCAAAAAAATTATAATTGATTTTTTTTTCACCATTCTTTTTAAATAACATATCACTACTGTCCGGTTGAGGATA
>PMDS01000073.1 GCA_003155655.1 Melioribacter sp.
CGTTGCGCTCTTGTCCTACTCTACAGAATCTAAATATTAAAAAACCTCCGAAGTTCAGAAAAAACTTCGGAGGTTTTGATGAAGTTTAACAAAAGCTCATCGAGTAGGAGCTTGCCCCGCGTCGTTTGCGGGGAGATGAGCTTTTTCAGTTTTCGTTTATAATCTATTCTATCTTTTTACTTTCTATTTCCTGTCCGCCTTGATGGATAATCATTTTATCAACAGCGCCGTTTTCTGTTTTATTAAATACCAATTGCACATCATCTCCTTCAATAAAAAATCCGGTTTCCGAAAATGGTAAAAGTTGAATTTTAGCCCCGCCGGGTACTTTAACGTAAAATTTTCCGTTATCAAGAACTACAGTAAAAATCTGGTTTTGCAATAGGTATTTACCAAGGTATTTTTTACATATAAGAGTATCAACCGCCGGCATATTTTCAATTGTAGTGGTAAGATTGGGTAATAACTTTCGAGTAGCTGCGTTTTTTCTTATCTCCTTATCTCCAACTTCAATTAACTTATCATTGATCTGCCAGTTGTAATCAAACTTACCATGGGCTATGCAAAGTTTTTCTCTTGTCCTGCCCAGATAACTATTTGGCAATGCGCCATCTTGAATGACGAAATCTTCATCAGAAAAATTATTACTTGAGAAAAACATTCCTGTACTTGAAGTCGCGCCTATAACCACTACGTACCTTTCAGCATTTAAAGGATTTGGATAGATCATTGTAACGCATGCGTCTTTTGCGGGGAATTTTCTTCCGGTGATCTCAATTTCTTCAGATATAACTTTTAAAGGAATTTTATCACCCAGTTTTTTAGTAATTAAATTAGCTTCTGCGCTGCCGTATAGAATTAAGGAATATTTTTTCATATCTGCTTCGGTTAATTCTTTATCCTTAATAACGCGCGGTTCATACTTTTGCCAATTCTTCCAATAGCTAATGAATTCCTGTGCTTTTCTATTTATCAGCTTTGTCATCAATGTATCATTTGCTGTTGTTCCTATTACTACTATAAAAGGAGTAGTTTGTATATCGGAAATCATTCCGGCTATTTTAGGATTTTTGTTCAAAGGTAAAGGGTTATAGTTTTTATCTTTTAAGATTATCTTTCCGTTCGTTACCCTTGCTTCCATGATATCGTTTACATTCCAAATTACGTTCACCGGTTTCTTAGGATCAATCAACTTAGCAGAAGGTGTTAGTTCAACCTCTAAAACATTTTCAGTAGATAGTTTAATTGTATTATTGATAAGCACTTCAGCTTCTGCAACAACAAATGGATTTGGATTATCTAATTGAGTAACTTTTACCCAATGTGCTGAAGCATATTTCAAATCTGCTGATCTAACCCTGACCTTTGCGGGGTCAGCATTCCTTTTATGTTCCAGAAACCATGGTATCAATTGATCATAATACTCAATACCTTCGTGCCCGAAGCCCGGGTATTCATGATAACGGATATCGTACCCCCATCTTTGGAGTGCCCTTACCAAATATCGTGAATTATTTACATCAACCGATTTATCAATATCTCCTTGAAGAACGAAAACCGGGGTTGTTAATAAAGCGTCCGCATGAGAAAGATTACTTTCTACTTCATTTTGATAACGCTGACGTTCAGAAAGTTTTGCTATGTCCTGTTCTTTCATCGCAACATGATAATCCCATCCGCCGAATACAGGGGCAATTGCTGCAAATAGTCCGGGATGTCTTGTACCAACATTCCATGTTCCGCCGCCGCCCATAGATTCACCCTTAAGATAAATCCTATCTTCATCAATATTGAATTTTTGTTTAGCCAGTTCAATACATTTTAAAATGTCATCATCGCCGATTCCCCGGTAGCTTGTATTACCTCTTCCGTGAGGTTCAAGATAAATAATCGGATATTTATCAACTACAGTATTATGCCTTTGATCAATTGACCACCAGTTGACATAAACAGGATTATCTCCATTGTAACCATGAAGCATTACAACAAGCGGCCACTTCTGTTTTGGATTATAATTTATTGGAATAAATGCCCTGCAGAACTGAGGTGTATTATCAACTTCACTTACGTATGTTAGACGGGTAAATCCGTTTGCGCGGACACTTCCTTTCTTGCCTTCTAAATCAAGTTTTAATTCTGCGAATTCCAGTAATGGAGAATACAAATTCAATACGTTGGATGTATCTATCTTATTTGGATTAACTTTAAATCTATCGATCAGCATTTGTGAAAGCATTACATGTTTATATTCTTCAGGAGTTTTAGGATTCTTTGGAACGCTTGTAAGAATTTCTCTGACTCCTTTATAAATATCTCCTTTGTACCAATAAAGATATGCTGTTGCTATATTCCCGTAAACGTCATGACTCTTCAAGCAAATATCATATACTCCTTCCGGCCATTTTTTTGTATCAAAAGTAATTTGATCACCGCGCCTGGCATTTTTTTCGGCAATAACTTTTCCTCCTGCCGCAACAGCTTTTACATTAACCTCAAACTTTTGAATTACAGGATTAAGAGTCCTGTCAATTTTTATTATTAAATTGTCTTTAACATCGGATTTAACAATGCTGGGTGTCATTTTAAAATCGTCAATAAGCGAAAATTTATCAGGTTCAATAATTCTGAAAGTAAATCCCCATGTCCAGCTGTCGTGAACTGATTTAATTAAAATTGAATTTTCCCCTTTTAACATGTTTACTTCAATTTGATTGTCTTCCAGCGCTGCCTGGTAATCCTTTTTGCTTTCGTAAACAAGGGATCCGTTAAGCCAAAGTTTGTTGCTTTTATTATGAGCAAATGAAAGAATTACTTTTCCGCTATTTTCTCGGTACACTTTTTTGAAAGCATAGATAACTTCTTTGTTAAACTCGCCGTTCTTTAGCACATCCAAAATATTAATGTAGTTATAAGGTGAGTGATAATTCTTCCATTCTAATGTTGCTCCGTTTGGAAGTTTGTGAGTCATCCCAAGTACTGGCTTAATATTCAATTCGCCATCATGCTCTTTAAGAAAATCAGTATCATATCCTTTTCCCTCTTGATCTGGTATTGAACCTAATACAAGCCAATCTTGAATAAATCCTCCTGTAGCAGTTCCCCAGTGGAAACGTGTTTCATCTTTCAGGGAAGTTTGTGCATTGATAAAATGAAATGAAATAAACAGCAATACAATGAAAATACCTGTACGTGAATTTACGTGTCTAAACATTACATCATCTCCTTTTAATTAACTTTTTGGAATGGTTACTATTTAGACTAATTTATACAATAAAAGTTACTTAAATTTCAATCACTTTTTATACAAATTCAACTGGCTGCGATGGTAATGATTGATTGAGATTTATGAAAACGTCGGAGGTTAACGGAGGCATTAAATATTCTTGCCCTGTATTTATACGAAGCGGTATTGTACAGAAGCCTGTATAGGGAGTTGCGGGGGTACTAAATATTAAAAACCTACGATGTTTTGTTCCCGTTACAGCAATTGAAATAATTTTAAATCGTAATGCCTATTTGACAAGAATAATCCTCCTAATATAAAGCCGATATTTGTTTGTCTTTGTATCATGGGTACCTAAAAAATCTAAGCGTACAGCATTCGACAAGTTAATAACAAATACTTGACAGAATGTATGCAGGAAAAATAAATTGATATAATTACTGCCATGTGTTAAATTTAAATTAGCGTTAAATGTGTATTTAAATTCATGATTTTTATTTTCTGAATAGCTGATCTGAATTCATGATAAAAAGCTTAGTTGAAATTACAGGGGTATATTATTAAAATTTTAAGATTTTAAGTTAGTCTCGTTAAATTAATCAGAATATAAGTTACATTTAAAAATAATTGAACAATTGTGAATTAACCGAGAAATAAATAGTGGCATTCAATAGGCAATTAATTGGAAAAACCGCGCTTCGTCCTCTTAAAATTTTAAATATGATGCCGATAATTTTATTGGTATTTCAATCTGTAAATTGGAGTCAAGCACAAAAAGATAGCATATTGAGTCATTTAACAATTAACTCGATCCCGGATAGTGCAAGGGTTTATTTAAATTATAAATATCTTGGTATTACCCCAATTAAGGTTTCTAAATTGTTCACCGATACTGTGCAGATCAAGTTAAGGAAAAATTATTATGATGACTGGTCAACCTTTTTTGTTCCGATTAAAGATCAGAGTATGAATTTAGTCGTAAGATTGAATAAGAGAAAAGCAACAGTAAATGTATTTACTAATTCATTAAACTCTTCAATACTTATTGATGATAAATTTGAGGCTAAAGGTTCACTAACGTCCTATGAAATTCCATTTGGTAAACATAAGATTAATGCACGGGATGAAAGCACAGGACGAAAAGTGGAAAAAATATTCGAAGTTGATGATGCTCTTGATTACTCATACTCTGCAAAATTTAATACACATTCATTTGCAAGAGCTGCCTTATCAATAGTAATTCCTGGTTCAGCACAAATTATTGATGGTTCATACTTAGAAGGAAGTTTAATGCTACTTGGTAATTTAGCATTAATATATGCTGCCATTACAACACAGAATGAATATATTAACAGACTTCATACATATGATGCATCTCTTGATCTATATATTAAAGCGCCTTCAGAAATCGAAGCAACAAGAAGATTTGACGATGTGCAAGTACGAAAGAACGATCTTAACAATTATAATCTACGCCGGACAATTTCATTTTCAGCCCTTATTGTAGCATATATTTATTCTGTGGTTGATGCATGGATCAATCATCTTCTGACTGATGAAATTGAAATCATGCTTCCAAACGAATTTACAGATAAGCCCAATCTTCCTATAAAAAGTAATTCGGTTGGCGTTAAACTCAATCTAAAACTTAATTAAAAAAGGAGTTTTAGATGGATTTATACAAAAAAAAATCAGAATTATTGTGCATTGCTTTACTTCTTGCTCAATTGTTTGTTGTTTATTCCTGCAGTACAACAAATGAACCGGTGCTAGACAATATTCACGACTATCATTCAGCAAAATATGTCCCTTCGGCGCCGTCCCAATTTACTATAACAAATATTTCTGATTCTAAACGGATTTTGACTTGGCAAGTTAATGCAATACATGATGCAGGATATATTATTGAACGAAGGCTTGCAACAGAAAATAATTCTCAAATTATTGCGCAAGTTCCTGCAAAGACTTCTTTATACACTGACACAACTGTAATACGTACTGATATAGAATATAGTTATACTATAAAGGCAATATCAGCGAATAATATTGCCAGCGAAGTTACAAATAAGTTTACAACACTTAATTTTGAGCCTCCTGCATTCCTCCGAATGACTCAACTTACAAATACTTCGGTTAAATTGGAATGGGATGATAGTTGCTGTTATGAAGCCGGTTATAATATTTTTATAGCTATAGATGGTCAGCAATTTAAAAATCTTGTTACATTATCGGCAAATTCAACTTCGTTTATTGTAAACCAGTTAAACATTGGTTCAAAATACCAGTTTAAAGTTCAGGCATTCACAAAATATAATTTAAGTAAATATTCTAATTTATTATCTATTTCTTATGTTAATTCTGTCTTTGATGTTACATATATTAGTCCGCCTTCAATACAAGATCCTTATTATGAATCAATTGTATTCAGTAAAGATGGTTCACTGATTGCATGTAATGGCCGCTATAGTATAGATATTATAAGAACTAGTGATTTTAAAATTGTGAAACGTTTGTACCCCCATGCGTCTGATGATATTGGTTTGATCAAATTTTCTAGAGATAATAATCTGCTTATCGCTAGTAGGGATTCATATTTACAAGTTTGGGATTTATCATCCTTTTTATTGGTATCAACTTTGGGGCAACCTGCAAATCATTATTCCCGATTCGATCTGACATCTACAGGAGATACTTTAGTAACGGTTACAAATAATGGAGAAATACAGGAATGGAATGTCTCTTCAGGAAATATTATCAAATCTTTCAACGGAGCAAAATCGGGACCGATAGCTGTGAGTGCCGATGGAAAATATATTGCTGCCACTGGAAGCACAAATGAATTAACAATTTTTAGTGCTATGGATGGTAAGGTTTTAAAAACGTTGCCTATAGATAACATAGAAGTTGCTTTATTCAACCCAATAGATAATACTAATATTGTCTGTCTTGGATATCAAAAAATTATATTTTGCGATTTAAGTAGTAATTCAATTCTTCAAATAAATGATAATTCACAAGAGATCGTCTTTGATTTTAATGGTAAATATGTAGCTACGCTTAATAACTACCTTATTAATATGTATGATCCTAAAACAGGAGTTTTGATGTGGCAAATTATAAATGATTATTATTCTCCATTAGAGGATATTGCTTTAAGTCCATTGAATAATATCATAGCCGCTTGTAGTTTTTATGATGGAATAAAAATTTGGACACGTGCAGGATTTTGGAAAACTAACTTCTATGATTAATTATATGGGATACTGCCAGGTTCCAATTCTTTATTGCATCAACTTACTAATCATTTAATCCCTTTCCTTTAAGAATTTGCTGCATACATTTTTCAACCCTTGACTCCCGCGTTTTGGATTGTTTGGGTGCAGAAAAATAAAAAATGTATGCTCTCTGCCGCCCCGGTGTTAATGCATAAAAAGCATTTTTAAAGGCAGGAATCTTATCTATTTTATTTTGAAATTCTTCGGGAATGATATATTCTGCAGTCTTTTTTAAAATCACTTTCAAACCGGCTTTTTCTACTTCAATGGCTTCATAAATATATGCTTTCAAGATGGGTTCCATCTTAACTATTTCTCTAACATTTGTGAACCTAATCTGGCGCGCCGCCTGTACATTCTTTGTTTGCTGGATTAGAAAACCATTTGCATTATTTAACAAGGCGCCTTTGAAAAACAGAATAGCGCAGTATTCTTTAAATACATGTATTAAAACAATGTTACTTTCCTGGAACGTGTAACAGGGAACACCCCACTTCAATTCTTCGGTCAGCCCGCATTTAAGAATGATCATTCTCAAATGCTCAATTTCTTTCTGCCACTTTTTCGCTTTACTAAAATAAAAATCAACCTTTGGGTTCAATTTATTCTTTGTCATAGTATGTTACCTTAACTTGTTTAATATGTTTTGTAACCGGTTATGTGCCATGTTAATGCCCTGCACCATCCCTATTTTTAGCACCTGGTCTCTGTGTGCAACCGATTCATATAATACGTGCATATTGAGCTTGCTTGTATCGTCAGTAAGTTTTTCAAATTCATAGAACTCAAGCTGTACGCCCAAAGGAGTATTCTCCAATTCAAATGTTCTTGTGATTTTCTGGTTTGGGCTAAACTCATGGATCACCCCATTGAACACGTATTTGTTTCCTTTAGCATCGGTTGTTTCAAAAAAGACTGCACATGTAATACACAGATGATACAAAAATATATGTCCAGAATTTTTGGACCATTATTAGACAGAATTGAATACCTATTAAAGTGCCCGCTGTAAAATTTAAGGAACTCTCTTAAAGTGCAATCAGGGAAAAATTGAGCACTCTCTCTACACTTTTTTACAGCTTGTATGTATCTCGATATTTGAAAAAACACAAATCATTTCTATGTTTTCTGATAATAATTGCATTAATAATCACGTCAATTCCGATAACCAATTGTCTTTATTTATCTTATACTCGGACAGTAGGGATAATTGTTATAAATTAAATAAATAAGCAACAGAGATAAAAAACCCTGTTTGTAATTTAGAAACTGAAATATTATCAGGTTTCTGGGAGTAGTTTTGATTTGAATCGATTGTATCGCTTAACCTGTCAACATAACCAAGAGCCATGCCTAAATTCAAAGCTAGCATTTGTTTGTTACCATATGTCAATCCGCCCCCAATCAAAAGTCTCGGTTTAATATTTTTCGAAATAGATACTCCAGGTCCAAAACTAAAATGTAGTCCAAAAGTTTTTTCATCATTCAATTTCCATCCAAAATGTATTAAGCTTGCCATACCGATTTCACTATTTGGTATATTTTCTTTTACAATTTTATAAACGGTACTTGTACTGCTTGTTGGTGTCCCCACAATTGAATAACTATCATCATTTAACGAGGTAGCCCAATAGAACGACACGGCTACAGCGAAATATTGTTTAGTTCCAAGCGGGAAAAGTAATTTAGTTCTGAAACTTTGAAGCAGATATTCATCTTTTCGGGGAAGAATTGTAATATCTAACTTTGCCTGCTCACCTTTGAATTGAATTGGAAGCGAAGTATATATTGCTTCTTTATTATTATCATAAAAAACTATCGCAGTTAATAATTCATTTGTTTTATCTGCATTTATAGAATTAAAAGTCTCGGTTAAGGTTGTATTCAATTTGTCATAAGCATCTTTTATTAATTTATCTGCTTTCTTCAAACTATCATCCGCGGAAATGATTTTCTCTTTTTCTTTATAATACTTTTTGTAGGAATCGCTAGAATTATTTATTTCTTTTTGTAGCTTCAAAATGGATTCTCGAATATTATCAATTTTCATTAATGCATCAGAATAATCAAATTTTTCACCACTAGTTAAATCTGTTTGCATCGCATGAAGATGGGCTTTAGCGACACTTAATTTTAAATCGTCAATTTTGTATGAAATATTCTTTGCAGTATTTGCAAAATTATTAATTGTCTCACTTTCTTTGACTAGAAAAATTTTAATTGCATCGTTGTCAGGTTTACCTATCGGGTTAAAATTATTCAGAGCCTCCATATTGCGCATGCTGGGAGATACAATTTCAGCCGGGGCTGTTTTTATAACGGTTGTACTTAGAGAACTAAGCCCAGCAACAACTTTAGTCAGTGCATCTAATTCTAAATTTCCAAATGTAGGTGTAATTAACTGCTTGCTTAAAACCGTATCTGTAGAATTAATCAATACTCTATACAAATTCAGATTTATATTTTTAATAATGATCTGGAAATATTCTCCCTCTTTGATATCCTTTATATCAAGTGAAGAATTTTTCAACTCCTTGAAATCAATTATAATTTTCTTCAGTGATTGTGCTTTAATATAAATCGCCTGTGAAAGCAATAACAATACAATTACATATTTAACATATTTCATAGTCTACTCTCCTCCAGTGATTATTATTTATAAATAAACAATTAGCTGCTTTTAATTAACAATTTGCAATTCCAATTTCAAAAATTATAATAGATCATGATATTCATAAATTGACATCATAATTTCCATTATGGTGTTATTATTATTTGTGCCACCAATCACGAATACATACATCATAGCCTAAAGGATTGCACATAATTATTTCAGTGTTGATATCTGAAAAAGATGCACCAGAAATATAATAGCATCCACCAACGAAAGTTTTGTATCTCAGTGGATACTTTTTAATATTTTGACCTAAAGCTGCAACGAATTTGGAGTTAAATTTAGCATCGGTTGAAAATATTCGTAGGCTGGTTCGAATTAATTTATTTTCTTTTAGAAAATAAATTATATAACTATCCTTTGATACTTTATCTTTCAACCCTTTGGATTCAAGAAATGTTAATATATCTGGTCCCATTTTGGATTGTTCAATATATCTCCAATAGTATTTAATTACTTGATTACTACATTCTTCGGCTTTTGACAAGTTCTCATACGAAATATTGTTTATATATCTATCCCCATATTCATAAGCAATTATATCATTAATTGATGATCCAAATTTCACTTTATCAAGAATTGAATTGATATTAGATGCAAATTCTTCATCTTGTTTTGTGTCCATTGATTTATTTTCTTCACTAATACTAAAACAAAAATCTTTACTTAAAGAGCTATTCTTGAAAGGTATTTGAGTATTGTTACTTTTGAGTCGCACATCAGCATTGACCCTAGTAAATATTTGGTCTATTGTCAGATTTGGGATAATAATATTATTTAAAATTGCCTCGGTATAAGTCCCGTTACGTCCAGATCCATCTGATGCTGTTTTTCCAGGTGAGGCCGCAAATCCAATAAATGCACCTTTAGCTGTCATTGGGACTAGACCTTTTGGTATTACAAAATCACGATTCCATTTTCTTGTGAAAGGATTATTCCTACAAGCATCCAGAATCATTAAGTTAGTCTCAATTTTGATCTCATCCATTCTATCTAGTATTTTATTGACTGGATACGCAACATACTTTAGGTCGGAAGGTGCGAATGGATTTGAATCAATCGGAAAAATATAGTTCTCACCTTCCACTTCAGCACCATGACCTGAGTAATAAAATAGAGCAACATCGTAGTTTGATATTTTTGAGAACCAGCTATCAATTACAGTATTCATTGTACGCAAGTCAACATTGTAATAAGTGTATACTTCAAAACCTAATTTTTTTAAACTTGTTGAAATATCCAATGCATCATGTAATGGATTAGTTAGATGACTTGCAAATTGATAATCTTGTTCGCCCAGCACTAAGGCTGTTCTTTTTTGATTTGAAAGTGATTCTTGCGTACACTGACTAAATGTAACACGTACTAGGATAAAATATACTGCGATAAAAAAAAGAAAACTAAACCTGTATATGTATTTGAAAAAATTAGTGGCCTTTCCATTCCATATATAGCGAGTAAGGTAATAATAGAATGATGAGAATGTTTTTATATTATGTCCCATTCGTTCCCCTTTAATGTTTAATGAATTACAAAATAAATTTAAATTTTGAAAAAGCTAAATGAATTTATTATTAATGAAAATTACAGGAATGAAATATTCGAAAAAAGTTTAAAACGTTATTTGAATATATCATAAAATCTTCCAAGTTGATTTGTGCCATTAAAAGTAGATACAAAGAAAAACACAAGCAAAAATAATATTATTTATGTTCTCTCCTACTCATAGTAGTTGGATCAACTCCCAAATCAACTACTAACTGCTTCTGACACAGTCAATGAATCTTTGCAATTTAATATCACATATTAAAGAATCTATCTAAATATCCTTATGTATACTATGCTTACAACTGAAAAAACATCAATAGTATTATTCTTAATAGGAAAAATTAAAATTCAAAGAGATAACATTTTTTATAAAAAAAAAGTTCAAATCCTAATATTATATTACTAGTTGATATATTTATAAAAAAATTTAAACACTATAATTTACTTCATAATACTCTTAAGTCAAACATTTTCTGAGGATTTGAAAATTTCATAGCTATCAAATAACCCTTCGACAAGTTTGTCCAGCTCGACGGGATCAAAGCAAGTCCTTGTCAGAAAACATTCATTTAGCTTAACCCGCACTGATCGGTAAACGGACTGGAAAAAATTTTCTGCATCGAAGCATCAAGTAGAGTTGTTCTGGCGTCCTTCCATGTTTTAATAACATCTGCGCCGTACATTGCAAGTGCAAGAGCCGGACTGTAATTGCCCATTTGTCCCCAATGTAGTGTGTACGGTATTCCTGATTTAGCTAAATCGTTCCAAACACGGTTATAAAAATCTACTGTACGTGCGTTGTAAGAAGCATTGAATTCAATAGTACAGGTATTATCAAATTTTGTAAAACCCAACATTGCTGAAGAACGTTTTACATAACGGAATGAAAAAACACCCGGGTAAACTTCTACTTCAGGTTTTGCATTTACTAACAGATCAAGAACTTTTTCTGCATTTTCCAGAGAGACGCCTAATTCCATACTCATTGCTTTACCCATAAGATCTGTAGTTGAAAATGTTTCCCCTGGTGTTCCCAGCTTGGCAGTAAAGTCCTTATACTGCATCTCGAATATTTTATTTACAAGCCAGCCCACGCTGCCGCTGCTAAGTTCCTCGCTAAGCTTTCCAATAAAACTCAAAAAACCATTTCCGATAGCATATTGTCCGCTGGGCACCGGTTGTTCCTGATAAGTAAGCGGACATGGCCGCCTGTACATTGTAGTAACATAAGCGCCTCCTGCAATATCATAGGGATTAAAATCTATTTCGAAGTGCCAAAGATTTTTGGGATCAACCGGTATTTTGCTGAAATCTAAAGTTCTCATTGCCTCCCGCAATTTATCATCGAATGGATACCGTTTTCGGGTTGCTTCAAGTAAGTATACCGGTTCAGCTTCTATCATAACACCATGTACTATTCCAAAACTTCCGAAGCTTACCAGCACAGCATTGAAAAGATCATCATCGGCAACAAGTTCTGTTCCCATCAGTTCAATAAATTCCTCCGAGACAACCGGATAAGATTTTCGCTCAAGCCAAATGTCACGTTCAGGACTCACAATAAGATGAATACCTACTACATATTCCGTCATGGAGCCATAGTTGTAAGCCGAGCCGTGAGTGCCGGTTGCAATAGCGCCCACAATTGTTTGACCGTTACTTGCTCCTACAGTTGTAAGTGTCATCCGGTCTTTAAAAAGAATATCGATTAATTCCTGAACACTTGTACCGCATTGTGCAAAATAAAGACTAGCAGGATCTTTCTTCACATTGTAATTTTCGCTCACATAAGAATTAGAAATACTAGTCAGGCACAGATTTAGACCCCTTGTATTAATAAGCCATCCGTCTGTTTCAACAACATTTGAAAGTGACCATGAGCCGCCGATACAACGCAGGCGTTGTCCTGCTTTTGCGGCATCCGCAATTATCCCTTTTAATGCTTCAACTGTAAGCCGGAGGTCTCCAATTATCTGGGTACCATCCCTTGGATCAGGAGTCTCAATATCATAGAACCGTTTGAAATTTTCCACTATTACATTTTCATGTCTATTGTGCCACGGCGGAGGATTGTCATACGATTTTATATTCATATTGCGATTAACATTTAGCATAATTTTAGCTCCTAAAAAGATTGTTTCTTAATGTGCAAAGTAGTGTCGGCTTTATTAATAAAATCAATTGTATAAGTAAATTGATTTTTAAGATTTGCAAGCAGGTAATTGAGAGTATCCTTCTCAGCTAAAATGACAAAGGATTTTTTCGCTTGTTGTTTACGGTTAGCTAGCCATGCCTGCCATTTCCAGTAATTTTTATCCTGGCTGAGGTAACTTGAATATAATGTTACAAGAGTATCAGAACCGGAATAGACATTTTGAATACGTATGGAATTAGCTGATAGCTGCGGTGATGATTCTTTTGCGCAAAGATAATTTACTTCTACCGGGCAATAGATACCGGCGGTTACTATTGTAACTATTGCTTCCCACCAATTACTATGGACATTTACACTCTGAAGAGATTTGCTTGTACAATCCCGTGCAATATAATCTCCGCCTATTGGAAAGTAACCCCAAAATAATCTGTGAACAGTAGCTTCAATTGGGCGGGCCGGATCTGTTACCGATTGTGATGCGTCTGTTCTAACTGTTACAGTTGAACATCCTGCTAATTCAATAAACAGCACTATAATTAAAAAAGAATTAATGTATTTAGGCATAATCAATATCTCCTTTAAAATTAAAAAAACCGGTACAACTACAACTAGGTGTAATAATGATACTTTTTAACTTACATCAGTATAAGAAATTTGTGTTATTCAGAGTATCAGAATGGAATCAGCAGGAAGTTTTTATTCCATTCAATAATCTATACAGTAAAGGAATATTTAATCAGAGTTGAAGCAAACAATCTTTTAAAATGCTTCGTTATTCATTAATGTCGTACCCCTGTCAAACAATAAATTGATGCAAGTAAAGCGGGGAAGTCTTTTAAATCATGTTACATTACACTCTATATTAATCTATTGGAAAATTTATTTAAAATCAAGACACCATGACTTATTTATACATCCGTTTCATCATGTATGGCCTAAATTCAAATTTATAAATTATGTACACTGCAAAATGTAAACAGTGAAAAGCCAGAACACCAGTAGCTGATATAGACAACTCTGAAAATATTCTGCCACAGCAATATCATAAATAATACAACTTAGAAGTTTAAATAGGAAATTGCGGGGGCATTAAATATTTTAAGGTCTCCTCAATACGATCCCGGTATTAACCGGATCACCCGGAGACGGGTTAACACATAAAATATCTGGATTGAAAAAATAAAGTAGCCGGGTTCCCCGAATCCGGCGTCCGTTTCCGTCAGTTGCCAGATAGCGGAACCGGATGAAGGGAGTATCGATCCGTTAGCTAACTGACACCATGAAACTCAGAAAATATTCTGCCTTAGAATATTATCAAAGCAATACAGTACAGAAGCCTTGATAGAGACTTGTGGCGCACTGATTGTTTTAATGTCTCTTCGACACTATTATTAAGCACGCCACATACACCACAGCATACTAGAAACAAGTTCTCTACAATGGGTTTTGAAAATAGCTATACTTCAGTATTAAATAGTTAATTTAATTATTTGTTTGTAAGTATTAATTTGAATATTGTGATAACCTTTGTTGGAGATTTTAAATCTGTACCAATATATAATGTATCATTTTTAACAAACAAAAGCTTTCCTGGCAATTGAAAATCATGTTCAATTAATCTACCATCATTTGTATACATATCTAAGAAAAAATCCTCGTTATATTGATCATTAACAATTTCTTTTCTATTAAAATATGAAGTGAATATATAGTTACCCGTAGCTTTAATAAATTGCATATTAGACCAAGTGGCTAACCATTTCCATGCTAAATTTACATCCTTTGGCATTGATGATACAGGTAATTTAAAATTTTCATCTTTTACACCGAAAGTTTTGGATTCATTACCATAGGAATCATAGCAGAAGATATGGGGCGAATTACACTCTATAACATAGATATTACCAACGTTATCTATATCAAAATGGATTTCTGGACTAAGTGGCGATAAATCCTCGTAAATTTTATCAAACCGTCCAAATTTTTTCAATAATTTTTTACTGTTTTTATCATATATTCCTATAATAGTTGATTTAAAAAATTCAAATGTACTATATATACTCTCGAGTACTCCTATATAAAGTTTATCTTCAAACACTCTTGGAATCCCAATAACAAAACGGCTTTTTTCATCAACTTGAAGACTATCAATAAGCTTTCCTTTAGGAGAATAGTAAAAAATGCTTCTGGTTGATAAATCACTAATGTAAATCTGACCTCTTTTATCAACTGTTATACCAGTAATAAAAAGAGGTTGCCCAGATCTTTTTCCAATTGATTGCAAATACTTACCTGTATTTGAAAAAATCTTAAGCGTTCCATCAGAAGGATCACTTATATATAAATACTCATTACTATTGATAAACATATCAGTTATTGCTCCTATAGCCGCTTCTTTAGAATATTCTAGTCGTATATCGCGTATTTTCAAAATTTTAATATTTGTTGATTCTGTAGAATGTTGTGGCACTTTATTTCTTTCCTTTGAACATCCTAATAATAGCGTAAAAATACAAATATAAAATAATCCGTGTAACAGAAAATTAAATTTGATTAAATATGCAATTTTACCCATAAAAGTAAATCCTTTTCACTTTCAGAATCCTCCGATATTCCAATAGGCTCAGAGCGAATTAAGTTTCCATGTTTAAAAAATAATTTGCGAGGATAATACGGATTACTAATTAATTTTTGCGTTAATGAACCTGTAGAGTCAAAAATAACCGGAAATTTAATCTTACGATTTTCTATAAATCGTTTTAAGATAATGATATCAGGAGATTTTACAATCCCAATAACTGTTAACTTTTGGGAAAAATCATAATATAAATGATTCCAGACGTTTATTTCTTTTAAACATCTCCAACAATCCAATGGTGAAAAAATAACTACTAATATCAGTCCATTTCCATCTATATTAATCTTCTCACCTGAAATAGTTTCTAATCCCTTGTTCAGTAACATTAAAGAAGGAGATGGATTTCCCATTTTAGTTATAAGTAAATAAACAGCACTATAATTAAAAAAGAATAAATGTATTTAGGCATAATCAATATCTCCTTTAAAATTAAAAAACCGGTACAACTACGACTAAGTGTAATAATGATACTTTTTAACTTACATCAGTATAAGAAATTTGTGTTATTCAGAGTATCAGAATGGAATCAGGAGGAAGTTTTTATTCCATTCAATAATTTATACAGTAAAGGAATATTTAATCAGAGTTGAAGCAAACAATCTTTTAAAATGCTTCGTTATTCATTAATGTCGTACCCCTGTCAAACAATAAATTGATGCAAGTAAAGCGGGGAATTCTTTTAAATATGTTAAATTACACTCTATATTAATCTATTGGAAAATTTATTTAAAATCAAGACACCATGACTTATTTATAAATCCAATTCATCATGTATGCCCTAAATTCAAATTTATAAGTTATGTACACTGCAAAAAAGTAAATAGTGAAAAGCCAGAACACCAGTAGCTGATATATACAACTCTGAATATATTCTGTCATTGCAATATCATAAATAATACAACTTAGAAGTCTGGATAGGGTATTGCGGTTATATTAAGTGTTATCTCGATACGATCTCGGTATTAACCAGGATCACTCGGAGGCTGGTAAAAAATAAATATCACTATTTAAATAAAGGTGTCCGAGTTCCCCGCATCCGGCGACCGCCGGATGAGCGGAGTATCGATCCGTTAGCTAACGGACACCATTAAGCGCAGAAAACATTCTTTCCCGGAATATTTCCAAAATAATACCATACAGGAGTTTATATAGAGGTTGCGGGGGCATTAAAATGTTTACATTTATTCATTTAAATACTATACTAAATCGCTTCAATTCGGGAATCATCCTGTAATATATTAGTTTTTCTTAGATATTATTCAAAACAATGTCTTTGAAGCGAAATACTTTTATTATAAAAATATAATATGCATCACCGGGCTAGGCGCAATTACCAGGCGGACAGTTTCTGTAATATTTATTGGGTTTTAGTCTATACTACTTGTAATAAAAATGATGCTTTTTTCATATTTGAATAGTATATTTGTCATGGAGGAAAAGTATTTAGACCTTCCGTTAAAAAAGATTTTTAAACATATATAATTAATAAATAATGAATATTTCCGAAAATTTTTTTGGACAATTATTCACATTTAATAATCCTCTCTTTCTTGCACTTATTATCTGTATAGTTATCATTTCCGTAAGTATTTTCATCTTCGGGAAATTTATATATCCGTTACAAAAAAGATTTGTTGTTGAAAGCCAAAGATATTTACTTGAAAAAGCAGAATTAATGGCTCTTTTCTCCGAAATGGATCCTGACCCTTTAATCAGGATAAATAATGAAGGCAATATTATTCAAACTAATGAATCCTGCCGTGAAGTATTTCAAAACATTGAAAGTAAAGGAAAAAAAATCCGGGATATTATTCCGTCACTTAAAAAACTAACAAACGAAACCGATCAATCATTCATTGAAGAGATAAATCAAAAGGTGTTTTCAATCCGGATTAAAAGAAATGTTCGTTTAGGATTTGCTAATGTATACCTTCATGATATAACTACAATCAAAAAATATGAATATGAACTTGAAGACTATAAAAAAAGATTAAAGTTATTAACAGCTAAATTGGAAAATGAGTACGAGGATTTGAAAAAGTCTTTATCTTCAGAACTTCATGATGACATCGGACAAAAATTGATTATAGTCAAATTAAAACTTTCCCAGCAGGATAAATTTAAATACGATGAAGTACAATCCGATATAGAAGTTATTTATCAAAGAATTCGTGAGATAGCGCAGAATTTGAAAACTGCTGAGCTTGACAGATTAGGACTTAAACTCTGCATACAAAGTTTAGTATACGAATTAACTAGTAATTCTGATATTAAAGGATCATTTGAATTCTTTGGCACTGAAAGCAAATTAGATCCGAACATTGAACTTTCTGTTTTTCGTATTGTGCAGGAAGCCTTAAATAACATTGTGAAACATTCTCAAGCTAATGAATTTACTGTCTTATTAGAGACGGATAATAAAATGTTGAGACTTACAATTTCTGACGATGGAATTGGAATGCCCGGTGAAGATGCAGCCCCAAGAGGATCTAAGAATTGGGGCACCGGTTTATTCAGTATAAGTGAAAAAGTTGGAAAATATAATGGTGTTTTTAAAATTAATTCAACTCCGTTCGAAGGAACAACATTAATTATTCAGATACCTCTTAATTAACAAAGTTATTAAATAATACGGGTACTTTAAGTTGATGATAATACTATTTTTGAAAAGGACTTGTTGATACTCTTAAAGATACAGTGATCTATATTGTATTGTGGATGCAAAAAACCGTCCGGGTGTGAAAAAGAATTAATTTAATTTTAACAATTATGCTTATAAATATCACACTTTTCTGTTATATTTAGATGAGAAAATTAATAGATGATAATAATGAAATATTAATTTTTAATTATCAATTTTAATTTTAGGAGGAACAAAATGGGCAAGCGTTTATTTCTTCTTTTTTGTCTAATGTTTTTAATCTCTGCAACATGTAAATCTCAGGAAATCGGAAAGGTTTATTCAAAAGAGGAAGCCAAAGTAAAATTTGGTGCGGTTATTGAGTCGGTAATTTTTTCTGCGGGTGATTTCCGGAATATTTTAACCGGAACTGAGAAAGTTGTAATGATGAAAATAGTCAATGGAAATGTAATAATACTTGGTGATGGAAGAAAAGTATTATATCCTCAAGATGCAAAAGTTAATTCTACTGATCCATTTTCATTATGCAGTAAATCCAAAATGTTAGAATTACTTGGACTTAGTGATTCTTCAACATTGTCGTTTGAACAACGGAAAGAACATTTTACTATTTCTTACGGCATGTCTACACTGGAAGATGTTGTGGTCTGTCCCCCTTTCTGTCTCTTTGATGCGAATATAAATGTGGTAATTCAAAAATAATTAAGTACAATTTGACGATATAGAAGTTATTTATTAAAGAATTAGTTAGATAGCACAAAATTTATGAACTGCTAAACTTGATAGATTGGGAATTAAGTTTTGTAAACTAAGTTTAGTATATGAACTAACAAATAATTCAGAAATAAAAGGTTTGTTTGAATTTTTTGGAATAGAAAGTAAATTAGATCCGAACATTGAAATTTAAGTTTTTCACATTGCGCAGGAAGGTATAAATAATTATCCATTTAATATTAGGAGGAATAAGAATGAGACAGCGTATATTTTTTCTATTTTGTCTAGTGTTCTTAATCTCTGTGACATGTAAATCTCAAGAAATTGGGAAAATTTATTCAAAAGCAGATGCACAGGCTGCCTTTGGAGTTGTTAAAGATTCAGTTAGTCTTTCTGCCGATGATTTGCGGAAAATTTTAACCGGAACTGAAAATTTTGTAATGATGAAAGTAGTCAATGGAAAAGTAATAATACTCGGCGATGGTAGAAAAGTATTATATCCACCAAATGCAAAAGTTGATGCTACTGATCCATTTTCCTTTTTTAGTAAATCCAAAGTTTTAGAGTTGCTAAAGCTTAGTGATTCTTCAACATTGTCTTTTGAACTGCGGAAATATTGGATTACTATTTCTTACGGTATGAGTACGTTAGAAGATTCTTTAATCTGTCCTCCATGGTGTGTCCTTGATTGAGGAGACATTAATGTTAATACAGATAATTATAAACATTACTTCTATGATAATATGGTTTTGTGTGCCGTTAAGACATTATAAAACCAATTATTTTTATTTTTTCATTATTCTTGGAATCGCTGATCCAATAAAATTACTTCTTTTCCTTACTTTGAAAATATCTGTCATGAAAGGAACACCGCTTGTTTTTTTATTCTTAATTTTCTCATTGTTGAATAAAAAATATCTTTATGTATGTTTGATCATTTCATTAATCTATTTTATAGCGCTATTTATTATAAATTTTTTACAAAATGATTTAATGGAGATCTCTTTTATTTTACAAATTGTAATTTCTGTTTTGATACTTTATCGAATTCTCCATTTGCTTAACGTGAGTGAGGCGATTAACCTGTTCCAGGTAATTCTAATGACGTACATATTAATTAATATATTTAAATATCTTGCAGTATTATTGAACTTTGAACAAGGAATAGTGAGTTTTTATTTAGGGACTTTTTCCCAAATATTCTTTGGAATAATCTTTTTATTTATAAACGAGAAGACAAAGAATTTTAATTTAATTTCGACAGCGCCGGACAATATAACTTTACTTTAATTCAATAAGCTCGATCTTCTTTCCAATTGAATTATGTTCATAGGCTATTTTCCTATTTGGATATTCCTATGACTTCTAACATTACTGTTTATGATTTAGAACTTGACTTAACTAAGTTGTTTTTAATTATTAAATTTTGTAAATAATATCCGCTTTCTGAATAATTCCTTCTTGCTGATAAATTAGACAAAAAATTCTAATCCTGCTGCTGAACTAATAATTTTTGCAAAGGAGTTTTTATAGTTTGTATTCCTTTTAAACTGCAGCAATAAATATGAAAAAATAATAAGAATCCCGGATCTGCTCGATAGTTTAAATTAATATTAAAATCCGAAAGGTTAAAGTATGTAACAGATATTTTTTTCCTAGCCACTGTTATTTATATGATTAAGAACATCAAAAAAGTCATCAACTATTTATTTAAAAAGGAGGAATATAGTATGAAGATTTCTGCACTTGATGAACAGGGCAAACCGGTCGACTGGTGGTTCATATATAAAGTACCCCAGCTCAGCCCGGGACTGAATAATGACAGCGCTACCGGTTACGAGTATGTGTACTATGACTCGAACATCGATAAGGCGAAAGGTAAAGTTGATAAATCTCCCAACACTCTTGATAGCGGCAAGGGAGCGCTCAATCTCACACTTGATTCAGTTTTTAAAAACTTTAAGAAACCTCCTGCAACAACCGGCTGGATCATTTATAATGATGAAATGCCTGCAAGCGCCAAACGTAAAGATGACGGTAACATGGGCCATACCAAGGGTGTAATCGCATTCGACACTTCGACAGATTCTGCATATTGGCTGCTTCACTCATGGCCGAAGTTTGCAGATCCCGGTGCAAAACACGATCCTACTCCCAAATATGGGCAGACGTACCTCTGCCTTTCCCTGGATGTTGACACCGCGAGAAAGATTGCCGCGCAGATGGCTGATCATCAGGAGCCGCAAACATATTTTCCTAACCCGGCTAATCTGCCTAAGACCGATCCTCTATTTTTATTAAACCAGCCATTGAAGCCGAATCCTCCGGGAGATTCAAATGTAATTGATTTAAAAACAAAAGCTGGTATGCCATTCAAGGTGATAGCTAAGAACCGTGAATGGAACAAAGATTTTTGGAATGGTCTTGTTGGACCTACTCTTAACGAAGATATGGATGACGAGACCTGGATCCGCGGACCAATTCCACCAATTGCCGACACAGATGGTATCCACAAGACCTTTGATATAAAGTATATAAATTTGGGTCCGCTGGGGATTCATATGGCTTGGCCCGAAACACATGACCATGCCAAATGGGGTATCACATTACGTTCTGACTGGGTTTGTGTTGGCGATATTAACCGTATGATATCACAGAGAAAGCGTGGCGGAGGAACAATCGCATTCCAAAATGTAACGCTATGGAAAGCACTTTCACAAGCGGGACTTGTATTAGCACCTCCCGGAAAAAGCAGAACTGACGCTCATGAAGTACTTAAAACTTCACACGTGCCGGAACCTGCTGACAAATTAGACCCTATTCCCGGGGCAAGAATCAGAAGGTAATGCTAAAAAGTCCCAGTGATAGATTAGAAACTTTGTAAAATTATCGCTGCTGCTCTTTTTTAGATGCCAATTAAGTTCAGTAAGAATTTCACAACAACTTGCTCGATGGTAGAGCGGGTTGTGCATTATTTTTAACACAAGATCATTAATAATTAACTCACCTTACGCAAAAACGGTAATTGCAACAATTGATTTTAAAACTTCATAGCAAAGCAAGCTTTCATATTTTCGAGTTCATTATGGAGATGTAAGTTTATAACGAAATTATGTTTCTATTAAACAAAGAGTTGGGCTAAAGCCAGGAATTATTTTACTTGGTTAGACTCCACGTCCTGAAGAGAGTGTGTGATAATTAAGATTTTTTGAAAAAATGTTTCGATTTCTTTTTAAAAACAAAACTAAAATTCTCTTAACCCCCTATTTTCACACAGCCTCTTCACGGCGGAGAAAAAAGGCAACAAAAAAGAAAAGGGCTTTAGCCCAAGAATAATAAGAGATAAAAAATGTCTTTCGTAAGAATAAGGGTTCATATCGTATTTGGTATAAAAAATAGGGAACCACTTTTATTAATAAACAAAGAGTTGGACTTAAGCCAAAAACTTGTTTCTTTATCTATTCAGCGACCTAAAAGTCGTGATTATAAATTAAATTATGCGTAAGGTTAGTAATTAATTGTTGTAAGACGCTCATAATGCTGCGACTTTGCATCATAGCGTTTTAATATCTGTATTGCTTTTTGCGGAATACCATGCTTGGTATTAAATATCCTTGAATTTACCTGCATCCTCAGTGCTATTTAAAAATAATATTCCACCTTTAAGTTGAAAAATCGTTTACTTAAGATTTTTGGAATATTTTTTAATCCCTGACTATTATTAAATACTCTAATCCAGTCGTAACCGCCGTAATTATATTGATTGAAGACATTTAAAACTTCAGTTGTAAAAACCAGCCTTGATTTTTCGCTTACATCAAAAGTTGCAGATAGACCCATATCAGCACGCAAATAAAGTGTATAAACTTGCGGGTTATCTAAATCGACTACAGTTTCATATGTATTGGTTTGCTCATTTTTTACCAGCTTACGAATATTATATAAAAATCCGCTGCCGGCCAGTAATCTTAAATGTGATTGCCAATTGGGATATTTTCGAAAATGATCTTGTAAAAATATCTGAAATGTATGTGTCTGATCCAATAATCTTCTTCTGTAAGGTTCGTTAGAATTCATTTCTCTTTCTTTCGAATCCAAATAACTATAACCCAGCCAGCTTTCTATACCATTGCTTATTTCACCCTGAAACATAACGTCGAATCCAAAAGAATATCCTTCATTAACGTTCCCTTTAACTGAGATCATCTTTAAGTCCTCATAATAGAAAGGAATAAGATAATCCAGCTTTTTGTAAAAGACCTCCCAGTTCATTGTAACTTTTTCTTTAAGTTGGTTTTTCCAGCCAATTGAAAAATGTATTGCCCTCTGTGATTTTAGTTTATAAGGATCATCAATTAAACCGGTCAATTCGGTAAAGAAAGGGGGTTGATAATAAACGCCAGTTCTGAAATTAAAAACATTTTTTTCATTTAATATAAACAAAATATTTAATCGGGGACTTAATAGATTTTCGTTGGTAAAATAATTTTTTAGAAAACGAATACCTAAATCTGTTTTGATATTTGGACTTAATGAAAAACTATCTTCAACAAATAGCGCCAATGAATTTAACCGGTAATCATCGCCTGAAATTTGTGTGAGAGGAGTTATTTGTACGGCATTTTTACCTTCTTCAACGTAAAATTCATTTTTGCTTGAAGTTAATAACTCACCTTACGCAAA
>PMDS01000056.1 GCA_003155655.1 Melioribacter sp.
ATAATCATTATAGAATTGTTGCAGCTCAATAAGCAAGATTTCTACCTTCAAAGGGATCCTTTGTAGTCTTAACATTTTTTTACCTATGAGCTTGTTGTACTTGTGTTAATTTAATAAATCTTTTATCTTTTCGCTGCTTTTGAACTTTTTGCTTCTAGGCGGTCAACTTGAGTAAATTATCTTAAGTTTTTGTGAGGGAAATATGAACAAAAAAATATCAAGTATTATATCCACAAAACCAAAACCGCCTAAACCTGCACCCACAAATAATCCCGGGACAAAAAAGCTTCCTCCCACTGTTGTAGTAAAAAAGAAATGAAAACAACAGAACTATGGCAAAACTATCAGTCCTATACTGAAGCGCTTTCAAAGAACAGCAGAAAGCTTGCATTTGCTGGTGCTGCTATTTGTTGGTTTTTCAAATCAGAAAAATTAATTTTTCCACCGGCTATATCTGGTGCATTAATATTTATAGTTTTGTTCTTTCTTCTTGATATTCTCCATTACTTTTGCGCAGCAGTAATTTTAAGAGTATGGACGAGAAACGCCGAAAAGAAAATGTGGAAAGAGAAAGGTACAATTGATCTCGACGTTGAAAAACCCGCATGGCTCGATATACCGCCGTATTTTCTTTTCTTATTAAAATTGGGTTCTCTCTGCACCGCATTTGTTTTTATTATTTATGAATTTTATGTGAGACTTTATTAATCATAGGGGGTAGCTGAATTCCATGAACATTTTAAAAATTTTGATTGACGATGAATTCATCAGCATTAATGATGATGAAAAAACCTCCCATCAATTCAGCGAATATTTTTCAATCAGACTGGGAAAGGAAGAGCTTAGCTACGAAGATAAAAATAAGTACGGCAAAAACATCTTTGATACCATTTTCTCAACCGCCCAAAGGCAGCAACTAATAACTGATTGTTTGAATAGTTTAACTGACCGCGAAAACCTATACCTGAAAATAATTTCCGATGATGAAGAAATACACAACATACCTTTTGAACTGATAAATATTAACGGTCTGGAAGGTGGTTATTTGCTTAAAAAAGGAAACGTGCATATCTGCCGTTCAATTCTTCTGGATGATAAACCGGTTGAAAAAATAAAGCTGCCAGTCAGAATATTGGTCCTAATATCTCTTCCGCTGGAAGTTTATCAGCAAGCCCCGCTTGATCCATTAAAGGAACTTAAAAATCTATATGATGCTCTGGGAGATTATATAGATAGGGGACTCGTTGAAATTGAGGTTGAAGAAAAAGTGAACATTCCCGTATTAAAAGAGAGACTGCTTGGAAAGCAGTATGACATTATTCACTTTACCGGGCACGGGAGTGAAGGCGGATACCTTATAATTGAAGATGAAGAAAACACTGATTATGCGAAATTAATTGATGCAAAATCACTGGCGGAAATGTTTGCGGGTGCAGGCGTAAAATTATTCTTTTTTAATGCCTGTCAATCCGCAAGAGGTTCAAAAATTACTCCATCAGTTTCTTACCATTTGTTTAAATCGTTACCCAATGCTTACGTACTTGCAAATATTGCTTCAGTAAATGATAGAGAAGCGAGTGAGACAACAAAGTTCATATATAAAACTTTTTTTGAAAACGGCTCTGTTGGAAATGTGTTGTATAAATCCAGATTGGAACTTGCGGATGACTGGTGGAAGCCGGTTTTCTTCGGCGCACCTGAAATTATTCTCGACAGCGATATAAAAGCGGAATTGAAAAAGCCTGCGGAAAGAAGAATAATTAAACGTCCGGCGGATGTTATTGAAAATTATGTTTACCGCTATGGCATTGTAAGAAAGACCTCGGATTTAATTACGAAGAAAAAATATCTGGTGCTTCATGGAATTGCTGGCGCAGGTAAAAGCACTTTTGCGGTTTATATCTCAAAGTTTTTTGATGCCACCTTCCGCCACCATCTGATTTTTGATTTAAAAGAGGAAAATTTAAACACTCCTTTAAAATTAATAACCGAATTATTGATCCAGGTAAGAACTGCTAATATTATTGATACAGAATCGTTTAATAAATTAAATAAAGAGATTGCTTCGGATAGCTCAAAACCAAACGTTCAAAGCAAAACGGAAGAGATCCTTAAGCTCCTTGACAGAAAAAAACTGCTTATACTCGATAACCTTGAAAACATAGCCCAGGATAGAAGCGGAATTATTAATGAAGAATGGAAATGGTTTATTGAGTTGCTATTAAATCATGAAGACGTTTTTCCGGTTTTTGCAAGCAGAATCAAACTGTATCTTACAAAAAGAAAACCGCTTGAAAATATATTGGAAATTGGGGAGTACACGGATGCTGAAGTAGGTTTCTTTTGGGGTAACCTTGACGATACTGATAGGAACTATTTCGAAAAACAGTATCCTTATATTAAAACTGTGGCGGGGAATCATCCACTCTTTATTTCGAAAGCAGTTGAGAAAAAATTTGCGGATGTTGGAAAAGTTTTAGCTCTAAGAGAATTTAAGGATTATTTAGAATTTTACAGAGAATATTTTGATGAATATAGAGGGGATGTTGAAAAATTGTTCTTGCTGGATTTGTCATTCAGTTCGGAATTTGCCGAAAATATTTTCTCAATCGATTTTTATGATCAGATTAAAAACGGACTTCTAATATTCAACTTCGTCGAAGGTCCAGAAATAAATTCATTTTACAGAATTATACTCTCCTATTTTGCAGGTGATTTTATAATAACACCAGAAAAAGAAATACTGTTTTGTAACGAGTTGCTAAAATATTACAAGGAAAAAATTGAGTATAAGATAGATGTATTAAACATTCTTAACATTCTTATTAATTATTACAAACGTTACAACGAGAAAGCTTACGAAGAGCCGATTGTTGATATTTTAAATACTATAAATTTTAGTGAATACCCTGAATTCACATTTTTTATTGTAGAACAAGTCTCCAAAATAATATCGAAATTCTCAATTGCTGAAGAAAAATTAACAAAAAGTTATAACAATCTTGGCTTAGCTTATAACAATAAAGGCGACTACGAAAAAGCAATAGAGTATTATCAAAAGGCTTTAGAGATAGAGGAATCAAAGTTAGGTAGAGATCATCCCGATACAGCATTAAGTTATATCAACCTTGGCACAGCTTACAGCAATGAAGGAGACTACGGCAAAGCAATAGAGAATTATCAAAAAGCTCTGGAGATAACTGAATCTAAATTAGGTAAAGATCATCCTGATACAGCAGCAAGTTATAACAACCTTGGCACAGCTTATCTATATAAAGGAGACTATAACAAAGCAATAGAGTATCATAAAAAGGCCCTTGAGATAAGAGAATCAAGACTTGGAAGAGATCATCCCGATACAGCTACAACTTACAACGACCTTGGAAGAACATACAGCTATAAAGGAGATTATGACAAAGCAATAAGATATTATCAAAAAGCTCTTGAAATTACAGAATCAAAACTCGGGAAAGATCACCCCGATACCGCAATAAGTTATAGTAACCTTGGCGCAGCTTACAACGAGAAAGGAGACTATGACAAAGCAATAAAGTATTATCAAAAAGATCTAGAAATAAAAGAATCAAGATTAGGTAAAGATCATCCCGATACTGCAATATGTTATAACAATCTTGGCACAACTTACAATGATAAAGGAGACTATGACAAATCAATAAAGTATTATCAAAAAGCCCTGGAGATAAAGGAATCAAGATTAGGAAAAAATCATCCATCAACTGCAGCAAGTTATACCAATCTTGGTTCGGCTTACAATGATAAAGGAGACTATGACAAAGCAATAAAGTATTTTAAAAAATCTCTTGAAATAACAGAATTTATATTAGGTAAAGATCATCCTTCTACTGCAGCAAATTATAACAACCTTGGCTCGGTTTACAACTATAAAAGAGATTATGATAAAGCAATAGAGTATTATCAAAAAGCTCTTGAAATAACAGAATCAAGACTAGGTAAAGATCATCCATATACTGCAACAGGTTATAACAACCTTGGCTTAGCTTACATGTATAAAGGAGACTATGACAAAGCAATAAGATATTATCAAAAAGCTCTTGAAATTACAGAATCAAAACTCGGGAAAGATCACCCCGATACCGCAATAAGTTATAGTAACCTTGGCGTAGCTTACAATGGTAAAAGAGACTTCGAAAAAGCAATAGAGTATTATCAAAAAGCTCTAGAGATAGCAGAACCAATATTAGGCCAAGATCATCCCCAAACGGCAACAAGTTATAACAACCTTGGTTTAGCCTACCACAATAAAGGAAACTATGACAAAGCAATAGTGTATTACTATAAATCTCTAGAGATAAGGGAATCAAGACTAGGTAAAGATCATCCCGATACTGCAAAAAGTTTTAACAACCTAGGCTTAGTTTACATGTATAAAGAAGATTATGACAAAGCAGTGGAATATTTGTTGAAATATTTAGATTCTTTAAGAATACGGTTGAACATGGTAAGGGATATTAACATTGTTTCTGATATTATTTGGGGTGAAGTTTATTTAATTGATTGCACAGTGAAAGGTAATTTAATCGGTCAAGAATATTTTAACGCAGTATTACTTGAATTTTTACATTTCCGCGAACAATTACTTACGCAAGGATTTACCAAATACTACGATGAAATAAAAAATTATTTTATTAAGAAAAAAACATTTAATACAGATTCTATAATAAAAATTGAAGCGGTTTTACAAAACACAAAAGATAAAATGCAGTTCAAGGAATTTATAATAGAACTCAATAAATAAATTTCATTAACTCTTAAATTTTTTTAATCTTAAAAATTAAAATTACCCGGATCGGGTCCTAATCTCTCCGCCCGGTCTAATTTATTAATTGCTTCTATATCTTCCTGCGAAAGCTCAAAATCAAAAATCTTTGAGTTGGAAATTATTCTCTCTTTCCTGATTGACTTTGGAATTGTAACAACATCCTTCTGCAAGTTCCATCTTAAAATAATTTGAGCCGCGTCCTTTCCGTATTTTTTAGCAAGACTTTTTAAAGTAGCATCATCTAAATTTTTGCCTTGCATCAGTGGGCTCCACGCCTCATACTGAATTTTGTTTGCATGACAGTAATCAATAAGCTCCTGCTGAACGAGATACGGATGAAATTCCATCTGGTTTACCATTGGAATAATTTCCGCGGAACCAAGCAAATCTTCAAGATGATTTTTAAGAAAATTACTTACACCAATCGCTCTGACCCTTCCGTCATTATAAAGTTTTTCAAACGCACGCCATGTATCTTTGTATTTTCCTTTTACAGGCCAGTGTACAAGATAAAGATCAAGATAATCCAATCCCAGTTTAGCCATGCTTTTATCAAATGCTCTTAATGTGCTCTCATAACCCTGATCAGAATTCCAGACTTTGGTTGTAACAAAAATATTTTTTCTGTCTACACCCGATTGTTTTATTGCTTCACCGACACCTTTTTCATTTCCGTATAATGAAGCAGTATCAATGTGTATGTAACCTGCATCAAGTGCATCCTTTACTGCACTTACAACTTCCTTCCCTTCGTTAATTAGATAAACGCCTAACCCGAAATAAGGCATTTCAACACCATTGGATAATTCAACTGTCCCTTTTATATCGGTTATCTTCATTTTCAATTTCTCCTGATATTTATTTAATCATCACAAAAATAAATGATAGTTGTAATCTATAAAAAAAATTTATTGAAGATAAGTTCAATCTGTGGATAATTTTTTACAGGATTCGCACTGTTTTAATCACACGACAGCCTGTCCCGACGTTTTTTGTCGGGGGTGTACTCCCGCAAATCCGTTAGTAAATGGACGCGGGACAAGATGTGGCGCACAAAAAAGAAAATATTTTTAACCTTACCCGATATCTTATTAGACGCGTTTACTCCTTACAAAAAAAGTTGTGCAGACCACCTCCCGCAAATCCGTTAGTAAACGGATGCGGGACAAGCTCTTTTAATTCCCCTCCTTGAAAAAA
>PMDS01000014.1 GCA_003155655.1 Melioribacter sp.
TTTAATAACCATTCAAGATTTTCTTTGTTCATTTTACTATTTTGCATCTCAGAGACTCCTTTTAGTTTTTTTGTTATCTGCAATAACAATTTATGAATTATTTGGAGTCTCTGCTTTTTTTTACAAGTACTAAATTTCAACTAGGTTTGAATATATACCCACTAATTTTCTTAATATCAGTAAACATAGATTAAATAATTTTACTTAATCAATATTAATATATTAAATCTGCTTTATTCATTTAATACGTTTAATTAGTTATTCCCAGCTTTTCTTTTATTTCTTTTGGCAAAGCATCTTTGTGAATCATTACGGCAATTGTTTTAAGACGAACGTAGGGTTCCGATAAGTACCAATAACCGCCATACTTTCTATCCTTTGTTCCCCAGGAATTTTTTGTGTAATAAAACTTTGCACTATTATTTAGATTTTTTGCCAACCCGGTAATATGCATAAGGTGATCGTCGGTAGTTTCGCGGTTGTCAAAAGTTTCCTGGCGCATCTGCTGTGTTACTAATTTTTCTTTTACAGGAGTCTCAACATTTATGCTGTCCTTTTTGGTTTCGTTCGCAGTAGTTTTTTCCTCTTCGGGAATTGTAGCAACACATTTTTTATTATCAAAGGATTTCTCGCTTACATCTCCATCCCATGCGACCGAGTAACCGTTTAATATTGCATTATCAATAATTTTTACAAGTTCATCAACCGGAACATTGTAATATTGTCCGTTGCTCCAATTATCAGGAATTTCAAGATCAAATTTTGTGTAGAACGGATGATGACTGTAGGATGTCAACTCGACATAATCATTTGAGTTGAATCCAAGAGATTCAACAAAACTTTTGGGAGTGTAAGTCTTACCCTTGTAATTAAAATCTTTCGGCGGAATACCAAGGTATATATTTAATGTTGATTCAAATACTTCTTTCCACCGGGGTGTGAGCTTTCCGCCTCTGTTTTTATTAACTGCATCTACAATGGCTTTAACCACAGCGTCCATTTCCCCGTGATTATGTTTTTCTTCATTAATATTCATACCATTATAAATTTCTTCGGGAATAAATCCTTGTTCTTTAATAACATCGATAACATCATGCGCCTGACCGCCCATACCAAAATTAGAAGTGCCGTTGTATCTCATAAATTTTTCAGCTTTCAAGGGGTAGGTATACCGTACGTTAAACATAGGGGAAAGAATGTGTTCTCCTTTGCCCATCCTGATTAATTCTGTTTCTACAAAAGAAGTTGTAGCAAAAGACCAGCAGGTTCCGCTGCTTGCCTGGTTTTTAATGGGAGTTGTTTTCAGCTCTTTTACGAATTCAAATTCATAAGCCTCTTTCTTTTTGGTTTCCTGTGCATTAATAAGATATGGAAATAAGAATAAGGCAAAAAAGATTGATAGGGCTTTTCGTTGTTTCATGGTTTAATCCTGAAGTTAGACAAAAACTCGCCAAATTTATTATTTAACAATGACAATTCAAATCGGAAAGAGTTAAACGGAAAATTGCTTTTTTGAGTAAGTTGAGATAATTTCAACCACAATAGAAAACGGAGTTGATAATGTGTGTGTTTAAGAGATGTTATCTCGCCGCATTGCTGTCCTTAGTATTGATTTTCATATCACAAATTACATTGTCTCAAACAACTCAAAAGTTCGGAATAGTGATTCACGGCGGAGCCGGATCAATTTTGAAATCGAATATGACGCCTGAAAAGGAAGCCGATTACACTGCCGCGTTAAACAATGCCCTTCAAATAGGTTATAAGATTTTGGAAAATGGAGGAAAAAGTCTTGATGCTGTTGAAGCTGTAATTAAATTCATGGAAGACTCACCATTATTCAATGCCGGCAAGGGAGCTGTTCTTACAGAAAAAGGGGAGGCAGAGCTTGATGCTTCCATTATGGATGGTGCAACATTAATGGCAGGCGCAGTTGCGGGTGTAAAGCATGTAAAAAATCCAATTATGCTTGCACGTTTGATTATGGAAAAATCACCTCACGTAATGATGATCGGTGAAGGAGCGGAAGAATTTGGCAAAGAAAATGGAATAGAAATGGTTGACCCCGGTTACTTTATAACAAAAGAGAGGTGGGAACAATATCAGAAAATGTTGAAACGTCAGGAAGAAAAAAAGAAAGCGGAAAAACATGGAACAGTTGGCGCTGTTGCACTAGACAAAAATGGAAATCTTGCTGCCGGTACATCAACAGGCGGAATGATGATGAAAAAATTCGGACGCGTTGGAGACTCTCCAATTATTGGTGCGGGTACTTATGCAAACAACAATACGTGTGCAGTCTCATCAACCGGGTATGGCGAATATTTTATCCGCCTTGGCGTCGCAAAGGATATTTCTGCAATGATGGAGTATAAAAATTATTCATTAAAGAAAGCAGCAGATGAAGTATTAGCAAAAGTTGGAAAACTTGGCGGAGATGGCGGCGTTATAGCAATAGATAAGGATGGTAATACAGCCATGCCGTTTAACACTGATGGAATGTACCGAGGTTATTATCTAAATGGCGGAAATCCCGCTATTTACATTTATAAAGAATAAAATTAAAACAGATTTTTTTCTAGGGCAAAGTATCAATATAAATCTGAAGTTAGTTTTAATTAGTATAAGGAGGACCAATGCAGGTAATCGTTCAAGTAAACTATTTAGCGGTATTAATTTGCGGGGTTATCTCAATAGTTTTTGGTGCAGTATGGTATAGTCACATTATATTTGGAAGAACATGGATGGATGAGATTGACAAGTCGGAAGAGGAATTAAAAAAAGACATGAATCCAATCAAGACATACGGAATAGCTTTTTTATGTAATCTATTTATTGCTTTCGCGCTGGCGCAATTATTGGCTCATTGCGGCGCCAACACAATAGCCGAAGGTATCCGCATCTCTTTTCTTTGCTGGTTTGGTTTTTTTATAGCACCGATGATTGAAAATTCTTTACACGAAAGAAAATCAATTAAATTAATTATAATCGACTCCGGATACCATTTAATTAGCATCCTTATTTATGGAATTATATTGAGCGGAATGAGTACATAATTATTATTGCTATATTTAAAAACAAAATTATTTTGAGACGCTTTTACAGCGTCTCTTTCTTTTAAACAAAATTCGAATGTGGATAATAATGAAAATTGATCTTATAGTTTTTGACCTTGACGGCACTCTAATAGACTCATACGAAACAATTTACAAAGCAACACTGCGTGCGCTTAAAGAAGTAGGTATAAATAATGAACTTCCTGAGCGTGAGTTTAGAAAAACAATAGGCCTGCACTTTGAGGATATTTTTGAACAATTTGGATTTAAAGTTCCTGATTTTGAAAATTTTATTAGTATTTATAAACCACTCTATTTTGATTTTATAGACTCATCATTTGTTTATCCAAATGTTGAAACCACAATTGATTTTTTGAGAGAAAGAGGAATAAAAATTTCTTTACTAACAACAAAATCACAGGATCAGGCGGAGCAGATTCTTAAGTATTTTAATCTTTATAATAAATTTGATTTTGTAATGGGGCGCAGACCCGGCATTACTCATAAGCCATCAGCAGAACCGTTGCTGTATATTTGCAGTCAGTTAAACATTGATGCCGCCAGCACACTTATTGTTGGTGATTCCGAAATGGATGTTCAATGCGGAAAAAATGCAATTTCAAAGACATGCGCGGTAACATATGGGTATAGAACAAGAGAGGAATTAAAGCTGCAAAAACCGGATTTTATAATTGATAATTTGGGCGTTCTGAAAGAAATTATTGATTATTCATTAGCATGAATAATTATAAATTCGGACATTATACTCTCAATTTAATCAAAGGAATTTGATTTTTTACTTGACATACCCGAAATCAAATTCTATCTTTGCCAAAGAATAAACAAATATGAAAAACATAACGCAAAATAATACCCCAATATTTGAAAGCACCCAAATAGGTGTTGGCGGCGTTATGTCTTTTTCGATTATTAATCTTCCTTCAATTATTCTACTAGGGATTATTATTCTTAGCCTGCTTGGTATTCTAGTTACCATTCTAGGCTAAAATAAAAGGTTAATCCCAAAATCATATCAAAATAAAATAAAAGATCAGATTAGGGGTTGACCAAACCCGGAGAATTTCTGAAGGTTTTTTTGAATGGAAATTTTATGCGCTCTGATTTAATCAAAAAAGGATTTGAAAAAGCCCCACACAGAAGTTTGCTTAAAGCTACGGGAGTTATCAAAAGCGATGAAGATTTTAACAAGCCATTTATTGGAGTGTGCAATTCCTATATTGATTTAATTCCCGGACATGTTCATCTTCAAGAATTTGGTAAGGTAGTAAAAGATGCTATCAGGGAAGCCGGCGGCGTACCATTCGAGTTCAATACTATTGGTGTTGATGATGGAATTGCAATGGGGCACATTGGTATGCGTTATTCGTTAGCCAGCAGAGAGCTAATTGCCGATTGTGTTGAAACTGTTGTTGAAGCCCATAGACTTGATGGAATGGTCTGCATACCAAACTGTGATAAAATTGTCCCCGGAATGTTGATGGCAGCAGTGCGTGTTGATATTCCGACAATATTTATTTCCGGCGGACCTATGAAAGCAGGTAAAACTCCGGAGGGTGAAAAAGTTGATTTAATTTCTGTATTTGAAGGTGTTGGAAAGTTCCAGGCAGGGACAATAGATGCTAAGCAATTAAAGACATTAGAAGATTTTAGCTGTCCAACGTGCGGCTCATGTTCCGGGATGTTCACGGCAAACTCAATGAACTGTTTGATGGAAGCATTAGGATTAGCCCTCCCCGGAAATGGATCAATACTCGCCGTATCACCTAAAAGAAAAGAATTAGCAGTTAAAGCAGCAAAGCAAATATTATATCTTGTTGAAAATGACATAAAGCCTAGTAACATTCTTTCCAGAGATTCCTTCATTAATGCTTTTGCTCTTGATATGGCAATGGGTGGAAGCACTAACACAGTTTTACATGCGCTTGCAATTGCAAATGAAGCCACAATAGGTTTCGATCTCAAAACTTTGAATGAACTTTCAGACCGTGTACCATACATCTGTAAAGTCAGTCCTGCAACTAAAAATGTTCACATGGAAGATGTTGATAAAGCAGGGGGAATTTCTGCAATACTAAACGAAATTTCAAAAGTGGGCATTCTCAATAAAGACTGTCTGACTGTAACTGGTAAAACAATTGGTGAAAATATTTCTGAAGCAAAAATTCTTGACGGCACAGTAATAAGATCAGTTGAAGACCCATATTCAAAAACCGGAGGGCTATCCATTCTTTATGGAAATTTGGCTCCTGACGGCTCTGTTATCAAAGCAGGCGCTGTTGAAGAAAGTATGAAAGTTTTTTCAGGTCCCGCAATAATATTTGAATCGCAAGAAGAAGCGACTGAAAGAATTCTAAAGGGTGACGTGAAAGCAGGTGATGTTGTTGTTATCAGGTTTGAGGGGCCGAAGGGAGGACCAGGAATGCCCGAAATGCTCTCTCCTACAAGTGCGATTATGGGTCTGGGGCTTGGCGATAAAGTTGCATTAATTACAGACGGAAGATTTTCCGGCGGAACAAGAGGAGCCTGCATCGGGCATGTTTCTCCTGAAGCTGCCGAAGGCGGACCAATTGCGGCTCTAAGAAATGGCGATATTATAAAGATTGATTTAATTAAGAGAACGTTAAACGTTGAACTTAGTGATAAGGAAATAGCAAAAAGACTAAGAGCTCTTCCGCAATTCGAACCCAAAATAAAACACGGATACCTTTCGCGTTACACAAGAATGGTTTCTTCAGCAAACACTGGTGCGATATTAAAATAATTAATAAAAAGTAGAAAGAGTTGAAAATGAAAAAATCAAACAATGTATTATGTGGCGCAGATATTTTCTTTGAATGCCTCAAACGGGAAAAGGTTGAATATATATTTGGTTTTCCCGGCGGGGCAGTACTGAAACTTTATGAGCATCTTTATGATGTTGATTTTCTTCAGCACATTTTAGTACGTCATGAACAAGGTGCAGTACATGCCGCTGAAGGATATGCAAAAGCTTCAGGCAAAGTAGGCGTTGTTCTGGTTACATCGGGACCAGGTGCAACAAATACGGTTACTGGCATTGCAGATGCTTATATGGATTCTGTTCCAATTGTTGTTTTTACCGGGCAGGTTGCATCCCATTTGATTGGTAATGATGCTTTCCAGGAGGCAGATATTGTAGGCATAACCCGCCCGATTACAAAACATAATTTTCTGGTAAGAGATATAAAAGAATTGGCTTCGACAATCCGTAAAGCATTCTTCATTGCTTCTTCCGGTAGGCCTGGACCTGTAGTGGTTGATTTGCCAAAAGATGTGATCGCTTCAAAGTGTGAGTTTGTCTATCCTGAGGATATTGAAATACGCGGGTATAAACCAACTTATAAAGGTCATATTAATCAGATAAAGAAAGCAGCAGAAGTAATTGCCAATGCAAAAAAACCACTTCTTTATGTGGGCGGCGGTGTAATAATGTCTGGCGGCTCAGAAGAGCTTGGATTGTTTGCACGGGATAATAAACTGCCTGTTACAATGACACTTCAGGGACTCGGCGCTTTTCCGGGAACAGACAATTTATCGCTTGGTATGCTTGGAATGCACGGCACATACTGGGCAAATCAGGCGGTGAACAATTGCGATGTGCTAGTTTCTCTTGGTGCCCGTTTTGATGACAGGGTTACAGGAAAAGTTGAAACGTTTGCGGTTGACGCTTATAAAATACACGTTGATATTGATCCCACTTGTATTGATAAAAATGTTGTTGTCGACCTTCCAATAGTTGGAGATGTTAAACACATTCTTGCCGAACTTGCCTCGGAAATGCCTAAAGTTCCCGATACTAAAGATTGGCTTGCTCAGATACAGGATTGGAAAGATGAATGCCCGCTTGTTTATGAAGATAATGACGGCAGACTAAGAACTGAATATGTAATTGAGAAAATTTCAGAGAAAACAAAAGGCGAAGCTATAGTTGTTACGGATGTTGGTCAGCACCAGATGTGGACAGCTCAGTACTACAAATACAACCATCCGCGCTCTAATCTTACAAGTGGAGGGCTAGGAACAATGGGATTTTCAGTTCCGGCATCAATTGGGGCTTCCTTTGCTATTAAAGATAGACCAATAGTTTCAATAAGCGGTGACGGCGGATTCCAAATGTGCATACAAGAATTAGTAACTGCTGTTGCATATAAAAGACCTATAAAATTTTTCATTATCAATAACAGTTTTCTTGGAATGGTTCGACAGTGGCAGGAATTGTTTCATGCCGAGAAGTACAGCTTTACAGATCTGAGTGAAACAAATCCAAATTTTGTAAAAGTCGGTGAGGCATTTGGAATTGAATCTTACTCAACGGAAAATCCCAAAGATGTTGATTCCCTTTTAGACAAAGCATTTTCTGTAAATGACAGGCCATTTCTTATAGAGTTTAAAGTTGTAAAGGAAGATATGGTGTTTCCAATGGTACCATCGGGAGGCTCTATTTCCGACATGATGGTTAAAAGACTAAATCCAAAGAGGATGACATAAAATATGAAACACACAATTTCTGTTTTAGTAGAAAATCATTTCGGAGCTTTTGACCGGGTTGCCACAATGTTTAGCGGCAAGGGGTTCAACATTAGAAGCATATCAATAGGCGAGACTGAGATCTCAGAAGTATCGCGCATGACAATTGTAACAGATGGTGATGATCAGATTATAGACCAGGTTGTTAAACAACTGAACAGGCTGATTGACACAATTAAAGTTGTTGATCTTGCAGAAACTTACCACGTGGAGCGCGAATTAGCATTAATTAATGTCGGCATACACAAAGGTTCTATGGAAGAATTAAAAAATATTTGTGACATCTTCCGTGGAAACATTGTAGACATTACAAACAAATCAATGATAGTGGAAATTACAGGTCCGCCGGATAAAATTGATGCGGCAGTAAATGTGCTTGCACCTTTTGGTATAAAGGAAATGGCACGCTCTGGTATTGTTGCCCTTAAAAGAGGCGAGCAAATAAAAATTCAAAAGAAAGAAAACTTAACAAATAATTGAGGTATAGAAATGAAAGTTTATTATGAAGCAGATGCGAATCTTGAATTACTTGGCACTAAAAAAATTGCAGTTCTTGGTTTTGGAAGTCAGGGACATGCGCATAGCCTGAATCTTAAAGAAAGCGGGATGAATGTTTGCGTTGGACTGAGAACAACATCCGCCTCCTGGGATAAAGCAAAAAATGCAGGTCTTGAAGTGAAGACAATTCCCGATGCTGTAAAATGGGCTGATGTAATAATGATTCTTTTACCGGATCAGAATCAAAAAGAAGTTTATGATAAAGAAATTGCACCGAATTTAAAATCCGGCGATACAATCGCATTTGGCCATGGGTTCAATATCCATTATAAACAAATTGTTCCTCCAAGCAATATTAATGTTATGATGATAGCGCCAAAAGGTCCCGGACATTTAGTTCGCAGAACGTATCTCGAAGGTTCGGGCGTTCCATGTTTAATAGCCGTTCAGCAAGATCCATCGGGTAAAACAAAAGAGTTAGCACTTGCATGGGCCAAAGGAATTGGCGGTGCGCGGGCTGGAGTCATTGAAACAAATTTTAAAGATGAAACAGAAACAGATTTATTCGGAGAGCAAGCTGTTCTTTGCGGCGGTTCGGCAGAATTGATCAAAGCCGGATTTGAAACTTTGGTCGGAGCAGGATATCCACCGGAACTTGCATACTTTGAATGCATGCATGAAATGAAATTGATCGTCGACCTTTATTATGAAGGAGGGCTTTCAAGAATGAATTATTCTGTGAGCGATACTGCAGAGTATGGCGGAATGACCCGGGGTTCAAGATTGATTACGGCAGAAACAAAAAAAGAAATGAAGAAAATTCTTACAGAAATTCAAAGCGGGCAGTTTGCAAAAGAGTGGCTTGATGAATATAACTCAGGTATGCCAAATATGAACAGGTTAAGAAAAGAAAATAAAGAACATATAATAGAAGAAGTAGGCGCAAAGCTTAGAGGAATGATGAGCTGGCTCTTTAAAAAGAATAAAAAGGAAGAGGTTGGAGTATGACTTACAAAGTAGTCCTTCTTCCGGGTGATGGAATTGGCGTTGAAGTGACAAACGCGGCAGTCCGTGTTATTAAAACTGTTGCCGAGAGTTTCAATGTATCAATGGAATTTAATGAGCAGTTAATAGGCGGAAGTTCTTATGAGAAATATAAAAATCCTCTAACTGATGAAACTCTTCAAGCATGTTATGATTCCGATGTTGTTTTTCTTGGCGCTGTTGGCGGGCCTAAATGGGAAACACTTCCTCACAATTTGAAGCCTGAAGCGGCTCTTTTAAAACTCAGAAAGGCATTGGGACTTTATACAAATATACGTCCTGCTAAAATTTATAACGCATTAATAGATGCATCTACGCTTAAAAAAGAAGTTTTGGAAGGAACAGATTTTATAGTTCTCCGTGAATTAACCGGTGGAATTTATTTTGGAAATCCGCGCGGGTTTGATAAAGATAGAGGCTGGAACACTATGGAATATACCCGTGAAGAAGTTGTGCGCATTGCTCAAATGGCTTTTAAACTTGCACGAATGAGAAGAAAAAAAGTTACCTCTGTTGATAAAGCAAATGTTCTGGATGTCTCTCAATTCTGGAGAAATATTGTTCATGAAGTTCATAAAGATTTCCAGGACGTTGAATTAAATGATATGTACGTAGATAATTGCGCTATGCAAATAGTGCGCAATCCAAAACAGTTTGACGTTTTGCTTACATCTAATCTATTTGGAGATATTTTAAGTGATATAGCGGGAATGATAACAGGCAGCCTGGGCATGCTTCCATCAGCCAGTATTGGGAACAAATACGCGCTTTATGAGCCGGTTCACGGCAGCGCCCCGGATATTGCCGGACAGGGCAAGGCTAATCCAATTGCTGCAATTTCATCAGTTGCAATGATGTTCAATTATTCATTTCAAATGCAAAAAGCCGCTGAAATGATAGAAACAGCAATTGAAAAAGTTTTGGTTCAAGGCTATAGAACAGCAGATATTATTTCTGACGGATGTAAGCTGGTTTCAACAGAACAAATGGCAGAATGTGTAATAGAGAATTATCATGAAATTTTTAACCAGCAGGCAATTGGAGTTTTTACTTTATAAGAACATGAGTAAGATTAAGAATAAGATTATGAGTAAGACTAAGAGCATGAGCAAGAAATAATAATAAAGCAGTTTGATAAATAAAAGGTGTTATGATGAATGAACGAATAATAATATTTGACACAACTTTGCGGGATGGAGAACAATCACCCGGTGCATCTTTGAATGTATATGAGAAATTGGAAATTGCAAGACAGCTTGCAAAACTAAAAGTAGATGTTATAGAAGCAGGATTTCCGGTTTCTTCTCCGGCACAGTTTGAAGCTGTAAAAAGAATAGCCGATGAATCTGAAGTTATTATTGCCGGGCTGGCGCGCACAAAAGAGATTGACATTAAATCTGCATATGATTCATTGCGTAATGCAAAACATCCGCGCATTCATATATTTCTATGCACGTCGGATATTCATATTCTAGGAAAATTTGCAGATAGTAAATATGGCTTGACTCTTGAAGAAAAGAGAAAAACAATTTTAAAAATGTCTGTTGACGCTGTTACATATGCAAAGGCACTTGTACCGGATGTGGAATTTTCTGCAGAGGATGCAGGGCGGACAGATATCGGTTATCTCTCTGAAGTAATTGAAGCGGTAATTGAAGCCGGGGCAAATACTGTTAATATTCCCGATACTACAGGCTATACCTTCCCCACAGAATTTGGAGCTAAAATTGCCGATTTGAAAAAAAGAGTAAAAAACATAGACAAGGCAATTATCAGCGTTCATTGCCATAACGACCTGGGTCTTGCGGTTGCAAATTCAATTTCTGCAATTCAGAATGGCGCACGCCAGATTGAATGTACAATCAATGGAATTGGAGAAAGAGCCGGCAATGCATCTCTTGAAGAAATTGTAATGGCTCTTAAAGTAAGAAATGATATTTGTAACTATTATACAGATATAGACATTACAGAAATTTATAACACAAGCAGGATGGTTTCAGGATTTACCGGAATAATAGTCCAGCCCAACAAAGCAGTTGTTGGAGAAAATGCTTTTGCACATGAATCCGGGATTCATCAGGATGGAGTTTTAAAAAGTAAGCAGACCTATGAAATAATGACTCCCGAGTCTGTGGGAGTAAATAAAACCAAAATTGTACTTGGAAGACATTCGGGCAGGCATGGTTTAAAATCGCGCTTAGGTGAGCTTGGCTACCATCCTTCAGAAGAAGAGATGCAAAAAATTTATGAAGCATTTCTTGTACTTGCAGATAAAAAGAAAGAAATCTTTGATGATGACTTAAGGGTATTAATGGGTGATGAAATTTATAAAGAAGAAGAGCTTTATGAACTTCAATATTTACATGTAAATGCCGGTACAGATGTAATTCCAACAGCAACAGTAAGAATCAAATCAAATGAAAAAATGCTTCAGGAATCTTCTACGGGCGATGGCCCGGTTGATGCAAGTTTTAATGCTATTGAAAGAGCGCTTGAATTAAAATTAGTAGTTGAATCGTATAATGTTAGATCAGTTACTTCAGGCAGGCAGGCGCTGGGCGAAGCTATTGTGAGAATTAGAAATGGCGAAAATTCATTTACCGGAAGAGGCACCTCAACAGATATTATAGAAGCAAGCGCAAAGGCGTTTCTGCAGGCAATAAATCAATACCTGCTTTTTACAAAAGCGAGCATTGAATTTCATCAAGACGAATTGGCAATTAAATAGAATTAAGGAAAGTTTATGGGAATGACAATCACAGAAAAAATTTTAGCAAAAGCCGCACGGCGGGAAAATGTTAAAGCCGGAGACAATTTATGGATAGATGTTGATGTGCTAATGACGCACGATGTTTGCGGTCCGCCAACAATTGCTATTTGGAAAAAGGAATTTGGAGAAAAAGCAAAAATTTGGGATAAAGAGAAACTCGTTATTTTTCCCGATCATTATATCTTTACAAAAAACCCTCACGCCAACAGAAATGTAGATATTCTGCGTCAGTTTGCAAATGACTACGATATAAAAAACTATTATGATGTTGGAACTGAAAGATACAAGGGCGTCTGTCATATCGCTCTTGCTGAGGAAGGTTACGACGTACCTGGAACTGTATTATTTGGAACAGATTCCCACACGTGCACCTCCGGTGCATTCGGAATGTTTGCAACCGGTGTGGGAAATACCGATGCAGCATTTATTCTTGGAACAGGAAAAATTTGGGAAAAAATTCCTGAATCAATGAAGTTTACTTTTAACGGTAAGATGCCGAATTACCTAACTGCAAAGGATTTGATTCTTCAAATACTTGGCGATATTGGAACAGACGGCGCAACATACCGCGCTATGGAGTTTGACGGTGAGTCAATCTTTTCGTTGTCTATGTTTGAAAGAATGACTTTAACAAACATGGCAATTGAAGCAGGCGGCATGAATGGCATAATAGCAGTTGACGAGGCCACAAAAAAATATCTTTCGGAAATAGGAATAACTGATTACAAAATTTTTGAAAGTGACAGCGATGCAAAATATCATTCAACATATAAGTATGATGTTTCAAAAATTGAGCCGTTAGTTGCTAAGCCTCACAGCCCCGATAACCGTGATACCGTACGCAATGTACAGGGAACGAAGTTGACCAAGTGTTACATTGGATCATGCACAGGCGGGAAAATTACGGATTTTCGTTATGCTGCTGGCCTGCTCTTCGGAAAGCAGGTTAAAGTAACAACTTTTATTGTTCCTGCAAGTACTGCAATTGCTAAACAATTGGAGGAAGAAACAATTAGCGGTGTTTCATTAAAAGATATTTTTGAAAAATCCGGCTGTATTATTGCGGAATCATCATGCGCTGCCTGCCTTGGCGGACCGTCAGATACAATTGGCAGAAGTGTTGATGGAGATGTTGTAATTTCAACAACTAACAGAAACTTTCCCGGCAGAATGGGCAGCAAGAAATCACAGGTATACCTTGCTTCACCATTAACGGTTGCAGCATCTGCAATAACCGGTAAAATTACAGATCCGAGAGAATTTTTATAAAAGCTTCTTATTAGAAGTAAAGTTAAAAGGACAGAAAATGGAAAAGAAAATTATCGGAAAAGCTTATGTTCTTGGAGATAACATTGACACTGATCAAATTATTCCGGCAGAACATTTAGTATACAGTACAAGCGACCCGGAAGAATTGAAGAAGTATGGACACTTTGCATTATCGAGCGTGCCAATTGAGAAAGCCGGTCTGCCCGAAGGCGGGAAACCATTTATTCAAGGAGACGATTATCATTCAGAGTACAGCATAGTAATTGGAGGATCAAATTTTGGGTGTGGTTCTTCGCGCGAACATGCACCGCTGGCACTTCAGGTTGCCGGGGTAAAAGTTGTAATTGCCGAATCGTACGCTCGAATTTTTTACCGCAATTCGGTTGATGGCGGATTTGTGATCCCATATGAGTGTCAGTCGAAAGTAAATGATAAAATAAGAACCGGTGATGTTATTGAGGTTGATGTTGACAAAAATGAAATAACCAATCATGAAAATGGATCTGTATATAAACTAAACCCGCTTGGTGATGTATTTCAAATTGTTGAAGCAGGCGGATTGTTTGAATATGCCCGCACAACGGGAATGATTTAAATAAAATATTGTGTAAAAGAAATAAAGAGAATGATATGAAATCAGATTACATCGAACTATTTGACACAACTTTGAGGGACGGAACTCAGGGTGAAGGAGTTAATCTTTCAATAATAGATAAACTTGCAATTACACAGAAGCTTGATGAATTTGGAATTGATATCATTGAAGGGGGCTGGCCCGGCAGCAATCCGCGTGATGAAGAATTTTTTCAAAGTGTTAAAAAACTTCATCTAAAACACGCACAAATTTGTGCATTTGGTTCAACGGCAAGATTTCCGAATAAAATTTCTGAAGACGCAAATTTAAACGCCATTCTTAAAGCTGAAACGCCTGTTGTTAGTATTTTTGGAAAAACATGGAAATTCCATGCTATTAAGGGTCTTGGACTTACAGAAGATGAAAACGAGGAACTCATTTATAAATCGGTTCAGTTTCTTAAGGAACATGGCAGAAAAGTTGTGTTTGATGCCGAACATTTTTTTGACGGATTTAAGGATAGTGAACAGTTTGCATTAAGAATGCTAAAGGCAGCAGAAAGTGCGGGCGCAGACGTAATAACTCTTTGTGATACGAATGGAGGAACTCTTTCAAACGAAGTAGTATATGCTGTTACAAAAGTTAAGAGTGCAATAAAGAAGCCTATCGGCATACATACACATAACGACGGAGAATTAGCGGTTGCAAATTCTTTGGCGGCAATTGAAACCGGGGCGGTACACGTTCAGGGAACAATAAATGGGGTAGGCGAAAGGTGCGGCAATGCAAATTTGGTAAGCGTTATTCCAAATTTAATATTGAAGATGAATCTAAAAACAAAAAATGAAATCCACCTTGATGAATTGACGTCGCTCTCAAATTTTGCTTTTGAAATAATGAATCTTGTTCCAAATACACGGGCAGCTTTTGTAGGCAATTCTGCTTTTGCACACAAGGGAGGTATTCACGTAAGCGCAGTGCTAAAAGATAACAGAATGTATGAACATATAGACCCCAATAGAGTTGGCAATAAACAGCGCGTATTGGTTTCTGATCTTGCGGGACAGAGCAATATTAAATATAAAGCTAAAGAATTTGGTATTGATCTTTCAGTAGACAATGATCTGAGCAAAAAATTAGTTTCTCATATTAAATCATTAGAATATGACGGGTACCAGTTTGACGGGGCTGAAGCATCATTTGAGTTGATACTACGTTCAGAAACTAATGAATTTTCCCCGTACTTCAAGACGCTGGAGTCTAAAGTACATGTAACATTTGATAATCAAAAGCAGACGACATCTGAAGTAGTACTGAAAATTGAAGTTGATGGCGAAATTGAACACACTGCCGCCAATGGCGATGGCCCCGTTAATGCGCTTGATAATGCACTTAGAAAAGCCTTGACGCGTTTTTATCCGGAAATTTCTAAAATAAAATTGATTGACTATAAAGTCCGCGTGCTTAACGAAAAAAATGGAACCGCTGCAAAAGTCCGGGTATTAATTCAATCCAGCGACAGCATTGACACGTGGTCAACAGTTGGTGTTTCTGAAAATATAATTGAAGCAAGCTGGCAGGCAATATGCGACAGTGTGAACTACAAGCTTTTCAAAATTGAAAAAGAAAAATCTTCCATTCTGAATTTAAATATAGCCGAATAAAAATATTTTTTGTAGTTTTTAACAATTATCAAGACAATAAATATTATTGATGCGCCATCTCTTTTAAAGAAAGATTTAACTTTAATTTTCATAATCCATTTATTAACTTTTTTAAGCACAAAATTGATTAATAAGAAAATCCTCTGAAAATGTAATTATGACGATAATTGAGATTATTATTAAAGTTGATAGGAGTAAAAAATGGAAAAGAATGGTAAGGTATCGACCAGCATTATTAACGGGATTGCAACGGTCAGTTTTTCAAACCCTAAGGGTAACTCGCTTACAGTAAAGTTGTCTAAAGAAATTACAGACGCAATAAATAAATTTGCTTTAGATAAACACGCGCATGTTATAATAATACGCAGCGAGGGTGAAAAAAACTTCTGTGCAGGCGCTTCTTTTGATGAATTATTAGAAATAAAAGATTTTAAAAAGGGCAAAGAATTTTTTATGGGCTTTGCGCTTTTAATTAACGCAATGCGCAAATGTCCTAAATTTATTATTGCACGCGTTCAGGGGAAAGCGGTTGGAGGAGGAGTTGGTTTAGCTGCCTCGGCAGATTATACAATAGCTTCGAGCGAAGCTTCAGTAAGGCTAAGCGAACTTGCACTTGGGTTAGGTCCTTTTGTTGTTGGACCGGCGATTGAAAGAAAAATTGGAAAGACAGCATTTATAACAATGTCAATTGATGCGGAATGGCACGATGCTTTCTGGGCAAAGCAAACAGGTTTATTTACAAAAGTCTTTTCAAACAATCATGATTTGGATGAAGCAGTTTCTGAACTTGCAAAAAAAATTGCTGGCTGTAACCAGGAAGCAATTTCTCAAATGAAAAAGGTTTTTTGGGAGGGAACTGAAAATTGGGATGAGCTCCTGGAAGAAAGGGCAGAAATAAGCGGTAAACTAGCACTAAGTGAATTTACAAAGAGTTACATAAAGACATTTAAGGAAAGAACGGTTCAAACAAACTAATAGAATGCAATGATGAAACCACGAAAAATCGTTTTGCTATTTACCTGGGCAATACTGTTTTCTAATTTAGGCGCCCAGCCGGCTGAAAAAAACTTATGGAAGGCTTATAATTTTTTAATTGGTATATGGGAAGGGGAGGGAAACGGTCAGCCCGGGCAGGGATCCGGTACAATTATTTTTGAATATTCGCTTGATAATAATATCATTATCAGAAAAAATCATAATGAATATCCTGCAACTTCAGATAGACCGGCTTTTGTTCATGATGATCTCCTGGTATATTATATTGAGGGCAATTATGCCCTAGCTATTTATTTTGATAATGAAGGACACCTGATTCATTATTCAAATAGTTTTTCAGCAGATTCAACTTCTTTGGTAATGGTGAGCGATGTTAATCCGGGAGCGCCAAGATACAGGCTCACTTATACAAAACTCGAGCCGTCTAAAATGAAAGTGACGTTTGAATTTGCACCGCCCGGGAAACCGGAAGAGTTTAAAAAATATGTTGAAGGGGTCGTAAGAAAAAAGATCTGAAATTTATGATAAAGGATCAGAGGATATTTAGGCGGCAAAAGAAATATTAAGTTTACAGTATAAAATAAAAAGGTAGAGAAAATGGATAAAATAAAACTGAAATATCACCACCTGGGAATTCCGACTAAAGAAAAACATGAAAATGAAACCTTCCTCGAAAAATTTAAAACGTATGTATCAGGATATGATACCAGCCAATATAAAATAGAATGGATGCGCTATGAAAAAGACGCGCCCCTACCTGAAATAGTGAAAACTGTTCCTCATGTTGCCTTTGAAGTTGATAACCTTGAAGAAGCAATAAAGGGAAAAGATATTTTGATTGAACCGAATAGCCCTTCACCCGGTGTAATGGTTGCATTTATTATTGAGAATGGGGCGCCTGTTGAATTATTACAAATAGACAGATCAATTGCAAAAGAATTATAAATGATTAAACTATAGCGAATTATAAATGAAAAAATCACTTATCGTGTTATTTCTTCTATCAATTACAATTTCAGCCCAAAGTAAAGAATCATTGAACATTGAAGGATTTTTTGAAGGGCATAATGGCTGCTTTGTCTGTTTCAATAAACAAAGCGGTGAATACTTTAAATATAACCGAACCCGCTGCAAGCAAAGATTTTTGCCCGCATCAACATTTAAAATTCCGAATTCTCTGATAGGACTGGAAACAAAAGTTATTGCAGACGAAAATTTTGTTATCAAGTGGGACGGCGTTGAAAGACAAATAAAAGAATGGAATAGAGATCAGACGCTGTCTTCTGCCATTCAATTTTCTGTTGTGCCGTATTATCAGGAATTAGCCCGCAGGGTGGGCAAAACAACAATGCAAAAATTCCTGAATGAATTTAGCTATGGCAACAAAACTATTGGAAAAAATGTTGATAGATTCTGGCTGGATAACTCGCTTAAAATTTCTGCCGACGAGCAGATTGAATTCCTTAAGAAATTTTATGATTACAAACTGAACATATCCAGGAGATCGATTGATATAGTAAAGAAAATCATGCCGCAAGAAAAATATAATAAGTCTTTGTTAAAATTTAAAACCGGAACAGGCACAAAAGAGGACGGCAATTATATAGGCTGGCTAGTTGGATATGTTGAAAAGGAAAATAATGTTTATATCTATGCATTTAATATAGAAGCAAAAACGTATGAAGAAGTTAAACAATTACGCGATACGAAATCCCGCGAAATATTGAAGTACTTGAAAATAATAGAATAAGTTGAAAATTGATTTATGAATAATGAGTTGGTCAAATAAAAAAGCCAAGTCTGATTAAAAGAAAAATTTTTGATCTTATAATTGTAATAATATAGGTCAGAAGAGGCAATAGAAACAAAATATTGATTAGAATTGTTGTCAAGTAGTGGAATAAGGAAAATGGATTATTCCAAATTAATTAAAGATATTTATAATATTATTAATATTCTCACAGCAATAATAAAGTAATCACAGAAAAATTTAGACAAAAACTCATAATTCATAAAACATAATTATGGATGCATTTAAGCTTTCTGAAATAGTTATATATCCTGTAAAATCTTTTGGCGGGATAAGTCAGCAATCTGCAGAAATATCGGACCGCGGGTTTAAGCATGACCGCAGATGGATGATTATTGACAGCGAGGAAAAATTTATTACACAGCGTACCCATCCGCAATTGGCGTTAATCAAAACAAAGATCAGCCACAATAAATTAATACTTAGTCATAAAACAAAAGATATCCCTCCGCTCGTTATTCCAATGAATGCCATGAGTGTGGAAATTACCATTGTAAATATTTGGGATGAACTTGTTGAAGCTCAATTAGTTGGGAAATATGCCGATGAATGGTTAAATGAAGCGCTTGGATTCAAATGCCGGATTGTATTTATGCCCGATGAAACACAGCGTTTTGTTAATAGAAACTATGCATTTCAAAATGAAATTGTAAGTTTTGCAGACGCATACCCGTTTATGCTTATTGGAGAACAATCTTTAGAAGATTTGAACAAGCGCCTCAATGAAAAAATTCTCATGAATCGCTTCCGACCTAATCTTGTTTTTAACGGTGGCAAGCCATTTGATGAAGATAAATGGAAAAGAATAAAAATTGGCGGGGTGAAATTCTCTGTTGCAAAACCCTGCATACGGTGTACAATACCATCAGTCAACCAGGAGACAGGTGCAAAAGGCGAAGAGCCTCTCAAAACTTTATCTACATACAGGGCAGAAAATAATAAAATTTATTTTGGTCAAAATCTTATTCAGGAAGAAACAGGCACGGTAAAAGTTGGGGACGAGATAGAAATCTTGGAATGATATAAATGCTCACCGTCTACGATTTGTTGAAAGGTAACGATTTGCGTTCAATCGGGAAATCTAATGAAGTGGTTTCACTTGTAACCAGTGATCCCATTCTTTTTGAGGAGGTGTTCGACGGAATATTTCATGAAGATAAAGTTATACGTGCAAGATGTGCGGATGCAGTTGAAAAAGTTGCTAAAAAATTCCCGGCATATATTCAAAAGAAGAAACCCATAATTCTAAAAAATCTTAAAAATTTCGATCAAAAAGAAGTCATATGGCATATTGCGCTTATGCTTGGGTATTTAAAGCTTACAAAAAAGGAGTTAGAGAAAGCTATTTTCCATTTGTATAAATGGCTGAACGAATCAACAAGCATTATTGTTAAAGTAGCATGTATGCAAACCCTTGCCGATCACGCATTGAAAAATAAAAAGCTTATAGCCGGCGTGCGTTTTGAAATTGAAAAACAAATGATCAATGGAGCCCCGGCAATTAAAGCACGGGGCAGACACTTGCTTAATGATTTTGATAAATTGAAATGAATTTGAAATTATACAACATACAAGTTAAAAAAACTGCACGTTATTATATTCTTGGCGAACAGTCTGAAAAAATTAAATCAGTATGGATTGTTCTTCACGGTTTTAAACAGCTTGCCGAAGTGTTTATTAAATATTTTAAAACTGTAGTTGATGAAAATACCCTGGTAGTTGCCCCTGAAGCCTTGAATAAATTTTACCTGGAAGGATTTAACGGTAAAGTGGGCGCTACATGGATGACAAAAGAAAACCGTGAAAATGAAATTATAGATTACGTAAATTACCTCGATTCTGTATATGATGAGGTAGTTAAGTACGGATTGTTTAGTAATGCTAAAGTAACAGTTCTCGGATTCTCACAAGGTACAGCTACTGCATGCAGGTGGCTGGTTATGGGCAAATCCAAAATAGACAAACTGATAATATGGGGAGGAGGAATTCCGCCCGATATAGATTTATCCAGTTCAAAAAAATTATTTGACTCTTCCGATTTAACAATAGTTATTGGCGATGGAGATGAATTTATTTCAAATGAGCAGTTGAAAGAAGAACTGAAAAAACTTGATGAAATTAAACTAATTTACAAGTATTTAAGTTATAGTGGTGGTCATGAGATCAGGGCAGATATTCTGCGCCAAATTATTTAATCTAATTGAGAGGAGTAAACAGTGTCAAATCTACTAGTTTGGTTTGAAATTCCGGCAATTGATATAAACCGTGGAGCAAAATTTTACAGTACCGTTTTTGATTATCCTCCAATGCAGCAAATGGATTTTGGAGGATTTAAAATGGCTTTTTTCCCATCTGACGGAACCGGACTTAATGGAGGAGCTTTATGCCAGGGAACCGGTTATAAACCCTCTGAAGACGGAGCATTGATATATCTGGCGGCAAGCCCCGATTTAAATGTTGCACTTTCAAAAGTGGAAACCGCCGGGGGAAAGGTTATTACACCTAAAAAGATTATTACCGAAAAGTATGGCTATATGGCAATATTTATTGATTCTGAAGGAAACAGAATTGCACTTCATTCAGAAAAATAATTCCTTTAATATAATATCAATCCCTTAAAGGATATTTATAAATTGTATTTCTTTTCAAGATCTTTTGACCTATAAGAAAGACGGTCGTTTTTAAAATCCTTTATGGCAGAGATTAAGTTTTCAACTTTATATTTGTCAACGTTCTGGCGCATATAAATATCAACAAGATATTTTATTGCTGTAAATTTATCCCTGGCATCGGCAGCATTAATGGATTTTTGGAATGATTGTTCAGCCTTGTCATATAAATTATTCTTGAAATAAAAAGCGCCAAGCGAAAGATTAAACTCATCTTCAAATCCTTTTGCGTTATTCATATTTGGTTTTGATTTTATAAATACTTCTATCTCGCCCGATGATTTATCATTTGCGATTAAGACAGATAAATCATGAAGCCATTTGCCTTCTTTCTCATTGTTTTTGTTCAGATAAAAAACTTCTTTACCGCGATCACTTAATGATTGTTCAAATTTTGGTATACTTGTCCAATCACCAATTAACCAGCTGTTGTATACAATAATATAACTTATAGAATTACTTGCGCCGCGGAATAAATTTTTTTCATTTTCAAGCGCGCGTACTCCATATTGAACGGCAAGTTGTGAATTTCCTTTAATATCATAAAAACGGGAGCGGGTATAGTTATCCAATAAATTTTGTTTGTCGTTGTTAATTAAATATTCGGCTTTTTTTAAGTCCCAGGTATTTATTAGACTATGGCAGTAAGCATTGAAGACTCTTTTATTTTTAGGAAAACGGTTTATAAAATTTTCATAATAGTTTAAAGCCGCAAGCTCATTCCCTTCAAGATTGGAATTAACTTCAATTAACGTTAAAGCAGCTTGACCAAAAGTCAGGGTTCCTTTTTCGTATGCAAGCTGGAGATGATCCAACCCTTTAGTTCTATCGCCGGAAAGACCTAGAACACCGGCAATGAAACTTGTTATGCCGCTCATACGGTCGGCATAGTATTCAAGCATTCCTAAAATTAAATAGGCATCGTAAAACGAGGAATCTGATTTTAATACTTCTTCCATCATGTTTTTAGATTTCTTACCCGCCTTAAAAGCGCTCCACCATGAGCCGTCACTTCCATAAACGCGGGCAAGGTATGCATAGATGGTGCCATAGTAAAATTTATTTTCCGGGTTAAGTTTTGATTCATCAAATTTATCAACAACATTTTCACAATAATCAATAATCTCTTTATTTAAAATTTTTCTACCCTCATCGCGTTTGTTGGGATCTAATTCTGCAGTTTTCTTACCCAGCTCCATAATTCGCGCATTTATTAAATAGTAATAATATTTGGGTGAATTTGGATTAATGTTGATTTGGTCCTGGCATAATTTTATTGCCAGATCATATTCTTCATTAAATGTAAGAGAAATAATTTGTTTGTCCAACTGGCTCGGATCGATTGGCTTTGCTGAAAGAAAATTAGCAAGCAAAAGAAAGAATAATAGTTTTTTCATTTAACCTCATTGATAAGAAACGCTAGAAAGAGTACTAATTTTACAATCCAAAGATATAAAAGTGCCAGCTACGGACATTGTCATAGATAAAAGAATAATGTAAAAACAAATGAATCATTTATTCAGTGTTACAATTAATCACTCATTGCATAATCGAGAATGCTTTCTACATGTACCAGAGTTGTGTTTATCAGCTCAAGTTCCGGAAGGTTTTCAGGTTTAAGTATTAATGGAATTTCTGTTCCGCCAAGTATTAAACCGGAAATATTGTAATTATCTCTTAGTTTACGCGCAATTTCAATTAATTTAACTCTCACATCATCGATGAAAATTCCTTTTACAAACTCATTCATATAATGGCTGTGAATGTAATCCTGGTCTTCAATTCCTGGGATAACGATTTCAATGTTTTCTTTAGCTGCGCCTGCCTGGTAAAACCCGCTTTGCATTGTAGACTTTGTTCCAAACAGTCCAAGTTTTTCAAATCCCTTGTTCTTGGAATAAGCAATAGTTGTTTCAACAATACTTATCAAAGGTAAGGTCGATATTTGTCTCAATTCGTCAAAAACAATGTGGGGAGTATTTGATGCCATCACCGCGAAATCTGCTCCGCCGGTTTTTAATTTTTCAATTTCTTCATGTAAATATTTGATAAGAAGATCAAATTGTTTCTCTGCAACATAACCGAGCATCCTGGTCATGTTGATGCTGTTAATAAGAATTGACGGATACTGGTTGGTTCCCGTACGTTTCTGGTATCCGGCAATAATAGATTGATAATAGTCAATCGTTGAACCTGGCGCTATTCCACCAATTATGCCTATAACTTTTTTTTGCATATTCATTTATAATTGTTGAGGATTTTCACACTTCAATTTCTGTTTTAAAAACTACCACAGCATTGCCGCTTATTCTAACCAAAATAGGCTTATCGTTCACAATTTTAACACTAACTTCAATATCCCCCGGTCTGTTAATTGCTTCCCCCTGCCTGCCAATAAAAGAAAATTCATCCCCCTTAATTTCGGCAAGTTTATGTTTTACAATATATGCACCAAGCGGTCCGTTGGCATTCCCTGTTACCGGGTCCTCGTTAATACCGATAGCGGGGGCAAACATTCTTCCATGAGTTAAAATATTTGGTGAATCCGATTCAAATGTAAAAACAAAATAACCGTTGCAGTTTATTTCTTTGCTTGATTGTGCCAGTTCAAAGAAATTTGGATTTAACCCATTTAGAACGGATCTTCTTTTTATTCCAATCATTACTTTAGAGTGACCTGTTGAAACAATTTGTACCGGGCATCTTTCGTCTAAATCTCCTTTAGATAAGTTTAATGCATCGGTTATTCTAGATTTCATTTTGTAAGTCAAAGGTTCTTCAAAATCAATACTGCCCTGGGTCATAGTTATTTTATAATCACCATTCGTTTTAATTATCTCGAATGGGAGTACGCCAATTTTTGTTTTGTACCTGTAAACAGCAGAGTTCAAATTTTCTTCAATTGCTTTTACATACATTGCAGCGATAGTTGCATGCCCGCATGTGGGCACTTCCTTGCGCGGGGTAAAGTAACGTATTACTCCATCGCAGGATTTATCGCCGGGAGAAAATAGGAAGGATGTTTCAGAATTATTCATCTCTCTTGCAATAAATTGCATCTGCTCTTCGCCTAGCCCGTCCGCATAAGGCACAACTCCTGCCGGATTTCCTTTAAAGCGCTGTTTTGTAAAAGAATCAACCTGGTATACAAGTATTTTTTTTGTCATTTATTTTTTTCACCTGATTTATATTTTCGTGATCAATCTAATATCTAAATATGATTCTAACAAAACATGCTAATCAAAATAAAATAAACCCCCTTTTAGAAAAGAAGAGTGGGATTTTATTTTCCGGATAAATCCGTTAGCGGGGATTATTTAATAAACATCTATTTATCTAAGGCAACCAACTTATGGAAAACTTAATCGGTTGGTTCCCATAATTCAATTTTATTTCCCTCGGGATCCATAATCCACGCAAACTTTCCAAAATCGTAAACTTCCATTTCCTTTGGGATTAAAACCTTTTCTTTCTTGAGTTGTTTAATAAGAGCATCCAAATTTTCAACTCTGAAATTAATCATAAACTGTTTTTTGCTTGGTTTAAAATATTTTGTCTTTTTAGCAAAAAAACTGAGAACCGATTGCCCAATCTTTTTAGGATTATCTTTTTCGCGCCATTCAAAAATAGCGCCGCTATCCGTTATATTTATCCCAAGATGTTTTTGATACCATTTCTGCATTTTTTTAGTATCATCACATTTGAAAAAAATTCCGCCAATTCCCGTTACTCGTTTCATTTTATCCCTTTCTTAGTATTTAAGTGTTAATAATTTGCAGACAGTATTCCAGTTGCGTGAAGTTGCAGCCACACCAAGTTCCTTTTCAACAAAATTATTGGGGAAGCCGTATCTACCATTTTTTACTTCCGAACTTAACAAAAATGCATCTTTTTTATGAACCAGAAAAAGTTCTAATCTTTCCTTTTCATTGACTAGAGGGAGACGATGTAACATTTTAGGTTCAGTGTCGAGAAACACAATATAAAATTTTATTTTAGGGTTGGGTGTAATTTTCTTGAATGGGTTTAATTTGATGATTGCTTCAATTTCATTTATGGTTCTCAGCATTACAACCGCATCAAAGTTAAATTGACTTGAAAGACTTATTGTGATTTTTTTCTCTAGAGCGGCTGAGTTATCGCTTTCGGAGTCAAAGATCACATTGCCGCTCTGGATGAGAGTTTTAACATTCTCAAATCCCATTTTGCAAAATGAATTAGTCAGGTCTTCCATCCTAATAATATTTTTACCGCCGACGTTTATTCCGCGTAAAAAGGCTGCATATCTTGTCATTTTTAACCCAACTTATTTTGTATTCTTAACATTCTGCAATGCTTCAAAATATTTCCTTATTAGATCCTCGTAATCTTTTTTGTAGCCTTCCTTCACTGCTTTCATCAGCTCGTCCCTTAATTTGTTTTTTCCTTCATCAGTATCCAAAACTATATCCGGCGGGGAAGTGCGGTTAAAATCTTTTCCTGAATTTGACTTCCTATCTTTCTCATAATCACGCTCATTCATCGAGGTCTGTGCATCAAGCAGCCTGGATAAAATTCTTTCCTGTTGTTTTATAACATCGTCATTTATTTTGTGAGATTGCAGGTTTGTAACAACTTCTTTCATTTCATTCGAAATCTTCTCAAGATTGGCGGCAATTCTTTTTGATTGTCCGGACTCTTTAGCTTCCTGGTTTAATTGCTCAAGCGACTTGCGAATCTTCTCCTGCTGTTGTGCAAGTTTTTGCATTTGAGATGCCATTTCTTGTGAAAGATTTCCCTGGTTGAGCATTTGTGAAAGCTTGTTCAAATCCATCTGCTGCTGCCCAAGCTGCTGAAGCTGCTGCATCAAGCTCATCATACCCCCGCCCTTTCCTCCATTCATCATTTGGTCCATTCCGCCTTTCAATAAGCTTGCTGCGTCATTCAACGATCCCATTGCTTCCTTTTGAAATTGCCCCGCGCTACTGCCGTTTTTATTTTGTAACATAACGGTAGATTGCTGCATTTCCGATAATGCTTTGCCAAGCGCCTTGCCCATTTCCGGTGTTATTACAAAAGTTTTTTGTGAAAGCTCTCCCATATTATTCAAAGTTTTTCCAAGACTGTTTTGCAATTCATTTTGTTCATGCGAAAGTTTTGTAAAATCATTGGAATAAGAACCCAGGTTTTCAGTCTTGTTTTTCAAAGCTTCCTGATCTTTAGAAAGAGTAATGAGGTCATTAAATATTTTCATCAAGTCGTAAAATGCTCTCATTTGATTCATCTGCTGCATACCGGACTGCAGGTTACTTAATTGATCTTTCATGTTTTTCATGTTTTGAGAGAGGCTTTGTTGGTTCTGCAAAGCGGTTGTTTTTTGCTGCTGTTGAATATTATTTTCCGCGTCCTGAGATAATTTTTCATCATTCTCCTTGTCAAACTCGCTTTGAATTTTATCCATCAAGTTATTGGGCATATCTTTTAAGTTTTTTATTAAATCATTCAGCTTGTCCATTTCATTTTTTAGATCCTGCAATTCCTTAGATATATCTTTTTGCCCGGAGGATAATTCATCACGTTTTGATTTATCGGATATATTTGATTGGCTGGTGTTATTTTTTATTTCTTCAGTCTTTTTCAGGAGGTTTTCAGTGCGTTTAATAAGTTCGTCAACTTTCTGTTCAGCTTGAATTCTTTTGAGCAGATTCATGGTTCTTTCAATACTCTTTTGAATAAAGTCTTCATTGGCTTTCATATCTTCTATAGACATCTGTACATTATCGCGCGATAAACCTTTAAGTGCATCTTGCAAGCGTTTCAGAGCATCTCTCATCTCATCAGTGCCCATTTTTTCAAGCAGGTCTTGAAGCTCGTTATATTTTTTCAGCGTTTCCTCAGAGAGCAGGTTATTTTTGGAAAGGTCATTTTTCATCTCGGATAGTTTTTGAGAGACATCCTCAATCTTTTTGCCAATCTCTTTGAATTTATCGGCAGCTTTTTCAATAGTTTCTTTTTCCTGCCACGATATTTCCTTTGAGTTCTGCTTCAAATCATCATTTATTTTCTGAAGCTCCTGCTTAAGTTTATCAGCTTCCTGAAGGGTTTCTTTGAGGTTATCAAGTGCATTATCCTGTTTAGTACCAGCTTCTGTGAAAAGTTCATCGAGTGATGGAACTGTAATTGTAAACTGCTGTGTTTTGGCCGATTTAGGTCCAAGCACATTATCATTATCAAATATTTCCAGGTAATATGAAATAACTTCTCCTTCAGCAAGAACGAGAGGTGAAAGATCCCAAACAAAATAGATATCATCTTCCTTTAATTTGTTTGAAATTGTAATTGGTATTTGCGAAAATTCTTCAACCGGTTGGCGGTATTTTGAGGATGTAAGTCTATAGTTTAAATTCATTTTTGTAAAACCATAGTCATCTTTAATCTTTGCCACCAAAGAAAGATTATTTTCCTTCCCCAGCTTAATATTTTTATTCGGCGAAATCATTTCAATTGAGGGTAATTCATCAGTCAAAGTTTTTATAGAATAAACAATAGGATTAACATTTACATTACCTAGAGCGTCGGTTATTAACATTTGATAGTCAAGATTTTTTGTGACGGAAAAATCAGCAGATGCCTTTATAGAATTAATATTCATTTGTTTTCTGGAACTGTCGCTGAAAAAGAGTGATGCATTTGAAAGCTCACGGGAAGAAAATAAGGAAAATATAATTTTGCTTCCGGGAAGCGCGGTTATATTGCCGTTATCTTTTTGTATTTGTTCCGCAATGTGAGAATATGCGGGGGGAATGATTGTAAGATCAAAATTTGTGATTACGGGCCGATTAATAACCGAGATTTTATAAGTTTCGCTTTTAATCCTTTCAGCATACACAAAATATTCAAAAGTATTTTTTATTGAGAGGGCTTCATAATGAAAAACACCAAGGGAGTCCGGCTGTAGTTTTATATTTGAAAAATCAGTTTGATCTGCAAATTTTAGACTAAGTATAATGTACTCCGGCCGTTCGCCGGTTGTTTTAATTTGTATGCTGACGCTTTCTCCTTTTGTAATTTCTTTATTGCCGGGTAAAATCTCAAAAACAAATTTTGGCGGCGGGGCAAAATTTTTATTGAAATGAAATAAACGATAGGAGGCAGATGAAAGACCGGGAACAAATGAAATTAATATAATTGTCAACAACATAACAATTGAGCAGAATCCAAAAAATCTTTTTGTTGAAGAAAAATCAACAACATCATTAAAGTTATATTTTGTAGATTTATCGTAAACATGCTTGAACGCAGCGTCAATAAGCTGCGGAGAGTAATTTGATTTATTTTCATTTAATAATTGCAGTGCATTGCCAAGATCATCTTTCACTTCGGGGAAACGATACCCTACTTTTTGGGCTGTCTTTACATAATCCGGATGAACATAGTTGAGAAAATCTTTTACCAGGGGGTAAATAACCAGAATAAGAAAAAGAATTAGTATAGTTCCGAGAGCTATAAAAAAAGCAACGCCCCTTTCACCAATCTCAAAATTAAAAATTAATTCGAGTGTAAATACGAACAATGATATCAAACAGGCATAAATAAGAAAGAGAAATATTTTTTTCATTCCTTCGCTTTGCTTTTCTTTCTTAATAACAGAACGAAGACGTTTTTGTATTTCTAACAAATAATTTTCGATTAACATAAAGATGCGAAATTTTAATTATTTCAGTTCATTAATACCCAAACAACCAAATTGGTTCCAAACTTCAAGGCTTCTTCGCGTTTATTTGGAGGGTCATTATGCACTTCAGGGTCAGCCCAGCCGTCACTTGGGTTGCTTTCATAAGTATAATAAACGCATAGTCTTTCATTAACAAAGATTCCAAATCCCTGCGGAGGTTTGCCATTGTGCTCATGGGTTTTAGGAACTCCCCCTGGAAAATCGTAAAAACAATGATACAAGCCAAAACCGAAGGGCAATTCTACCAAATCTTTATCCGGAAAAACCTTTTTAATTTCACGGCGGAAAGCTTTGTCCAATCCATAATCATCATCAATATATAGAAATCCGCCGCCCTCAAGATATTTTCTTAGTTTTTCTGCATCTAAATCAGAAAATACAATATTGCCGTGCCCGGTAATAAATAAAAATGGATAAGCAAAAATATTCCCGCTTGATAAGTCAACAAATTCGTAAACGGGATCCGTTTTTATATTTGTATTCTGTGCAATAAATTTCAACAAATTAATTTCCGAAGAGGGATCATTATACCAGTCACTGCCGCCATTATACTTTAAGCGCGCAATTTTAAACTTCCCGTCCCCTTGTCCCGCTATTAAAGACGAGAGGAGGAGAATTATTAAAAAAGATTTTTTAAGAGTAGCCATTATTTATTTTTAATCTCTAATTCCCCGACGCTTGCGTCGTGGGTTACAACTTTTTGCAAAGGGAATATATCCCCTAGATACCCCGCTGCTTGCGGCGGGGAGCTTCATTTTACGATCGTGAAGATAAACATTTCATATATTACTATGTAGAGACAAATTCAAGGCATGATTGATATTCAGATAGACAAGACTGATAAAAATTATAGAATTCGTATTTGGATTCGAGGCTTATTAATTTAACAGTTAATAATCAGGAAGGACGGTTATGAAACGCGCAACAATAATTTTCATCATTTTATATGCAACAATTATGAACGCACAAACAATCAAATTTAACGACTACTTTGTTGATCAAACAATGCGCATTGACTATTTCCACATTGGAGATGCGGCAAATGAATTTATAACCATTGATCATGTTTTCCAGTATGGAACGTGGGCAGGCAGCTTGAAGAATTTAATCGACAATTTTAACAATGGGGCTTATTACTACAAAATTTATGATCTGGCTTCGGGCAAGTTGATATTCTCGCGCGGGTTTGACAGCTATTTCAAAGAATATCAAACAGTCGATGATGCAATTAAAGGAATTAAGCGCACTTACCATGAAAGCGCTATTATTCCTTATCCCAAAAACAAAATCAGGTTTGTTTTAGAAAGAAGAGATAAGCAGAATAAGTTGAACGAAATTTTCTCTTCAGAAATAGATCCCTCAGACCTTTACATTATTAAAGACGCAGTGAAAGACGATGCAGTCAAAATTTACAAAAGTCATTATAGCGGCAACCCTCACGATAAAGTTGATGTTGCTATTTTAGGAGACGGCTATACATTGAAAGAGCAAAAGAAATTTGAAGATGATTTAAAACGTTTTTCAAGTGTTTTTTTAAGTCATGAGCCGTATAAATCCCGGAAAGATAAATTCAATATTTACGGGGTATTCAAACCGTCAGAGGAAAGCGGTATAGATGAGCCGGGAGCAAACATATACAAGAATACAACTCTTGGTACAACTTTTTACGCATTGGGTTCAGAAAGATATATTCTCACAGATAAAAACAAAGCCATTCTGGATTTAGCCGCGCATGTTCCTTATGATGCAATATATATTATGTGCAACAGCGCGCGTTATGGCGGAGGCGGCATTTATAATTTCTACTGTACTTTTGTTTCTGATAACCAGTTCAGCAATTATATTTTCCTGCACGAATTTGGACACTCATTTAGCGGGCTGGCTGATGAGTATTATACTTCAGACGTAGCATATAATGATTCCTATCCAAAACAAGTTGAGCCCGTTGAGCCAAATATTACAAGGCTTCTGGATAAAAATAATTTGAAATGGAAAAGTCTTGTTACACCCGGAACGGAAATTCCCTCCCTTTGGGAAAAGGAAAATTATGATAAGATGGATTATGCATGGCAGAAAGAAAGACGTGAAATAAATAAACACATTGCAGAACTTAAGCGCAATAAAGCGTCTCAGAAAGAAATTGAAAATGCGCAAAATGAATATAACAAAAAAGATAAGCTGCATAGTGATGAAGTTGATAAATACTTAATGAGCAGTAAATATTGGAATAAAGTCGGTGCTTTTGAAGGAGCCGGTTATAGCGCAACCGGAATGTACCGCCCCATGCCGGACTGCTTGATGTTTTCCAAAGGCTCAAAGCCATTTTGCAAGGTTTGCGAAGAACGCGTTATAGAAGTTATAAAGCATTATTCCGAATAGAGTATCGTTAAAAAATAAAGGTCGAGCCTGTCTCGACCTTTATAAAAAATGCCCAATCGTTAAACATACTGCGCTTTTCCTTTAACCAAATTAATAATATAACTTATTAAGTCGATTACTTACTATGCCGACATTTGTCGTCATTTTATCAGAATCATTTTCCGTGTAGATAAATATTCTCCGGCCGTAAGTTTATAAAAATAGACTCCACTGGGCATAAAATAATTTTGTGTATTAAATTCTGTATTATAATCTCCGGCATCTTTGAACTCATTTACAAGTGTTGCAACTTTCCGCCCTGCAACATCATATACATTTAGGCTGACAAAACTTCCTACAGGCAGATGATAGCTAATTAGAGTTGATGGATTAAACGGATTAGGATAATTCTGCTTCAAAGAAAAATTATTTTGAAGTGAGTATTTATTTTCAACAGACGTTGTACTTTTTGTTAACCCTATTGACTGACCGTGCCGTACAACCAATTTGGTAGGGGCTGTAAAACGCGCAACAATTGCATCGCTGTAAGTATCCGGCGGAGGCATAGTATGTATAGGAATTGAATATTTAGCATTAATAACACCAGCCGCAATAGTCGCTTCTTCAGGCGTCATTGTATAAATTCCATCCATTGGCAAAAGAGCATAAGTAATTGCTTTGCTGGTTAAACTTGAAAACTCGGCAATGTTCCCGGTATCACCAGCATGATAAAGTTTAACGCCTGATTTGAGCGTAATAACATAGCCGACACATTGATCTTTAAGGTGATAATTATTGTAGGCGGCCGTGCTTTCAATGTTGATATCACCGACTCTAAAATTTTGATATGCCCCGCTTTTAATAGCTTCATAGTTAGAAATTACAACACATGTTTTTTTCTTTTTTACTAATGATAAAACATTATGATCGTCATGCTGATGAGTAACCAATGCAATATCGGCAGAATCTGCGTAATCAGTTCCCTGATATGGATCGATGTAAATAATAACTCCCTCTTGGGTTTTGATTTTTACGCTAGAGTGTCCAAGATATTTAAGCGAATCAATTCCACTGCCCCAAACATCAGTAACCGTTAAAGTAATTAATATGAATGTTAATAGTACTAAATAATATGTCGAAATAGTTTGTCTTAGTCCCATATTCAATTATCCTCCTTAAATATTAATTATAAAATCGAAACGATAGAGCACTCTAACTATTAAATTGAATTCATACTAATAATACAGTTCAAAGTTAAAATACCCTACCGGGAGAATTGAGAATTATCTATTCATGTATAATATAGCTGCGGAATTAATAAACAGTCTGAGAAATAATTTGGAATTTTGTTCTAAGGTAGACTGTTCTTATTATTATTTCCCAGATGTGAAATAACTATTTTAAGACATAAAATCATCATAAATCAAAAAGCAAGGAGTGGTGTTATGAATGGATTGAAAGGGAAGAGAATATTAATGTTTGTTGATGATGTTTATGAAGATTTGGAATTATGGTATCCCAAACTCCGATTAATTGAAGAAGGAGCAGAAGTTGTTTTGGCGGGTCCTGAAGCAGCTAAAATGTATAAGGGAAAAAACGGTTATCCGTGCAGGTCGGATGTTTCTTACACGGATGTTGAAGAAAAAGATTTTGATGGATTGGTAATACCCGGAGGATTTGCCCCGGATAAATTGAGAAGAGTTAAAAAAGTTTTGGAATTGACAAAACAGTTTAACGATTCCGGTAAACTTGTAGCGCATATTTGTCACGCGGGATGGATTACTATTTCCGCAAAAATAATGAAAGGATATAAATGCACTTCAACACCGGGAATTAAAGATGATATTGAAAACGCCGGCGCAATATGGATTGATGCACCCGTTGTGATTGACAGAAATATGGTCTCAAGCAGAAAGCCGGATGATCTGCCGGAATTCTGTAAAGGAATAATAGAAGTGATGATGAAACAGTGAAATGAATAATGAAAATATTCTAGATGATGTAAAACGAGAAGGGCCGGGTGCATCCCGGCCTATTTTATTTTTTAAAACAACTTGATTACATAATGCGCTTCTATTATGTTTTACTTCAATTAAACAAACCAAACTTTATATTGATATGAAAATATTCTATCTCAACAATCCAGCGGCCGGGCATAAAAACGGCATTAAGTATTATCCAAGAATTGAAAATGCATTTGCACAAAAAAATATTGAGTTTGATGCAGTTCAAACAGAATATGCAGGACATGGAACGGAAATAGTTAAGGAAATAAATTTTGAAAAGTATGACGGATTAATTGTTTCAGGGGGAGATGGAACTATCTTTGAAGCGCTCAATGGATATTTTGCCAATCAATCAAAAAAAAGAATCCCTTTTGGCGTAATTCCAATTGGCAGGGGAAACGCATATGCGCGTGATCTTGATCTAATTCCTGAAAAATGGGAAGAAGCAGTTGATGCGATAATTTCCGAAAAAACAAAAAAAGTTGATGTCGGAGTGTTTACTACTGAAGGGAAGAAATATTACTTTATAAATATACTTGGATTTGGTTTTGTTACAGACATTGCCGGCACGGCTCTTAAACTAAGAATGTTTGGAGATCTCTCATACGTGCTGGGTGTATTTTATCAAACAGCGGCTTTAAAAGCCTATAACTTAAAAATTGAAGCTGATGGAAAAATATTTGAGCGCGAAAATGTTTTTGTTGAAATTTCCAATACAAGGTACACAGGTAAAGATTTTTTAATGGCTCCTTTCGCAAAACTTGATGATGGTTTGCTGGATGTTACGTTACTTAACAAATTAAGTCGAGTTAAGGTGTTGGAGTGCCTTCCAAAGATTTTCAAAGGTACGCATATTAACATGAAGGAAGTTGAAACATTTCAAGCAAGACATATTAAGATGGAAACAAATACGCCAAAACTTTTAACACCGGACGGGCAGTTAATGGGAAGCACACCAATAGAGGTGGAGTGTATTCCAGGTGCAATTGAGGTTTTCATAAAATAAGTTTAGGTAAAAAAACTAAGTGTTTAATAGAGGATTACAATTGACATAATCCTCTATTAAGCCATTACAAAATTATTTTTCAATCCACGGTAAATTCCCAAGATCAACATTTCCCCCGGTAAGAATTATTCCAACAGATTTACCTGCAAATTTGTCTTTATTTTCAAGAATTACCGCTAAAGCAACAGCAGCAGAAGGCTCCACAATAATTTTCATCCTCTCCCATATCATGCGCATTGCCAGGATGATTGATCCTTCCTCGGCAGTAAATATTTCACTTACGTTTTTGCTTATGATTGAAAATGTCTTATCACAGAGTTGTGTCAACAGTCCGTCACAAACCGTTTGCGGATTAACCGAAGGATGAATCATTGCATCTCTCAGCGAGCGGAAAGCGTCATCAGCGCCTTTAGGTTCTGCGCCAATCACTTCCGTAATTGGAGAAAAAAACCTGGTGCTAAGACATGTACCGCTTAGCAGACCTCCGCCTCCGACAGGGGCAATAATGTAGTCAAGTGCGCCCAGTTCCTCGTAAATCTCTTTTGCAACAGTTGCCTGACCTGCTATTATAGAATAATTATCATAAGGATGAACAAAGACAGCGCCGGTTTTTTCAACAATGTCATTTAACATTTCTTCACGCGCTTGTAAAGTCGGCTCACAATAGAATATTTTTCCCCCATAACCTTCAACGGCAGCTTTTTTATTTTGTGGAGCCGTACGCGGCATAACTATGTATGCGGGAATGTTGCGCATCTTTGCAGCTAATGATAACGCTGCCGCATGATTACCGGAAGAATGTGTTGCAACACCCCTGGCAACCTCAGTTTTATTTAATGAGAAAATTGCGTTAACCGCACCCCTAAATTTGAATGCCCCCACCTTTTGAAAATTTTCGCACTTGAAAAATATTTTACATCCCAAAAGCGCATTAATTGATTTTGAAGACATCATCGGCGTATGGTGCACATGCCTCTTTACAAGCTTGTGCGCCTCGAAAATGTTTTGTTTTGTGGGTTCTAGTTTCAGCATAGCTTTTATCTTTATAGTGAGTAATTAATTAATGATAGAATTTATTTTATTTGAAGAATACCCAGTGTGATATCATCGCTTTGTTCTGCCTCCAAACGGAAATTTTTTATTTCATCAAAAATAAGTTTAGATAGATCATTTACGCAAAGGGTTTTATTTTTTAGAATCAGGCTTTCAAATCGTTGCTCTCCGAATTCCTGCTCGTTTATATCCATTGCTTCAGTAATACCGTCGGTATAGAAAATTATAATATCGCCTTTATGTAAACTAACATATTCGGAATTATATGGAAGATCNNTTCCGTAAAATATATGTTGGATTATGACCGGCTGATATACTTTCAAGAGTTTTTGTAGTTTGATTATAAAATCCGAACCAGGCAGTTGCAAATTTATCCGATGTAGTTGAATTTACCATAAATCTATTAAACAACTGAACAAACTCAATTGCATGGTGTCTTTCTTTGTTTAACAAAATGAAAAACTGTAGAAAAGAATAGAGTGTAGAAACAATAAGAGCCGCCGGAATACTTTTCCCTGTTACATCAGCCACAAAGAATAACGTTTTATCGTCATCAATTTTGATAACGTTAAAATAGTCACCGCCTATTTCCTTTGCAGGCTTTAACTTTATGCACATTTCGAGGTCTTTAACTTCAGGAAGTTTTTCAGGAAGAAATTTCTGTTGAATTTTCCAAGCGGTTTCCATTTCGTACTTTGTTTGTTCTGCTTTAATTTCAATATCGATCAAGCGCGCGTTTTCAATTGCAACCGCGCATTGGGCGGCAAGCGCTTCAAATAATTGTAAATCTTCCTTATTAAAATCCTCTTTACTTTTTTTGTTAATTGCTTGAATAACACCTACAAGACTATCTTTGTTTAACATTGGAACACAAATCATGTTCCTTGTATGAAACCCGCTTGATTTATCAAAATCTTTGTTGAAACGATCATCGTTATAACAGTCATTAATAACCAGTGATTTATTATTAAGAGCAACCCAGCCTCCAATTCCCTCTCCTAATTTTAGCGGTTTAGATTTTAGCGAAGCTCCGCTGCCCCCGGAAATTGTGTGAAAATAAAGATTGTTTTCTTCTTTGTTATAAAGCAGGAGAGACGCTGCTTCTGTATCTAAAAGCTTTTTGCTTGAATCAATAATTTCGTCAAGCAATTCCTGCAGAGGCTTTCTTAATGAAATGTTGCGAGTAATTGACTGCGAGAATTTTAGCCTTTTAAGAAGAGAAAGATACTCGCTCTTTTCCAGCTCAATGGTAGACCGCAATGCCATTAATTTTCCAAGGTTGATGACGAAATATAATATCTTGATAATATGAAATGAAAATTATTTTAGAGGTTAAATAAAATAACAAAAACGGAAAAAATTGGCTTTGATAACGTGCAAATACTAAATTTCAGATTAGTAATAAAAGATATTAAAAGAGGCTGTCTCATAAGTAATAATTTATTTTAAAATAGCTCGCAGATGGCGCAGATATAACTGATTTTTACTGGTTTATTTTATTAACTCACCTTACGCATAATTTAATTTCTAATCAGGACTTTTAAGCGGTTGAATAGATAAAGAAATAAATTTTTGGCCGTAGCCAGATCCTTTATTTAATAGACACATTATTTCGTTATTAGCATGCATCTTCATCTATTTTATTTGGGCCTGGCATAGGCCACCACTTGGGCTAAAGCCCTTTTCTTTTTTTTGTCTTTTTTCTCCGCCGTGAAGAGGCTGTGT
>PMDS01000101.1 GCA_003155655.1 Melioribacter sp.
ATTAATAAAATATAACTCCTGTGTTTCCGAACTACTGAAGAATTACGCGGAAGGCGGGTAAACATGCCTCGGCTTTACAAAAATAATTTATTTTACACTTTGGTCATACTTCTCTATCAGCACCTGGATAAGATCGCTTTCTGTAAAATCAGCTCCCTTACTAAAATAATGAAGGGAGGAATCTTTTTTCAACAAACATACTTCAACATTTTCAGCGTCTATCAAATCTCCTAACTGTGGTTCTTTATTATCTTCTATCCTGGTTATCGCACGGATTTTCTTTTTAGTAAAATCATATTCCAGTCCAATATCTGCCGGTAAAAACACAATTTTATTTTTAAATGCTCCGGTAAATATTTCAGCAATCTTAATCCTAAAATTTCCTATTTCTTCTCCGAATTCAGAGATTAAACAGATTTTAGGTTTCAGTACTTCACATATTTTTACCAACCCAAGCCTGCCCAGATGGTTTTCATAAAAAGCTCCTTGATTCTTTTTATCTCTTACGTAATTCTTTTCGTTTTCTTCAAATCCCCCGATGTGAGCTAGTAGTATTATCTCTTTACCTTGACATCTTTCTTTGATTTGCTTGTATTGTTTTTCTATGTCTTCAGACCATCCGGTATCTCCGGTATATATAAAAATGCAACCATCTAGATGAAAAACAAAACCAACACTATCTTTATCTGAAATCACATCATCATGCTTTGCTTTAATTACATCGAAAGTGACTACTCGATTATCTTGTTTGTCATGTATTTCTTTTAGATCTCCTGCCTCAATAATATGGTATTCATAATCACTTTTCGAATTGAGTTCCAGCATACCAGTGTATTTTTTACAAGTACTTTTAGTTAAATAGAGACCTATTTTTTTTCTCTTATCGGATTTTTCAAATTTGATTTCAATAACAGCATCATCTATATCTTTTAAATCGCATTTTCCCTTTTTCGCCATATCAGCACGCATTGTATCCTCACTCGTGTAATCTCTCAAACCTTTCCGTTTAGTATTACATTTATTTAGAAGTGTAATTATCGATTCAAGGTCAGAAGTATGATCGTTATGCGCGTGCGATATTATAACAAAATCTATCTCGTCAAATTTATGACCGGAACCTTTAAAATTATCTATAAAATTGAACCCGGGATCTATAACTATTCCAGCCCCTTTTATTTTTAAGAAATATCCGCCGCCTTTACTGATATGAAAGTTATTTGCGATTATTGGTGTATATGAGTTCCATCTTCTCAATACTTTAAGGTAAGTTCTTTCATCTTTTTTTTCAGGCAGCTGATCAAAAAAACTAAGGAATGTCTTTTGGTTAGTAAATATCTTTTGTTCAAATTCCATTGTTTTAAAAAGTACATCATTTACCGGATCGTCTTTGTTTTCTTTTTCTGTTTTTTTTATCTCGTTTTCTGCCCTAAGTTTATTTTCTATCCATTCAATGTTTTCCTCCGCTAATGAAATCCAATATTTATCTTTTTCCTTTCTAAATAATTCTAAAGCAGTTTTATAATATTTTTCTGCATTTGGTAAATCATATATGTTATTGTATAAAATTCCTAAATTATAATATGGTGCTGATAATTTATCATTTATCTTAACAGCTTTTTGATAACTGTCAATTGCTTTTTTATATTCTTTTTGTTCAAAATAAACACCTCCTAGTCCATTCCAAGGATCAGCATATTTACCATCAAGTTGAATCGCTCTTTGATAAGCATCAATAGCTTTTTGATATTCTTTTTGATCGTAATAAACATCCCCTAATCCATTCCAGGGATAGGAATATTTATCATCAAGTTGAATAGCTTTCTCATAGGCGTTAATAGCTTTTTGATATTCTTTTTGATCGTAATAAACATCCCCTAATCCATTCCAAGGATAAGCAGATTTATCATCAAGTTGAATAGCTTTCTCAAAGGCGTCAATAGCCTTTTGATATTCTCTTTGCTCTGAATAAACAATACCTAATCCATGCCATGGATAATCAAACTTATCAGCAAGCTGAATAGCTCTCTCATAAGCTTCAATAGCTTTTTCATATTCTTTTTTGTCTGAATAAACATTGCCTAATCCATGCCAGGGATAAGCAAATTTATTATCAAGTTCTATGGATTTTTTAAAAACCTCGATTGCCTGCTCATAATTTTCCTTTAGATATTCAGTATATGCTGAAAAGAAAAAAATATATTCTTCTATGTTGTATTCTTTAGCTTTAGCCAATTGATTTTCGAAAAATGCAGTACATTCTTCTTTTTTATAAATTTTTTTGTATTTATTTAGGTACGCATATTTAAATTCTTCAATGATTTTTCCCCGTTCCATAATTAACCTATTTATAATTATTAATAATTGTTTTTCAATACAATCTTAATTTTTCCGGAATGATACTTATATAAGATAAAATATTATTTGTCTAAAGAAAACAGGTAAGTTATTCGAAGACCTGGAGACGACATGTCTTAGCCTGGCTAGTTTGTTGTCTTACGTTAGACACACCCCTTCTTTTCCCCTCTCGAGAGGGGAAGGAGCGAAGCGACTGGGGTGTGTAAAAGGTTAAATCGATTAGTTATTGCCGGCAGGAAATCTCAACATAATTTACATTAAATATTTACAAGATTTTATTTTCGTCTTCCGTTTCCCATTTCCCGCTACATCAATCCCTTCTCCATGCAATTTTATCCCCTTCTTTAATGCCGAGTTTATCACAGTATCCGGCATTTACTTCAACTACATACTGTGCAGGTTTTTCGGATGGCAATGATTTTTCAGAATACGGTTCTGCATTCCTCTGGATTTTTACAATCTCCATTTTAGAATTAACAAAAATAATATCGAGAGGAATAATTGTATTTTTCATCCAAAAAGCCTGCGGGGTTTCAGAATCAAATATAAAAAGCATACCCTGGCTTTCTTCCATCTTATCGCGGAACATTAAGCCGGTTGTTCTTCTCTCATCATTATCAGCAATTTCAATATTAATTCTTGTAATATAATTATCCTTTGAATTGGTGAAAGATAAATCGCCTTCTTTTACAAAAGAGTATGCAGTTTTACTATTCACAGTTTTTTCAGGCTCCCTGTTAGATGTATCATTCTTTATGAAAATATTGGGTAATAAAAAATATGCTGCAAATGCAGCCAGAACAATAACAACAACAATCTGCATAAAAAGATTTTTTTTCTTTATCATAATTTGGTTAATGGTTTGTGATTCATAATTTATCTGAATTTATTTTTTATTACAACTTTAATTCATAATCCTTATTTGTTGATTTAAAAAGAATTTTAACCGACTGAAAGGCGGCTAAATTTTTCCGGAGTGACAATACATTTTTCCCTGCAAACGCTTCTCCGCTTAACAGCAGCTCTTTAGTTTTTTTGCCGATTCCTTCAACTTCAATTTTTTCTTTCCCTTTGGAATAAAAAATAATTTTGTAATTATTGTCCGGATCTTTCACTAAAGCAGGTTTAATTAACATATCATCCGGCTGAACTAAAGATAACAATTGCGGCATCTTTATTTCTACAACGTTTGAAGACTCAATGCTTTCATTCCATAATTTGCTGACAGATTTTAAAGTAAAATAATAATTCACACGCTTCGGTCTATCGATGGCAATTGTTATTGAGGTATGATCCGCAGGAATAACATCAAAAAGATAATCCTGCAGTAATTCAGATTTTTTACCGGGCAAACTATAAAGAGCAAAATAGCTAATGCTGTCGTTAGCAGCTGTAGATTTTGCTTTTTCCCAGTTCAATCCATACAAATTCTGGCTTGAATTACTTTTTACATAACTTAAATTCTGCGGTTGTGTGGGATAAATTCCATCCAGCCAGGCCATTGTTGCCGGATAACTTTTATAATTGAAGGAATTAAATTCCAGATCCTTAATATTTTCATAACGGAAAAAGGCAACGCCCGAAGCATTTATAGAACGGGCATATTGGATCATTTGATCCATTTCGGGTTTAACATTCGGTTTATAAGAACCAATTCCTAATACAATACTTCTGCCATAAGAATTTTCTACCCAGTCTTTAGCAACTGCATCGAACCGGGGATTATCTTCAAAGCTCCAGTAAATTTGAGGTGACACATAATCAACTAAACCGCGTTTAAGCCAGCTGCGGGAATCCTGGTAGACCTCAGTATATCCTTCCCAGCCACTAAAGCCTTCAAGGTTTTTATAAATACCTATTGGAGCCGCACCAAGTTTAATAGAATGTCTTACAGCTTTTAATTTTTTACTTATTAATTCAACAAGATCATTAACATTTTTTCTGCGGAATTCATCCCTCGATAAACCATTTCCATTAATGCCGTAAGAAAATTCATCTTCAAAATTTCTGCCCGGGTAACGTATATAATCAAGATGAACGCCATCTATATCATAATTTTCTGCCATTTCTTCTATCATAGCTGCAATATATTCCCGGACCTCCGGCAGGCCCGGATCAAGCCATAAACTTTTCTGCCCGTCACGTACGTCTTCGATTACCCATTCCGGTTTCCTTTTAGATATATGATTGGGATTTTTCAGAATGCTGCTCTCACTTCCCGTAAAGCAGCGCAGAACATTAACCCATGCATGAATTTCAAGTCCGCGTTTATGCGCTTGTTCAACTGCAAATTTTAACGGATCATATGCAGGTGTACCATCAACTTCACCGGTTATATAGGGCGAGAAAGGATCATAAGAAGATTTAAAAAGAGTTGTTCCATTACTGCTGACCTGGAAGAAAATCGTGTTAAGATTTTTAGATTTTATGTTGTCAAAAATATCAACAAGCGCCTGTTTTTGTTTTTCCTGATCAAATGTTGGCGGGGGCCAGTCAAGTTTGAAATTTGTAGCTACCCAGACAGCTCTTGTTTCCCTTTCATTTTGGGCTTGAGTAACTATTGAGCATATAAATAAAAGCAGTACAAAAACATGTATTGTTTTTATAAAGGGAACCATTAAAATCCTATTTGATAAAATAACTAATGCCCTGCCGGATTGAATGGAGAATATCGTTTTCTTCTGCTTCAACATCAACAAATAAACTACCAACATCTTTCAACAGAACAAATTTTATTTTCTGGTCCCTTCCCTTTTTATCCCGCTTCATAATTTCATAAATATGCTCAACATCAAAACCACTTATAGCTATTTTATCTTTTAGTGCAAGGGGTAAACTAATGAAATCATTATAAAGGGATTTTTCGAGAAGTCCTATTTTTTTTGAAAGTTCAATAGCGCAGGCTAAACCAATAATTACTGCTTGCCCATGCTTTACTTTAAAATTTTGCTCAATTTCAATTCCATGGGCAAAAGTATGGCCGAAGTTTAGTATTTTTCTCAGCCCGCTTTCTTTTTCATCCCTGGAAACAACATCTCCCTTAAAATTAACGCATGCTTCAACAATCTTAGTTGTAATCGAAGAATCAAGACGCAGAAGTTTTGTTAAATTATTTTTGATAGTAATAAAAAATTTAATGTCTGTAAGAAAAGCATATTTAATAATTTCCCCCATGCCGCAAATTATTTCTTCATCCGGCAGTGTTTTCAAAAATTCAGTATCAATTAATACAATGTCAGGCTGGTAAAAGGAGCCAATAATATTTTTAGTTTCTTCAAAATTAATTCCCGTTTTACCTCCTACTGAACTGTCAACTGCAGAAAGTAAGGTTGTTGGTATCTGTACAAACTGAACACCTCTTGAATAAATTGAAGAGGCAAAACCTGCAATATCACCGGTTATGCCGCCGCCGATTGCTATAACAGTTGTATCCCTTCCATAATTTTTAGTAATCAAATCATTTAAAATTCTCAGAAGAGATTCAAAATTTTTATTTGCTTCACATGCTTCATATTCATGCAGATAAATTTTGTTAGAATAATTTAAGGTAAACCGTGTAATATCCTGGCGGTGCAGGCTTTGAAATTTTTTATCGACAACAAGGAACAGGTTCCTATATACTTTTTTGGTGTTAATAACCTTTTCAAGTGAATCAAAAATGTTGGCACCAATATATACGGGATAATTTTTCCCGGATGTTTTTATTTCATTTTTCTTCATGGTATAATGTCAATATATTTTTTGCAATTTTATCCACTGTGATCCCTACCGGATGTAAATCAGTGTCAACAATCAAGTCAGCTTTTTCATAATACTTTCGCCGTTTTTCGAGTAAAGATTTAATTCTCTCGATAAAATCCTCTTCTGATTTATCATTTAGCACCAGGTCTTTAAATAACGGACGGTCAATTTTATTTTTTAGTCTTTTGTATAAATTGTTAGGCGAAACTTTCAAGTAAATAATTTTGCCGGTCTGTCTCATTATTTCAAAATTTATTTGATTGATTATCGTACCGCCGCCAAGCGAAACAACAAGATTGTCACGCTCGGTAAGATTTTTCAAAATCCTCTCTTCAATTTCACGAAAATGATCTTCTCCCTTTTTTTCAAAAATCTCAACAACAGTTTGATTTTCTTCTTTTTCTATCAAATTATCAAGATCAAAAAAATCCATTCCCAATACATTTGCTAGTATTGGTCCAATGGTACTTTTGCCGCTTGTCATAAAACCAGTTAAAAAAATTCTTTTACCGTTCATTAGTATTTATGATAAGGATTCCAAACACAATATAATTAATAAGGAGGGAAATTTTTAATATAATGTTTAAAGAAAAAGATTACATTTTTGCGTAATTATTGCCTCCAGCGCAGCCGATTCGGAAATAGTATAACCTATATCAATAGAATAACTGTTGATATTATCTAAATTATCATAATATGACCGGGCAACCGGGTCCACAGAGTTTGCCTGAAAATATATTTTTGAAGATGTTGTATAATTGAAATTCAGTGCAATATCAAGATCATTTCCATTAGCCCGGGAGATTATTATACCGGGTACAATTATTACCTTCCGTGGCGGTCAAGGACCATTCCTTGACCGGAAAAACCCTTCATTGTCGATGAATAATTAATCATAGTGTTTGACTTAAGCCCAGAAACTTTTTACTAGGTTAGTAATATAACTCAGCTGCTCATGAAGAAGCGGCAAGATAATAACGAAATTATTTGTTCATTGAATAACTCCGCCGTTCAGAGGCTGCGTGAAAATAGGGAGTCAAGAGAATTTTAGTTTCGTTTTTAA
>PMDS01000128.1 GCA_003155655.1 Melioribacter sp.
CGATGTTATGCTATTTATGAACTAAGTACTAAATACTATTTACTAAAAGAATCATTTCGTTTTGTAAGTTTTCAATAAATATTCAGCAACTACTTGAGCTTCATTTTGCTTGAGTCCCTGGCTGGGCATGGAAGGATAATCCGGATTTTTCTTAACCGGGTTCATTATAAATGCAACAAGATCATTAATCTTGCCTTCATATTTCGGTAAGGTTTGTTTGTATGGCGGACCAACTACCTTATGGTCAAAACTATGGCAAGCAATACATCTGCCGTTATAAATATCTGCACCGTTTATTGGTGCGGTAGTTCCTGTGGCTTCTTCAAATTTCTTTATGTATTCGTCATATTGCCCGGCAAGAATTTCGGAATGCATTTTAGCAGAGGTCTCAAATGCAAATTGGTCTTTTATAACAATCAAAGCAAAAGCGGCAATTACAAGATAAATTACCGGCTGGCTGTATTTAATATTAGATTCCTTAATCATAAAGTAAAAAAGGAAGCTTGTCAGAAACAAAACAATAAGAATTAACAGTATTGAACCAAAGAAGCTGAAAGAAAGAGAATTAACCGGTTGTGTAAATACAGATAATATTATTAATATTGAAAATAAGATGATTGAGACAAGTCCCAATCTTAGCGAAAATGTTTTTACAAACGATATGTAATCTTCATCCCTGTTTGCAGATTCTTCATCCTGTCTAAGTAACCTAAAGATAATAAATGCAGAGGTAATTACTGCCGAACCTATAATAAATTGAATGAAACCTATTAAAGTAGATGATGAAAAAATTATTCCTAAAAGATTGTTACCGTCTTCCCATCTTGTAGAATCTGATGCGAACTCAACTGAACCTATTACAATATAAATAGAGAACAAAAGCAGCAGCAATCCATAAAAGCCGGTTTTGTTATTCAATAAAGCTGTCTTCTGTGAATAAGTTGAAATTTCATGTTTGATTTCATTGTCAGATTCGTTTCCATCTTTTTTTGCATCTGCATACTTAAAAATATCTTTCAGATGAAAAGTGTATTTATATGTGTATATAAAAAGCAATGCTCCCGCTAATATTACAAATGAGATTAAGAGGAAACCCGGAACGCCCGAATTGCTTGAGTGCAGGAGCTGCGAATAACCAAAAATTGAGCTTAATATCGGAATAAGAGCAAATCCAAAAGAGATACTTTTATTAATTGTTGCAAGATCAATTAAATCTTTAGAAAAAATTGTATAAATGCCGGAGCCTGTTTTTTGCCCTTTTCTTCTAAAATACAATGAAAATGAAAGTGTCCCCACCAATACACTTACATAAGGGATGAAAATGGTAAAAGAGAGAGACAACAAATACCTTATAAGCTGTAAATGCTGTGGTGATTGAGGTAAAACAGATTGATCTAGCAAATCCATATTTATACCATCTACAATTCTTAAATTAATAATTTATCTAAAGAAATAACCAGTACAACTGCAAGAACGTATAAATTTATTCTTAAGAACGCTTTTCTAAACGTAACCCGCTCAAGATATTCCGAAAGAATAGAACTTGTTTCGAATAAAAGCCATATACCTAGTAAAACCATAACCACAATTGCATAAATGCTAGAGGACATGCTGTAAAGCGGAATCATAATACAACTAGTTGCAAGCGCAGCTATCCATGTAAAAGTTATTCTTCCCAACTGAAGGTTTGTAAATATTTTTGTTAATGTTGGAAAGCCTGCTTTTTCATAATCTTTGTTAAAGAGTAACAACAGAAGCCAGAAATGTGGTATCTGCCAGATGAAAAAGAAAAAAGCCAGAGATAAAATTGTAAGGTCAAACGGAGAGCCTCCTGATGCAGTCCAGCCAATTATCGGGGGAATTGCGCCAATTACAGAACCTGGTACTACTGCCAATGCATATTTCTTTTTTAACGGAGTATAGATAATGTTGTACCAGATTAAAGCAATAACCCCGAGAACGGCCGAGGTAACATTTGAAAATAAATATATTACAATAAGCCCTGAAATAGTTAATCCGGCAGATGTTAAAAGGGCATACAATGGTAAAACTCTTCCGGAAGGAATTGGTCTTCCTTTAGTTCTATCCATCAAAGCGTCTGATAGTCTTTCCTGGTAGTGGTTTAAAGCAGATGAGCCGCATGCTAGAAGAAAAACTCCTGATGCAATTAAGAACATTGTCAAATCAATTTTGCCTGAATGGAAAACATATCCCACAGAAGTTGAGACCGCAACAAAGAAAGTAATCTTGACCTTGCCAAGTTCTAATGTCAGTGCAATATGTTTTTTTATTTTTTTAAACATTTTCTCTCTATTGCCTCTTCCAAATTCCCCCTCCTTTTCAAGGAGGGGGACTAAGGCCCAATGCTGTCAGGTTAAGAAATTAATTTTTGGCAACTCTGCTATTAAGTCCATTTATGATGCTGGTTTTATTTCTATGCATTAAAGAATCTGTTATGTAACTGTCATAACTCCGTCATTTATGACGGAGAATACGCAACTTTCCCTTATACAAGGCTTTAGCCAAAATGGAAGTACCGATATAGACAATTTTGTCTCCTTGGGCTAAAGCCCGTCCGTGTTTTTGTTTTTATGTCCCCGCGATAAATCGCAGGGTTAATATTTATTAACCTGACAACATTGGACTACGGCCTGTCCCGCGTTTTTTGCGGTAGGGTGGTCTAATATTTAATTACTTGCAGAACCGTTTTTAACCGGCTGCCAGTTTCCACCATACCACTTTGTAAAATCATTATCCAAAAGGACTTTTACTTTAGTGTACATTGCCGAATGATTCAACCCGCAGTATTCAGCGCAGGCAATATCATAATCACCTGTCTGCTTTGCATTAAAGTATAAATGATTTGTCTGCCCGTAAATAATGTCTTCTTTTATCCTGAATGCCGGTATGTACAAACAGTGGTTTACGTCAACTGATTTCATTTCAAGATCAACCGGAGCATTAAGCGGAACATAAAGTGTATCAGTTTTTTTCCCGTTTGCATATTCAAAAGTAAACTGCCACATGCGCGCCGTTACTTTAACAATAAACGGATTATCGGGCTTGTCCCTTAGCTCTCTGAAACTTGTATAACCGAAATAAAACATTGAAAGAACAAGCAGGGTTGGAATTACTATCCATACAACTTCAAGCAAAACGTTACCATGAATATCAACCGGTTCATGTCCTTTTTTTCTGTTATACTTAAAAACAAAATAAATCATAGTAACGGTAATGCCTATTAAGAGCACAACCGAAATTGCAACTATATAAAGCATTACAAAATCAACTGATTCAGCATGAACTGTTGGAGCTGGACCCATTTAATTCCTCACCTATATAAAATATCCACAAATGTTAAAACAAATATTATCAGAATTGTTGTGCCGCTTAAAGCTAAAAAGATTTTGAATATTGGTTCATCAAACTTAATGTGCATAAAAATATTAATTACCAATGCAGATTTTATTGCAGCAATTAAAAGGGCGATAAATAGTGTATATCTTCCAAGACTCACACCCGCTATTGTAACTGTGATTGCAGTGAAAGCGAGCAGGGCAATCCATACAATAACGTAAGTTCCGTAACCAATATGATGTTTATTACCGCTCATGAATTTTCCTTATTTAGCTCTTACTATTGAATTAAATAAAACAATGGGAATAAAAATATCCAGATCAAATCCACAAGGTGCCAGTACAAGCCTGAATTTTCCAGCTTGACGTAATTATCAGTTGTAACCTTATTTCTCTTGATAAAATTGAGCATGAATGCAAGAATTACCATTCCTATTATTACGTGTATTGCATGCAAACCGGTCATAACATAATACAAACCAAAGAAAAGAATCTGCCCGTTCGGTTTGCTTGTAAGTATAGAAGATCCAGGATAAATTCCGTGTGCAAATTTTGTTGACCATTCAAAAAATTTATTTACCAGAAACAATACAGCAAGAACAATTGTAGTTCCCAGCATAATCATTGAAAGGAGCTTGTTCCCTTTTTGCAATGCCGCAATTGATAAAGCAACAGTTAAACTGCTTGTTAAAAGAATAATTGTGTTAAGTGTGCCTATATTTGTATTTAATTCCATCGCTGCAATGTGAAACTGCTCAGGATACTGGTACCTGTAAACTGCATAAATTAAAAACATTCCACCAAATAAAAGCACTTCTGTAAACAGGAATAGCCACATTCCCATTTTTGCGCCAACATCATCCCTGTGAACTTTATGATCTAATACATTTTCATGATCACTCATTCTTCATCTCCTTCAATTGGCTGAAATCATATGGATCGTGAGTTATCACAGGAAGAGTTTCAAAATTTTCCATTATTGGAGGCGATTGAATATGCCATTCAAGTGTTACCCCACCCCAGGGATTTGACGTTGCTTTCTTACCTCTATAATATGCATAAACAAAATAGCCGATTATAAAAAATATTGTTCCTACTAAGATCCATGAACCGTAAGTAGAGATTCTTTGATATGGAGTATACATGGGAAGATAATTGTAATATCTTCTTGGCATTCCCATATAACCCATAATAAATTTTGGAAAGTATAACATGTTAAAGCCGATGAAATATAAAACAACTGCAACATTTGCACATTTAATATTATACATTTTTCCAAACATTTTAGGGAACCAGTAATGCATGGCTGCAATAAAAATTGTTCCGGTGCCGCCAAACATAACATAATGAAAATGGGCAACAACAAAATATGTGTCTGTAAGATGTATATCAGTAGCTAGAGAGCCAAGCACTAATCCTGTAAGTCCTCCAATTGAAAATAAAACAATAAAGGACATCACCCAAAGAAAAGGCGGCTGGGGATCAATTGAACCTTTATACATTGTAGCAACCCAGTTAAAGATTTTAACGCCGCTTGGCAGCGCAACTAAAAATGTAAGAAGAGAAAAGATCATGTTGCTTAAATCACTCTGACCGCTGGAGAACATATGATGCCCCCACACAAGATATCCAATGAATGCAATAGCAAGCGAGGAATAAGCAATTTGTTTGTAGCCAAAAATTGTTCTGCGTGAAAACGTTGGAATAATTTCTGATACAACCCCCATAGCCGGCAAAATCATAATGTATACTGCCGGATGGGAATAAATCCAAAACAGGTGCTGGAATAATATGGGATCACCGCCTAATGCAGGATCAAATATTCCCACACCAAATGCTCTTTCAATTATTACTAACAGAATTGTAATTGCTATAACTGGTGTAGCTATGATCTGTATCCATGCAGTCGCATAGGTTGCCCAGACAAACAACGGCATTTTGAAAAACGTCATTCCTTTACCGCGCAGCCTGTGTACAGTTGTAACAAAATTTATTCCGGTAAGAATTGATGAGAAACCCAGTACAAACGCGGCAAATAATGCAAGAGAAACATTTGTTCCAGACCTTACACTGTAAGGAATATAGAAAGTCCACCCGGTATCAATTGGACCGCCGGGTAAAAACAAAGATGTTAAAGCAAGTATTGCGCCAGTTATATAAACATACCATGAAAGAAGATTCAATCTGGGAAAAGCAACATCGCGCGCGCCAATTTGAATTGGCAAAAAGAAATTTCCGAATATTGCAGGAATTCCGGGAATGATAAATAGAAAAATCATTATCACCCCATGAAGCGTAAATAATGAATTGTATGTTTGAGCAGAAAATAACTTTCCACCCGGAGAAAGCAGTTCCAGACGCATCAGCAGCCCGATAATTGCACCAACTACAAAGAATGAGATTATTGCATACATGTACATTAACCCAATTCTCTTGTGGTCTTTTGTAAGCAGCCATGCACCTATACCCGTATACTTATTTGTGCTTTCCTGATAGAATGATTTTTTAACCTGCTCTACAGGCAGTACGCCTGAACTATTATCCATTTATTTGAGCTCCTTCTTTTTTCTTTTTCAACAGAAGAACCGCTAAAAAAATTCCAACACCAAGTAATATAAAAGACCCAACAATTCTTGTTACATTTAACGTATACTTTCTTCCCTGCGGGTCATAGCTGAAACAATATTGAAGAACTTTTGAAATTGTGGGACTTGATTTTCCGCTTTCAGCTTCCAGCAATGCCATTTTAACATCAAATGGATTAAAGCTGGTACCAAACATATACCGGGTAATTTTTCCCAGAGGTGAAACAACGATAAGAGTAGCGGCATGAACAAATTGCTTTTCAGCGGGCTTAAAATAAAATCCGCACGCGTCAGTCAGTTTAAGAATACTAAGACTATCACCTGTTAGAAAAAGCCAGTTTTTAGGGTCAAAATTCCTTTTGATTGTAAATAAATAATTTTTCTTCCATTTTGCCGCAATCGCAGGTGTTTCTTTATGGTCAAAACTTATGCTAACAACCTGGAAATCCTTTCCCGGCTCAAGCTGCAGTTTATCAATAGTCCAGGCAAGTTCAGACTGCATAGGGTTGCAAATTCCCGGGCATTCATAATATACAAGAGCAATAATAGTTGGTTTGTTTATAATATCCTGAAGCGCAACTGTATCGCCCTCAGAAGTCTGGAATTTAAGATCAAGCGGAATGGTGTTTCCAAGCTTTTCATCAATTCCGACTTTAATTTTCTGCTGGGCAAAACCAGAAGAAATAAGCAGAATTGAAATAATTATGTAATAGTTAACTTTTTGCATTTATCATTTTACATTATTGAGGATTTCAAATAATCATAAAGTTTCTTCCATTCTTCCTTTGATAGCAGTGCAACAGCTGGTTTGAACCCTGCATTTATAGGGTTTGTAAGAACGTCAGCAATAAATTTATCCGGATTTTGTTTACCATTTGCAATTACATAAGAATTAAAAACTTTTTTATAATCAATTACATTATTCTTTAAGAATACTGCCATTTCGTTATTTGTATCACCATTTACTTTATGAATAAATTTCTTTTCAAGATTACCGGTAATTGTTTTTTCTTCAAGCAATTTATTTTCTGCCAGCTTTACGGGGATAGTATTTGGATGGACTGTTACACTTGACAATTTATATGTAGCATCAAGTGATTTTAACTGCTCATCTGTGACCTGAGGAAATTGGGTTAAAGTTCTAATAAATGAAATAATTGCAAATCTATCTGAAGCAGGAATATACTCATATGCAGCCATTCCATTTTTAGTTATTCCTTCCTGTAAGGTTTTAAACATCTGGTCAATGTTGCGCCCGTTTGTCCAGCCTTCCGAAGAATGAAAATTTCTCGGCTTTTTTGCCAATGCAATACCCGCAGGTCCATCGCCCATTCCATTTTCTCCATGACACGATTTGCAGTTTGTATCAAATATATCTTTCCCTTTATCAATAAATGACTGTGTTGGAGCCTTAACTAATTTGAAATCTACCGGGGCGCTAATACCGCCTTTCTTTAATTCAACTTCCTTCTTCATTAAGGTTGAATCCTGTATACCCGCATTTTGCACATTAAATGAAATGTCAGTTAAATGCTTAACGAAGAAAATTCCAAGAACCAGGATTAAAATCAAGAATAATGGAAAGATCCATCCAAATAATCTTATAGGATTTTTTAATAATTCTTTGAAATTTATTTCGTCTTCTAATTTCTTTTGGGGATTCATAAATTTTATTTTATAATTTAAAATCAATTCCGCGTTTTAATTTTGGATCACCAACCGGTACAAGATTTTCTTTTTTGATTTTGTTAACAAAAATAAGGATTATTAGTCCTGCTATTAATATTGGGAAACCAAGCTCAATCCAGCCAAAAGCTGTTTCATTTTTGCTTAAAGTCGGCATTGCCAGCCAATACAAATCATAATAATGCGCAAATAATATTACACATGACATTAAAAGCAATCTTTTAGGATTTGATTTAGATGGCTGTGAAAGCAGCCCAACATAAGGGATTACAAACCTGATGAAAATTAACCCAACGGAAACATATTTCCAGCCTCCGTTCCATCTTGCAAGAAACCAGTAAGTTTCTTCAGGAAGATTCGCGTACCATATCAACAGAAACTGGCTGAAAGCTATATAAGCCCAAAAATTTGTGAATGCAAATAATAATGCGCCAAGACTGTAATAATTATCCTTTCTAATACCTTTAACAAAATATCCTCTTTCATTGAGAAGAACGATAATTATTGTTCCTGCCGCAAGGGCTGCCAGCACAGTTCCGGAGAAATAATAAACTCCAAAAATTGTAGAGAACCAATGAGGTTCAAGACTCATCAGCCAGTCAATAGCAGTAAATGTAATTGTAATTGCAAAAAACGGCATGAATACTGCTGAAAGTTTGATATTCTTCTTTGTTAAATATTGGTCTTTCGTCTGATCCTGTCTACGTGAATTATTAATTATAAAATAATAAAATGCCAGCCAGATCAGCCAGAAAACAAGTACCCTTATGATGAAAAAATTCACATTGAGATACGGCGCTTTACTCTGCACCAGTTTATCGGTAGGAATAGGATGAGTCCAATGAAAAACTTTATCTACATTTAATAAAAGCGGTATAATAAGAATTGGAAGATAAATAATTGATGAGGAAAGAAACTCTCCAACTCTTCTAAATGGTGTACTCCAAACTGCTCCGGAAAGATATTCTACTGCTACAAAGAAAAGAGATCCCACGCCAATACTTATTAAAAATGTTAAACCCAGAATATTATTGAATGCAGTACGCACCGGATCAGTAACGTAACCAGCTATAACAATGATCAGCCCTGCAATCAATAACGCAATACCAATGTTCAAAACTCTTTTTGGCAATTCTTTTTTCTTAAATTCAACTAAAGAAGAACTCATTTTAGGTCGGACTCCTTAGCGTTAAGCGCTCTTTGTAAAACTCTCAAATAATTTATAACTGCCCATCTTTCATCAACAGTAAGCTGAGTTGAATATGAAGGCATTATATTTTGTCCTTCAGTTATTACAGCAAAAATTCTACCGTCATTCCAATTCCTTACTTTATCAGAATGCAGACTTGGAGGATTAGGGAACTGTCCGTGCAGCCTGCTGTCGCTTTCCGCATGATAACCATGGCAGGGGCTACAGTAAGTATCATATTTCGTCTGCCCAATCTGAAGTGATTCTTTTGAAACCGGGATCGGGTTAACTAATTTCTCTCCTGCAAGATCGGGCTGCCCTTTGAACTGATAAGGTATATATCCACGGGCAATAGTACCGGCTACAGGCTGGCGCATTCCAAATCCATCAACAAAGAAAATACTTTTCTGTTGGGCGCTTTGTTTTGGCTGTTCATCCATCCAGTTAAATGGTACCATGAACATTAATTTATTCAAGGAGAAATATGTTACACCGGATGTAACCACTGCCACCAAAATAAGGAATGCTAAAAACTTCGGATCTAATATTTTATTCTCATGATTGATTTCTTCGTTATTCCAGTATAAAGTATTAATTTCTTTAGCATTAACACTTTGTAAAAATTCTATAATTTTTTCTTCATTAAATTTTGGATCATCTGCCTGTATGCTAATTCCATATTTATCTGAAGAAACTTTTTTCATATAATCAGTTCCGTGCAACGGATGGGCATTGTTTGGAAGTTTGAAAAAGATAAACAACATTGCAAGAACAGTGGCTATAGAAGCTGTTAAAACAGTAACTTCAAACATGACTGGAACGTAAGCAGGAAAAGAGAACAACGGTTTGCCGCCAATAACAATTGGGTAATCAATAGCAGATACCCACCAGAGACTTAACAATGTTCCTAGTGCTGCAGATAGACCGAAAATTAATGCAATGTAGCCAAGCTTGGAGGGAGATAAATTCATTGCTTTGTTCATCCCGTGCAAGGGATAAGGAGTATTTACATCAAACTTTGTATATCCCTGTTTTACCGCTTCTTTTGCTGCATGAGTGATATCATCAGGAGAATCAAAAATACCTGTATAACTATATAAGATTTTATTATTCATTTTTAATGATCCTTATGCGAAGGTTGCGAGCCTTCTACAACAGCTTTAACTTCAGCCATTGAGACAACAGGCAAAGCTTTTGCAAAAAGTAAAATCCATGTAAAGAAAAATCCAAAACTGCCGATTAATATCATTCCATCCACATAAGTTGGAGTATAATGATGCCAGCTTGACGGGAGGAAATCTCTTGAAAGTGATGAAACAATTATTACAAATCTTTCAAACCACATACCAATATTTACAAATATTGCAATTACAAACATTGTTTTGATTGATCTTCTTATCTTTTTAATCCAGAATAATTGCGGAGATACAACATTGCAAGTTACCATTATCCAGTAAGCCCATGCATAAGGACCAAGAGCGCGGTTAAGAAAAGTAAATCTCTCTGCTTCTACTCCACCATACCATGCAATAAAAAATTCCATTGCATAAGCATATCCAACCATAGAGCCGGTAAGCAGCATAACTTTGTTCATCTTTTCAAGAGTATCAACCGTAATAATGTGTTCGTAATTGAAAATCTTTCTTACTATAATTAAAACATTCTGTACCATTGCAAAGCCGGAAAAAACTGCCCCGGCAACAAAGTAAGGTGGGAAAATTGTTGAATGCCATCCGGGAATTACTGATACAGCAAAATCAAAACTAACTATTGTATGCACTGAAAGTACAAGCGGAGTTGCAAAGCCAGCAAGAATTAAATACACCATTTCATAGTGCTGCCAGTGCCTATTGGAAAATCTCCAGCCAAGACTGGTAACTGAATAAATGATTTTTTTGATTTTATTGGTTGTTTTTTCACGAAGTGTAGCAAGGTCAGGAATCAAACCTACATACCAGAAGATCAAAGAAACTGTTAAATAAGTTGAAACAGCAAAAACGTCCCACAACAATGGAGATGTAAAATTTACCCATATTGAATTCTGGCTAGGGTATGGGAATAAATATCCGGCCAACCACGGACGCCCAACATGGATAAGAGGAAATAATCCGGCAGTCATTACTGCAAAGATGGTCATACCTTCAGCAAAGCGCGCTATGCCTGTACGCCATTTTTGCCGGAACAAAAATAGAATTGCTGAGATTAAAGTTCCTGCATGGCCAATTCCTATCCAGAAAACAAAATTTGTAATATCCCAAGCCCAGCCAACAGGAATGTTATTGCCCCACATTCCTATGCCGTAATAAAACGTCAATCCAAGACCAATAACTAAAAGAGCTGTCATGCTTAGAGTGATAGAAAGCGCAATAAAAAATTTTCTATTCGGCTTAGTCTCTAAAGGTTTAGATATAAGGTCATCAAGTTCTCTAAGAGGAGGTTTCCCTTCCAGAACAGATAATTCTCTAGTATAATCGACAGTACTCACTATTTCTCCTCTGAATGAGTATTTCTCAATTTGGCAATATAAGTTACGTTGGGTTTCACATTAAGTTCTTCCAAAACATGATAAGATAAATTATGCTTCCTAAGTTTTGCTATTTGTGAAGCGGGATCATTGGCATCACCAAATGTTATTGCATTTGTAGGACATGCCTGCTGGCACGCTGTAACAACATCACTGCCTTTTAATTCTTTTCCATCACGGATTGCATTTGAGCGGGCTTCCATTATTTTCTGTACACAAAATGTGCATTTCTCCATCACACCGCGGGAACGCACAGTTACTTCGGGATTGTACATTAAACTTGTTAAATCATTATCATAATATGCATCAGCAAAATGATCTCTATGATTAAAGAAATTAAATCTGCGCACTTTATAAGGACAGTTGTTAGAACAGTATCTTGTTCCAACACAACGGTTATAGACCATCTGGTTCAACCCATCCGGGCTGTGATTGGTTGCGTTAACAGGACATACATTTTCGCAAGGAGCGTTATCACAATGCTGGCAAAGCATTGGCTGGTTGCTTACTATTGGATTATCAGGCTGCCCTGAGTAGTAACGGTCAATTCTAATCCACTGCATTTCCCTGCCCCGTTCGACCTGTTCCTTACCAACTACTGCAATATTATTCTCAACATTACATGAACTAATGCATGCACTGCAACCGGTACATTTGTTCAGGTCAATTGCCATTGCCCATTTGTGACCGGTATATTTTATTTCATTTGTAATGCTAACAAGATTTTCTTTTTCTTCATTAAGGAAATTCGGTTCTTTTATATATTTTTCTAAAGTTCCTTCCTGAATGATCTTCCTTGAATAATGAAAATCTTTAACAAAGGTATCATCCAATGAATGATGTTCCTGTGTAGAAACCAATTTATGACTGCCTTCAGATTTTCGTATAGAAGCATTTTCAAAAAGAAACGGCGAATAGACCCAGTTTTTTGTCATCAATTCAACACTATTAAAGCCAACATTTTTGCCTACCTCGCCTGCTTTGGTTCTACCATATCCAAGTTCAATATTTATTGTCCGTTCATGAACACCCGGTTGAATTAGTGCTGGCAAAACAAGTTTTCTGCCATCTAAACTCACCTCAATAAAATCATTCATCTGAACATTTAATTGTTTTGCTGTTATAGGAGAGATAGAAGCATAATTATCCCACGTAATTTTTGATACAGGATGAGGTAATTCCTGCAACCAGCCGTTATTTGCAAAGCGCCCATCTCCCACAAAATAGCTTTCTGTCAAGTGCACAATAAAATTATTACCAGGAATTATTTCTTTTATATTATTTAGAACAATATTGTTGAATCTAGTTATCTGCCTGGTTCCATTTTTACGAACAATCCCATCATGAAGAGCTGAATACCAGAATGTTTTTGCGTCTGCAAGTGAATTGGCTTTAACAAATACATCTGAGTTAAAACTTTTCATCAAGTATTGATGATAAATATCTTCCTGATAAGAATTAGGATTAGCAGAAATCCATGATAGCAGAACAGATTCTTTCTGACGGGAATTAAATATTGGAGAAATAACCGGCTGCTGCAAGCTGTAAAATCCTTCACGCGCATAAGCATCTCCCCAAGCTTCAAATGAATGATTCGTTGGAAGAGTATAATTTGCATAAGCTGATGATTCATTCTCAGAAACAGTCAGAGAAATAACTGTCTTCACATTTTTCAAAGCTGATTCATACCCAAAATCTTTTGGCATCGTATAAACAGGGTTTGACTCATAATGGATTATAATACCCACCTTCCCTTGATTCATTGAATTGATAAGAGAAGTAATTTCTTCTTTGGTTGAATGCTTTACTATATTTTTAAATGATGATTTATAATCGTAAAGAATTGTATTACCAAGTACTTCATTTAAGTAATTGACCGCTAAATGAACATCCTTGGACAAAGAATCGCCGGCATAAATAATTGATTTGCCCCTGTTATCATTTAAATCTTTAATGAGATGTTTAAATTTTTCTCCATCAGCACTATCTAATAAAGAGAATTTTTTCAACCTGGCACTTATTGACTTATCCAATTGGAGATGAGGATTTATTTTATTCAGCTCATATATAATTCCAAGGACAAAATTCAATTGTTGCGAAGGAGCAACCTTCAATCTATAATCCGCCATCATACCGGTTGAACTCATTCTCCCCTCCGCAGCATAGAGTCTGTTGAAGTTCAACTTGTCAACTACCTCTCTTTTGGAAACATACTTTCTCATATTCTCAATATAATTTCCTTCATTGCCCAGAAAATCAGCATCAAGAGTAAGGATTATGTTTGCATCATCAAATTTAACAGCCGGGTATTCATCGGTACCATAACATTCAGACCATGCCTGTCTGCGTATAAAGTCATTTACAAGAGAGTAAGAATAAATTTTTGTATTCTGATATTTTGCAGTGAAATCATCTAATACTTTTTTTGCAGTTGGTGAAACGATAGTATCAGTTACAATAGCTATTTGCTTTCCATTTTTTTGAGTTTCATTTAGGATGTTAATTACAGTTGAATCAACATTCTTCCAACTGGTTTCTTTTCCATTGAAATATGGAGCTTTCAGTCTTTCCGGGTCGTAAAGATCCAAAATACTTGCCTGCCCCTTAGCGCAAATTTTTCCTCTACTTACCGGATGATCAGGGTTGCCTTCAACTTTAATTGGACGTCCTTCGCGTGTTTTAATTAAAATACCGCATGATAATGAACATCCATTACATGTTGATGCATAATAGTTAGCTGCACCGGGTAAAATTTCTTCAGGACGTTTGTTATAAGGAATTATCTCTCCTTTATCCCGGTAATTAGTGCAGGCAGTTGCAGTTAAAGCAGCAGAAGCAGAAAGCAGAGCAAAAAATTTTCTTCTTGATATACCTGAAAGTTTGGAAGAATCAAATTCATCCGTAACCCCATCAAGGAATTCATCGTGCTTCATTTTAAGTACATCATCTTCGTTGTGAAATTCTTTTAAACTTTTCCACAATTTATTATTTGATAATTTTGAATAATCGTCCATTATTACGCCTTATTTCTTTTTACAGCAGAAGGATGAATTTTAATTTTAGGATTTGACTGCCTGGATAAATGTGCTGCTTTTGAGAAAAATTTAATCGGCAAAGCAGATGATAGAGCAACAATTAAAGCTCCTTTACCAATAGTCTTAAAAAAGTTCTTTCTATCAATATTTTCCATTACATTTTATCCTTATTAACGATGACAAGCTGAACAATTTTCCGGTCCAAGATTTACCTTACTTAGATAAGGCAGATAAGCAGATGGATTTCTATGACAATCGAGACATGCAGTCATTGTAAAAGCTTTCACCTGGTTAACAACTTCCATCTGTTTAAGATCACCATGACACGAAGCACAATCAATTTTTTTATTTACATGAACACTATGATTAAAATAAGCGTACTCCGGAACTTTGTGAATTCTCTTCCAGGGGATTGGTATACCCTCATTATAATAATGAGTTAATTTAATTATTTCAGGTTTGTCTTTACGTGCAACTGAATGGCAGTTCATGCAAATATTAACTGACGGAATAATAGCATGTCTTTCCTTAGAAACGCCAATATGACAGTATTGACAGTCAATTGACATCTGTCCTGCATGTAACTTATGAGAAAATTTAATTGGCTGCTCCGGAGCATAACCAACACTATCTCTTTCTGCTCTTGAAATATAAAATGTAAGTATAAAAGAAACAGCAATAATAAATAATGTTAAAGGAAGGCGAATTTTTAGTGCATAATCCAGTACGGTTCTCTTCATCTAATACCTATAAAAAGAATATGATGAATAATTGCAATTTATTTTACTGATTTGATTATCCTCAGGCTGAAAGTCCGGCATTTACAGTACTTGGATGTAACTATAATATTAATTACATCTTAAAATAATAAACCAGCACTAAAATCAAAAACCGATTAATGACCTGTTAAGATTATCAACAGCACTTTTTTATGAAAGGTTCATTTTTTAGCTTAAAATTGGTTTATTTTTTAATTTTAACATTATAAGAATAACTGCAACAATCACCACAATTACAGAAACTACCATTAAAATAATTTTAAATTTTGAGATTGGTTTTTCGAATGTAACCGTCATCAATTGAGGTTTAGAAATTGAAGCCATTGAAACAGTCCATTTAATCATATTTGTTGAATAATCGATATCATTTTGCGCTGCATTTGAAGAAATTATCTTTCCGGGCAGGGTAAGTTCATAACTCCACTTGAAATGTCCAAATATCATTTCCATCATCCCCTGACTGACAGCATCACTTGCGCTATCACCTTCTGTATTAACCGGTTCTTTGTATAGTTTTCTAGTAAAAATCATTTTCCCATCAGATGTTTCTGAAAGAGAAATGTCTCCAAGTATAGTCTTTTGAGTACTGTCAGCTGTTGCAGAGATAAGATAGTCTAAAGTTTCAAAAGCTAAATTAATTTCGATCCACCTTTGGCCTGCTTGCGAATAAGTCCGGCTTGAAAGAACCTTAACCCCTTTTTTATTTTTAAATTCTTCATTGATTTTCGATTCATCAAAATCCTTGATGTCATTATTGCTGCTTTCCATATTTAGGAGAGATTCGCTAATACCAAAAGAAAACATAACCTCACCACTTCCATCAGAATTGAGTTTCATTTTTTCCTGGTATTCAAGGCAGCCAGATAGTAAAAATGCAGCAGAAAAAAATAATAAAATATTCTTCATACAGTACTCCTTATTACAAATGAATAATATGTATGTAAATAATTATTAGTTAATTCTGGTTACAACAAATTTTACGAGTAGATCTAAAGCAATCCTAGATTCGGAATTATTAAAATTTTTCAACTGATCAATTGCATTTGCTGAATATTCATCGGCAATCTTTTCTGCATAATCAATTCCATTATTATCATTGACAAATTGAATTACACTTTCAACATCAGTTTTATTAGCGCCATTTCGGATCATCCGGATTATTCTTTTAGCTTCATCTTTAGGAGATTGTTTAATTGCAAAAATAAGCGGCAGGGTTATTTTTTTTTCTTTAATATCGCCTCCCAGCGGTTTACCAATTAAAGATTTGTTTCCGACATAATCAAGAATATCATCGCGTATTTGGAAGGCAATACCAAGATTTTCGCCAAAACGTTTCATAGCTAAAATTTTTTCTTCATCGGAAGTAGAAGCCCGGGCTCCAACTTCACAGCATGTGGAGAATAAAGAAGCTGTTTTATCAGAAATAATTCTGAAATAAGTCGGTTCATCGATATCAAGTTTTCTTGTTTTGCTGATTTGCAGAAGTTCTCCTTCCGACATTCTTTTAACAGTGTCGGTAATAACCTTTAAAAAATCAAAGTCATTTCCATCAACGGCGGCCATTAAGCCCCGGGATAATAAATAGTCTCCCATCAGAACAGCAATTTTATTTTTCCAAACTGCATTTATAGAAGGGAAGCCACGGCGGGTCTCTGCGTTATCAACAACATCATCATGTACTAAAGTTGCAGTGTGCAGTAATTCAACAAGTGTCGCACCACGGTAACTGCGTTCATTAATTCCACCACACACACTGCTGGCTAGGAGCACAAGCAATGGGCGTATTTTTTTCCCTTTTTGTCTGTGGATATAACGCGTAATAAGTTCTACAAGGGCAACTTTGGATTTTAATGCAAGTTTAAATTGCTCGCCAAATTTTTCAAGCTCGGGTTCAATTGGTTTAGTAATATCAGAAAGAGATATTTTCTTCAAGATTTCTTATAGAAAAATTTTGAAACTAAAATACTTATTTCATATAAGAAAACCAACGGAATTGCCAAAACTATCTGTGAAACGGGGTCTGTTCCCGGGGAAAGAACAGCAGCAAGAACCATAATTACAACAATGGCGTGGCGGCGATATTTCTTCATTAAATTCGGAGAAAGTATCCCAATCTTAGAGAGGAAAAATGAAAGCATCGGTAACTCAAAAATCAATCCTGCTCCAAGAATTATACTCATGATTATTGAAAAATATTCATCAATGGAAAAATTATTTGATATGGATGCAGAACCAAACCCGGCAGCAAATTTTAGCGTAAAAGGAAGCATTATAAAATATGCAAAAACAACACCGCATAAAAAGCATACAGTTGTAAATAGAACTATCCACTTAATCCATTTCTTCTCATTACTTTTTAGTGCAGGCGAGATAAATTTCCAAAGATGGTAAACTAAATTTGGAAAACTTATTATCAAACCAATAATTAAGGCTACTTCGAAATATAACATTAGCTGCCCGAATGGTCTCAAATTCTGAAGCTTAAAACCTGAAACCTTTGCAGGAATTAATAGAACATGGTCAATAAAGAAATCAATGAATATCCAGGCAATAATTGTCCCTACTACAATTCCAATAAGCGAATAGATAATTCTCCATCTTAATTCTTCAAGATGATCGAGAAACGTCATCTCCGCTTCTTCGTGGGAACCTTCTTCTTCCGAAGTATTTTCTTCAGGATCTGCCATTTATAAACTCAAGCTAATTCCGGGTAAAGAGGAAATTTTTTGCAAAGCTCTGCAACTTCCTTTTTTATTCCGGAAAGTGCAGATTCATTATCAATATTTTTAATTGCACGGTCTATAAAAGCGGCTATTAATTTCATTTCATTTTCTTTCATACCGCGTGTAGTAACAGCAGGAGTACCAATTCTAATACCACTTGTAACAAACGGACTTTTTGTGTCAAACGGAATCATATTTTTATTTACAGTTATGCCCGCACATCCAAGAGAAATTTCAACTTTCTTGCCACTTAAATCATTTTTTGTAAGATCAACAAGCATTAGATGATTATCAGTTCCACCAGATACAATATCAAAACCAAGTAACATCATCTCGTTGGCAAGTATTTTGGCATTCTTAATTATCTGCTTTGCATATTCAGTAAAAGAATCCTGCAAAGCTTCACCAAAAGCAACAGCTTTTGCCAAAATAATATGCATCAAAGGTCCGCCTTGAATACCCGGCATAACCATTCCATCAAGAATTTCAGACATCAACTTTAATCGATCACCTTTCACTGTTTTAATACCAAAAGGATTTTCCATATCCTTACCCATTAAAACAACACCGCCTCTAGGACCGCGTAAAGTTTTATGAGTTGTAGAAGTTACAACATCACAATAAGGAAGTGGATTATTTAAAAGACCTTTTGCAATTAACCCAGCCGGATGTGCCATATCCATCATCAACAATGCACCAACTTTATCAGCAATTTCTCTAAACTTGGAATAATCCCATTCTCTTGAATAAGCACTTGCCCCCATTATAATCAATTTTGGCTTTACTTTTTTTGCAGCATCTTCAATAATATTATAATCAAGCATTTTTGATTTATTATTCAAAGAGTATCCGACTGCATGGTAAATCTGTCCCGAAAAATTAACAGGTGAACCATGAGTCAGGTGCCCTCCATGATCTAAACTCAAGCCTAGAATTGTATCTCCGGGTTTAAGTAATGCCATATATACAGCCATATTAGCTTGAGAGCCACTATGCGGTTGAACATTAACATATTCAGCACCAAATAATTTTTTTAATCTGTCTTTAGCAAGATTTTCAGCCATATCAACAAATTCGCAGCCGCCATAATATCTTTTGCCCGGATACCCTTCCGCATACTTATTTGTGAGCACGGAGCCGGCTGCTTCTAGTACAGCCATTGAAACAAAATTTTCCGATGCAATTAATTCAAGATGACTTTCCTGCCTGGCAAGTTCAAGTTGCGCAATTTTGTATACTTCCTGGTCATTCTGTAAATATTTTGTCATTGTGTTTTACTTTTTTATTAATTGTATTAATCAAATATATAATGTTAAATTTATCTATTTAAATATGCGTTTCTAAAATTTTATTTCAAAGAAGATAAAATTGTATTAACACTTGAACTGCATTAATAATTCTGATTGGCCTTATAAATATTTTATGGCAGGATAACTCAGTTTTGAAAAGTAATAATTTTTACCTATCGGTACGTACAAACCAGAGTTCTCCGATGCTCAAGGTGACATTAAATTTATAGATATTTTCAAGAATTAATCCGTTATCCTTAGTTCCTCTTTTACCAAATTGGAAACCAAAATCAATACTGTTATCAAATGCAAGAGGCATTGAAAAACCGCCATAAATTGAAAACTGATTAATACCCGTACCATTTATTTTGTATGGTGTTTGTTCATAACTTACACCTGTACGCAACATTACATGATCCCAAAATGAATTAGATTTGTAATCAGTATTTCGAAATTCAAATCCTATTGCAAACTTATAATAATCCTGCATGCTGGCAACTGAAGATCCATTTTGTGTAAACTGACTGAAAGGTTGAAATAAATAATCAATCATGAAAGTATAATATTCATCATAAGTAAGAGTTGTACCCACTCCAAGTCTATATGGTATTTTTGATTGAACTGAACCCGTAGAAGTTTCAACTGTACCAATTGTAGTTGATGAATTATCAACTGAGTCAACATTCATAGTTATGGCTGGTGTATAAGTAAGACCAAACCTAAAATCCTTTATTTTACCTTGACCAAATATTTTAGCAATATCACCTGAAATAAGACCAGCAGTAACGCTCATACCATGATATTCCACCGTTGAGCCATAAGATGAATTTGAAAAACCTGATGAATCCGGGAAACTTGCTGAAGTGCCAGTTTCAATATGACCAAAATAATAATCATAATCTATTCCAAGCGCAAAATCGAGAGGCAACTTATATGAAGTGCCAATAAAAAATTTAGAGAGCCCTCCCTGAGCTTTGTTTTCCAATTGATAATTCCCAATGATGGGATGATATTGATTTTCTATTACATCATAACGAACATTAGAATATGGAACTAACCCGGCAGCAAATGAGATACCCAGATCATGTTCTATCGGGAAGCCGAAAGCAAAGCCATTAAAATGAACATTATTATGGTAAACTGATTCTGAAGAACCTTGAAGAAAACTTCCTGAGTAATTAAGGCTTACTTCATACCTGGTCATTCTTAATTCATTCCACGCAGCTGGGTTAAGAGAATTAATAAAATCTTTATCACTAAGTGCAATTCCTAATTCACCAAATCCAAATCTTCTTGCTGAAAACGAAGTTTGAAGGTCGCCAATACCATAGCCTGAATAAATAGAACCGCCTTGAGCAAATAAAGGGAAGGTAGTAATTAATACCAGAAATAAAATTTTAGTTGTTTTCATCAATATTATTGTTTTTGCGTATAAGTGAAAGTTAACTTCGGTCTCAATAATTTATTAGGATTTTTACTACCATAAAAAGCGATCCGAGCTGCGGATTCAGCTTGATCACTAAGAGCTAAAGTAATACCCTGATTTGGGTAATTAACATCTTTATCAATCCACTTTTGAATCATCCAGGCAACATTTCCTGAAAAAGTATTTCCGCTTCTGCTAAGCAGTGCATAAGTTGAACTATCTTTTGAAAGTACATTTGAAGTGCTGTCTCCAAGAGTTTTTGCATTAATGGAATCGGACTTTAAGGAACCGTCAGTTGTATTGAGTGAATCAACGTAAAGTGTAAGAGTAGCTTTATTAATAATTACATTTTTAGGAATTGAAGGAAAATCAATAAACACTTTCCCTTCAGTCGCATAGCTCCCTTCAAGATAAATGTCACCGGTATTTGCAGGGGGGATATATTTTTGTATAAAGTGAATGTCCTGGGATGGAGAAACAGCAAGTGTATCATCACTGGACCAAGTTGGACGAGAAAGCACAACGTGTAATAATGTTGCATTACTAGTGGTGGATGAAAGTAAATTTATTGCACTAAATCCGATAATTTTTTTAGTGGAAGAGGTTGGAGTAAGCTGGGTTCCATAACTTCTCGGCACTGAATTAGAGTCGGCAACATATTTCAACCAATTGTAGACAGCGCTTGTATTAAGATTGCAAGAGTATAACGAATCAAAATTTTGAGTGCTTTTAGTAATAGTGATATTGCTAATTTTGATATTTGAATTATCTAAAACAAGCTGACTTATACTGTCTCTATCAAATCCGGAGGCACTCCATGGACTTCGAATTTGAGAAATTGTAAAATCAAGACTTGAAGTGGAATCACCAATTGTGTACACAGGAGTCATAGTAAGATAAGCAGATTTGACAGTCAACGATCCATTTTGAAGTGCAGTTTTTAAAGAATCATCCATGAAAATATCCCATCTGAGAAGTATAGAGGATTGCATATATGGAAGATTACCAATCAGGATGAAAGTACCACCGCCAAGTTTAGGTTTTATTGAATAATAAGAAGAGCTCTGTTTGTAATTTCCCAAATAACTATCAACTTGAGCAAAGCCGATCTGATTTTTTGATGGAACAATATTAGATCCAATAGATGTGGGGTCTTGATTACATGAAATAAAAATTAAAACAGAAGTCAAAACCAAGAGTGAAAGACGCAAAATTCTAACCAATTAAACTCCTCCGGATAAATCCTTGATTATATAATCACAAGCTTGAATGAAATTAGCGGCTACAAAATTGGGCTTTTTTCCCAGATTATGCAAGGTAGAAATTTCCTTTTCTAAATTTTGCCCAGAAATTAAAATTGATTTCACATTAGCATTTAAGCCGCATTCCACATCACTTGCCTTATCACCAACCATGTACGAATTTGAAAGATCAATTTCGTATTCTTCTGCTGCTTGAACAATCATAAACGGAGAAGGTTTCCTACAAATTGTCTTTTCCGGGGGATCAAAATCCGGATGGTAGGGACAGTAATAGAAAGCATCTACCGAAGCGCCTTCATACTGAAGGAGTTGATTCACGCGTAGGTTAACAGCCTCAACATCTTCCCTTGTCATCAATCCTTTTGAAACACCAGCCTGATTGGAAACAACAATAATTTTAAAGCCAAATTTTTCTTTTAATTTTTTTAATCCTTCAGAAACACCATCAAGTATAATAATCTCAGAAGGGTCTTTAATGTACCCGGGATCGTGATTAATTGTACCATCACGGTCTAAAAAAATTGCACGCTGCATCAATTAATCTGTAAGCTTTTTATAGAAGTCGACATATTTTTTGGAAGAATTAAGCCATGTAAAGTTTGACTTCATTCCATTTCGCATAATTGTCTGCCAGGTCTCCTGATCAGTAGAAAAAATCTTTAAAGCATTCTTAATTTCCGCCAGCATATCTTTAGCAGAATATTTTTCGAAAACAAAACCATTGCCGGTTTTATTTTTTTGATTATAAGCTTGTACAGTATCAGCAAGCCCGCCGGTTTTTCTAACTATTGGTACGGTTCCGTACATAAGGCTGTACATCTGATTAAGTCCGCATGGTTCATACTTAGAAGGCATAAGAAACATATCTGAACCGGCTTCTATAAGGTGTGCAAGTTCGTCATCAAAACCAATATAACACGAAAATTTATTGTGATACTTAGAGCCGGCATTCATAAAAAATTTATGATATTTTTTTTCACCTGTACCAAGTAGTATAAGATGTAAATTCAGTTTCATCAATTCAGGGAAAGCCTTCTCTAAAATGTCCATACCTTTGTTGTCATACAATCTGGCAATCATTCCAATAACCGGTGTATCTTCTTTATAAGTAAAATTAAAATTGTGAGCTAAAGCTTTTTTGCTCTCTTTTTTCATCTCAATATTTTTACTTGAATACCTGTGGGGTATTTTTGTATCTACTTCAGGGTTCCAAATAGTTTCATCAATTCCATTTATAACTCCAAACAGATCTTTTTTACGTTTAGTTAAAATATCTTCAAGACCAAAGCCCATTTCTTTATTTTGGTAAATTTCTTTAGCATAAGTTTCACTAACAGTATTTATCATATCAGAATATAGAAGCCCGCTTTTCAGGAAATTAATTTTTCCTTTATGCAGAATTCCTTTTTCGCTATCAAGTTCTTTAGGCAATTCGGTTTTGGCAAACGTTGTTTTAGGGAAAATACCCTGGAAAGAAAGATTATGAACCGTAAATAATGTTTTAATTGAACTAAATAAAGGATTCTTCTTATACGTTGATTTAAGATATGCAGGTATTAATCCAGTCTGCCAATCGTTACAATGAATAATATCTGGAGTCCAGCCAAGTTTATTGATTAATTCAAATACAGCCCTAGCAAGTAAAATGAATCTTTCATCATTATCAGGATAATCTTCTCCAGTAAGTGGGTCTGTATAGAGGCTATGTCTGCTGCCAAAGTACTCAGGATTATCCAGGAAATAAATTTGAACGCGTGTTTTAGGACCAATCAAAAAGGAAGAACGCAAAGAAAAAATAACTTCTTTATCTCCAATGTTGATTTTTAAATCCTTAAGTCTAACAACTTCATGAATTTTAAATTTTCTTTCATCAATAGCGCCATATTTAGGGACGATAATTCTCACAAAATGCCCCATTTCCTGCAATTTTTGAGTCAAAGCAGATGAAACGTCAGCTAAACCACCAGTTTTGATAAACGGTACAACTTCTGAAGTTGCAAATAGAATTTTTAGTTTTTTACCAGTAGACATTTTGGAAAGCCCTGCTATTTTAACATGTAAAATTACGAAAATAGGACGGCATAGACAAAATTATTAGCAAATAAACAATCGATTTTTCTATTTTTAAGCCGTTTGAAAAATGGACAATGATGAAAACAATTTTCAAAAATCCTTCACAAATTGTTACTGTTGATACTAACGGAAAGGATTTCAAGAGTGGGAATGAGCTTTCGGATGCTGCAATTCTTTATGAGCATTCAATTATAGTTGAAAATGGGATTATAAAGGATTTAATTCCAAACTCATCGCTTCAAAAAGTTAATGAATCAAGAATTATTGACCTGAAAGATATGGTTGTCTTGCCCGGACTTGTGGAATGCCACACACATGCAGCCTTTGCCGGAAATAGAGCCGGTGAATTTTTAATGCGTTTGCAAGGCTCTTCTTATGAAGAGATAGCCCAAGCAGGTGGAGGCATTATTTCGACAATGAAGGCAGTTAGAGAATCATCATTTGATGAATTAGTCAAATTATTACAACCGAGAATAAGTCATTTTGTGGCTCAGGGTGTTACAACATTAGAAATTAAAAGCGGTTATGGCTTAAGTTATTATGATGAAATAAAACTCCTACAGGTTATTAATTATTTTAAGACTAATTCTTCGATATGTATTATTCCAACATTTTTAGGCGCGCATGCTTACCCTCCTGAATACAAGAATGATCATAGTCAGTACCTTGAACTGATTATTAAGGAAATGCTTCCATATATTATCAAAAATAAATTAGCAGAACATGTAGACGCATTTTGTGAAAAAACAGCGTTCTCTGCCGAAGAAGTTGATAAAATATTTTTGAAAGCAAAAAAACTGGGCTACAAAATCAGGCTGCATACAGAGCAATTTAACAATATCGGTGGACTTGAGGTAGCACTAAAACATAAAATTCTATCTGTTGATCATCTTGAAGTAATTACCGGTAAAGATATTTCCAAATTAGCCAACAGTGAAATAACCGCTGTGCTTCTGCCGGGTGTATCTTTTTTTCTAGATTATGGTTACGCGCCGGCGAGAAAGCTGATAGAGGCAAATTGCATTGTTGCCTTATCAACTGATTTCAATCCAGGTTCGTCACATATTCCGAATATTCAGTTAATAATGCAGCTTGCAGCTTTAAAAATGAAAATGAGTGCTGAAGAAATAATTTCTTCCGTTACAATTAATGCTGCCAAAGCTCTTGATTTGAATAAACAAATTGGAAGTATAGAGATAGGGAAACAAGCAGATCTAGCAGTTTTCAGAGTTAAGGAATTTCAGGAAATCATTTACAATATCGGAGTTAATTTGAACAGGTATACGGTAAAAAAAGGTGAGATTATCTATCAACAAGCGGAAACTAAATGAAAATTATAGAGTGCGTCCCAAATTTTAGCGAGGGGAAAAATCAAGAAACATTTGAAGCAATAAAACTAGCTGTATCCGGAATAGAAAATGTCAAGCTGCTTAGTTTAGAACCAGATGCTGATTATAACCGTGTGGTTGTTACGTTAGCAGGAAATGAGAAAGGAATTTTGGAAGGTACGCTAAATGCCTGCCGTGCCGCTGCTGCAAATATTGATATGAGAACTCAAAAGGGTGAACATCCAAGACTTGGTGCAATAGATGTCGTTCCTTTTGTTCCGGTAGCAAATGTAACTACAGAAGAATGTATAAATATTTCTAAAGAGTTTGCACGGATTATTTCCCGGGAATTAAATGTGCCGGTTTATCTTTATGAAAATGCAGCGAGTAAACCGGATAGAAAAAATCTTTCCAGCATCCGTCAGGGTGAATATGAAGGACTTGAAGAGAAGTTAAAGGATCAAAACTGGAAACCGGATTTCGGCAAAGCGGAATTCAATCCAAAGCTAGGCGCTATAGTAACCGGCTCCCGTTTTTTTCTTATAGCATATAATGTTAATATTCAGTCTATTGATGTAAAATTTGCCAAAGAGATTGGAGAGATTTTACGTGAAAGCGGCTATGCCAAGCGTGATGAGAATGGAAAAGTAATAAAAGTAAACGGCAAATCTGTAAAGGTACCCGGAAAGCTTAAAGAAGTAAAAGGGATGGGTGTTGCTCTTGAAAAATATAACATTTCACAGGTCTCTATGAATCTTACGAATTATAATATCACTCCGATGCATATTGCATTTGAGGAGGTTAAAAAGGAAGCTAAGCGTCTTGGCGTTGGAGTAAATGGAAGTGAGATTGTAGGTCTTGTGCCGCTTGAAGCAATGCTGCAAGCCGGAAAATTTTATTCTGATGGTAAAGAAAAAGATGATAAAATTCTGGTTGAAATCGCAATTGAAAAACTTGGTTTGAGCTCATTACATGCTTTCAGACCTGAGGAAAAAATTATTGAGTATATGGTCTAAGTAGCTTCAAGATACAAGTATCAAGCTGCAAGACAAAAAACTAGAAAAGAGGCAAAAATGAATTTATCACAGACATTACAAGAATATTTTAATGAATTATCATCTAATTCTCCTACTCCAGGTGGAGGTAATGTTGCTGCAATGTGCGGTGCATTATCTTCAAGTTTAGGAATAATGGTATGTAATCTTACAATTGGCAAAAAAAAATATATTGATGTAGAACAGGAAATGATATCCACTAAGGATAAATTAATTCAATGCCAGGAAAAGTTTTTTGAATTAGGTATAAAAGATAACGAAGCATTTAATAAAGTTATTGATGCATTTAAACTTCCAAAAGATACTGATCCGGAAAAAGAAATAAGGACAATGAAAATTGAGGAAGCTACAATTGGCGCCGCTGAAGTACCTTCAAGCGTAATTGCGGCTTGTGCAGATATTTTGCCATTATTGAAAATAATTATTGTAAAAGGGAATAAAAATTCTTTATCCGACGCAGGCGTGGCTGCATCATTAATTGGAACGTCCGCCAAGGCGGCATATTTAAACGTACTAATTAATTGCGCTTCTCTTAATAATCAAACAATAGCAAACGAGTTGAAGAAAAAAGCTGATATTCTAATGGATGAGATTTCAAAGTTAAGCGAGCATCTTGTTATACAAGTGGAAAAAGCAGTGCAGGCTCAATGAAATATAAATCAATAAATTTTCCATATACCAGACTACCCAAGGCAGCAAGATCAATCAGCTTTAAACTGATTCTTTTCTCTTTTTTAATTTTTCCAATTCAAAAAGTTAATTGCCAAAAAGTATTACTTGGTATTGATGTTCTTCAAAGGGATAATTTTACATTGTTAACCGGTAAGCACGTTGGATTGGTTACAAATCACACCGGGGTTAATAGTTTACTAGTTTCAACATTGGATCTTTTCAAAAAAGCACCGAACTTTACTCTTGCTGCTGTTTTTTCACCGGAACACGGTTTGAAAGGAATAATTGGTTCCGGTCAAGCATTTGATGATTCAACTGACCCTGCTACAGGTATAAAATTCTTTTCTTTGTATGGTAAAACGCAAAAGCCAACAAAAGAGATGCTTGAAGGTATTGACGTTCTTGTTTATGATATACAGGATGTTGGGATCCGCTCTTATACTTACATTAGTACACTTGGCTTTGCAATGGAATCCGCTGCAGAGAATAATATTGAGTTTATTGTTTTAGACAGACCAAATCCATTAGGCGGATTACGCATTGAAGGAAGCCTTGTAGAAGATGATTTTATTTCTTTTGTCAGCCGGTATAAAATTCCTTATGTATATGGATTAACATGCGGGGAACTTGCTACGCTTTTGAACGAAAGAAAAATGCTGACAGACAAAGTGCAATGCAAATTAACAGTAGTAAAAATGGATGGCTGGAAACGGGAGATGAAATTTAATGATACAGGATTGATATGGGTACCCACTTCTCCAAACGTTCCCACACCTGAAACACCATTTTATATGGTGGCTACTGGAATTCTAGGAGAGTTATCAGTAGTTGGAATTGGTATTACATATACACTTCCTTTCCAGACATTTGCAGCAGAATGGATAGACTCAGATACTCTTGCAAAAAAAATGAACGGGCTGAATCTGGCAGGAGTACTATTTAGACCTATTGTTTATAAACCTCTTTACGGCAATTGGCAGGATAAAATATTAAATGGCGTTCAAATTCATATTACTGATTTTGATAAAGTGGAGCTATTGGATTTGCAATTATATTTTCTGCAAGTTCATCACCAGCTTTTTCCTAAAACTAATCTATTTAACTTAGCAACTTCATTGAGAATAAAGATGTTTGATAAAGTATTCGGAACAGATAGAATACGTAAAAGGTTAGTTCAAAGATTCAAAGTAAAAGATGTTAAAAGATATTTGATGAAAGATGTGGAATCGTTCAGAAAGATTTCAAAGAAGTATTTTCTATATAATTAGTTCTTGCCAAATGAAAAATTTATATCGCCAACAGGCCAGCGCGCCCTCAGGTTTAAGGTATCCGGATAATACCTGAATTCTTCCGAATAGCTAAATGGTTTAATATATCCGTGATCATATTTCCCGTTGTTATTTTTATCTTTAAAACCCCACAATAAATATTTACCGGGAATTACCTTCTTGAAATCAAAGGTCTTCTTTTTATCTACAGGCTGTTCATAATGTTGTTTGTTTTTATCAGCACTTTCAAGTACAACAAATACTTTAGCGGAATCTGCTGAACCAGATACGTTTCCAGACGCACCGCTAAAATCAAGCTCATTTGACGTGAATAATTTTTGCTTGAAAAGTGAATCTATTTTATTCCCTGAAACATCCATAAAATTTTTCAAATCAATTTTGAGAACATATTCACTGCTTTGTTTCAGCTTCGATTTAACATTAAGTTTAATTAGTGCATCATCAAGCCTTTCCAAATTGAATCCAATAATACTTCCCTTAGCATCCTGGAAGCTCAATCTATTTTTAATAACTGCCGTATCAACCGCGTTATTAAAAGAAATTTCAATATTAGGGTTTTCAAAATCAATTTTATCATCCGGCAAAGAACCGTGAATTCTTTTTGGCATTAATTTCAAAGTATCTTTCACATTCTTTACAGAAAAAGGTGTTTTTTCCAAAACAGAGAAATTCCCTTTTGTATCAGGAATTTTGTCTGAAACCATGACCCAGCTTACTTTTTGATTAATTGAGTCTGTAAAACATAAATAATATTGATTAACTCTTGCATCTCCTTTGTAGAAATATTTAGGCAGAATTTTTTTATTTATTGTTGAATCAAAAGCATAAAAATTTTCTGCAGAAACTCTAGTAGTATCAATAGCCTTATTTAATTCAACGAGTAAATGATTATTATCCTTCATCAATACTTTTGTAACTTTTGGCGCAATTGTATCTTCCATCGTAAGAAAGAAATCAATGTTATCCAATTGATATGCTGATTCGTTTAACTCAATTTTTCTGCTTTGAACACCGTATTCATCTTCATTCTTTTGATACTTATAATCGCGGTACTTATCACGAATTGCAAAGACATAAAAACTGCCGTCTCCAACTCCCTGCAGCATATATTTGCCATTTTTGCCGACTTGAGAGATGTAATCGGGTTTCTGTTTACTTGCATCTACCTGGTTTCCATTATTCCTAAAAGCAAAAACCATTACGCCTTCAGGATTCTGATCATAGACTTTGCCGAGGATTTTGCCTTTATCAATTTTAGCCCCGGTAGAGAATGCCAACGAAAAGGATTCAGCCATTTTATTACCATTGTGCAGGTCTTTTACATCAGTACCAATTGTAATTGTGTAAGTTGTATTTTGCTTCAGTGTATCTTTAAAATAAACAGTTAAGGTTTTTCCGCCCCAATCATATTTTAATGGATATTGCATAGAAGGTGAAATGAACATTGCATCTATTACAGAACGTTTGTCAACATATTTACTAAAGGTTACCTCAAAATAATTTTCAGAATAATTAATAGTTCCATTAGCCGGAAAAAATTCAATAATCTGTGGCGGCACCTTATCAACCTCCCCGCCATTAGGAGCCATCTGATTTGCGCATCCAGCAAATAACACTACGCATGCCGCAACAAGAAAAATTAGTTTTGAGTTTTTCGCCATTGTCTATAATGCTGAACGTTTATTTCATGTTCTTCAATTGTTTTAGAGAAAATATGACGGCCATTTCCATTGGATACAAAATACAAATAATTATTTTGTTCCGGGTATAATGCAGCTATAATAGCATCCTTGCCGGGATTGTTAATTGGTGCCGGCGGAAGTCCTAAATATTTATATGTGTTGAACCTTGAGTCTATTTCCAAGTCCTTATAATAGATTTTGTTCTTATGTTTTCCTCTTATAAGGTATTGGATAGTAGGATCTGCTTGAAGGGGCATTCCTTTTTTTAACCTATTATAATAAACCCCTGCAATAGTTTTAAATTCAGGGACATAATTTGATTCACCATCAACAATTGATGCAAGAGTAAGTATTTGGTGCTTGTTCATTTTTAATTCAGACATTCTTTTTTCCGTCTCAGGAGTAAAAATTTTATCCATTTGATTTTTCAATTTCCTAAGAATGTCCCCTTCATTAGTTAAAGGATAGAAATAATATGATTCAGGCAGTAAATAACCTTCCAGATTAAATTCATCTATTCCAAGAGAATTAATAAAAGACCTGCTTTTGCTCAATTCAAGAATTTTCAGTGAATCAGCTCCCAGATCCTTGTGCAAAATTTTAGCAAGTTCTGCCTGCCATATCCCCTCGGGAATTGTTACTAAAATTTGTTCTTCTGAAGGACCATTAGTTAATGATTCAACCAGCTTTATGTAATTCAAGCCATTTTTAATTGCGTACCGGCCCGCCTTAACTTTTTTCTCGGCGCCATAAATAAAGACTACAATCTTCATATTTGTCTTGCTGGGAATAATTCCTTTAGCATACATTGAATCGATAACGTTTGAAAAAGTTTCGCCATGCTTTACATCCAGCTCAATTGGCTCCGAACTTTTATAATAATTAGGGGAAAAGAAAGTCATTAAAAGAATAAAAAGAACAACACAAAAAAAAGCTATAACGATATAAAGCTCATTTTTAGAAAATAGTTTTTTATTTTTTTTTGATTCTTCTATCTCAAACATTTTTCTTCAAAATAAATTTAGCACTAAGGATTTTCATTTCTTAATGAAAATACAAAATAATATTTTACTAACTCACCTTACGCATAATTTAATTTAAAATCACGACTTTTACGTCGTTGATTTATTTGGGCTAAAGCCCTTTTCTTTTTTGTTGTCTTTTTTCTCCACCGTAAACGGTGGAGTTATATTATTAACCATGTCCTTCAGGACGTGGAGTCTAACCAGGTAAAATAATCCTGGGCTTTAGCCCAACTCTTTGTTTAATAGAAACATAATTTAGCTATTAGCTTACATCTTCATAATGAACTCGAAAATATGAAAGTTTGCTTTGCTATGAAGTTTTAAAATCAATTAGTGTAAATACCGTTCTTGCGTAACGTAAGTTACTAATTAATGAAAGTATTATCTTTTAAACTTGGGTATGCATTAAAATCCAAAGAATTCCTTATTCCTACCTCATGAAGTTGCATCCCTCTAAAAGCGATCATCGCCCCATTATCTCCGCAAAAGCGGAAATCCGGAATTACCAATTTCTTTTTATATCGTACAGACAATTCCTGAAAACCCAGGCGCAGCATCTGGTTTGCTGCCACGCCTCCAACAAGAGAAAGTGATTTTATATTGAATCGTCTAAGAGCTTTTTCTGTTTTATCAATTAAAGCCTTAACAACAGATTTTTGAAAAGAAGCTGCTATTAAGGGCAATAAATCCACAGGGATATTTTCGGGCTTTTCAAATTCTTTTTGAATAAAACGAAGTACTGAAGTTTTAACACCGCTAAAAGAAAAATCAAACTCATTTTTACATTGTGCAACCGGGAAATCTGCAAAATCTGTTTTCTGATTTAAAGCAATATTTTGAATTTTAACTCCGCCGGGGTAACCAAGACCCAATAATTTGGAAACTTTGTCAAATGCTTCACCTGCAGCATCATCAATTGTAGAGCCAAGTTTTTTGATTTGTGTAAAGCCTTCAACCAATAATAACAGGGTATGCCCACCGGAAACTACAAGACACAAAAATGGAAATTCAGGTTTATCATCCATAAGAAACCCTGAAAAAATATGACCTTCAATATGATTGACAGCCACAAAAGGTTTATTACATGAATATGCATATCCTTTAGCAAATGTAAGACCAACAAGAAGCGCCCCTATTAATCCCGGACCGGCAGTAGCACAAATAAGATCAACCTGATTTAGTTTTAAGCCTGCCTCATCCAAAGATTTTTTAACCAAAGGCAGCACTTTTTGAAGATGTGCCCTGCTTGATAGTTCAGGCACTACCCCACCATACTTCTCATGAATATCTTGAGAATAAATTAAATTAGATACAATCTTATTGTTGCAAATCACCGCAGCAGAAGTTTCATCACACGAGCTTTCAATTCCTATTATATTCATTAGTTAAAGCTGAAAATACTTTTGGTGATATACCATGCCATTTGCGGGTTTTCCTGCAGGCGCCTGATAGAATATTTATACCAATGCTCACCAAACGGCACATAAATTCTAAGCTTATAGCCATCAGCATTAATTTTATTACGCAAATCTTCTTTTATACCATATAGCATCTGAAATTCAAATTTATCCTTAGAAATATTTTTCTTCTTTATAAGATCATAAGCTTTATTAACGAGGTAATCATCATGAGTGGCAATACCGACATAATTTCTATTGTCAAGCATTGTTTCAAGAACCTTTAAAAAATTATCTCTTACTTCTTTTCTGGTTTTATATGAGATTTCTTCCGGTTCAATATAGATTCCTTTACAAAGCCTGTAATTTGTTCCAAGCTTATTTTGTTTTTGCACATCCTCATAAGTTCTTTTAAGATAAGCCTGCACAACAACCCCAACATTCGAAAATTTCTTTTTCAATTTATTATGCAGTTCAAATGTGTCACCAGTTGTAGGAGAATCTTCCATATCAATTCTAACAAAATTTTTATACTCTTTTGCTTTATCTAAAATTTCAGAAATTTGATTAAAGCAAAATCCCTTGTCAATCAATAAACCCAACTGAGTGGGTTTAAGAGAAAGATTAGAATCAAGTCCATTCTTATTGATTGCATCCAGGACCATCAAACATTCTTTTTTTGCTTCCTCGGATTCTTCTTTTGTACTTACAGCTTCACCAAGAACATCCATTGTAGCAACTATACCTTTTGAGTTCAAAGCCTTCACTACTCTAACAGCATCTTCCAGCTTAACGCCTGCTATGTACTTTTTTGCAAAAATGAAAACAACCGGTTTGGGTAAAACTTTTACAAATCCTACGATCAAATTATTTATAGCTTTCACAGAACACCTTTAATGAAAATTTCAATGATGAAAATTAGGAGTGGTTAGAATAGAAATCAAGGAAGGATAATTTATCTTTTCAAAAAGATCAGATAGTAATTGATTTTAATAAATTAAGTATAAACAGTGTTCGAGATTTCAGATCATCTATGGTAGAATTATTTTCAATAACAAAATGAGCAAGATTCTTTTTTTTTTCATCAGGTATCTGGAACGCCATACGTTTTTTGATTTCTTCCACAGTAGTTTTTTCTCTTAGTACAGTTCTTTTAATACGGTCAGTTTCATCAGAATAAACAAGAATTATAAAATCAAATTTATCCTGAATTTTAGCTTCATAAATGAGAGCTGATTCAACAAATACTATCCGGTACTCATTGAATAGCTGCTTTGCAAGTTCGTCATTTTTTTTTATTACAGCTGGATGAACTATTGAATTAATTTTCACGACATTTTCTTTTGAATTAAAAATTTTTTCGGCAAGATATTTTGTGTTTAACACATTATTTTCAAACACTTCTACCCCAAACGCTGCAACCAGTTTTTTCTTTACTTTTTCATCTTTGAGCATTAATTCTTTAGCAATTTCATCAGACTTAATTACCGGATAACCGGATTCTTTCAGGAAGCCGGTCACCACGGATTTGCCAGAGCCAATTCCGCCGGTTATACCAATTTTAAGTTTTTTTGCCATGATAAAAAATAAGCCCTAACTCATTATAAAGTAATATAAAAAGAAGGGCTTGAAAAGTTATAAATTTATTTTGCGTAAGCTATTTTTCTAACTTCACGAATAACAGTAACCTTAATTTGTCCCGGGTATTCCATTTCCTCTTGAATCTTTTGAGCAATATCGTAAGCTAAACGATCAGAAAAGACATCATCAACTTTATCAGGTTCAACAACAACACGCACTTCCCTTCCTGCCTGGATTGCGTAACATTTTGCAACACCTTCAAATGATTTTGCAATAGCTTCAAGGTTTTCCAATCTTTTAACATAACTTTCAAGAGGTTCTCTTCTTGCACCAGGACGGGCTCCGCTAATAGCATCGGCGGCCTGGACTAAAGCTGCAATAGGATGCTCCATTTCAATATCTTCATGGTGGCTTCCAACTGCGTTTACAACAATTGCATGTTCATTATATTTTTTTACAAGATCATAACCGAGCAGAGCATGTGGACCTTCCACACTTCTATCAATAGTTTTACCGATATCATGGAGCAAGCCTGCTCTGCGGGCTAAGTTAGTATCGAATCCAAGTTCTGCTGCCATAATTCCGGTAAGATAAGCAACTTCAATACTATGCTGTAAAAGATTTTGACCATAGCTTGAGCGGTATTTCATTTTGCCGATATGCTTAACTAATTCAATATGAACCCCATGTAACCCTAATTGAATTAATGTGTTCTCACCTTCTTTTTGAACTTCTTCATCAAGTTCTTCAGTAACCTTAGCAACAATTTCTTCAATTCTTGCGGGGTGAATTCTACCATCAGCAATCAATCTTTCTAAAGAGATCCTAGCCACTTCTCTTCTGAACTGGTCAAATGCAGAAAGAATTACAGCTTCGGGAGTATCATCAACAATAACATCAACACCTGTAGCGGCTTCAAATGCGCGGATATTTCTGCCTTCACGACCAATAATTCTACCTTTCATCTCATCATTTTGTATTTGTACAACAGACACAGTAGATTCAACCGAATGATCTACAGCAGTTCTTTGTATAGCTTGAATTGTAATACGCTGGGCTTCTTTTTTTGAGTCAAGTTTAGCTTGATCCCTAATTTCTTTAATTGACTGGGATGCATCGGTCTTTGCCTTGTTGATCATATTTTCCATAAGCATTTTCTTTGCATCTTCAGATGACAGCCCGGCAGTTTTTTCAAGACGAACATTTTGTTCAACAATCAGATGATCCAGTTCCGAATGTTTTCTTTCAAGATCGGTTTTTAAATCATTTATTACTTTCTCAGAATCTTTAATCGCTTTTTCTTTTGTTGTTACAATTTCATATTTTTTTTCAAGACTCTCTTCACGCGATTCAAGTTGTTTTTCATGATTCTGTAATTTTTGACGTTTGTTGTTAACTTCACTATCGAATTCTTGTTTCTTCTTTAACCATTCATCTTTAACTTCAAGAAGTTTTTCTCTTTTAATATGCTTTGATTCTTTTTCAGCTTCTTCAATAATCGAAGAAGCTTTTTCTTTTGCACTTTTGATACTGTTCAAACCCATCCTTGAATTTAAGATCCATCCAAGGAGAAATGATAATACCACTAAACCGGCTGCTGCAAGAATCGTGATCAAATCCAACTGCATATATCCTCCATTATAACTGTATATAAATCCGCTACTGCCGATCTTGTTATTGAAAAAGAACCGTTTCCTATAACAATGTGGGAAATCGCCCAACGCTTTTTACTTCCACTGGTCCCATCAGCAATTAGAATCGGGATCCCGACGGATCGGGATGAGGCCTGTAATACACGCTGTGAGCCGAAAACCCTATAGATTACTATTAGTTCTTTTTATAACTAACCGGCAGCGCGGAAAAATTATGAAGGATTTGACATTAATTTAGAATCGGAAAGGAGAAGCTTGATCTTTTTGATCTTATCGGTAGCCTGTATGCTGAATTCTCTATATTTATTTTTTTCAACAAATAAATCATACGCAATGTTTAGCGCAGCAATGATGGCAATTGTATCTTTTGTTTGATCTGGTAACTCATCTTTTGTTTCTTCCATCATTGTATTAACATATTCAGCCAATTCAGCTGCTATCTCTTGATTTTCAACAAGCAGTGAATATTCTTTATCAAAGATTTTAACTTTCAGCTTCTTTTTTTCGTTCATTTTTTGTCAAGTCCAACATCAAAAATATATTTAAGAACGCAGATGATAGTCAATTTTAGCTATCAACTCTGTAATCTTACTCTTAAGTACTTCTTTTTCCTCCGAGTTAAATGTTGCATTACCAAAAACATTATCGTCTTTAAAAACAGATCTGCTAATTTTAGACTCAATTTCGGCAATTTTTTTCTTTAAAGCATCATTTTCTCTTTCCAAAAGAGTAATACGATTATTTAATGCCAAATTGGCATCAAAAAGTTCAGAACCCTTTTGTAGAAAGTAATAAACTTGCTTTTCGAGTGCATTAAGCTCATCAAGAAACAAATCATATTTAGAAGTTTCTGCCAATCAACTGCCTCTCAGTTGAGCACCGAATTTTTGTTCCACAATTTTAATAGCGTTTCGAAAATCTTTATCAATATCTTCATCAGTTAGAGTCTTATTTCTATCGTAAAACTCTAATTGAAACGCCAGGCTTTTTTTGCCTTTACCTAAGCTTTCACTTTGAAAGATATCAAATAACTTAACATTATGCAACAAGTTAGAGCAGCTTTCTTTGATAACTCCTACAACCTGATCTGACTCAATTTCACTATTAATTAAAAAAGCACAATCCCTAAATACTTTAGGAAACTTAAGTAATTCAGTAAAATTCCTCTGCGGGAGCATTACTTTTTGTAAATCGATCAAATTAGTCTGAAATACATACACTTCAGTTTCAACATCAAAAATATCACAAATCTCTTTATTTAATTTGCCACCATATCCCAATAAAGTATTACCGGCTAGAATTTCGAAAGAATAATGCATAACATCTTTAGGTAATTTTTCATATCTGACTTGTAAGTTAGTTCCAGATAATAATTTTCCTAAAAACGATTGCGCAAAACCTTTAAGTTCAGAAAAATCAAAAGGTTTATCAGCCAGATACCACTCACTTCTTGCAGAATTACCACAAACAGAAAAAAGCAGCTGTTCCGTTTCCTTGAAGTCATCAAAGCTTTGAATAGCTGAATCACTCACTTTTTCAAATACTTTGCCAATTTCAAAAAGCTGTAAATCTTTTTCGTTCACTTTAATATTTTTTGAAATTGTATATAACATACCTGGAATTAAAGAAGGACGTAATTGGGCCATTTCGCTGTTTTGCGGATTTAATATAGAAACCGGTTTCCCAAATTTTACAGCTATAGAATCACTTAAAAAAGAATTTGTTATTATCTCAAAGAAACCAAGTGAATTTAAAACTTCTCTTATCTTATTATTAAAAGCGGATTGATTTATTTTTTCTTCAAGAGCGATAGTAATCTTGTTAATTTCCGGAATTTTATTGTAGCCATAAATACGCGCAATTTCTTCAATAAGGTCAATTTCTCTTTCGATATCATGGCGCCATGAAGGCACTATTACAGCAATCTTGTCATTTGATTTTTCTTTGATAATAAATCCAAGGTTAACCAAAATTTTTTCAATTTCATCACTTGCTATATGATAACCAAGAATTTTATCAACCCTGTTAAAACGAACAAATGTTTCTATAGATTTTAATTCCTTTGGATATGCATCAATTTCGCCCTTTGCAATTTCACCACCGGCGGTTTCCTGAATAAGCTGAGCTGCACGCTTTGCTGAAAATAGAGTATTAACAGGGTCAGTTCCTCTTTCAAATCTATAAGATGCATCTGTAGACATTCCCAGTTGTTTAGCAGTTTTTCTAACTGATGATGGATTGAAAAATGCGCTTTCGATCAAGATATTTTTTGTAGATGCTGTAACTTCCGAATTTTCACCACCCATTACCCCTGCAATTGCAACAGGAATTTTTGCATCACAGATCATCAGATTATCCGGCTGGAGATTTCTTTCTTTAGAATCGAGCGTAACAAATTTTTTATCACTACCTGCTTTGCGTACAATGATCTTCTTGCCGTTTAACATATCCAGATCAAAAGCGTGTAACGGCTGTCCGAGTTCGTACAAAATGAAATTTGTAACATCAACAACATTATTAATTGGTCTTGATCCAATACTTTTTAATTTTTTCTTCAGCCATTCAGGGGATTCTTTAATCTGAACATTTGTTACAACCTTGCCAACATATCTAGGACAGTTTTCCGCATCCTGGATTTCAATTTCTGCAAATGATTTTGAAGCTGCTGATGATTCATTCAATTTAAGTTCAGGCAGCTTCAAAGGAATATTAAACAGCGCTGAAAGATCGCGGGCAATTCCAATGTGACTTAAAGCGTCGGCCCTGTTTGGAGTAATAGCTACTTCAATAAGGACATCATCCATTCCCAATGCTTCTGAAATTGGAGTACCTTCCTTCAAAGCAGGATCAAGTATCATAATTCCTGAGTGGTCATCGCTGATTCCAAGTTCGCGTTCAGAGCAGAGCATACCAAAAGAAACTTGACCTCGTATTTTTGCTTTCTCTATTTTCATTCCCCCGTTTGGAATTACTGCACCAATTTTAGCAAAAACAACTTTCTGCCCGGAGGCTACATTTGGCGCTCCGCATACAACACTAAATTCTTCAGTACCATCATTTACTTTGCACAAAGATAACTTATCTGCATTTGGGTGCTTACCGGCTTCTTTAACATAACCAACAACAATATTTTCAAAATTTTTGGCCTGATCAACTACTTCTTCAACTTCCAACCCTGCATAAGTAAGCTTATCAAGAATTTCATCAAGAGAAATTCCCTTAAGATTTATATAATCATTTAACCACTTTAAAGAGACTTTCATTTATTCACCAATAAACTATTCACAACACTTAAAAAATTGAAGAATTAAAATTGAGTTAAGAAACGTTTATCATTATCAAATAAAATTCTGATATCATCAATACCATATTTTCTCATGGCAGTTCTTTCAATGCCCATTCCAAATGCATAACCTGTATATTTTTCCGGATCAATATCAACATTAATTAAAACATTAGGATCAACCATGCCACACCCAAGAATTTCAAGCCAGCGCCCCGGTTTACCTTTCGGCTGCCACCAAACATCCATCTCAGCACTTGGTTCCGTAAAAGGAAAAAAGCTTGCACGGAAACGGTATGGTACTTCCTGCCCATAAAATAATTTTGCAAAAGCCACAAGCGTTCCTTTCAATTCGGCAAAAGTAATATCCGTATCAATAACCAACCCCTCAACCTGATGAAAAAGGCAATAACTTTTTGCACTTATAGCTTCATTGCGAAAAACTTTTCCAGGCATCAAGGCTCTAATCGGAGGTTTATTTTCCGTCATTACCCTTACCTGTACAGGTGAAGTATGAGTACGAAGCAAAAACTTTTCAGTTATAAAGAATGTATCTTGCATGTCTCGCGCTGGATGATCGGGCGCAAAGTTTAGCGCTTCAAAATTATAGTAGTCCGATTCAAGTTCAGGTCCTTCATAAACAGAAAAACCCCATCCCTTAAAAATGTCTGTGATCTCATTTAACGTTTGAATAAGGATGTGCTTACTTCCAATTTCTCTTTTTCTACCCGGGAGGGTTAAATCGATGATTTGTTTTGAACTATTTACTTCTGTTTCAAATTTTTCTTTCAGTTCATCATATTTGGCCTGAGTGTAAATCTTCAATTGATTTAAAGCCTGACCAACTTTTGGTTTATCATCTTTTTTCACATCTTTAAGTGAACCGAAAAGGTTAGATACCAAGCCTTGACCACGGCTAAGATATTTAATACGCAGTTCTTCAAGATCTGCAAGATTTGTAACTTTAACGAGATCATCATCAAAGTTTTTTCGGGTATCTTCAATTTTGTTAATCATAACATTAATCCCGAGAACCCGCCTATGGCGGGTAAAACTGCCTACGGCAGGAAAACCAGTCTAACGCTGGCAAGTTTAAAAAAATTCCCTCCCAAAACTAAAATTAGATATTGAGAGGGATAAAAATTAATTCATTGCAAATTTTACAACATCGGAGAATGCCTGCGGATTCTCAACAGCAAGACTGGCAAGTAATTTTCTATTGATACCAATACCTTTATCTTCAAGCATGTGCATCAAACGTGAATAAGTTGTTCCTTGAATTCTTGCTGCAGCATTTATTCTAACAATCCAAAGTGAACGGTATACTCTCTTTTTAAGTTTACGATCGCGGTAAGCGTGCTGTAATCCTTTATCAATATGATGTTTTGCAACAGTTAATACTTTACTTCTGGCGCCCCAATAACCTTTAGCTAAAGCCATAGTTTTTTTACGGCGTCTGTGTGAGGCAACCTTATTTTGTGCTCTAGGCATAATTTACTACTCCTTATTGAATCAAAATTTTAATTCTCTTTTGTTCAGCTTTTGAAACAAGGGTCGATTTTCTTAAACCTCTTTTTCTCTTTTTAGATTTAGTAGTGAGAATATGAGATTTGTAAGCCTTGCTTCTTTTAACTTTTCCTGATGCAGTTTTACGAAATGTTTTAGCTGCACCACGATTACTTTTCATTTTGGGCATTCAATCACCTGTTTATTTTTTCTTTTTGCTTTTTTGCGGCGCTAAAATTGCATGTACCGCCCTGCCTTCAAACTTAGGTTCCTGCTCGACCTTTGCAACATCTGCTAATCTTTCAATAAACTTCTTGAGTAAATTTTCACCAATTTCAGTATATGCTAATTCTCTACCTTTAAAAATTACAGAGACTTTAACCTTATCACCCTCTTCAACAAAATTAGCTGCATGTCGCGCTTTGAAATCAAAATCATGAGTATCAGTGTTTGGATGAAGCCTGATTTCTTTTAAAACGCTCACTTGCTGTTTCTTCTTCTGGAGTTTTTCTTTCTTCTGTAATTCGTAAGAAAATTTTCCAAAATCAATAATTTTACATACCGGTGGTGTTGCTTGCGGAGCAATTTCAACAAGATCCATCTGAATCTCTTCTGCTCTTCTAATTGCATCTTTAGTAGATACTACACCAATAGCCTCGCCGTTTGGTCCAATGAGTCTTACTTCAGGAATTCTAATTTCCTGATTGACCCGGTATTTGATTTGAGTGATAAAATACCTCCCTTAGTTGTGATTAACCCTGTTGTTTATAACATCTAAAATTTCAGACACAAATTGCCCGAGCGGAATACTACCTTTATCGCCAATTTTGTGCTGACGTACAGAAACCGTTCCTGATTCTTTTTCTTTTTCACCAACAATCAGCATATAAGGGACTTTTTGAGTTTCCCAATCGCGGATTTTATAACCAATTTTTTCATTCCTGGAATCAAATTCAACAATTATATCTTTAGCTTTTAATACGTTCGCAACATGTTTAGCATATTCAAAATGATGCTCAGAAACCGGAATAACAGCAACCTGAACCGGAGCCAGCCAAGTTGGAAATGCTCCGCCGTAGTGTTCAATTAAAATGCCCATAAAGCGTTCAATAGAACCAAGCAGTGCACGGTGAATCATAAACGGGCGGTGCTCTTTTCCATCCTCACCAATATAATGCATCTTAAATCTTTCAGGTTCATTAAAATCGAACTGAATCGTGCTAAGCTGCCACTCACGGTTTAGTGCATCTTTAATCTTTATATCAATCTTAGGACCGTAGAAAGCGCCTCCGCCTTCATCCATCTCATACTTTTGATTTTCTCTTTCCAGCGCACGCTTTAATGAATCTGTTGCTTTCACCCATAGGTCATCTTCACCAACTGCGCCTTCAGGCTTAGTTGCAACATAGAACGCAAGATCTTCAAAACCAAATGATTTTAGCATGAATCTTGAGAAACGAACAACTTCAATTATTTCATCTTCCATCTGTTCTAGTGTACAGAATAAATGCGCGTCATCCTGTGTAAATCCTCTAACACGCAGCAATCCATGAAGCACACCGCTCTTTTCATAACGGTAAACTGTACCCAGTTCTGCCCAGCGCAATGGTAAATCTCTATACGAACGCAAGCTGGATTGATAAATTAAAATATGAAACGGGCAATTCATTGGCTTGATGAAATAATTTTGTTCATCAATCGGCATTGGAGCATACATATTCTCTTTGTAAAATCCCAAGTGACCGCTAGTTTCCCATAGCCAGCTTTTACCAAGATGAGGTGTATATAATAGTTCATACCCGTTAGCAAGATGCTGCGCACGCCAGAAAGTTTCAATAGTATTTCTTACTCTAGCACCTTTAGGATGCCAGTAAATTAAACCGGCGCCTGCTTCTTCATGAATACTAAAAAGATCTAATTGTTTGCCAAGTTTACGGTGATCGCGTTTCTTCGCCTCTTCCAGGAATAGTAAATAATCGTCAAGCATTTTTTTCTTTGGGTAAGAAATGCCGTAGATACGTTGCATCTGTTTGTTCTTTTCGTCACCGCGCCAGTATGAACCTGAAACTGTAAGAAGTTTTACAAATTTAATTTTACCTGCATCGGGTAAATGAGGACCAGTACAAAGATCTGTAAATTCACCTTCTCCATAAGTACTGATTATTTCAGAATCGTCAAGTTCACTTAGAATTTCTAATTTGTAATTATCACCTTTCTTTTCGAAAAATTTTACAGCATCGGTTTTGGGTAATTCGGTTCTATTAAAAGAATTTTTCTGCCCTGCAATCTCCATCATTTTCATTTCGATCTTAACTAGGTCATCTTCAGTCAACATAGAATTAATATCAATATCATAATAGAACCCTGCATCAATAGCAGGACCAACACCAAACTTAGCTTCAGGATATATAGATTGTATTGCATGAGCCATCAAATGTGAAGTTGAATGCCAATAGGTTTGTTTTCCCTGCGGATCATCAAAAGTAAAAATTTGTAAAGCAGAATCCTGATTAATTTTAGTTGAAAGATCCCGGACTTTATCATTGATCTTACAAACTAAAGCTTCTTCTGCCAAACGATTTGAAATTGATTTTGCAATCTCAAATGCAGTTATCCCTTTATCGAATTCTCTAGCAGAGCCGTCAGGAAATGTAATTTTAATTTTATCCATAATTCCTACTTAAAAAAAAACGGAAGTTACTCCGGCTGATTGTGGGTTGGATTAATTCCGTCAAGGAATGGTCCTTGACGGCCGGGTAAACACCACTAAATCAATCTTTACTTTGAGTGGGTTCTATAGTCACCTCGTGAGAACCTCTGATCTTATATGCTTAGAACACCACTAATCAAACTTTTAATTCCGTCAAGGAATGGTCCTTGACGGCCGGGTAAATTTTAACTTTGAGTGGGTTCTATAGGATTCGAACCTATGACCTTCTGCACGTCAAGCAGACGCTCTAACCAACTGAGCTAAGAACCCGCAGAAATTAATTAGTCATTACTACAAAACCCAAATCAAAAAAAATGCTGTACCGAGGGCCGGACTCGAACCGGCACGGGTATAAATACCCACAGGATTTTAAGTCCTGTGCGTCTACCAATTCCGCCACCCCGGCGTAATTTATACTATTTTGCGAATGCCAACTTATTCTTTAAATAACAGAATCCGTTAACTTTACAAAACGAGTAACAAATATAAGTTTTTTTCCTAATTTAGCGCAATTTTTTAGTATTAAAGTTAAAAATTAATGTAATTCTTTAAGTGGATTAGGTAAAGGTATATCCTTTACCTGGGCTGTCAAGACCTGGAAAAGAGTTGTTTCCGTCAAAGCCAGACAGGTTTGACGTCTCTAAAAATAATGCACTAATTCTTTTTATAATATTTAACGCCATCCAAATTCTTAAATTCAATATCTTGAGTCCATACGATAGAATCATTTACCCTGGCTGTTGCATATATTATACTATCTGCCATCGGTATTTTGAATTCATAGCTGAATTTTGCTGCTTGAATAGATATAGCAGGAGTAACATCAATAACCTTTGCCTGCTGCATTAAACCTACAACCTGTATAGCAGTGTTTTCATCTTTTTCTAATAATACTTTCTTATATATTTCGTAGATATTAATGACAGATACAATCAATTCATCTGTATTTTCAATGGCTGAGGCAAAGAATTTAGCGTTCTTACCATCAGCTAAATATTCCAACCAACCGGAAGAATCGACCAAATTCATAGTCTATCCTCTTCTCTATTAATGGTAGTATCAATTCCCTTAAGAAAACCACGCGCATCTTTAATATCCTTAAGAAGGATAAATTCTATCCTTTCACCAAATTGTAGAATTTGTAACTTTTGACCGGGTTTCAGTTTTAATTTATTGCGGATTTCTTTTGGTATTACAACCTGATACTTGGGTGATATTTTTACTATTGTCATACGATATCTATAATTGTTTTACGCCTAATATATCGATAAGAATAACGTATGTCAAATAATATCGATAGAAGTAATGTAAGATATTTTTCTGGGCTATTGGTATTGAACGATTGATTAGACAGCCGCGATTACTAATCTATAATACAACACTAAGATCATTCCATACGAGCCAATATTGATTTAGACCGACAGCACCATGATGTTTATAAAAATTACGCGCATGTTCGTTACCTACATCCACACATATACGTAGTGCTTTGTTTTCAACAAACCATTTAGCAAGAATCCTAAGAAATTCTGAAGCAATTTGGCTTCCCCGATATTTTGGTAACACATATATCCACTGGAGTTCTCCATCGCATCCAAAACGCCGCGTAAGGTGCCCGGCAATGTAACCAATTGGTGACCCACCTTCCTCAGCCATTAAAATAACACGCGGCAAAAGTGCCTGTTGCGGATGATGTGTCCCGGCATAGTATCGCCTCATTCTATCTTCCGATGAACCTCCCGATTCATTGTTACCTCGAAGTCGAGCAAGTGCCGGTATATCCTCTAAATCTGCTTTTCTGTATTTCAATGTTTTCATAAAAACTCCTTTCTCATGATGTCAAGGAATGGATGACGAGCGGGTAAATCATGCTTACAACCCTGCCTAAGTGTAATTCTTCAATATTTCGGAACCGGCCCATATGCATTGTAAATGAAAAGGCTCAAATTGAAACAAAATCTCAATATAATAGATTGATTTCTTTGAAAAACCTCATTACCGGGCATTTTTCATTGGCTCACTATTTGATTATTGCGACTAGTTTATAATCACATTTTTATACAATTATAATGGAAAAAAAATAATGAAAAAGTTACTTTTTTTTACAATAATACTTACTTCAGTTCTTTCTATGAATTTAACAGCCCATACTGAAAGCACAGCATCGGTAACAGGGATGGACAAGTATGTTACCCTTCACTTGCCAGCCGCATATAATAATGAATATGTATATTGCGGATCATTAGTTGGCACGGCAGATGGTAAAGATGTAAAACTTTATTGTATTGATCTTACGCACAATCTTCCATGGAATACTGCATACCAGGATCAAGGACCAACAATTTCGACAATTACTTATATTCTAAACAATTTCTACCCTTACAAAGTTTTCCCTTATGCAAATTCATTATCTGATGTAAATCAGGAAGCAGCAGCGATTCAACTGGCAATATGGAATCAATCAGATAACCTTGATGTTACAACAGTGAGTATTGATGGCGGTTCAACAGTTGATGCGGCAATTAAGGCAAGAGCCCAGGCAATTATAGCTGAAACTTTATTAAAAGCCGGTAATATTCAGCCTTTCAATACATTACAGATTAATTTTACTTCCCAATCATTCACAGTTGGCACTCCTGCAACATTTACTGTTGAAACCTATAATGAATTAGGTATTCCTATTCCTAATGCCCAGATTACACTATCAGTAAATGAAGGTACGTTATCATCATACACAACAACTACAAATAATTCCGGAGTCAGCCCCGTTCTAACTTTAACAGCAGGGCCACATAACAATACAACTATTACTGCAACGGCAAATTGTATAATACCAGCCGGAATACAATACTGGACTGTTGTAAACCCAGGTTCAAATCAAAAATTAGTTATTGCAGCACCGGTAACGGCTTCAAAAACAATAACTGCTAATTGTGTCTGGATGAACCAGGTAAATCTTTCAATTTCAAAAACATGTGCAACCTTAACAGTAAATAACGGCGATCAGGTTCAGTATAAAATATCAGTCACCAATACCGGCAACGTAGCAGCAACGGGAATACAGATATCCGACGTCATGCCGGCGATCCTTGATTTTGTATCTACCGATGGCACATACAGCTCCACTACCCATATCTGGACTGTTGGAAACTTAGGAGTTGGAGAAACAAAGACATTAACAATTAATGCAAAAGCGGATTTTACAGCTCCGACGGCGTCTTACTTTGATCTTGGTTCAGCATCTGATTACAACACGTTTGTATTAACAAATCTGAATCAGCCTTCTTCTGATACCGAAGGAAAACTGGCTGTAGGTAACAATGCTGTTCTTGCAAATTATAGTGTCGGAGATAAATTACCGGCTAATAGCGGGAATGTTTTGGTAGTTGGAAGAAAGCTAACATTTGCAAGCGGCAGAGTTTATAACGGCGACATAGCCTACGGATCATTCATCGATACTTCGATCTGCAATTCAGCCGATGGAAAAATTAAAAAGGCATCTCCAATCGATTTCACTGCTGCCTCATTATATTTGAATACATTATCACAGCAACTCTCGGTTCTTATTCCGAACGGAACTGTTACATATCAATACGGACACCTTGCCTTAACCGGAGCCAACACGTCACAGAATAAATTTTTAGTAAATGGTTCTGATATGAGCACCTGCAACGATTTCACGATTGACGCTCCTGCCGGTTCAGTAGTCATAATAAATGTAAGCGGAACCACAGTATCGTGGACAGGCGGAATGGAATTGACCGGGGTTAAGAATGAAAATATAATTTTCAACTTTTACGAAGCTAAGACACTTACAATACACGGCATAGCGCTTTACGGATCAGTTCTTGCCCCGCTGGCGACTTTAAATTTCAGCGCAGGTACGATCTACGGTCAGACAATAGTAAACAATTGCAGCGGTTCGGGACAATTCAACTGGATTCAATTCCAAGGGAAAGTAACAATCGGACAGACAATAACAAACACTGCAACTTTAGTACATGTTGATCAACCTCTAGGTTCTCCAGTTCAATACGCATATGCCCAGGTAAAAAGCTCATACAAGTTAACTGATGTACAGAACAGCAACAGCACAATACCTACCACATTTGAACTATCGCAGAATTATCCAAATCCATTTAATCCTTCAACTATAATAGAGTTCGCAGTACCGCAGACAGGAAATTATTCATTGAAAGTTTACAACGTTATCGGTCAAGAAGTTGTCAATCTGCTCGATAAGGAATTGCCAACAGGCACATACAAAGTAACGTTTAATGCAAGCAAACTTTCCAGCGGAATGTATATTTATAGATTAAGCGGAAGCAATATCAACATGAGCAAAAAAATGATTTTGATGAAATAAATAAATGGTCAAATAAAAGAAGTCGGAAAGGTCCCGGTCACAAGCCGGGATTTTTCGTTTAAACTTGCCCGCCGTCTTTTTGGCGGGCTTGTCCGCCGCTTTCTGGCGGATCAGTTTTGTATTTCTTGGCTGTTGAGTCTTTTCCACTCCTCGACAGTAAATTAATTCCGTCAAGGAATGATTCTTGCCTAAGTGTATTACTTCAGCAATTCGGTAACGGTTCTGAGTTTCGTAAACATCAGGATTTTTTGTCATTCCTTTAATTTTTTTTCAGAACCTTTTTAGCAAAAAATATCAATTCTCCTTTTAATGCTAGTCCTAAGTTTTCCAACAATTTTCACCAAGTTTCATCTAATTTTCACCCAATTATCACCCTGTTTTTCACCCTGTTTTTATCCCGTTTTCACCTTGGTTTTATCCCATTTTCATTCCGTTTTTTCACCGTTAGGCATCAATGGAATAGTCAGTATGTCAAAGAACAAATTTTTTGTCCCAGCCCTTTGGCTAGTTTATCTCCCCTCCTTATTTTAAGGAGGGGGTGTCACGCTTTAAGTGTGACGGGGTGGTTCACCCTTCGCAAATATGCAAAACTCGTTTAAAAAATAATTTTGAACTGTTCAAAATTAATTGCAAAACTTTTTTTGTACACCAGGTTTTTAATTAATATAACTAATGTGTTACCAAGATACTTAAGAATTATACTAAGGCAGGCTTAACGGATGGGTAATATTAACTGTTATCACTGTTTTATTTTGTTTGTCCGCCGGTAAATTTTCCATAGACAGCATCAACAGGTTCCCATAATTCAATTTTGTTTCCTTCGATATCAAGAATATGAACGAACTTACCATAATCTACAGCTTCAATTGTATCAAGAACTGTTACTCCTTCTTTACGGAGCTCACCAACTAGCCAAACAAGGTTTTCTACACGATAGTTAATCATGAAGTCTTTTGTTGATGGATCGAAATACTTTGTCTTTTCGTTAAACACACTCCATTGAGTGAATCCCTTCTTTGTGCTGTCTTCATCATGCCGCCACACAAAGTTAGTTCCATATTGATCAGTATGAAGTCCAAGATGCTGTGAGTACCATTCTCTTAGCTGCTTTGGGTCCTTCGACTTGAAGAATACTCCGCCTATTGATGTAACTCTTTTAGTAGTTTTATTATCTGTCGGCAGAACGGACTTTGTTATAAATCCAAGTGTGAATGCCATGACAAGAAAAAGGGATATCAAAAGATATTTTTGCATGCTGCTTCTCCTTTCAACAATTTAAATAACCCTGATGAACATTTTAATAACAAAACGATTGGCTATGGTGTTCCGTTTGGGGTGCGGGTTATATGAGTTTTATTTGGGATTGATACATGTTTCGACAATGAATTAATTCCGTCAATGAATGGTCTTTGAAGGCTGGGATAAATACGAATATTTTAATCTGATTTTATTAAATAATCTGTTATTTTTTAAATTTTCTCTTGATACACAGAGTTGTAATGTTCTTCCCAATTGTTCTTCTGAATGACATAAATTATTATCAATTTTTTTTATAAAAAGGTAAAGAACTTTAATAAAATCATGTCCTCTTATTTCTAATCTTGGATCACTTGGAGAGATATTAAGGAATCTATAAATGGTTTCTTTGAATCCAAATTTATTTTCTATAAAATAATTTGCGTTAAATATTTTGTCTAAATATTCTTTATCATTAAATATAATTTGACCTGAAGCAATATCAATTGTAAGGCTTCTTCTAATATCAACTATTTCAGGTTCTAAATATTTTGGGTTTGGCAAATTGTAAAGTTCATATCTAAGGATAAATAAAAATCTTAAAATAGGCACTAATGAAGCTAGAAGATTCTCACTATTAACAGAATATTTATGAAACATAATTTTTAACAAACGATCTAGACATTCTTTATTAAAAAAATACAATTCTAAAGAATTATAATCTGTGTAGAATAAATAACTATTCCATATAGATACTTTTTCTAAACTATTAAAATCTAAATCTGCTATACAAATTACAAATCCTAATTGATTATTAAATTTTTCAAACAATTGTATTGATAATTCAATTATTTTATCATGGTTATTACATCGTAAATAAGGTTTTTCAGGATATAATTCATTGAAATCAATTTGATTAATTTCGATAAATCTAACTTCGTGATTACCATTATAATATTCAGAATAAAAAGCAAAATCATCAGCACCTTCAACATATATATCTTCCAAAAAAGGCTCTAATGAATACATAGTAATTACTTCATAAAGATATCTTCTTTCTATAAAATTCATTTAAAATTTTTTGCTATTGACTAATTTTATTACATTATCTCTATTACTGGCTAATAATTCAATAGAATGGGTTGCTATTATAAAATGAATATTTCTTGATTTACTTAGGAATAGAAGAGAACTAAGTAATTTTCTTTGCCATTTTATATTTAATGAAAGTTCTGGCTCATCTATAATAAAGAACGTAGCTTGGTTACTGGCCAATATAGAACAACAAAATAATAGTATTATTTGTTTTTCACCTGATGATAAAGAAGAGAATGGGATATTTTTTTCTGTATGGTTTTGAGTTACTTTGAAACCACTTTGTAATTCAAAGCTTAATAATTTATTTGTTAAGAAAGAATTAGTAATATTAATAAATGAAGTTAAAGTTTCTTGTAAATCACTTTGTGCATCTAACTTTGCTTTAATTCCTTTAATAAATGGTTCTAGAATATTATAAATAATCTCTTTTTTTTGATCATTTTGTATGTTAAAAGCTTTACTTAGTTGTTCATATTCAGACCTTGTTATCAAACCCACTTTTTCATATGCTTTTGATCTTACACTAATATCTAAAATTAATTCCTGTATAGCTTTAATTTTTTCTTCTATTTTTTCTATCTTTTCCGGTCCTGGTATAATTATATTGTTAACTATATCCAAATAGATAGTATTTGTTTTATTTTCGCCATAATTGGAAGCTTTTAAAGCTTGTTCTTTTATCCAATCTTCGAAAATTTTAATTGTATTTTCCAAAATATCTTTTTCAGCAATATTTGTCCTTTTACGAAATTTAAGTTCGTTTTCAAATAGTAATTTAGTAGTGCTAAGTGCATTAATTAGATCAGATTCACTTGTACTTGGCTGATCGATTGTTTTCATTTGTTTTCTTGAATCAGAAAGGAAAAATATCTCAATATTCAAAGATTTTATAAATTTCAATAATTCATGAAATTTCTTCCCTTCTTCAGTACTATCAGAAACATTAATTGCATTATCATTATTCTCATCAGCTTGAAGGAAAATATTATATTTTTCTACATTATCTTCTAACAGATAATAATTATAAGAACCAATTATATCATTTAATCTCGAAGCACCAATTGTTACATTGTTGCTTAAAGTAATATCTATTTTCTTAAAAGAAATTCTAGCTAGACCTGATTTATGTCCAGCTTTATCTGCACTTGAAAGCAAAAAAAGAATAGATTTTAAAATAGTAGTTTTACCAGATCCATTATCTCCATATAAGATTAACATTTTATTATTTTCTATTTTTGTCATATCAAAGGTATAATCATAATATCCGAACAGGTCTCTAATTTCAATTCTTTTAATACCAATATTATCCATAATACCCTCACGAATTTTACCAAATAATTCAATTGCTATTATTTAAATATAAATGATAATAATTATTTTCAAATAATTAATCAAAACTCAAGAACAAAAGGAATAAATAATATTAAGATATTTAAAAATAATTACAAATTAATAATTTAATTTTTATAATGAGTGATGTCCACTCCATTATTCCGCATTAATTCCAAATCAAATGTTTATTTATCAATAATTTATTCGCCAAGAATTGAATATCGATAACTTTATTTAAGATATTAATGGTTGTATAAGAAATGCTTCTAACTTCTTTTTTATAATATTAGCTTGCCTAATTATTACCCGAACCTGATCCTGAAGTTGTTGTACATTATCTTTTACTATCCTTTCTAAAATCACTATGGATTTTCCCCATAAAGTGATTGTAACATAAAAATATTCCTTGTAATATTCAAACCTCACCTGTCCTCCGGCCACCTTCTCCTTATGAAGGAGAGGGACAAAGTGAAGTCATTTTTGTACAACCAGGAACACCGTGGTGAACTTTTAACCTCTTCGACATTGAATTAGTCCCGTCAATGAATGGTCATTGAAGGTCAGGAAAATGGGAAACCCCTCTGCTCGAGGGGTTTTTAGTAGACCCGGAAGTTATGTTCCAGCGCCTTTTCTTGAAACCTTACCGGTTAAAAATATTATTTATAATATCCTTGGAGTTATAAGATTTAAAAATGTATTTATTCAATAATACTTGAATAAATATAATCTATCAAAACTTGTTAATACAAAAAAATCGTTCCTGGTTGAAAATGCACAAACATTTGCAGATCCATCATTCATATTAATTGATTTTAATTTTTTGATCAACTTATAATCACTTCCTAATAACCATAAATCAATTATTTCCCAATCATGGTAGGCAGACAATATTGAGCCAATACTATTTATGTTGACTTTATATTGAACATTATAAACGCCACTCCCATAATTGAAATCCTTAATTGTAACAGCAAGACTTTTATTTTTAAAATCGTAGAAGTTTAGTGAATTTTTATAATAAAAAACTATATCTTGATTAATGAGATGGGGCAATACGCTTCCATCTCCATTAACCGAATAAATAACATTCCATGTTTCTGTATCATAAACTATAATCTGACTATTGTTATCCCTAGCAATCAAATATTTCTCATCACCACTTAACTCAAAATATCCCATAAATACAGAATCTTGAAAATGCAATCCGCCTATAGACTTTTGAATTATTGGAGATAGAATATTTTCAAGATTCCATACATTTATTGTACTACCATAGAAAGAAATAAGAATGTTACCCTTCATATTAAACACCAAAGAAGAAGATTGGGTCAAAGGTTCATATACGTTGTAATTGGTTTCATCGAAAAAGCTGGTTATTAAAGTTCCATCACTTATTCTCCAAAGTTTTATATTAACAATTTTTATAGTTTGATTTTTGGTAGTATTAATTGCTGTTGCGATATAATCATTACTTAAGCAAAATACTTCTGTATTATAACTTATACTAGAAAGTTTTGTGCCATCGGATGTATTGAATACTGTTATCATTCCGTTTATGTGTGCAGCTACATATTGACCGTTGGGACTGAGGCAAAAATTATCTACATTATCTGCGAGTTTAATTTTTTCAGTATATGGTTCAGTAATTATATCCGAAGTATTATTTGTTATTGTATTTTTCATTCGTACACGGTACAAATAGCTATTGCTTACCGGGGCATTATCAATAAAAGAAGTAATATTATGACCAACCTCGCCTATTTTAACATAATTACTATCATTAATTAACGTCCTCTCAATTATATAACCATTTTCATAATTACTATTGTTTTGCCATTCTAGTTTAATAGCATTTTGTGACAAAATAGTAATCTTTAAATTTGTGGGGGACTGGCCCTGGAATGATACAGCGTCCGGATCTAATATATTTTTATAATCAGGAGCAACATTTTCCTTGCAGCTGTTTAACAATAAAACTGCTAATACAATAAAAAAAATCGATTTGTTTAACCTGATTAAAAATTCCATTGTATACCTGCGCTTATACTTTTATAACCAATTTCATTTTTTATTTGATACTTACCATCCTGTTTTTCATAGCGAATAAGATCCAGTCTGCCGCTGAATAGTACCGCATCCAATAAATTGTACAGGTAGACTCCTATCATTGTGCCAATAGCAAGAGATTTTAATTTTGACGCTGTATTTACCTTATCATAAGCATTTTGCGTCATAGAATGATAATAGCTTGCATCTGCCTCAGTTTTTGCTAAACGATATTTATCCTGGAATGAATTATATTCATCTGTTTTCCGGTGGTGATTATTTATTGACCATGCCGTTAAACATCCGCTTGCAATTGTTGAAAGTAATATTAAAGTACCTTTCTGGTAATACTGGTTAGATATTTGGCCCAATCCGGGTATAATAGCAGAATAGATCAAAGGCCTTAATGAAAATTTATTTCGGTCCAAATAAATTTCATAATGATTGTCAGGTTCCATATTTATATTTTTAGAAATCTCACAATCATATTTTGCATCAATTAATTGTATCCGGTGGCTTCCAATTAGCAGCTTATAATTTGCAAATTTGGTGCTATCCAATAGTACCCCATCTATATAAAGTTTTAGATCGTTTGAAAAATTATTAAAAGATAATGAACTGTATATACTATGTAAATTGATGGTTTTTTTTTCTAACCTGCGGCCTATTCCAAAATACTCTTCCCATGGTACATAATTTTCCTTTTCGATTTTAAATTTATGAATAAAGTTATTTATTTTATATTCAAGTATAGGTGTCTTTCCTATCAAGGAATCGTTGATAGAAACATTGGCTCCTGAAGGATTTGAATATAGAGATAATAATCCGTAATCGCCATCCAGTATCGCATATATTTGATAACTCGAATCCTTTTCAATATGGTAATTATATGCCCACTCTTTAAGGGAATCTTTTTCAATTGAAATTAATTTGTTCCCGGCGCCAATGTTCGAAATCTTTAAAGGAGTTTTACCATATAACGAATCATTAACATAAACATTTGCATTATCAGGTTTGGACTGGATCGATAAAACAGATTGAGCCTCAATTTTCGCTATGAGGCACAAACAAAATATCATAATAATTTTCACTTTCATTTTTAATTTCCTGCATAATATGGTAGTTTATCTAAAAACATTTTCATTTTATATAATGACTATTATTCATTTTATGTGCTAAATGTTACGTTAATTAAAGTACCTCTTAAAAAGCTTTAAAGAGCGAACGTCAATTAATCTAATTCGCAATATTTTATATATCTCTACTTTAATTTTTTCATAATTTTATGCCAATCGTTGCAAGAAAGATTAAACCATTTGGAGCAATTTCTATCATTCTCGAATCTGTTACAATTCCGTATTTTGAAGTATGCCGTTCCGGCATTACTTCATTCCAGGAATAGGTATAACCACCTTCAAGCCCTAATATTAATTTACCTAACGTAATAGAACTACCAATTGTAACTTGATAAATTGGACTCCAGCCATCCGATGTCATTTCCCAATTATAATTATTGGAGGAATAATTATAATACTTCAATTCTTCTGTTATTTTTAACGATGAATAACAAGCACCAATTTGCGCACTTAAAATGATTGGAAAATCACCAATCATAAAAGGTGAATACCGGACCTTTACAGAAATGTCAAAAGCATTTACTAATCCGTCAATTTTTAGTGCGCCTCCATAATCTCCATAGTTTGCGTATGCGGGGCAATAAAAGTATCCGCATAATAATCCTACTCCAAGATTTTCATATATACCAAAATTTATTCCGGCATTGGCTATTGCGGTTTTACCAAATTCAGTTTTTGTCTGTGCTTGAATTCCATGAGACCTATAATTTTCTACAATATAATTAAAATAATCTCTAGCTCCGGCCGTGCCTGTATTCCCGTAGCCAACCGAGACAAAAGCATCCCACGAAATAAATGTTCTCCTTTGTTGAGGATATACAGATTGAGATAGAATAATAATAGTGACTAATAATAAAAGATTTTTATTCATTCTTAATTATCCCCTATTTCAACTATCCATTGATTATTTGATGAACAAGCAAATAAGTACCTGCCTTGTGTTGATAAAGATATTGATTGAATTTCATCATCAAATTTCCATCTACGGCCTTCCTTACCTGTTGATGCATCATATTCCACCAGCAGGGTCGATCTGTTATTATTTAATTTGATTGTGCAGGCAGCATAAAGATGCTTGAAGTCTGCATTGATAGCTTTAATTTGAATTATTTCATCAGTACCGGCAGGTATATTAAATGAATTTATAAAATTAAATGTCTCAGTATTCCATGATTCAATTAAATTTGTTTGCCTCTGAGTAAAGATTCTTGAATTATCCCAATCAACTTTAAGTAAACGGATTGAATCTCTAATAGCTGATTGCTGAACTAAATTAACAGACAGGTTTTTGTTAGTGGCATTTTGATCAATGGAATATTTATTAATCCCTGATTTATCTGCTGCAATTAGTTTTTTCCCATCAAGAGAAATACTAATTAAAGAAGTTGGACTGGCAAATTTTACTAATTGGTTACGTAATTTTTGAGAATTTCTGTTAACGCTATACAGATAACCTGACTGAGTTGATACCATCATTGAATCATTAATTCCTACAACAAAATTTAAAATTCCAGGTTGATACAAAGTTGAAATTTGTCCATAACCATATAAGTTTAAAGCAGAATATTTATTTATAGAGTAATTATTCCAGAATAAAAATAGACTGGTTCTATCATAATTTAAAGCCATCATTCCAATTTTAATATTAGAAGAATAATCTGGAGGATTTGAACTGGTTAATATAGTACACGTATTTGCTGAAACCGCTGTAAGACCGTCAGGAGTAAAAAATACAACTCTATCTGAGAGGCCGTCTAATAGATTCAAAACTGAATTTAACCTCAACCATGTTCCTTTGGTTATTGAAAAAGCATTTGAATACTTTACATCACTCATTGTTGCTGCACCTACTTCATAATTTACTTTATAATAATCAGATAAAATATAATTCTCATCAATATATGTTGAATCTTTTTGATTATTTATTGTGGCTATTATTGTTCCATTTCTACGTATCACGTAGGAATAAAAATTGTTTAACTTGGTGGGTGTCCAGAAGACTTTAGTATGTTTATTGGTTTCAATACAATTAACATTTGTGGGAGCAGTTGGTGCAGTATTATCAAAAGAAAGCGTAAATGTAAATATTTTATAAGGAGTATTTATTAAATCCAGAATACCAAGTTTAGGATCTTTTATATAAACTAAAAATGAAAGTATATGTTTGCCTTTACTCCATTTCGTTGTATTTACACTAAAATTATATGGGGAACTCTTAATTGTACCCACAATTGTAGTATCAACCTGTAAACTTACCTGGGTAATATTTTTTATAGTTGAATCAGGGACATAAGGTATCTGGACTATTCCACTCATGACTTGAGTTGCTGAATAATTGGTTAGGGTATAAGATTTGGTCTCCTGACGAACTGCGTCATCATAATTATTTAGTTCCGGCTCAGAAAACAGATTACATGAGATAACAACAAAGGTTAATGAAAGGATTACAACTATTAATCCGAATTTGCTGTTATACAACTTATTACTGTGCATCTTCATTATTTTCCCATTTATTTTTTATAAATAGTATCTTCTTTTTTATGAATTGAATTAAATATATATCAATAGCATAACATTTATAATTGGAATCCAACCGATGCAAGAAGAATTATAGTCTGGGGACCATTATCAACCACTCTTGGATCTGCAATTACTCCCAATTTTGTCTTAACTCCTTCAGGCAAAAATTTAATGTAGGAATATGCATAGCCTGCCTCAAGTCCTAAATTAAATCCTCCAAATTTAAAGGATGTCCCAATTGAACCCTGGAAAAAGATTCCTACGTCATTTAAGGATACATTCCAATCTTCATTATATAAGGCGTAAGTAATAAATCTAATTTGCCCGGTAATATTCGAAGATGCAGAACAAATACCTACCTGAGATCTCAAAATAATAGGGCAGCCGAAAATTTTATAAGGAGTATACCGGATCATTCCCGAAATGTAAAAAATATTTAGTGATCCGTTTATTTTTAAAGTACCATTATCATCTTCATAGTTTGTATATGCAGGAGAGTGCATATAACCCAAAGAAATACCTGCGCTGAAATCTTTTAAAAAGCCATACATAACACCTGCATTTAATATTGCGGTTTTGCTGAATTTTGTCTGCGTCTGAAGTGGAATTCCGTGAGCTATGTAAAAATTACAAAGATAATCATAGTACCCACTCAAACTGCTGGTATTAGAAATTCCATAACCGGCGGCAAAATATACGTCCCACGCTGAACTAACTCTTCTTGTCTGTGGAAATACTAATTGTGACAATACAATAATAAAAAATAGTATCTTTTTCATTAGTTAACTCCCGTATCAATTATCCACTGATCTGTTGCCGTGCATGCAAAAATATAACGGCCCCCTGCACCATGTACAGATTTGATATCAGATGAAAATATCCAAGATGAAATTAATTGCCCGGTATTGATATCATATTTCTTAAGTTTATTTCGAAAAGTGATAACTGTGTAAAGATATTTTGAATCAGCATAAATAATCGATTGCTCAGAAGTGCCCTCATAATCTTCATTTAAATTTATTATTGTTTGCGCAAAACTCATTGATTGTAAATTCCATTCATATATTGCTTTATTAGTTAATACTTTATCAAGAAGTAAGTACAACATTGAATTTTTCCATTCAATGAAATATCCACTTGGAATATTAACAGAACTTTGAGATACAAAAGAAAAAGAATTATTAATTATAGAATACTTCATAAGATTATTGGCGTAATTACTATTGCCTATAAGCAGTAAAATTTTTCCGTCTGTTGATAAACTTAACTTTGTAGAGCTGGCAAGTTTTAAAAAAGGAGAAATATTGCTAAATTCGAGTGTTGTTTCATCTTTATTAAAAGCGTATAGACTGGAATTACTGGAATTATAATATACCGATAAATACATTTTATCCGGACCTTCTTTAACATCTATCAATGAGCTTGATGCCGCATTACCGGTTAATTTTACTTGTTGTGTACGAACCAAATTCAATGAATTTGCATCAAAGGTGAAGAGCATATTATTATTATCAAAACAATAAAATAGATCATTACAATCGTTTTTTATCCACCTCCCATCAATGACATTAGCAGATTGTTTAGTTACTGCATGAGATTGTGTTGAAACTGCTGTTAAATTATTATTCGGCAGAATAAAAATTACCTGTCCATTCATATTATCCAGGGCATCTTTTATTGTTAATTCTAATGATTCTCCTTTTTTGAAAGCAATATATGGTGAGAAATATGCATTTTGAATATCTGCTACGGCAACGGCATAAGAACCTCTGAAAAAATCTGGTATTGTAGTATCTACATATGTAGATGTATTCCGTGAATTAATCCTGGCAATTTCGGAGCCATTTCTTGTAATAATATATGATTTAAAATCAGCACTATTTGAAGGGTCCCATGTTATTACTGCATTTTTATTTTGAAGTTTAACCGATACATTTGTTGGTGCGGTAAGCGGAAAATTATTAAAAATAAGACTTGTTGTGTACGAAAAAATATTATCCTGAAAAAAGCCATTAATTCCAAGTGAATCGCTTAAAGAAGCTTTTTTGTAAACTAAAAAAGTAATTGAGTGTTTAGCATTAGACCACTGTCTTGTATTTATTAATATCCAATAGAGTTGTGCAGTTTCTATAGAATAATATAACCCTCCAACACGTTTGGAATCGATATAACAGATTACTGAATCGATATTTTTATAATTCCACTCAGCAATAAAATCCAAGTTAATATCTCCCGCTACTTTTTGATCTACTGCGTAATTATTAAGAACCGTAGTCTTACTGTAAGTTTTCGGGGGATGAATATTATTATGAAATGGTTCCGGTTCAGAAAATAAACTACATGAGATAACTACTAATGTTAAAGTTAATAATAGAACTGCCAATTTGAAGATGCTAAACAGCTTAGTGTTATTAGACTTCATAATTTCTCCAAGCATATACCATTAATTAACCCGTCTAAGCCGGGCAACCTAGCCATAGGCCATTAATAAAAAATCATTAATTGTATTATAAATGAAATGCTGCTGACTTCTGTGTTGTGGGTGTGGCTATTCTCTGTAAGAGTTATACGAACCTGATATGAAGGTCTTAATTTATTTTCTTTTGCTACCCTTTTTAAAATCACTATTGATTTTCCCCATATGCTGAGTGTAACATAAAATAATATTTCTTTGCTGTCAAGAAGCATTCTGCGTTTAATTCCGTCAAGGAATGGTCCTTGACGGCCGGAAAACTTTATTTTGTTAAGAATTCACAAAGCTGGGCGCTTGTGGCATTACCAAATAAATATTTTCCATCTTTTTCAATTACTGGAACTGATCGAATACCTTTCTCCTTAATAATATTTGGTTTGAAAGTAATGTCGATTTCTTCTAATTGAAATTCCAGATTTTTTTGTAGTTCAATAAGGCGTTGTTTTACAATCGGACAAAACGGACATACGTTAGCTGTATAGAGCATTACTTTTGACGGTACTTTTATTTTTTGAGTAGAATCTACTGCTACGTCTTCAACTGAACCATAACCTAACAGTCGGGACATTTTAGGAAAAACTTTAATGTAGATGCTTTGAGCAAATACACCTACAATTAGAATAAATAAGGCAGCAAGCCATCCAAGTTTTATACCCATTAACAAAGCTAATGCCGGAATACCTAACCAGGTTAACCATATCATTCCAAGTTTACATTCTTGTTTCATTACTAATTCCTCTTATAAAAAGTTAAAAATACATTTTAGATGTCTAACTATTAATTAACACAGCCATAGGCAGGTGAACCATGCCAAATATCATTTTTCAGCATATCTAAAAGTAAGTTGTCCTGGTTTTGATAATGGTATTAATTCATATTTATAATTTGCCGGATCTGATGGTGGTATTGGTATAATGTTATAATTATCATATTTACGATGATTGCCATTTAAATTGTTAGATAATATTTTTTCTAAATATGGCGTCTTAGATAGATTATAGTTATTAGTCTCCAATATTTTATTACTGCCGTCAGATATATCTTTTAAAGATATTTTATTGCTCTGAGAAAATGATGTTACGCTAAATAGAGCCGTAATTATTAATATGAATACCATTTTCATTTAACACCTCTTCTATAATTTTTTCTTAGCTATCGAGGACTTGAAATAAAAAAATAATTAATTGTTTTATATAAATATGAAATGCTACAGTCTTCTGTGTTGTGAGAGCATTGGTTCGCGTTAAGAGTGATACGAACCTGATATTGCTGTCTTGTTTTATTTTCTTTTGATACTCTTTCTAAAATCACCTTGGATGTTCCCCTAATGCTGATTAAACTTAAAAATATTCCTTTTAATATTCAAAACAAAAAACCATCCTACGCTCCTTCAGTCCGTTAGCAAACGGATTCGGAGGGCAAGCCTCAATCCCATTCGACCACTCCACTTCCCTTCGATCCGTTCTCCGTCTCCGTCAGCTGACGGAAACGGAGTCTGATAAACCTTGCCATAAACAGGCAAGACCGCTACTAGAATTAACATATTTCTAGCAGTTTTGCGCAATTGTGTGCAATTATAAGCAATTAATTGCCGGATTGTAAGAACGCAGTAAAGCGCCTGCCTGTAATTAAAAATTATTAATTGTTTTATATATGAAATGCTGCCGTTTTCTGTCTTGTGGGAGAAAAGGTTTTCCTTAAGCTCCAATAGTACCTGTCTTAACTTTTCCAGCCCGCTTGTAATTGGCAATAATAACTCCTCTAGGTGTAACAATACTTTCTATTAATGTAAAAGCTGCCGGAAACGCGGAACTGTCAAACAACTTTTTTCCCTTGCCAAGAGTCAACGGGTGAATTTTGAGCCAGAGTTCGTCTACTAAATCATTCTTAAGCAGCAGATGAACGAGCTCACTACTACCCCAAACTTTAATATCAGAACCTTTTGAATTTTTGAGCTTTTTGATATCTGCCATGGTTTTGAGGAAAACTGAGTTTTTCCAATCTGACTTTTTCATAGTTTTGGATATGACGTATTTTGTGACATCATTGATACCGGGCCAAAAGTCCGCATGTTCAGGCCAGAAAGAGGCAAAAATCTCAAATGTTTTTCTGCCCAAAAGAAGGTCTGCAGGTTTTATCTGTTGTTCCACGACTTTGCCATAAACTTCGTCACCAAGCGGTGCAACCCAACCGCCATATTTGAAACCGCCTGATCTGTCTTCCTCAGGTCCACCGGGCGCCTGCATTACACCATCTAAAGTAATCATTGATAAGACGATTATTTTTCTTATATCCATCATCCTTTGAGTTTTTATTTTTGGTTGTAGAGTTCCACTACTCAACATTAATTTAATCAGTCAAGGAATGGTTGACAGCTAGGTAAATATTCAAAACAAAAAAACTCTTCGACAAGTTCAGGGCCGGAAGGATGGGAAAATTTGAGGGAGGTAGAATGGAAAACCCCAAATTTCTTTGGGGTTTTAAGTGGGCCCAGAAGGACTTGAACCTCCGACCCGCTGATTATGAGTCAGCTGCTCTAACCAACTGAGCTATGGGCCCTAAAAATCAATTCATTTTTCGTGAGGCAAAAATAGTGCTTTGAAAAAATGAATGCAAATAAACATTAAAAATTTCAATCACTTAATTTGATTGTTGCTTCATCAATTAAAATTGTCTGCCTGATTTCTCCACGTTTGAATGGTGATGCAGGTAAAATTCTCTTCTGCAGCGTATTTTTTGATGTCAATAAGAGAGATGTCTTTCCCTTTGCATGTAACAACTAATTCTTTAGCACCGCCTTAAAAATTTTGTACTGCATATTTAGAAACATCAAAAAAACTTTTATCTAAAAGCACGGGATTATCAGCATTATTTAGTTTGCCGGGAGCGCTCCAGCCGGCATACATTAAATCAAGTCCAAAATCTCCATTTGTTTCAAATTTGGTTTCAGAACTGCCAAAATCTTTGGCCTATTCTTCCTGTGTCCCCAATTTACCAGATAATAATTTCTTTCCATCAATTGATATCGTAAAATTTATTTTCTGGTTATTGAATACAAGGTTTAATTTCGAATCGACATGTTCTTCTTTGAATTGAACTTCCTGGGCTACGAGACAATTGACAGAGATAAAAGAAAAGACGATCAAAAATAATTTCAAGTTATCTTTCATAACACACTTATAAGTTTTTAATAAGGAATTATCAAAGTTGAATATTTATTTTAATTCATTATTGAAATAAAATACTTAATGGTTTCTCTAAGTCCATCCATCAAGTTCACATTAGGCTTAAAATCAAGTTTTTCTTCTGTTTCTTTTATTGAGGCAAGACTATGCTTGATATCTCCTGTTCTTTCTTTTTCATAGACTATTTTACTGCTGCTTTTAGTTTCATCAAGAACAACATTAACAATTTCATTAATTGAAATTGCTTTGCCGCCGGCGACATTAAATATACCATTAACCGCAGTATTAGTCGCGGCTAGAATATTAGCCTGTACTGCATCTTTAACAAAAATAAAATCACGGGTCTGCTCACCATCGCCGTAAATTGTGATAGGTAAATTCTTCAAAGCTCTTTGAACAAAAATTGGAATTGCCGCTGCATATTGACTTGCGGGATCCTGCCGTGGTCCGAAAACATTGAAATATCTCAATGAGACTGCTCCCAGTTTGTACATTTCATTATACATATTTAGATAATATTCACCGTCAAGTTTTGTAATTCCATAAGGTGATTTTGGCTGCGGCTTCATATCAATTGTTTGAGGCGACTGAGAGTTATCTCCGTAAATAGCAGCTGAGCTGCTAAATACAATTTTTTTTGCTTGATATTCTTTTGCGGCTTCAAGCACGTTTAATAATCCATCAACATTAATTTTAAAACACTCGTGAGGTTTTTCAAAGGACTCAGGCACAGAAACCAGTGCAGCCAGGTGAAAAACATAATCCACATTTTTCATTACATTGAATACAATCTCGCGTTCAGTAATGCTTTCTTGATGAAAAATTACCTTCGGGAAAATATTAACGTTTGATAAGAAACCACTCCGTAAATTATCAATAACATGAACCTCGGCTCCCTCGTTGTTCCAGTATTCAACAATATGACTCCCAATAAAACCAGCACCGCCGGTAACAACTACTTTAGTTTTGCTCATTATCAATTCAATAAATATTAATAAATATTCAGATAATACGCCCCTCTTTTGAGAGGCATATAATCTTTATTTGAAATTCCTAATGCAATTATAATGTTTGTACTCACCGGATTATTTTGAAGCTTTCATAAATTCGGCAATTGTGTCAACAACAAATTTAATTTGTTCATCTGTCAGTTCCGGATAAATTGGCAAGGCAATAGAATCAGTTGAAGCGCCATTAGAAATTGGGAAATCTTCATCCTTGCAATTAAGGTATTCAAAACATTCCTGCCTGTGAAATGGAACAGGGTAATATATTTCGCAGCCAATTTCTTTTTTCCTAAGAAAATCCAAAAGCGGATTTCTTTTGTCGACTCTAATTATATATTGATTGTATATGTGATGATTCTTGTGCCCTGTATCTTTATAAATTGCCTTTGGTAAAAGGACTTTATTCTTTGAATCAAAAACTAACCTGCCCTCTTCATTAGCGAGACCAGCTTCAATGAAATATTTTGTATAAATGGATGCATTCTCCCTTCTCTTAGCAGACCAAGAATCAAGATGAGGAAGTTTAACTCTTAACACTGCAGCTTGAAGAGCGTCTAGTCTGAAATTCCCGCCAATCATTTTATGATAATATTTCGGTTCCATTCCATGAACGCGCATTATGCGTAATTTTTCACCCAATACTTCATCATTAGTTGTTACTATTCCACCATCTCCGAAACAACCAAGATTCTTACTTGGGAAAAATGAGAAACATCCTATATCCCCAATAGTACCAACAAATTTGCCATCTTTATATTGAACACCAATAGCTTGAGCGCCATCTTCAACAACTTTTATGTTATGTTTCTTTGCAATAGCCAATATTTCGTCCATCTCAGCGCTTTGTCCGTAAAGATGAACCGGGATAATCACTTTTGTCTTTGGCGTAATTTTTTCTACAATTTTTTTAGGATCAATGTTGAATGTTACCGGGTCACAATCAATAAAAACCGGCACTGCATTTAAGCGGGCAACAACACCTGCAGTTGCAAAGAAAGAATATGTAGGAACAATTATCTCATCACCCGGTTGAATATCAAGAGCCATTAAAGCCAAAAGAAGCGCATCCGTTCCGGATGAAACACCAACAGCTTTTTTACATCCCAGGTATTGGCAAATATCTTCTTCAAGTTTTGCTATATCCGGCCCCATAATAAAATATTGCGAATCAATTACACGCTGAACTGCTTCATCAATTTCCTTTTTTAATGATTGGTATTGCGGTTTTAGATCTAACAAAGGAACTTTCATTTTTACTCCAGTTTATGGTATAGGGAATAAAGTATTTTTAATAGATATTTTTATAATTCTACAACTTTATTTTTAATCAACTGATACTTTTTTTGAGATTTTTTACAAGAAGCAATTCCATCTTTATTAAAAATTAATTTTTGTCCTGCTTCACTAAACCAACCAACGTGTTTAGCCGGATTTCCAACAACAAGCGAATAATCGCGGACATCTTTAGTTACAACAGCTCCGGCACCAACAAACGCAAATTTACCAATTGTATTTCCGCAAATAATTGTTGAGTTTGCGCCAATAGAAGCACCTTCTTTAATAAGGGTTTTAATATAGAATTCCGAACCAACTTGAGGATACTTGCTCCTTGGGTCGACAATATTTGTGAACACAATTGAAGGTCCGCAAAATACATAATCCTCCAAAGTAACTCCCTCATAGACTGAGACGTTATTTTGTATTTTGACATAGTTTCCTATAACGACGTTGCTTCCAACATTTACATTTTGCCCGAGGACACAAAATTTACCAATACAGGCACCAGATTGAATGTGAGAGAAATGCCATATTTTTGTTCCTTCCCCAATTTGAACATTCTCATCAATGTACGCAGATTCGTGTTTGAAATAGTCCATATTAATTTTTAGGTTATTTTTTTTAAAAATTTCAATTGTTTGCTGTTATCTTAGAAACGGATGAAATAAATCTTTTTTCTTTAATATTTCTGAAAAACGAATATCATATACTGTTTCGATTGAAGCGCGCGCATCCTTAATTCTTAAGCCATTGCCATTAAGTATCTCTTTGTAAACTTTTGTGTGCAAATCTGCAAAACCCTCTGAGAATTCAATTTCCTTGCTATCAATTTTAATTGAACGAAAAGTACTTTTATCTGCCTGGAATTGATAACGTAATAAATCATTTTTATCAATTGAAAGAAACCAAACAACCTCAGCATTTTTAAGTTCCAATAGGCCGCTCATCCTATTAATTTCAGAAAGATAAACTTCACTTTTTTCAACACTGCCAAAAAGCCAAATTAGTAAATCGAAAAGATGAATGCCAATGTTTGTTGCAATCCCACCGCTTTTTTCAATATTACCTTTCCAGGAATAATTATACCAATTACCCCGGGAAGTAACATATGTAAGTTCCACTTTATGTTTTTTTTCAGAGCTATCTTTTTCTAATAGTTCTTTTAGTGAAAGAAGTGAAGGATGACATCTTAATTGCATAACAGTATAAACTTTCTTATCGGTTTTTTCTTCCAAAACCTGTAGAATATCCAGATTACGCGGATATAGAACCATTGGCTTTTCACAAATTGCATCTGCACCAACATTAAGCGCTAAACGGATTTGTGAATCATGAATATTATTAGGTGAGCAAATTGTCAAATAATCAATTTGAGTATCCGGCTTTTTTGCCAATTGATTCAAATGCCTTTCAAAACGTTCATATTCAGCGAAATAATCAGCATTAGGGAAATATTGATCAATAATACCAACAGAATCATGCGGATCAAAACAAGCAGACAAAACATTACTGGTTTCTTTAATTGCCTTTAAATGACGGGGTGCCACATAGCCGGCAATTCCTGTCATACCGAATTTTTTCATTATAACCGTTAAAAATTTTTGTACAAAATTACTTAAATAGTGTTTGAATAACTACAAACAATTGAATTAAATTGCGTTCAATTTCACACAAATGTGGAGACTCTTTGTGAATATTTCTTTAGAATTAAAAAAAGTAAAAGACGGATTTCATCCTTCATTCTGGGTAGCCAATGGGATGGAATTATTTGAACGGCTTGCTTATTACGGGCAACAAATAGTATTTATGATTTACCTCCGGAATCAACTTGGTTTCACAGAATCCCGCGCTGGTTCTCTTTCCGGAATTTTTGGCGGATTGATTTATTTACTTCCAATTCTTGGCGGAACTTTAGCTGATAAATGGGGATTTAAAAAAGCATTCAATGTTGCATTCACAATTCTTGCAATTGGCTATTTCTTAATTGGTTCGCTTGGTATGAGCGTGTTTCACAGTTTCTATTCCAATTTTGATACTTACTGGCTTTTATTGATCTTCCTAATCTTTACTGCATTTGGCGGTTCATTTATTAAACCCTCTGTTCTTGGAACTGTTGCAGATACATCAAAGGAAGAAACAAAATCACTTGGCTTTGCAATTTATTACTGGCTTGTAAATGTAGGCGCAATGATTGGTCCAACTGTTGCATATTTTGTCCGCGATAGTTTTGGAAATGAATTTGTTTATTTAATATCTGCTATTAGCTGCTTAGCAATGCTGGTTGTAAACATGACTCTCTACAAAAACAAAAAGGAGCCAAATGTTTATAAATCATTTGGTGAAAAATTAGAAGATTTAATTGTTGTTCTATCCAATTTCAAATTCATGATTTTTCTTTTTATCTATTCTCTTTACTGGATAATTTTCTGGCAGGAATTCATAATCGTTCCATATTATGTAACAGATTATATCAACAAAAACGCTCCCTACGAAATCATTCAATCGTGGGCTGGCGCCGGGGCAATAATTCTTTTACAGATTCCGATTAATCGAATAACAAAAACTCTTTCCACTCATAGGGCTATTATTACCGGCTTTGCTCTTTCAAGTTTGATCTGGATTATAATTGCCATTTATCCGAGCGTTCCAACTATAGTTGCCGGTATAGTGGCTTTTGCTATTGGAGAAATGATCCAAGCACCTAGATACTATGAATATATTTCAGAAATTGCACCCGAAGGACAGCAAGGATTATTTCAAGGTTTCGCCTTCCTTCCTATTGCAATTGCTAGATTTGTTGGTGATCCCTTTGGTGGTTGGTTATATCAATCTTCAAAAGCATCAGGCCATCCGGAATACGTCTGGTACTCTTTGATTGGGGTTGGATTAGCAGCAACAGGATTGATGTGGCTTTATAATAAATTCACTGTTAAAAATGCCTAAATATTTTTCAATCTGCTTAATTGAATTTCTTTTATAGTCTTTTACTTAGGAAGGATTTGGATCATTAATCAAATCCTTCTTTACTAGTGATTAGTCAAGTGCACAGAAAATATAAATTGCCACATATTAGGCTCATTATAACATATTCATTTCACTACGAAAACTGAGGTACGTATTAATTTGCCAATTATCAGCCTATTATTAGTAAATTATCTGATTTTAATTGAATTTCTGATATATTTCGCAATACTGCCAAATTCAACTTATCTCTTGCCTATCCTGAATTAATATCATAAATTTGTCATTAATAATCTTTAGGGTAACAAATGAACAAGTGGAAAGGTGGTGGTCAGCCGTATGGATATCAATATGATTCGATCAATTCCAAGCTTCTCATTAGTCCAACTGAACACAAAGTACTCCAAAATATTTTTTACTGGACTGTAAAGGGTCTAGGCGTATCAAAAATAGCCTATGAATTGAATTCCCATTCTATATTACCTAGAAGAGGAAAACACTGGACAGGTACAACCATTAGTTATATTTTATCTCCTGACCGACTTAAATTCTATGCTGGTTTTGATTCAGAAGGAAAAAAGGCGGATTGGGATCCATTACTCACTGAGAACCAATTTGAATTTTTATTAAAACAAAAAGAAGAAAGAGTAAATAAAAATAGGAAACTAGACAGACCAGAACGTGTAAGATATTTATTAAGCGGGCTGGGAATTCTAAAATGCGGTTGCTGCGGAGGAAGTGTTAAAGCTTCAGTAACAAAACAAAAAGAAAAGAAAGTATTATATTATTATTGTACTAACCGTCAAACATCAGGTCAATCGAGTTGTAACGAATCAGTTTTGCACAGACAAGAGAAAATTGATAACCTTGTATTAGATGATCTTGAATTAAAGACATCAAGTGAATATTTTTCGAACATAAGTAATAATCTGGATTTATTTAGAAGTAACCATATTCATGAACTGGAGAACATCTTCTCAAAAATATCCAGTGTTTTTTATGAAAAAATCAAAATTGTTCCAAATGATGCGTTAAAAATATTAGAGAATGGCCTGATTTATTTAAAATCTAAAAATGAAATCGCAAATGGAATGAAAATGCCAGTAAGTTTTAATGAAAATTCTTTACAGGAAACTTTACTGGAAAATATTGAAGAAATAATTCTTTTTAAAAATTATTTAGAGATAAGATATAAATTCCCCATCAATGATTACAATAATTTTTACAGCAGATTAAATTTTGCAGATTGATTATTATGTAGATTGAGCCCAGCTTAGTTATATACTTAACCAAAAGCAACCTCCAACAAATAACAAGTACCCTCTATTATTCTAGCAAATATACAAGTACTGATTATAACTGGAAATTAAATGCCGCCCCTCCTGAAAAATATTTATAACTTATGTAGCCACCGAGGAAAGAAATATGATTGAACAGTTTTATACGAATACCGCCATTAGTTCGTTTTCCATCATACTCAGACATTAATTCAAGGAAATTCAACATTTTTAAAGACATGCCACCGAAAAACCCGACAAAATTATGAGTCCTGGCAGGCAGGACATCAAGTCCGTAGCCTGCATGCATGGCTAGGGAGTTTAATAATTCAGATGGTACAAGAAAATGTTTAGAACAGACTAAATATAGAGCATTGTTATGAATTGCATCAGTTCCTCCAAAAACGGTCAATAAACCACTTATGTTGGCTCACCGGATTATTTGGTGGCAAAAGTTAATTAAGCAAAATATTGGATGATTCTGAAAAAGAAAAAAGATTTATCAACAACACCTCTGATTCTCTGTCTGAACAATTTAAGTTTAGCATGAAAACTTTCGATAGCTGCATTGGTAGATCCGTTTACAAAATAATTTAGTATGCCTCCCAGA